>CANPGM010000022.1 GCA_947573605.1 uncultured Roseburia sp. | reverse complement strand
GTGCAAGTTGCCAGTTCAAATCGAAAAGACCGCCTTTTGACACCCGAATCCTATAAGATAAAAATACTCCAAACGGTTCGATACAAAAGCCGCTCAGAGTATTTATTACACTTTTTTATAAATGCCAGATATCCTCATTGTACTGCTCAATCGTCCGATCGGAGGAGAAGAATCCGGCCTTGCCGATATTAATCAGCATCTTTTTCGCCCATGCCATACGGTCTTCATAATCCGCGTAGATACGTTCTTTCGCCGCCGCATATTCCTTAAAGTCAGGTAGTGTCATAAACCAGTCTTTATTTAAAAGTTCCTGATACAGACGGTTTAAATTCTCCTTTTTGCCTACAGAAAGCATCTTGTCGCTGACAATAAAATCAATTGCGCGCTTAATATCTTCATCCTTCTCGTAGTAATCCTTCGATACATAATCGGCTTTTTCATAATGCTTAATAACCGCCTCAGACGATTCGCCGAAAATATAGATATTATCATCGCCTACAAACTGATGCATTTCTACATTCGCTCCGTCCATTGTACCGATTGCAACGGCTCCGTTTAACATAAACTTCATGTTCGAAGTACCGGAAGCCTCCTTTGACGCAAGTGAGATCTGCTCATGAATATCCGCTGCGGGAATTAATTTTTCCGCTAAGGTAACGTTGTAGTTCTCTACCATAACCACCTTTAAATACGGCGAAACCTCCGGATCTTTTGCAATCAGCTCTTCCAGACACAAAATCAGATGAATAATATCTTTTGCAATCACATAAGCGGGCGCCGCTTTCGCGCCGAAAATTACGGTAATCGGACGCGTCGGCTTCTTGCCGGCCTTAATTTCAAAATATTTATGAATCACATAGAGCGCGTTCATCTGCTGTCTCTTATACTCGTGCAGTCTCTTAACCTGGATATCAAATACAGAATTTTCGTCCAGCGTAATCTTCTGCGTTTTTTCCAGATATTCCTTTAACTCTGCTTTATTGCCGGCCTTTACGGCAAGCAGCTTTTCAAGCACAGCCGTATCGTCTGCAAACCGCAAAAGCTTTTCAAGCTCTTTCGCATCTTTTTTAAAGCCCGAACCAATCAGCGATTCAATCAGCGCGGTAAGCTCTCTGTTGCAATACAGCAGCCAGCGGCGGAACGTAATGCCGTTAGTCTTGTTATTAAATTTCTCCGGATAAATCCGGTAAAAATGGTTCAGCTCCGAATTTTTTAAGATTTCGGTATGAAGATACGCTACGCCGTTAATGCTGTAGCCGTAATGAATATCCATATGCGCCATATGCACGCGCTGTTCCTCGTCAATAATCGCCACCGATTTATCGTGAAATTTCTCTGCGACACGGCTGTTCAGCTCATAAATAATCGGCAAAAGCTGCGGAACGGCCTTTTCCAGAAAATGAATCGGCCACTTCTCAAGCGCCTCCGCCAAAATCGTATGATTCGTGTATGCACATGCCTTTGACACGATTTGAATCGCCTCGTCCATTAAAATTCCGCGCTCCATCAAAAGACGGATCAACTCCGGAATTACCATACTCGGATGCGTATCGTTAATCTGAATCACCGCATATTCATCCAAATCATGAAGCGTAGAGCCTCTTTTTACTGCCTCGTCAAGAATCAGGCGCGCGGCGTTGCTTACCATAAAATACTGCTGATACACACGAAGAATCCGTCCCTTGTCGTCCGAATCATCGGGATACAAAAATAACGTCAGATTTCTGGCAATATCCTCTTTGTCAAAGTCAATTCCCTCTCCGACTAAGCCCTCGTCTACCGTCTCCACATCAAATAAATGCAGCTTTGTCGTACGGTTGTCATATCCTAACACATCAATGTCATACATTCTGGACTGCAGTTTAAATCCTCCGAACGAAACGGGATACGAAACGTCCGTCTTTGTCAGCCAGCTTTCTTTTTCGATCCACGGATTCGGCGTCTCGTTTTGAAGGTTGTTTTGGAAAACCTGCTTAAAGAGCCCATAGTGATAATTTAATCCGACGCCGTCTCCGTTTAAGCCGAGAGAAGCAATGGAATCCAGAAAACAAGCGGCCAGACGTCCGAGCCCTCCGTTGCCGAGCGACGGTTCCGGTTCCGCTTCTTCCACTTCCGCAAGACTTTTTCCGTTTTCTGCCAGAAGCTCCCGTACCTCTTCGTATATGCCCAGATTAATTAAATTATTGGACAAAAGCTTTCCGATCAAAAACTCAGCGGAAATATAGTATAATTTTCGTTTCCCCCTGCTGCTGACCTTTTCCGCCGCCATTCCTTTTGTCATTTCCAAAAGTGCATAATAAAGTTCCTCATTGGAACACTGTGCAATTGTTTTCCCGCACCTTTTCTTTACGATTTCCTGTAATTTCATGCTGCTTTCCTTTCTGCCGCTTCCGCGGTCTTTTTACACGCCCCCAATATTGCTTCATTCATTTTCGGATTTTTTCGTATTTTTCAAATATGTTATCTGTATTATAAATTTGAACAAAATAATTTTCTTGTAATATTTAGCAAAAAAGTAGTACAATTCTATCATAATTAAAAATCGGAAAATTATACGGCTTACAACAGAATCATTGGCAAAGGTGACAATCCTATCATGAATATTTTGGAATACGAAAACTACCAGGAAAAAATTTTACACGGAAATCCGCTGTTCCCCTATATTACATACCTGTGTTCCATTCCGCTGGATTTTTCTTACGTCCCGGTTCACTGGCATGACGAGATGGAAATTGTTTATATTAAAAAAGGCAGAGGCTTGGTTACCGTAGATTTCAGACAGTATCCGGTTCACGCCGGTATGTTTGCGCTGATTATCCCAGGACAGCTTCATTCTATCGAACAGTTTGAAAACGAAAAAATGGAATATGAAAACATTATTTTTCATCCGAATATCCTGATATCCAAAAAAACCGATACCTGCAATTCGGATTTTCTCCTTCCTCTATTATCGGGCAAAATCACGGTTCCGACCCTTTATGCGCCGGATTGTCCCTGCTACGCCGAAATAAAAGCCTGCATCGATGCTAACGACGAAATCTGCAAGACAAACCCAAAGGCATACCAGCTCTTCTTAAAAAGCCAGCTTTTTCTGCTGTTTTATATTCTGTTCCATAATTGCGCGAAGATGGAGCCTGTACGGACGAACTACCGATCGCTTGAAAAAATGAAACAGATTTTGAAATATCTGGAAAACAATTATATGAATAAAATTACAATCGAAGAGATTGCGGCCGAAGTGCATTTAAGCCAGTCGCACTTTATGAAATACTTTAAAAATATAATGGGAACGTCGTTTATTGAATATCTGAATGAATACCGGCTGACAATGGCGCAGAGACTCCTTGTTTCCTCCGATTCTTCCGTACTCGATATCGCGGCCGAAGTCGGATTTGACAATCTCTCCTATTTTAACCGGATATTTAAAAAGCGGTTCGGACAGACGCCGAGCGCCTGCAAAAAACATGTCTCTTCCGCTATTCTGCGAAACCCGCAGGAACCCGTTTAAACCAAACAGCCGAAGAAACCGACTGCAGCGCCGATTAGTCCTCCTGCTATCACATCCTTCGGCTCGTGAACGCCGCCCGCTACCCGAAGAAGCGCAAGCGCCGCGCCCGCAGCGCCAAGCGCTACGCCTGCAGCCGGATATTTGACAAACACCGTTCCGGCTATCACAAAGACAGAAAACACATGGCGGCTCGGAAACGATTTCCCTTTTGTGTCTTTGGAAAAAACAGGCGGCATTCCGAATTTTTCATACGGTCTTGGCGCGTTGATTACCGCGCGCACAAACGTTAATACCAGAAAGGAATCAAGCGGAACGATAATGGCGCGGGACAGAAAAGGGTTTTTTTGAACCAGCAGCAGCAGCAGATAAAGCGGATAAGCCAAAAACACTATCCCCGCCAAAACACGGTTGAATAATTCGGCAATTCTTGCCCTCTTGGGATGTTTCCTCAGGAGATCCGTTACTTTCACATATTGTTCCTTCGTCATTTCCGTTTCTTCCTCTTCCTGCTTCCGCCGCCGAAACGGCTAAATTGCATCATTTCCGTCGATCAGATATTCCATCTGACAGTCAAAAGGTTCCTTTTCCACATGCCGCCTGCTGTATTGCTCCGCCTCCGCACAGCCCGCCGCTTTATAAAACGCCTGGCTTTCCACGGCGGAATGGGCCGATATATAAAGCCTTTTTGCACCTTTTTCCCGTGCCCATGCCACTGCCTCCAAAAACAGTTTCCGTCCTATGCCGCGCCGTCTGGCGTCCGCGGACACATAAATATTTGACAAATCAAGATAGCGCAGATTCCCGCCGAATAGATCCGGTTCCACCGATACAAATCCTTTCAGAACCTTCCCGTCAAATGCAGCATAAACAAAACCGCCCCCGGCGGCGGTATGCGTCAACCCTTCGAGCAACTCCCTGTAGTCTGCTTCCGTCCAGTCGTCCAAAAACGGATCGGATTTTATCACCCATACGCCGTTTTCTCTCCGCAGACAGTCCGTAACCTCCTGACGCCGAATAAACCCGCAAAATAACGCTCTGTTAATCTCGATTTTTTCTAAAGCTCTGTAGTTTATCTGCTCCATACGCCGCACTCCATACCTGAATTACTCCTATCGTTCATCCCCGTTTCCGATTACGGTCAGGGCAGCTCCGATAAAAATTGCAAAATCCGACAAATTAAAAACAATCTTCTGTAACCGCTTCGGGCCGAATCGAAAACGTATATAATCCACAACGTGACCTTTTGTGTAACGATCCAGCAAATTATTCAGGCCGCCCCCGGCGATAAGCGCAAGACCCGCCTTTCCCGTTTCCCTGCCTGTTACGCGCATAGACAGGCAGCAGACCGTACAGACAAACAACAGAAGAATCGTATGAATCATACGCATTCGTTTCGGCTTATCCGCAAGCAGATTAAGAGCGGCTCCTTTGTTATAGTATTTTTCAATCATCATTTTATTATGAAACATCGGACGCCGTTCTCCGATTTTCATCTGTTCGTCAATCCGGCGCTTAATAAAAAAATCCGACAAAAACACGCCTGCGCTTATTATAATATAGATCATTTTTCTCCTTCATTTCTACACGGATTCTCTGCACACCCCAATAGAATCCGTTGTTTTTGATAAAAGCATTATATCCTCCCTCGCTGCAGGAATCAATACCCTGTCAAAAACAAAGAGACGATCTTTCCTTTCGGAAAAACCGTCTCTTCCTTACAGACTTCCTCTTATTCGTTCGGGTTCGTCATTGATTCCTCTGTCCGAAAGCAGTTTTCTTTCAAACTTATTGCATTTCGTTTCTGCTTCCGTATTTCTTTTTTGCGCCGATTCCGATCAAAACCGCGCCTGCCGCAAGCAGCAGGAAGGCAAAGGTTCCGCCTGCCGAGCCGCTGTCCGCCGTTTTCGGCGCCCCTTTTACAGTTGTAACATTGTTGGCGCCATGCGTCGGCTGCGTATCTGGCTGACCATTATTCCCGGAAACGGGCGTCTGCGTCTGATTCGAACCGTCCGACGAATCCTGATCCGGCTTCTGACTTTGATCCGGTTTTTCTTCCGGCTTTTCCTCCGGCTTTTCCGTTGACGATGAATCCTTTATCTTTACCGTCACCTTACATTCCGCCGTATACAGTCCGTCCTCAGTCGTTACGGTAATCGTACATGTTCCGTTTGATACTGCCGTAACTATGCCCGTATCGTTGACGGAAGCAATCTTTTTATCCGAACTTCTCCACGAAACATTTTTATTCGTCGCGTTTTCCGGCATTACAGCTGCAGTAAGCAAACTGGTTTCTCCGGCCTTTGTGAATTCTATATTCGTCTTATCGAGACTGATGCCGGAAACGGCAACCGGAGTATCAACCGTTACTTTGCACTCCGCACTGACAGAGCCTGCCGTTACTTTTACAGTCGTCTCACCGTCCGCAACAGCCGTCACAACACCGTTTTCGTCGACAATCGCTACGGAATCATCGCCAGACGTCCAAATCGCGTCGTCCGTACAGTCTGCCGGTAAAATCGTCGCCGTTAATTCGGCGCTTTCCCCGCTCCTTAAAGTCAGTTCCGTTTTATCAAGTGAAACGGAAGAAGCATGGATTCCCGTTACGGAAACGATACAATAACCGGATACTTTATTATTTGCTTTTGTATTTACCTTTATATAGGTATAGCCTTCGGATAAAGCCTGAATTACACCGTTCTCATCCACCGTTGCAACTGACGGATTAAAACTTGTCCATTCCAAAGCCTTATCTTTCTCAAGGGTCGGTTCCGGCTTCATTACCGCGTTAAGCGCTTTCGTTTCTCCTACCTTTATATCAACCCTGTGTGTATCCAGTTCAAGCGAATCAGCCAGAACCGCCTCCGAAACAACTGCAAAATTCACATGATGCTGACCATCCTTTGACGATGCGGTAATATAACTTACGCCGGGTTTTGTCGGCGTAAAAAGGGCGGCTTCATGCGTATCGCCATAGTTGTCGGTAACGGATGTCATTTCAAGCGTACCGTCGCCTTCCGTCACAGCCCAGTCAAACGGACCGTATAATCCGTCCGGTTTCGTATACTGCGTATTGCTGCGTTCCCCCGCCGGATTACCCGGTGCGGCAACTCCCTCTGCCGTTATTTTAAGTCTTGTTGAAGAACCGGTCGGCGAATAGGGAATTGAAATTACACCTGTTACTGCATCATAAGTATAACCGCCGTAATTCGCATCTCTGGTCATTTCATATTCATACTCGTTTTCCGTACCGTAACTGTATACGGTATAGACATGTATATCTGTCGGCAGAGCATAGCCTTCTTCATTTACAAGTTTTGTCTGATAAGGGCTGCCGTTCACAAAGAAATCGGCTCCGTCCATGACAAGCCCCGTCAGCTCCGTCATAACTTCGGATGAGGTATGCTTTGTCGCCTGACGGTATTTTGCACATAATTCCGCCGTCTCACCCTGCTGTACATAAACCACCTGTGTGTTAAAATTTCCCGCGGAAATCATGCCGTCCTGGTCGGAAGAGGTATAGAGATCATCCCATCCGATTTCCATCGATCGGGAGACGCCGTTTAAAGTAACCGTAAGCGTACCTGTTCCCGCAGGAAGCGCGATATCGGAGCTTGATACGTTTAAATACAGTGAGCCGGAAAGTCCGTCGCTGGTTTCCTGCATCACCGTAATCAGTCCTTCCGCATAATTTTCGGCATATTCGTCGCTTTCCGAAACCACCCATCTGATTTCATTCAGCTGCACGTCGGCGGGCGTTAAGCCTTCTACCTTTACAACCGCTTCGCCGTCCGGTTTTAACCCGGAAAACCGGTCAATCGAAAGACGGAAATCCTCTACCTCGGTGTGACGTTCCTGTACCGCAACAACACAGTCTGCTGAAGCTTTGCCGTTAGAAACAGTAATTACTGCCTGTCCCGGCGCAATCGCAGTAACCTTTCCATATTCGTTTACGACAGCCACTTCCGGATTGCTGGAGGTGCGCGTCAGTTCTGCATCCATGTCTCCGGTATTGTTATTGACGCTGAGTTCAAACTCACTGCCCGGATAAAGCAGCGCAGAAGTCTGCGACAGAACAATTCCCTCCGACGTATCCACCACAATTGCATAGCTTCTGTCATTCATACCATAGTCGCCGCAGGAAAGCAGAATATTTCCGTTCCAGGTAAAATCATAATAGTTGTTTTCTCCCGGATAAGCCTCGTTGGTATGGACATATTCGGTCACATCCGCCTCAAACTCCAGCGTCTTCTTCCCCGCGTCATAAATATGATGAACATAAAACGGATTGCTGTGATCAATTCCCGTCTCCGCATAGGATGCATCTCCGTACCCTTCTTTATAAGTACGCGTAATATACGGCACAATTTCAAGAGAGGCAAGCGAGCCGTCCTCATCATAAACCGTACCGGAAATATAAGTTCTTCCGTCTTTTTGATAAAACGAAACCGCATTGTTTACCAGCTTGGGCGCAACCGTATCTACTGTAACAGGGAAAGATACGATGTCTCCGGTCATATCCATTGCATGTCCGTTAAACGTAGGCTCTTTCACCCCCGGAATAATGGAATCAAAATCGGTTACTGAATATCCGGCTCCATCCGGGGTGACTTCCTCACCGTAATCGCCCTCTCCGTATGCCGTAATTGTAAAAATACATTTTGTTCCGCTCGGCAGCACATCGCCGTTTAAATCGGTTCCGGCCCATTCCGGATACGTTCCGTAAACACTGAACGGAATTGCGGCGCTTAACTGCGCGTTCCAGGTCGTTTTAAAAGAATACGAAGCCCAGTCTCTGAAATACAGCTCGCCTGTCTCACTGTCCTTTACCTCAAATACGACAAGGCGCGCATCACGAATCTGATACAGCACATAATCGTCAATCCTGTCAAAATATCCGTCTCCGTTCGGCGATAATTCAATATTTTCCTTCAAAAAGACTGACTGATTGTTATTGTCCGGATCGAAGATATTCTGTCCCAGATTATGATAGCCGATAATTCCGTACATATCATCCCAAACCGCACAGCCTACAAAATTAACGCCCCATGCAGACTCATTGTTGTACACGCTCTCCCCGTCCTTAGGCTCATCCGTCCAAAAAGCGGTATCAAACACAGGCGCTTTCGTCCAGTCGCCGTAAAAAGCAAGAAGCGGCATACCGATCTGAGGATGCTTACCTCCTTTGTCCGTAAGCTTTACATATCCTTCGACATAGATTCCGTTTACAAATAAATTGTTCAGCTCTTCTTTCTGTGCTTCGGTCAGGGATACCTGTTTGCTGAACTTTGCACTGCTTTTTGGAGCAGCCGTCACATCGCCGAGAGACGTCGTTGAAAGCACAACATCGTGATCCGACAGTACGCTGCGCGTCCCCCACTGCGTAGGAACCTCTTTCACATCCGGGCGCATCAGGACGACTTCTACATCATAAGTTACGCTTTGATTGGAAATATTGTTCACATCAAAGGTAATATCATAGACGCCCTTTTTCTCCGGGTCGTCCAAAAGTTCAAGCTTTCCGACATTCTTTCCCTCTACCGACAGATAAGCCGGTGTGGAAACCGCTGCCGATGCGTTTACCAGACCCGCCCCCTGCTGGCGCGGAGAATAAAACACATGATTGGAATCCTGCTGCGGAACTGCCGTACTTACAAGCAGACGGCTGATAAAATCGCCCAGCTCCTCGTTTGCCGGATAACCGGATGCGATAAGATACTGGCGGACTAACGCTGCAATTCCCGTCATATGCGGCGCAGCCATCGAAGTACCGCTCATCATGCTGTAGCTTCCCGTATAACCGTCGTTTCCGGAATTCATCGGGTCTATTACAGAAGACCAGATATTGCCGCCCGGCGCCGTAATCTCCGGCTTTAACTCCAGACCCGGACCCGCGCCCCAGGAAGTAAAGGAAGACATCTCGCCAAACGTTTCGTTTTCTATTGTCTGATCCGTCTTTGATACCTGAATTTTCACCTCATATCCGGATTCCAGCGCCGACACAATTGCCGCGCCGTCCTTACCGGAAATATATGCCGACGTGATCGCAGTGTTCTCGGCGCTCATATGAATCAGCTCCGTTCCTTCCGGATCGTTGTCATAAATGATTACGCCCAAAACGCCGTAACGCTCCCCCTGTGAATTGACGCCGGAAAAAGACATTGCATTGTTAATCTTATCCGAAAACGAAATCTCGCCCCGCTTTACAAGCGCAAGACCCGTTTTTCCGCCGTTCCAGCCGTTATTAAAATTGGCGCTGTAGTAATCGTCATACGTACCGGTTCCTCCGACTGCATAAATCGGATACTGCTTGTCCGAAAAACCGGATTTCATGGCGACAGACCACGGATCGCTGAACGGAACTCTATGTTCCGTACCCGCTTTATCTGTCCATACAAAATAACTCTCCACCGCAATTGCACCGTCAATCGACGCAATACTTAAGTTGCTGTCATATACCGCAGGGGAGGACATCATAGAAGTCTCCGGAGAAGAAGTTAAGCCCTCTCCTTCGTAATTATTGTTTGCCGTAGAATACGCGCTGTTTCCCGCGGAGGTCATCATTGCAATTCCCGCCGCTTCGATACGCGCAAATGTGTCGTTCTGAATCGTATCGTCTACGGCATACCCGTTGTCGGAACCGAGACTTAAGTTAATCAAGTCCGCTCCGAGCTTCAAAGAATCTTCAAGCGCCATTACGATACTGCTCTCCGTTGCGCCGCCGTCCTCATCCGGGAATACCTTCATAAACAGAATCTGCGCATCCGGCGCCGCTCCCGTAAACTTTACTTCTCCCTCAGGCGTTTTTGCAAAACCCGCAATGGTACCTGAAACATGGGTTCCGTGATCGCTGTTCGTCGGAAGTACGTTCAGATCCCCGTCCGCATAATCACAGGCATACGGAACTTTGAGATTTTTATAAAGTGCGTTATTGTCATATACGATTTTATTTCCGTCCGAACCGGTCGTCGAAATCAACTGGTTGTCCTCCAGAAACTTTGCAAGACTTTCGTTCGTATAGCGAAGTTCCCAGCCGTTCACGTTATCAGCCGGATCGTTTAAAAAGGATTCGTCGGTAAACGCCTCATGCTCACGGACAACGATTCCCTCGTAATTCAGTTTAATGTCCAGTCCGCTGTCCAAAACGGCGACAAGCATCCCTTTTCCCGTATAGCCTTTCGCCCATACGGAGTCGATTCCCGCCATCTCGTAGCTATAGGTCTCTCTGTTCTTATCGTCCGATACGGCTGCCTTTTCCACCGGCTCCGGAAGGCTGTAGGTATGCTCGACATAGGCGCGCTTGACTCCCGGCATCGCTTTTACTTCCTTAAGCGTTCCGTAAGGCATACGAACCGCAAACGCATTTACCGCCGTCGTCCACTGCGCCGTAACTTCAAAATCAGCGGCGCTTCGCTCTGCTGCTGCAGAAAAATCCGCATCGTCCGCTAAATGGCCGTTCCTGCCCGCCAGTGTATTTATCTGCGAAATGAGTTGCTCCTGCCCCGTTAAAAGCTCTTTTGCAAGCTCCCCGGCCTCTGCAGAAGTCAGAAACTCGGACACCGCCTCCCCGGCGGTTTTCTCTTCTTTCTTAAAAGAAGCATATGTACTGCCGTCATAATAGTCCATCACAGGAGCTTCGTTTAACTCCACAATTACGGTAACCATATCCTCCGCTTGATAAAGAGGCTGCATTACCTTCCCGTCTTCCTGCGTCTCTTCTCTGTCCAGACGCGAAACGCCCGTTACTTCAACCGCTTCCAGCATTTCGAATCCGCTTTCTGCGGCGTTACCCGCGCTTCCGCCGTCGTTTTCTGCCGTTTCACCGCTCATATCTGCCGCAGGATCTGCAAAAACATCCGTCTGCAGGCATGTCAGAAGCAGCGCAAGGGTCAGAAGAGAGGCCAATAAACGCTTTCTTCCTTTCATAAACAACTCCATCCTTTCTCTCTCCGCCGTAATAGCCGCGGTTCCTGATTTTTTTAAGAATTTTAGCATCTCAGGCAGTTGAAGTCAATATAATTGTTTCATAACGTAATATACATATTGCTTATATATGCAATATATATATGTTATGGAAGTAACAAACGCTGATATGCTTCGCAATTCAGGGTATAAAAAAGAGCGCTTCGCACTCTCTGCAAGTTCGCAAAGCGAACTTGTGAATACATGCGTCTGACGACGCAGTTTCCTATATGATAAAAAAGCGTCTCTTCGTGACGCTTGCGTCTGACGACGCCGTTTCCTATACGGTAAAAAAGACAGGATTCCTCCTGTCTCATAAAGCTACAGAAATATTTTCTGCATCAGCTCCAGTATATATCTGATTTCATTCTGGTTTGTTCTATAATAGACGTTTCTCCCCTCTTTGCGTTCAATAGAAACGAGGCCGCAGCGCTGCAGTACAGTCAGATGGCGAGACACGGTAGCCGCGTCAAGCTGCAGTTTTCTCGCAATTTCCTGCCCGTAGCTTCCTTCATTTTTTATCAGCCTGAGAATCTCAAATTTACTGTCCTCGCTTAAAACCTTTAGCTTCCCGCATAACAGGCTTCTGTCTATCTGATCGTCCTCAAACTGATTTCCCCAGTCGATCCCAAGCCCCAGATAAACCGGAAGCATCGAACCGCTCCACTGATCGTCAATAATAGCCTGGTCGCAGGACATCCGCAATAGCTGTAAAATAACCTTTTTGTTTCTTACATTTTCTCTCGGAAGACCCATCGATTCGGCCATCTCCTCAAGCATCGGAAGCGTCAGTTTTTCCTCCCAAAAGGATTTCATTTCATCCGCAATGGGATTTAAAAGAGCAAGCGCCTCCGCAAGCGGCTGCTCGATTTGGAGAAACATCCGTTCCAGGCAGCCGGCATAATATTCAAAATTTGTCAGCACTTTAAATAAATCCCATTTAAATTCATAGGGATCGTTCAGCCGGTCAATATCGTCCAACAGACTTTCTCTAAGCGTCCGTTCTCCCGGCACAAGTAAAAGTGCGGAAAACGAGGCGGCTTTCAGGGAAACCCTGGAATCCATCGTCTTATTCCAGCGCTCCTTTGCCGCCCTCAAGTAGTCCCTGATCGCATGCTTTCGGATATCGTGAAAATTAATCAGCATAATCTGTGCAAGAATTGACCAGGTATTATTGTAATAATGCTTCCGAAACAAAAATTCCGTTTCCGCTCCTGTAGGCAGCACGTCTTTTATTCTGTCAAACGCCCCGGAGATCGCATCCATCCGCTCCGTAAATTTTTGCCTGTCTTCCTTACCGAAACGCGCGCCGTATCGCATTAAAATCTTATTTTTTGTCTCCTGATAGCCCTCGCGGTTTACCTGTCTGGCGATTACCTCGGCGGCCTCTAACGCCATGCAGCATTCCTGCATCACATCTATTTTCATAACGGTTCCTCTTTTTATCGGTATTCCCGGCGCAGTATCTGAAAATTAACGCATCTTCATTTTTTTGATTACTTTAAGTCTCGTAAAATCTTCCCGTTCCTTTTCCTCCAGATATTCCTGAATCTCTCCAGCCAGCCGTTCGTATTTCGGGATCGTAATATTCTGCAGCGCATTGGCACGTTTCTGTGTTTTCTTTATATTAGCTGCCAGACGATACGCGGAATTTTCGATCTCCGCAAGGCGGATTGTCAGCTCTTTTACTCTGCTAAACTGTGTGCACGCCTCGTCTAAAGACATTTTTGTATGATAAAAGGAATACGTCGGCTTCTCCTCTTTCTTTTCATATTCCACCTTCGGAATTTCCGTACCCATCACGCTCCTGCGCTTTAGATAGACGGAATCCTCGACCGGCACGCTTAAGCTTGCCTGCTCGACTTCATGAATCCCCATCTGAATATTCGCCTTCTGCAGCGCTCTGTATGCATTTGTAAACGTAGAATCGATTTCCTCCTGAATATCCGCCGCTTCCGAAATCAGATCCATTAATTCGCGAATCAGAATATTCCTTTTTTTATCCATTAAATCATAGCCCTGTCTGGACAGCGCAAGGGAATTTCTTGCCAGAATCAGGTTTCCTTTTGTTGGAAAGGTATTCGGGTCCATACTGACGCCTCCGCATTATCTATCAATCATCTAAATTGTCTCTTCCGGCAAATATTTATCCAAAATCTTCGTGTCAATACGATCAAGCTCTTCTCTCGGAAGAATCTTAAGCAGCTCCCATCCGATGCGAAGCGTCTCTTCTATCGAACGGTTTTCGTTTTCTCCCTGTCCGACAAACTGCTGCTCAAAAGCCGTTCCGAACAAAAGATATTTTTTGTCGACCGGAGACAGCTCATCCTCGCCGATTACGCTTGCCAGGTCTCTTGCCTCGCCAACTCTCGCATAGGAAGAAAATAACTGGTTTGCCACATCCTGATGATCTTCCCTGGTATACTTCGCTCCGATTCCGTCCTTCATCAGACGGGACAGAGACGGAAGCACATTAATCGGCGGATAAATCGCTTTCTGGTGCAGCGCCCGCTCCAGCACAATCTGCCCCTCGGTAATATAACCTGTCAAATCAGGAATCGGGTGTGTAATATCGTCGTTTGGCATGGTAAGAATCGGAATCTGCGTTACGGAGCCGTCCGACCCCTTTACAATCCCGGCGCGTTCGTACAAAGACGCCAGCTCGCTGTACAGATATCCCGGATATCCTTTTCGGCTCGGAATCTCGCCCTTTAATGAAGACACCTCGCGCATCGCCTCCGCATAGGATGTCATGTCGGTCAAAATAACCAGAATATGCATATTTTTCTCAAACGCCAGATATTCCGCCGCCGTAAGCGCCACCTTCGGCGTAATCAGACGTTCGGCCACCGGATCGTTTGACAGGTTTAAAAACATTGCGACATGAGCGCTCGCGCCGCATTCCTCAAACGTCCGTTTAAAATATTCCGCAACATCATACTTTACACCCATCGCGGCAAATACGATGGCAAACTGTTCCTTTGAACCGCTGCCAAGACTCGCCTGTTCCACGATCTGCGCCGCCAGCTTATCATGCGGCAGACCGTTTCCTGAAAAAATCGGCAGTTTCTGTCCGCGAATCAGAGTAGTAAGACCGTCGATTGCAGAAATTCCGGTACGAATATAATTTCTCGGATACTCCCTTGTGCAGGGATTCATCGGCTGACCGTTGACATCCAGCACAGCCTCGGCCTTTACCGGGCCGAGTCCGTCAATCGGCTCTCCGACTCCGTTAAAAGTTCTTCCCAGAATCCCCTCGGACAGCCTAATCTCCATCGGATGTCCGGTAAGTTTTGTATGCGTATTGTTCAAAGACATTTCCGCCGTGCTTTCAAATACCTGAACGACCGCCTTATCCCGGCTGATTTCTACAATACGCCCCAGCTTCTTCTTTTCCGAATCGCCGTCGACGGTAAAGGTAACGATTTCATCATAAAAAGCGTCCTCTACTCCCTCCATTACAACCAGAGGCCCGTTTATTTCGCTCAATCCCAAATATTCAATCGCCATGACAGCTTCCATCCCTTTCCTTACTATCCGTTCGTTTTTACCAGATGTTCGTAAAACGCATCGATGATCCTATGATATTCGTCAAATTTTTCCGGCTCGCTGTTTGGCACGTCATACTTGACTGCAATTACTTTTTCAAATACACTGCTTTCCCGCAGCAGCGCCATCGGCATACTCATATCAATCAATGCTCTGCACTTTTCGTAAAGATAGAGAATCAATTCCATCATGTAAAGCTGCTTTGACATCGGCACATAGGTATCGTCCGAGTGAAACGCATTCTGCTGCAAAAATCCCAGCCGTATCACTCGCGCAATTTCTAAAATCAATTTCTGATCGTCAGGCAGTACGTCGCTTCCAATCAGTTTTACAATCTCATTAAGACGGTTTTCTGTCGTCAGAATATTTAATAGCTGATTTCTGCAGTATACAAAGTTTGCTCCGACATTCTGGCTGTACCAAGCCGACAGATCCTCCATATATTCGGAATAGCTCGTCAGCCAGTTTATCGCCGGATAATGTCTTGCATACGCCAGCGCCTTATCCAGCGCCAGAAAACACCTTACAAACCGTTTCGTATTCTGCGTTACCGGCTCCGAAAAATCGCCGCCCTGCGGCGAGACGGCGCCGATAATTGTAACGCTCCCTTCCGAATGGTTTAACGTTTCCACATAACCTGCGCGCTCGTAAAACGCAGAGAGCCTTGACGCCAGATAAGCCGGAAATCCCTCTTCCGCCGGCATTTCCTCCAGCCTTCCCGAAAGCTCCCGAAGCGCCTCCGCCCAACGCGACGTAGAATCGGCCATAATCGCCACATGATACCCCATATCCCGGTAATATTCGGCCAGCGTAATTCCGGTATAGATACTCGCTTCGCGGGCCGCTACGGGCATATTGGAGGTATTGGCAATCAGCGTCGTCCGTTCCATCAAAAGATTACCGGATTTCGGATCAACCAGTTCTCCGAACTCTTCCAATACATTCGTCATTTCGTTTCCGCGCTCGCCGCAGCCGATATAGATAATGACATCCGCATCACACCATTTTGCAAGCTGATGCTGCGTCATCGTCTTTCCCGTGCCAAACCCTCCCGGCAGAGCCGCCGTACCGCCCTTTGCGATCGGAAAAAGCGTATCTAAAATTCTCTGTCCCGTCACTAACGGCCGGGCGGCGGGATAGCGCTTTTCAATCGGCCTCGGAATCCGTATCGGCCACTTCTGCGCCATTTTAAGAGAGATTTCCTCCCCCTTAGCGTTTCGAACTACCGCAAGCTCCTGCTCTATCGTGTAAGCGCCGTTTTGCACAGCCTTTATAACCTCTCCCTCCACTCCGGGAGGAGCCATTACTTTATGAACAATAGACTTTGTTTCGGGAACCTCCGCAAAAATGCTGCCCGGCCCGATATAGTCGCCCGCCTTCACTGTCATATGCGTTTCCCAGCGCTTTTCAAAATCCAGATTCCGAACGTTTACCCCGGTCGGGATAAACACGCCGTATTTCCCGGCGATTTCCTTAAGCGGACGCTCGATTCCGTCAAAAATATTACCGATAATTCCGGGCGCCAACGTCACACAGATGGCATGTCCCGCTCCCTCTACCGTTTCTCCCGGCTTTAATCCCGACGTTTCCTCGTATACCTGAATCGTTGTTTTTTCCTTCGTCAGGCCGATTACTTCTCCAATCAGCCGTTTTGCGCCGACATAAACCATTTCGGACATTTTAAAACCGGGGTTCCCGGCAATCGTAAGAACCGGCCCGTTAATCCCGTATATTTTTCCAGTTGCTCCCATAATCATACCCCGTAAGACGCCTTTTCCTCCGCAAGTCTGCTTAGAAACGACTCGTCAATCAACATGTTTTTCGATCGGATCACCGCGCGGATGCCGCCCATAAAATCCGTTTCGCTTATCGTCAGCTCACATCCGGTTTCCGCCTCAACGGTTTCCTTTAGCGAAGCATCCGACGCGTCCAGATATACCGTGACAGCCTCCCCCTTAGCAATCTCGAAAGCGGTGCGGATTTTACGCGCCAGGCACTCCCGGTATTCCTCTGTTTTCTTATACTCCGCAAGCTTTTTCGATACACATGCAAAAAGCTGTTCTTTCTTTTTTATTGTCTCTTCATGGTACTCCTTTTTTAAAAGCAGAATCCGTTCCGAAACTTCTCTGTTGATTTCATGCCGAATTTCCGCGTCTCTTCCGAGGCGGATGCTTTCATACTCTTTTCGTTTCTGCTTTTCATATTCGGATATACTTTCCTCATAAATTTTCGTATACTCGTTTACGACTGCATCTCCCTTGCTTTTTGCCGCCTCAATCGCCGCCGTATAAAAGGCATCCAGCTTTTCCTTTATCTCCATAGCTTTCTCCCTCACTACAGTTTTAGTCCAATTGCCTGATTTACATAATCCGTAATAAAATTCTTACTCCGTCCCGTTCCGTGGCGGTCGGGAATCTCCACAAACAGCGGAACTCTGCGGTTCATTCTGACATTGTTTATCAGATCGGGAAAATCTCTGCCAAATTTTTCAGTCAAAAGCACGATCGCAATTTCCGGATTTGAACAGACACTTGAGATTGCCTCTTCAAGTTCTTCTCTCTCGTGAACGACCACGCCCTCAATCCCGGCAAGCCGCATCCCGGTATAGGTATCTACATTATCACTGATTAAAAACATTTTCATCGCGACGCCCCAATCTGCTATCCCAGAATAGAAAAAGAAATCAACAGTCCGTAAAGCGCAATAGACTCTGCCAGAGCTACGAAAATCAGCGCCTTACCCATAATGCTCGAATCCTCGCTTAACGCCCCGATCGCCGCGCTGGCCGCACTCGCTACCGCAAAGCCGGCGCCGATACAGGAAAGACCGGTCGAGAGCGCCGCCGCCAGATAACGCCAGCCCTCCGTATTTGCCGCCGCACCGGAAACTTCCGAAGCCGCGTATATATTACCGGAAAAAATCATCATATCCGCTGCAACGACCGTGCCGAAGAAAAGAAGAAGCCCAAGCGCAAGCGAAACCTTTGTACAGCCTTCCTTCTTTTTCCCGATCCGGTATCCGATATAAGGAATACCCATACTGATCAATAAAATCGCTGCCAAAATCACCTTTGTAACCATATTTTTTAACCTGCCTTTCTCTTTGTTTCGTTTTTTTGTCCGAAAAATGCCCGAAACGGCTTTCCTGTTCCTTTATAAAAACGACTGAACATTTCGTAATATTCCAAACGCAGAACCTGTATTCCCACAACCAGTCCCTCAAGCGCCGTTACTAAAATATTTCCAAGTACAATAATCACCCAGTTTGGAGAGCCGCTCTCATAACCGGCCAGCGTCATTACAACGCCCATCATTCCCGCATGGCTTAATGCAAACGCGCCGACGCGTACAAATGAAATACTGTTCGTTGCGTAACTCAGTACTACATCAAACAGTTCTACAAGCGCTTCCACAAAATACATGATTTTGCTGCCCGCCGGAAAGATCTTCCGTTTTCGTTCCAGCAAATTTGACAGCGGTTCTTTTAACATAATCGCAATCAAAGGAATTCCCACCGCAGCGCCGATAAGACCCGCCGCCGGTATCGGATGTCCCGTCATAAAAAGAACGATACAGGCCACGCAGAAACCGTAGCAGATCAGTCCCGCAATCCCGCTCTGGCTGAAAAAAATGCTGCCCGGTTCCCTGGCCCGGATTCCGTTGATAATATTGATTACCATTGCAACCAGAATCAGCGCCATTCCAAAACCGATTGCCAGATAAAGCGTCGTCATAATATTGTCCATCGGACGCATCCAGATCGGCTTTAATATTTCCTCAAATCCAAAAATACTGCCGTATAGAAAACCGAATACCGTTGACCAGACTCCCGCAAGCGAAACAATTGCCGCAAGATTAATTCCCTTTAATCTGTACAAAAGGAATCCGCCCACCGCCAGAATGATTCCCTGGCCCACATCGCCAAACATAATTCCAAACATTAGCGTATACGTCAGCGCAATAAAGATTGTCGGATCCATTTCGTTATAGGCCGGCAGACCGTACATTTCTACAAACATTTGAAACGGTTTAAAGATCTTTGGATTCCTAAGCCTCGTCGGAGGCGAAACGGAAAGCTTTCTGTCAACCGCTTCTTCTATGACATGAACGTTTTCGTCCGCGGCGATTTCCTTTTCAAAAGCTTCCGCGTCCTTCTCACTCATCCAGCCGTATAAAATATAATACTCCCGTCCGTCGTCGGCAGGCCTTGTGCAGACCGCCAATTTTCGAATATCAAAATTGTCGCAGTAAGCCTTTAGAGAAGCCCATGCGCTAAAAATTCTCGCCCGATGACGCTTTAACATTTCATGCATCTGCAGATGGAGTTCATCGGCCTGCGCTTCGTTCTTTTTTAGCTGTTCTTCCGCCGCAAGATAAGCCGAATCCGGCGTTCCCTCGAAGGAATCCGGAAGATACAGCCGTTCAAAATGAAACGAAAGACAGACCGCGTCCACTTCAATCGAATAGACCTGAGGTACGAAGTAAACGCCCCACACATACGTTTCATCACTGTGACACTGATAAAACAGCGCATGATCCGTATTGTGAAAATAAGTCTCCAGCTTTTGATAATAGTCTCTTAAAATCCGTCCGAATCGAAAGTCGATAAAATGAAATGTTAAAATCTTTTTAAATTCATAATCCAGCTTTCGAAACGGCTCAATCTGAGCCATCAGATTTAAAATTCCGGTTCGTTCTGTTTTCAGTTCCTCCTGTCTGCTCTGTATCTCCTTAGCCAGAGCACAGGCTGTCTCTACCGTCTGCGCCGCTTCCTGCGGCTCTAACCGCTCAACATCGTCGTCCGCTTCTTCTCCGAACTCAAGAAGGAGCGTTTTAGCCTTTGCATAGGCATCTTTATAGACATTTGTCTCTACAAAAGGACGGACATTCGTCAGCGTGCTTAATGATGAGACGGCATTTTCAAAATGAATCTCATATCTGCTTAAATACCGGTCCGCCACACGGTCAATATCCTGCTTTGGGCCGGTAATATGCAAAAGCTTCATTTTTTCAACCACGGCTCTCCCTCCTTCTATTACAGCATTCCCTGTATTTCACGCGGCGGAATCCGGTACCGGATCCCCTCCAGAATCGTCGTAAGCCTGTCAATTTCCTGCTCCTTGTCATGCAGATATTTCAAAACAGGTGCAAGCGACTGCGGGTATTTTTTACATACCGCCTGATAAGTTTTATCCATCACTTTCCGATATGCAAGTTCGTCTCCCATTTTTATTACGGCGTCCTTCCCGGTAAAATATACGGTATTTCCCAACACGGCCATAAACTCTTCGATTGTTTCCGCTTCCAGCATCGCTTTTTGCTCCGTTTTTTTCAAACGATAGGAAAGTGGAATCAGATACGCGGCAAGATCCGCCTGCTTCATCCGGTAAAAACGCTTTCCACGGTACATCCAAAGAATGTTCTGCCAGTCGATTTCCGTACCCAGTATCTGCGTAATTATCTGCTTCATCGTTTTTTCGGAAAGTTTCTCCTTCTGCTTCCACGCCCGCTTATAGTAAAAAACATCAAGCGCAAACGCATAATCCGCATATACGCACGAAGAATCCTCCCGCAGCGGCAGCATCAGCGCTTCATAATGCGTTCCCGCAAGAACCGTCATAAGCTCCGTCATATTTTTCGCCTGAATCAGCATTTCGGTGTCAAAGTCCGAATGCAGGTTAAAAAACAGATTCAGATAAGAAAGATTTTTTGCGCTTTCCCCCTGATACGCATGCTCCAGACATGCCTTAAGCACATCCGTTTCATAGCGCAGAAAAATGATCTCAAGCCCCTCCCGCTGCGCGCCGCACGCAAACTGATACAGCTTGCCATAATCGGAAAAAAGCGAATTTCTGATAACGGCCTCTACCTGAGATCTGTGATGAATTTCCTCATGACTGCGGTAAATCTCGCCGTAACCCCTTGCCTCCTTTAAAAAAGCAATAAAATCCTCTACGTTTTCAAATTCCGCCAGCCACGCGCATTCTTCCGGCGATAAAAGTCTGCCATGCATTGCCCGGGTTTTCGTTACCAGACCGCTGTATTGCAATAACCCACCTGACATCGCAGTTCTCCTTTATCCGATAATTTTTCGAAAAATTTCCTCTGCCAGCCGTTCTTCATTTTTCTCATAATACTCGTTTAGTCCGGCAATGGCGTTCCTGTTTTTTTCCCTTAAGCAAACGAGCTCCTGTTCGGCCTCTTTTCTAAGTTCTTTTGCAAGTCCTTCGGCACGGGCCCGCTCTTCTTCCTTAAGACGGGCGTCAAATTCCTTTTTCTCAAAGACAAGCCGCTCTTCCATTTGCATTTTTTTTGCTTTTGCCCCTTCCATAATGGAATTTGCTTTTTCTTCGATTTCGTTTAACCGCGTAATCACTTCGTTCATAATGGAACCCTCTTAAAACGCCTTTATACATGGCAAAAGGCAGTCTGCCCGTTCCAGGGAAAACTGCCTGTATGATTGTTATGATCCTATGCTTCCGCACTCATTTGAATTCTGCTGTTAATATCGCTGATTTCCGCCATCAATGCCGCATACATTTCCGTCTCAATACCGACCGGAGACATATGCGGATGCTCTCTCTTCATCCGATAAGCCAAAACCAGCAATTCCTTTTTTGCCTCTTCCAATTCCAATAACTGCTTTCTGTCCATAACCAATCTCCATTTCCACTCTTTTTAAACCGACGCACAATCAATAACTTGTGTCGTGCCTAAACTATAATAGCATATCTTGTGGAGATTGACAGTATAAAATATTCGGCATATTAACTAATTTTAATCGGAATTTTTATCACTATTGTCTATTTACAAATTACTGTTTATTTACCTTTTACAATTGCATCAACATCTGAAGCGCCTCATTTTTCATAATACATTTTCCGTGTTCGATTACGAACGCCGCACGCGCCGGATCGGAAAAATGAGCGCTGTCATACTCGATTGCCGCAAAAGCAAACGGCCCAAGCTCCGCTTTGGAAAAGGTAATAAAATCCAACAGCAGATAATATCTTCTGTTTTGCTTATACAAAGAACTCTGCGGCAGACGCTCTGCCTCACGGAACAGTCTGCTCATACGAATCACATCGTCCAACTCTCCAAATTCCAGGACAAGCGGAGCCGAAATCTGAAATATACCGTCGTCTGCATCCGCTTCGGAAACTTCCGTTTTACCGCCTGTTTCCGCCGCTTCTCTTGCCTGCTCTCTTAGCTTTTCTTCAAGCTCGCTTAAAAATTCTTCTATTGAGCTCTCTCTTTCCTCTCTGCTCATGTACCGCAGTTCTTCCAATTTTTCCGGCTTCATCTGGCTCATTAACTGATTCACCAGATCCAGCAGGTTTTTAAAATTATTATCGGATTCACCGCCGAACGTAATCGCCATACTGTGATCCTGTAAAAGCTCTGCGCGCACCATCGGCGAAAGCCTGTCCATATCGATCTGCTCCTGCTCTTCGACCATATTCAGAACCACATGCATAAACTTCTGCGTTGTTTCTGTATTTCCGATAATATCGTCAATGCTAAAGCCCATATCCTCGATTTCTTCCTCGGTCAGAGCGCAACGAATCTGATTATCATTCAGTCTTTTGATTTCCATATGTATACCTGCTGCTTTCCTTGATTAAAAATTTATCGGTAGCTTATTGATTTCTATTATCCGCTTTTTTTCTGTGTTTGTAAATAGGAAAAATAAGGTGTCCGATAGATTAATACAGCCTGATTCCGGTTCTTACCGGCTCGCTTGTCAAATCCACCCCAAGTCTTTTAAAAATTTTGCTGTCCACATCGGAAAGCATAACAGAAGTATGCACCTGACAGCCTTTAAGTCCCGGAAGCTGTTCGAGCGCACTTGCGGCGTCCTCATTCCCGGTCGATGCAAGAGAAAGCGCAACCAGCACCTCATCCGTATGAAGCCTCGGATTGCGGTTTCCAAGAAAACGTACTTTCAAATCCTGAATCGGCTCTATCGCCGTCGGATCAATGAGCTTTCTGTCATGATCAATGCCTGCCAGATACTTCAACGCGTTCAAAAGCAACGCAGCGGAAGCGCCGAGAAAATCCGAGGTTCCGGCCGTAATCACCGCACCGTCCGGCAGCTCGATCGCAGCGCAAGGCGCTCCCTCCTCTTTCGCCCGCTGCTTTGCCGCAACCGTTACCTTGCGGTCGTCGGTTGTTATTTTGGCCTGTTTCATCAAAACTTCTATTTTATAAAGTTCATTTTCGCCGCATTCCTCTTTGGCCGCTTTATTCAATGCTCCGTAATAGCGCCTGATAATTTCCATCGCCGACGCCTCGCAGCAGGCCTCCTCGTCGATAATGCAGCTACCCGCCATATTCACGCCCATATCGGTCGGCGATTTATAATAGGTGTTTTCCCCGTAAATCCCTTCCAGAATCGCATTCAAAACCGGGAAAATTTCAATATCACGGTTATAATTTACGGCAGTCACGCCATAGGCTTCCAAATGAAACGGATCAATCATATTAATATCGTTCAAATCCGCCGTCGCCGCCTCATAAGCCAGATTGATCGGATGCTTAAGCGGTATGTTCCAGATGGGAAACGTTTCAAATTTTGCGTAGCCCGCTTTGTTTCCGCGCAGCTTTTCGTGATAAAGCTGCGAAAGGCAAGTCGCCATCTTTCCGCTGCCCGGCCCAGGAGCCGTTACCACGGCAAGCGGCCGTTTCGTCTCGATGTAATCGTTTTTTCCGAAACCGTCTTCGCTGACAATCAGAGGAATATTGGAAGGATATCCTTCAATTGTATAATGCCTGTAAACCTTCATCCGCTTTTTCCGAAGTCTGGCCCGAAGCTGATCCGCTCCGCTCTGCCCCGCATAGTGGGTAATGACGACACTGCCGACATAAAGACCTTTTTTTTCGAACTCTTCGATCAGACGCAATACGTCCAAATCATAGGTAATGCCCAAATCACCGCGTACCTTGTTCTTTTCAATATCCCATGCGCTGATTACAATCACAATTTCCGCCATATCCGAAAGCTGCAGCAGCATTTTTAATTTACTGTCCGGTTCAAACCCCGGCATCACCCTCGAAGCATGGTAATCGTCAAACAGCTTTCCCCCAAATTCCAGATAAAGCCTGCCGCCAAACTGCTCGATCCGTTCCCTGATCCGCTCCGACTGAACCTTTAAATATTTTTCATTGTCAAATCCGATTTTCATGATTACATTAATGCCTTTCTAAATTGTTGGAAATAACTTCTTTCAGCCCGGAAACCAACCGCGCATCCGCTCCTTTTGTTCCTCCGGTGCAAAGGAAACCTCAACCGCGTTTTTCTGCATTTGTATTATTTCTTCATCCGTCACACCGTAATTCGCCTGAACGTGTTCTATTTCCTTTGTAACGGATGTATTGCTGACGGTCCGATTATCTGTGTTAAGCGTTACCAGAAGTCCCTCGTCCAAAAATTCGCGAATCGGATACATGCTGCCGTCCAAAACTGCTTTTGTTTGAAGATTGCTGATCGGACACATTTCAACGCCGATTCGATTTTCCTTACAGAGACGTTTTGCCTCGTTATGTCCCCGCATTGCAATTCCGTGCCCGATTCGTTTTGCTCCGCAGGCAACAGACGCGATGATATTTTCCACGCTGCCGCATTCTCCCGCATGAAGCGTAAACGGCATTTCCAGTCTTTTTACTTTTTCAAATAAAGAAAGAAATTCCGTCATCGGATACGCAGCTTCGTCTCCCGCCAAATCCGCTGCACAGACGCCGAAGCCTAAGTACTCTCTCGCAGTTTTTAACATGGCAGCATTTTCCTCTTCGCTCTGATGGCGCATGGCGCAGACAATCACCTGATAATCCGTTCCGAACTCCTTTTTTCCCCGTTCGAGCCCTTCCAGGACGGACTCTATGACCTGGCGCAGCGACAGTCCTCCGCTTGTTGAAAACTGCGGGGCAAACCGTACTTCCGCATATTTCAAGCCTTCGGAAGATATCTGTTCCATAAAATCGTACCCGCCTCGTTTCAAACCCTCCGTCGTCTGGAGACAGGCAAGCGGAACATTAAATTTTTCCAGATATTCCGCAAGGCTTTTACAGTCTTCCGCCACCATAAGCTCCTCCGGCTCTACAGTTCTTCCCAACAGCGTCCGGACCGCCCCTATACTAAGCGATCCGTCCAAATGGCTGTGCAGTTCTATTTTGGGTAATTCCAGTATTGTTTTCCGATCCATTTTTCCTCTCATCCTGCCGTTTCATCGGCTTTTTATGAGGTTAAAAGCGCTTTTCTTTCAACCTTTTCCTCTCTTCACTTTTGCGTATAAACAACTATATATGAATCTATTTTAACATTTTTTCTTAGAATGTGAATCCCCTTTCTTTATGAAAAAGTGTTTATCGCTTCCAGCATCCGCGCCGGTAAAACAAAACGGGCCTGATTGAGAATGCTGCTATCGTATGATGATACAGATTTACAGAAGGGATTCCGGATTCGAGGGCTTTGGTATGGAAAAACAAAACCGGCTGGAACTTAGGAACAACCTCGTTAATCCCGCCTCCAATCGGCATAATAAATTCTTTCTTCCGTCACTGCTTCAGTAAAATCGGCCAGATATCCGTTTATATCCCTCCATCCGTTAAATTGCGCTCCGTCGCACAGCGGCTCTAAAGGAGCCGTTATCAAATCACCTTCCGCGACGCAATAGGTCTTATAACAGTTTTGCCCGCCCGTCATATCATCTGCGGAAAGATAAAAGCATACCTGATGGCTTTTCAGCGGTTCCTGAAAAAGCCGGTTAAAAATAACCGTTTTTACACCTCCAACCGTACCTCGTCTTCCGTTTAGATGTTCATAGTTTTCTTCCGCTTCCACGGATAAAAGTCCGCTGTCGGCATCCGCCCTTAAAACTTTTAATGTTAAATCCGATTTCGTATCCAATCCCGCCGCAAAACTTTCCATAAAATCCGTAAGAAAAAGATCGTCCTCTTTTACTTCATAGTTCTTTTCCAGCATACAGTTCTCAACCGTTTCCTCTACAGCAGAAGATAGATAATCCGAAAGTTCCATTCCTCTCGCCTCCCTTCCATGCAGCGCCATCACAATACCGAACGTCAGCGCTGCAAGTGTCATATATACTGCAATTAAAATTACATTCTTCATTTCAATCCTCCATGCCACAGCCACAGATCCCAGGATTCCGAAAATCGAGCCTATCTCCGATTGACCGGTACCTCAATCGTACAGGTATACTTTTTATTTGACGAATCCTTTGCAGCAAGCGTAATCCGGTTCATTCCTTCTGCCGGAAAGCAAATATTCCCGTTCCTTCTGTCATAACACGATGTTATATCGTTTGACGCACTGTCTGTGACCTGTAAAACGCGCAGTTCCAACGGTCCGCTGTTATAATCAACGGCTCTGATAAAATCAGACAGCAAAACAGCCTCATTTGCATAGAGCTTACCGTCATAGGAATATACAATGGAAGGAGCCTCTTTCTCACTTTCCGTTCGATAAACAGCAAAATCAATACCGGCTCCCCCGCTTTCATTGGTCAGCCCTAAAGCGGCGCCCATAATTTTAAATGCGCCTCTGTTCCCTTCCGAATCGCTAATGCGTGAAAACAACAGCACAAAGACCAAAAGCAATACGGCCCCGCTAAGCAGAAAACGCCCGTATAAATCAATGATATATTTCAATATGCAGCAGCTCCTTATCCGGCGATTCCCGATGTATACAAAGTCACCAGTGTATGCAGCGCGCCGCCGCCTTCCAACATCCTGAAAAATAATGACAGCAAAAGAAACGCCGCCGTTCCGCTTAAAATACCTGTTCCGTAATGCTCTAATATATACTTCATATCTTCCCTCTTTTCCGCGCAGCTTTTGCTCCTGTCGGTTTTTGCTGCGCCTGACAGCTCTCGTTTCGAATCGTTTTAAAACGAAGTGACATAGTTAAAAACATATATCAAAGCCGCGACGCTGCAGCCTCCGAAAATCCCGGCAATAAATGCATCGCCGTATTCCTTTATGATTTCACCCAAAAAATCAGTCCTTTCTGTTTTTCTACCTCGCGATTCCCCGCGTCGTTTTTGTTACCGAAATTCCAAGCAGCGGTATTTCATATTTGTATGTAAGAACTACCTCCGCCGTATTGATATCATTATAGTTATCATAAGTACAGTCTGTAATCTCAAGCATATATCCCTTCGCATCTGCCTGCGCAATACACGCATCAATTACCTCCTGATTAAAATTACTGTTTTCCAGCTCTGCCGTAACATCTGCCCGATACTGCGCTGCGGCCGTGATATCAAGGCTTGCGCTTATAATGGCAACGCTTACAAACAGCGTCATAGAAATATAGATGATCGCGCTGAAAGCTTCGATTACATGCTTCATACAATCCCTCCTGCACTTCCCATAAGCTGAAACAATACAAACATACCAACCGTCATATCCACCAGCATTTTGACTGCTGCCGCGAATACCGGATAGCTGAAAATCATACGCATTTTAAAAAGAGCCTGTTCGTTTATTTTATTGTCCGCCTGATTCTGAAGCTTATTAATGTGTCCGAGTAAATTGTGAATCTGCGTTTTTGCATCCCCGATTCCCGACTCCGATATCGAGTGCAGCATTTTCATACAGCTTAACGCTTCGGGAATATAGAAATCCCCGCAGAAACCGGTATAAGCAGAAAGCTTATCCGGCTCCTTCCGAATCCGGTCCGTTAAAGCCGCAAGTTCCGGCTGCAATACCGCAGGCGCATGATCCGCCGATTTGATAATCGAAACCTGTACATTATTATTCTGAAGGAGCAATGCCATATCCATAAGCCACTGCGGTAACGCAATATAAATTTCATTGGTCACATCCTGTTTTGAAAGCTTATAACCGATTTTATGCTGAAAAAGAAGAAATACCGCTCCGAAAAGAAAGAGCATACAGAGCCCTTTTTTAGATAAGAAGAAAAAAGTAACTGCCGACAGAAAGAAAGGCATTGCAAATAATATACTTTTTAAGAATTCTTTCTTATGATCATAATTTTTAACCCCATTATACATTTGTAATATTCTGTTTTTCTTTATAAACTGCTCTTCTTTCAACCAGTCGCCGGTCAGGCTGCCCGCGCTTTTTGCAAATATAAACATGGAAAACAATATAAAAACTTCTGACGTAAGCTGTACGGCGAAATGCTTAAATACGTAAATGGCACTGTCCGAGCGAAATAAAATCCGCATATAATCAATTACGTACAGGCAAAGCGCGCAGAGCGCAGTAGCAATCAAAATAGAGATAATATTGTCCATATGTCCCTGTTTCTTCTCTGCCTGCATTTTATAAACCCGTCGTTTCCAGTTTTCCGTATCCTCCAAAATCAGGGAAATTGAATTTAAAACCTCCCCGCCGTCCTCCTCCGCATTCAGCAGCAGCTCATGCGCGGTGTGCATTCTCCTGCACCGGTAAGGCGCTTCTATCATCATCAGAGCCTCTTTTAAAATACCGTCTCCCGAACCGGCTTTCCCTTTATTAATATATGCAACGGCCTTTTCAATTACGGATTTCATCTCCCCGTCTCCAAAAGCTTCGCCGCACTCCATAAGCGCCAGCTTAACTTTTCCGCTTTTCTGAAACGAATACATCATTTGCTCGATATACGTAACTACATCGGCAAATTTTTTTTGTTCATACATATGACGGTACATATTTAAAATTAAGACCGGAAGCAGCATCGTCATCACAGCCAGAATCAGAACTGTAAAAGGAAACGACAGTTTAAATATAATTCCCAGCGCCGCCATTCCTGCAAAAGCGCAGAGAAATATAACAAATTGATTCTTCCAGGAAAAATGATATCCGTATACATGTACTTCTCTCTGAAGATTCTTTGGATTTAATAATCGTATTACACTATTTTTCAATTTTACCTCTCATTCCGCCGCTTTAACGGCATTTTCTTTCAGTCGTCTCTTATCTTCCCTCCTCGATATAGCATTGGAACTTATCACACAAAAACGGATCTTCCATATGCTCCTCCTCCATCTTTCTCACAATATCAGGCGGCAGCTCATTCGAAATCAGTTCTCCGTCTTTCACCAACAGATATATCTTATTCTCCTGTCCTTCTCTGCTGTAAAAACACATCTGATCCATATAACGCGAAATGCGGCCTCCCTCTTCTTCCCTTTTCCTCACAAGAACGCCCACATTGACATATCGGTAAATCCGATTTTCCATCCGGTCTGCGTCGTTTACATTGTCCATCATGTTTTGAATGCGGTCGGGAAGCTTCCGAAGATCGTCAAGATGAATTGTGGTAAATCCCTTTACTCCCGTACTCCACTGCTCCAACAGCGAAGTCACCTCTACAGACCTTGCCTCCGAAAGAATCAGCCATTTTGGATTCTGACGCAGGCACGCCTTAATCGCAGCCGTATAATCAAAATCCTCGTCAACCCGGATTTCCACGCAGTCGCTGCCCGGATTAATGGCGCTGTAATGAATTTCGAGAGAGTCTTCAATTGTAATAACCCGCTGAGAAGGCGGAATAAACTGCATTAAAAACTTCGTAAACTCCGTTTTACCGTGGCCGGGCTCTCCCCCTACCACAAAATTCATTCCTGCAAGTACGCAGTTAATCAGAAGATGAAGCACTTTTTCCTCACAAAAACCGGATGCTATCATATCCCGAATACGGCTTCTGATAATCGGCGGCGATTTTCGAATACAGATACTTGTACCGGACACGGCGACCGAATGATGCAGAATACTGATGCGAAGCTCTCTTGTATCGGCCTCCAAAACACGATTTGCTTTGTTGAACTGCCTGTTTACACAATTCCCGATATTATGTGTAAACTGTTCCAGGAACGCCTCGCTGATTACCTCCTTTGCTTTATAATGGCCTTTCTTCAAATCCGCCAGCCATAATTCTCTTCCGTTATAATCAATATCTGTAATATTGGGATTCATGATATACTTCCAGAAAATACCGAATTGTTCCCTTGTCGGCTGAAAACACTCAAGATCATTCATAAAAAACCATGCCCTTTCTCACACTAATCCTTCCTGTCAGAGCGGATTTGAGGCTCTGGCTCAAATGCCGGTCGAACAATAAGAAAGCGATCTTATCTTTCAATCTACGCCTCAGACGACGCCCCCTTTTTCACAGGTCTTTCAAAGGCGTTCCTTTGGAAACGCCTTTGAAAGATCAAAAGAAACGATATAAGCGCTAAGGCGTCGGATTGTTCATTGTATTCATTTTAGAAAAAAACGCCGTCAGCGCGCTCTGAAACTGCGTTGCTACAAAACCGTCGCCTGTGCAAAGCGCCACGACAACAATTCCCAGCGCCACAAGTGCGACAGATACGAGAATTGCCGCACCGTAATGCTCCATAATATATTTCATCTGCTTTCCTCCTTCCTTTACAGATTTTACTTACGAATTTACATCTTTCCGGTCAGCAAAACACCCCCTTATCTGCTATAGAATAAAAATAAACTGGAATTTCCGGCATGAAACGCCGTAATGAGCCATAAATGGCATATGATATCGGAAAACGGTAATCCGTCTCCCGAAAAGGATATTGACAGGCTATCATATAACCCATAAAAGCGCAAGTCCTTTCCGGCAAAGTTTATAAAGAATTTATACTCCGGTCTCTTGCCATTTTCCGGAAAAATAATTATGATAGACAGTAGCTTAACGGCACTGCAAAGAGAAAGGCATGGTAATTACAATGAACAAAAAAGATATTTCGGAATTAAAACGCCGGCTGAAAAAAGAGACGTGCACCTTTACCAGAATGTGCGGCTGCTATGTGGACGCAGACCGCAATAAGGTCACAAAGATTGCAGAAACCTTTTTAAATCTCGAGGATGAAGAATTTTTTAAATATCTCGAACTTGCAAAAAAAGTTTTTTCGGGCAATATCGGCAACCAGATTCTGGAGCTCCCATTTCCTGCCGCAGAAGAGGAAACCGGAGGAAAACAGCAATTTCTTATGGGGCTTCGGGAAAGCAAACTGAAAAACGACGAGCTTTTAGATACTTTTTATGATATGGTAATTGACAGTTATGACTATGTCGGCAACTATCTCATACTGCTTTTTCATGACGCCTACGACGTTATTACAAAAACCTCGGACAACAGCAAGCTGGACGAATCCGAAGAAGTATACGAATATCTGCTCTGCGCCATCTGCCCCGTCAACCTGACCAAACCGGGCTTAGGCTATCGAGTGGATGAAAACCGCATTGGACCGCGTGTCCGCGACTGGGTGGTAGGCGTACCGGATACCGGTTTCGTCTTTCCTGCCTTTACGGATCGAAGCTCCGATATTCACTCTGTTATCTTCTATACAAGAGACACGAAAACACCGCATTCCGAATTTATGGAAGCGGGTCTCGGCTGTGAGGGAAAGCTGACCGCTACCGAGAAAAAAATTACTTTTCAAAATATTGTAAAAGACGTAATCGGAGAGGACAATGAAGAGAGCAAAGTACTTTTTATGGACATTCAGGATAATTTAAACGACATGATTGAAATACCGGCCGAAGACGATACGGAACCGGAACCTGTGATTTTGACCTCAGACACCATAGCGGGCGTTTTAACAGAGAGCGGATTGACCGAAGAACAAACCGCCGTTATTGAAAAAAATTATAAGGAATGCTTCCGGGAAGATCTGCCGACCGCCGAATATCTGGTCGATCCGAAGATCATTGAAGCAAACGCCAAGCGAAAAGACCGGCTTGAGCTGATGGGGCAGGTAGAAAATCTAAAGCAGCAGCTGGAGGAAACAAGAACGCTTCCGGTCAGCGAAGAAGAAAACGGAGACGATATTCCTGCCGTCAAAACCTATGACGTGATTCTGCGTGTAAAACCGGAAAAAGTCGGACAAATTCATTCTCAGATCATTAACGGAAAAAAATGTCTTGTAATTCCAATGGACGAAGACGAACACGCTGCCGTCAACGGTGTCAATACTACCGTATAAGAATGGGAATCCGGTAAAACAATACATAGTTTCTTACTCATGTCATTTAAAATACAAGAGAGCACATTAAGCTCTAATGTGCTCTCTGATATATTCCTGCATTCGATTTTTCGGTATTCCAAGCGACAGGGAAAGTTCGCTGTACAATCCGTTTTCCGCCGCCTTTAAATATTTCTCGTCCAGCGCCGTAACCTTTTTTCCCCGTGCCGTCCGCTCTTTTTTACGAAAATAAAGCGTTTTTATCATACTGACCCACTCCCTGTAATCACAGGTTCGAATGGCCTCTTTATATACCTCTTCACGCCTTTTGTCGTCCTCTACCCAGAGTAATTCGATTTCCGGCATTTTCTGAATCAGTTCTTCCGCATCTTTTTTTGTGATTACTTTCCGCATCACAACTTTTTCGTTATCGGTGGGTACATAAATCTTACCGGCGCCGCCTTCAAGCTGGCTTAAAATATAATATAGCCTGTCCTTGTCCGCACCCGGAACCTCTACATGTGTAATATCCTCTACGAGACACACTCCTCTGTTACCATATACAATATACTCACCAATCTCAAACATCTAATCCGAACTCCTTTCTGAAATATCGGAAACAACTATCATTCCCTCTATTTCGTAAATCAACAATTACCACTCCTTCCACTATCGCGTCTTTTCTTATTTTAACACAAACGAACCATAAATGTCAGTAAATTTTCAAATTACGTATAATTTTTGTGAAAATTATAAAAGAAACGTCCAATTGTCTTTGTGGAAATGTGCCAAAAAAGAGTGCTGCGCATTTGTAAATACATGCGTCTGACGACGCAGTTTCCTATAAGGATTCGGGTGTCAAAAGGCGGTCTTTTCGATTTGAACTGGCAACTTGCACAAAATAAATCACGGAGCTATAGTGTGAAAAATAAGCTCGATAGCTTATTTTTCACACCCAAATTTGTGGCGAAGCCACAAATCTGAATCGCAGCCCGAAATCTGATATTTCGGGCGCGTGCCTTCGCAATAAATTGCTCCGGCATGGAGGATTTTTGTGCAGGGAAATGAGATTCTCTTAATGCTCTGTTCGTCATCTGCAATTTGGGGACATGGAAGTCCCCAAAAGCCCGCAATGAGCCAGGATGGCGATTGGCGGGCGGTTGCACTGCGGAGAAATCACCCGGTCAGAGCATTTAGAGAATCCGTTTGCCGGAACATACAGCGAGTGATATTTTGTGCAATTTGCCAGCCAATAGCCTGAAACCAGCCTTTTGACACCCGAATCCTATAAGGCAAAAAAATCCGTATCGTTTTACCGATACGGATTTTACTTTTGTTTCACATGATTTTTTATTAACGCTGTACACGACCGGAAGCATCTCCGCCGGCTAATTTCTGAACCTCAGAAACGCTTACCTGGTTAAAGTCGCCCTCGATAGAGTGCTTTAAGCAGCTTGCCGCAACTGCAAACTCAATTGTATCCTGCGGTGCGTAATCATTCAGACATGCATAAATCAGTCCGCCGCCGAAAGAATCTCCGCCGCCGACACGGTCAACAATATGCATTAAATACTCTTTGGAGAAATAGCTTTCTCCGTTCTCGTAAAGCATCGCAGCCCAACGGTTATCATTCGCAGAAATAGAAGTTCTTAAAGTAATTGCAACCTTCTTAAATCCGAAACGCTCCGTTAATTTCTGAGCAACTTCCTTATATCCTGCCTTATTTAACTCGCCTGCGGTAACTTCCGTACCTTCGGACTTAATGCCGAATACGTCATTTGCATCCTCTTCATTGGAAATGCAAACATCGACATATTTGCAAAGCTCACCCATAACCTGGCCTGCTTTTTCCTTAGACCATAACTTGTTACGGTAATTTAAGTCACAGCTTACGGTAATTCCTTTTTCTTTTGCAGCCTTGCATGCCTCTAAACAGATAGCCGCTACATTATCGCCGAGCGCCGGAGTAATACCGGTGAAGTGGAACCAGTCTGCTCCTTCAAAAATCTCATCCCAGTTAAAATCATCTGTAGTAGCCGTTGCAATCGCGGAACCCGCACGATCATAAATGACTTTGGACGGTCTCTGGCTTGCGCCTTTTTCAAGATAGTAAATACCTACTCTGTCGCCGCCGCGAACAATTTTGGACGTATCTACTCCAAACTGTCTTAAAGAATTCACACCGGCCTGTCCGATTTCATGAGCCGGAAGTTTCGTTACAAAGCTTGCGTCCATTCCATAGTTTGCTAAAGAAATAGCAACGTTTGCCTCTCCGCCGCCATAAGTTGCGCCGTAGGATGTCGCCTGTACAAAACGATAATATCCTTCCGGAGCAAGACGAAGCATGATTTCACCAAATGTAACAACTTTCTTTGCCATTATTTTCTCCTCCTAAATACCAGTTCCGTATTGCGGAACCCCGTTTCACAATTTATACCCATATTATACCATTGAAACCCGGAATGTCAAACAGGTTTTTTATTATTTCTTCGGTAAAAGTAACTCTTTACCCCCCATATATGGCCGCAGCGCCTCCGGAATCGAAATACTGCCGTCCGCTTTTAAATGATTCTCCAAAAATGCAATCAACATTCGCGGCGGCGCAACAACGGTATTATTTAAGGTATGTGCAAAATATTTACTGCCGTCCGCTCCTTTGACACGTATCTTTAAACGTCTCGCCTGTGCATCTCCTAAATTTGAACAGCTTCCGACTTCAAAATACTTTTTCTGTCTCGGAGACCATGCTTCAATATCACAGGATTTTACTTTTAAATCCGCAAGATCGCCGGAACAGCACTCTAAGGTGCGAACCGGTATATCGAGACTGCGGAACAAATCTACCGTATTCTGCCACAGTCTGTCATACCACATCTTCGACTCGTCCGGCCTGCACACCACAATCATTTCCTGCTTTTCAAACTGATGAATCCGGTAAACGCCGCGCTCTTCTATTCCGTGCGCTCCTTTCTCCTTGCGAAAACAGGGCGAATACGAGGTCAGCGTATAGGGAAGCTTTTCTTCTTCCTGAATCGTATCAATAAATTTACCGATCATGGAATGCTCGGAGGTACCGATCAAATAAAGATCCTCCCCTTCGATTTTATACATCATCGCGTCCATCTCATCAAAGCTCATTACGCCGGTTACAACATTGCTGCGAATCATAAACGGCGGAACGCAGTAGGTAAAACCGCGGTCAATCATAAAATCCCTTGCATACGAAATAACGGCAGAATGTATTCTTGCAATATCCCCCATGAGATAATAAAATCCGTTGCCGGCAACTTTTCCCGCCGCGTCCAGATCAATTCCGTCAAACCGCTCCATAATATCGGTATGATACGGAATCTCAAAGTCCGGAACATACGGATCGCCGAATTTCTCTATTTCCACATTACAGGAATCATCCTTTCCGATCGGAACGGAAGGGTCAATCAGATTCGGTATGGTCATCATAATTTTTGCAACCTTATCCTGCAGCTGCTTTTCCTGCTCTTCAAGCTCAGTCAGACGAGAGGCGCCCTCGGCAACCTGTTTTTTCGCTTCCTCCGCTTCTTCCTTTTTTCCCTGCTTCATCAACATGCCGATTTCTTTGGAAAGCTGATTTCTCTTTGCGCGAAGCTCGTCCGCCTCCTGCTGCGCTTTCCTCGCCAGAACATCCAGCTCAATGACTTCATCCACCAACGGCAGCTTATGATCCTGAAACTTTTTTTTGATGTTCTCCTTAACCGCATCGGGATTTTCCCTTAGAAATTTTAAATCAATCATATTCGCCCTCATTTCCGCGCCGCTTTTTGCGCTTTTTAAATTTGCGGATGCAGCGCAGCTTATGTCGGTCAAAAACAAAGCGGGCAAACCCAATCCACTCTCTCTGTCTTTTGAGTTTGTACACATTGCCGTGCCGAGCGCAGTCGCTTTAACGACAAAATCCTCCGTCCCTGCGCCGCAGCTAATAAAAGCGCTGCCACGCATGGGACGAAGGACATAACCTCCGCGTTGCCACCCATATTGCCATTGCCCGAAAAGCAAAATCCTATTGCTCCGCACAACAGCCTCTTTTTTCGTACGATAAGGGATACGATCCCGTGACTTTCGTCACCGGCTCGGAAAGTGGAAAGACTCGTCTGCCGCGCCGGCTTACACCAGCCGCCGGCTCTCTAAAGCGGCATTCAAATCGAAGCTTTCGTCACAGCCAGATTCTTTGGCTATTATACCTTTATTATCCGCAAATTGCAAGGCAAATATACGGATAAGAACGGGTAAATTTACCGGTAAGAAATTACCTGCGAAAACGAACGTCTTCTCTTATCCAGCCGAGCATTGTTTCGGCGCGGTTTACCCAGGTATGTCTTGAACTTACAACCGCGCGGCCTTTGGAAATCATTTCTTCGCGCTTTTTTTCATCGCTCAGAATTTTCTTCACGTTATCCGGCAGCAGCGCCAAATGCTCCAGCTCATAATAGCAGACGCCCTCCCCTTCTTTCAGCTCTTCACAGAGATATCCGCTTCTGTCTGTAAAGCATACCGCTCCGTTTAAAACGGAATTAAATACGCGGTCATGCGCGCCGTCTTTAAACCAGGGCATTACATTCAAGGAAACCTTTGCCTTCCTAAGCTGTTCCAGACACTCTACAGAAGTAATCTGCGGATGCAGAATCAGATTTTCCGGATGACTGCAGGCAAGATCTTCCCACCCTTTCCCGAACACATCTACCTGAATCCCGGAATCCACCAGTGTCCGAACCGTTTCTCCGCGCCAATAATTCCTCACATACAGGTCGATGAAAATCATTTTATACAACGCTACCCGAAGATCTTCGTTCGACTCTTTTCCCATTTCCCGCTCACAATGGCAAAGCGCCGTCTCTTCCACCGTCTTTGTCGGATGCGCGATAATATCGTCAATTATTCCCTGATAAAACGCGGCATACTCGTCGTTAATCCAATGAATATACGGTTCACAGAAGGAAGTCGGCGTAAAATTCCCCGTCATGACTACATCCATGCTCCGCTCCGACTCAACGCAGGGCAGCTCCGTTCCCGCAAGCGGAAGAAAGCCCTGATGAAAAAATTCCGGATAAAACTCTTTAAAATACTTCTCATGGAGTCTGTCAATACTGATATGACGGTAATCCTTTGGAAGATCCTTCAGTCTGTTTTCATAGTAATAGGGATGATCCGCCGCAATATTATAGCACGGAATCCCATAGCTTTCCCAGATGTATCCCAGTCCTTCCTCGTACAACCCTTCTTCTTTTTCCAGCCCTTCAAAATTAAACGTAATTAAAACGGTCTCGCCCGGCTTCATAAACTTTTTCACACGCCGCACGCTTTGCGCCGGATGTTCCAGATCATAATAAAAAACAGAATAGCCCTGCCGCTGAAACTCGTCTCCCATACGATAAGAAAAATATTCCAGTGTTTCCACGCCGCCGATAAACATCACGATCTTTTTTATCATTTAAGTAACCACACCTTATTCTAAATCATCCGCTTTCTTATTTGCCGCTTTATATGTTTTTACCGTTCTTCTAAACAAACGGGAGAACTTATCCCAGAAAACTTCCATTCTTTCCTTTCCTGCTTTCTTCGCCCTGTCCTTCTGCTTCCATAGCCAGTGAAGCTTTTGTATCAGATAAATAACCGGATAGCAGAGCAATATCAGTTCTATTACGAAAAGCAGCGCCGATACATCCTCATAAGCTCTTGCCCGGTTCTCCCAATACGGATAAATGATTCCCTTTGCGTTCATGGAACGAACGCCGAAGTTCTTCAGTAAAAGCAGTCTGTGCATCAAATCAAACCGCGCGGAATTTTCCACGATTTCATAACTGCTCTCATCAACGGTAAGCGCCTTCTTTAACGTACTCAAACCAAATTCTTTTACCGGATTTGCGATTAAAAGCTCATAGGAATCCATGGTAAGACTCTCATCATGCAACTGTTTTTCTAAAATCGAAAAGGAAACATAAATCGTCGATTTCTCCTCTGCGGCAGCCTCCGAGAAAAATCCGCTGTCGCTTCTTACTACGCCTCTGATCGGATATGTGGTTTCATCAATTTCAACGGTCATGCCTGCCACATCATAAGATCCGAACAACTGCCATGCCACATTTTCATCCAAAATCACACCGTCTTCATTTAAATCATCGGTTCCGAAATAAGTGCCCGAAAGAAGCAAAAGCGGATGAAACAGGAAAAAATCTCCCCCTACGCCAAAGGCGCGTACGGTTGCGGAAGCTCTGTCTGAAGAAACCGTCAGCTCCCCTTCCGTGCTGTATGCGTCGACCCAGGTTCTTCCCTGTGCATCACTCTCATTTATAGAAGCCTCTTCCAACGCAGTTTTTATACTCTGGCGCAGCGGAACGATCTGATCCTCAGTCATTCCTTCTCCGCTTCTGAAATAACAGGAAAGCTGAGCAAACTCCTCCTCCTGTTCCCATCTTTCGGCCAGCCGCTGCGTCGATAGCTGATTGGTCAGCATTCTCCCGGCACATGCGACGAGAATCATGCACGAAAACAGCACAAGCACTGTTCCTATTTTTCTGTACCGCTTCATGTTGTAAACCAACCCTTTCCTTTAATCTGCAAGACGTACCTGCTGATTTGCTTCTACCGGCTTCGTTGTTGTCGTAATTACATATTCATATCCTTCCAGTGCGCCAGAAATTGCAGACTTCGTATCGTCCGAGGTAATAATATCCACATCTACCCGTCTCGCGTAATAGCGATTTCCAAGCGGCGTACTCTTTGACTCAATAATCAGAATAAAGTTTCCGTTTGCATCCTCGCGGATACTGCTTGTCGGTACTACCAGATCATAATTGGAACTCTGTTCCCCAATGGAAAGCGTATAGTAATCTCCTACGGATATGTCGCCGGACATTTCACAGGTAACGACACTTGATTCCTTATTATTCGGATCCCTGTGAATCGTCATAACCCGCGCTGAAATATCATTTCCATACCAGTTATTTAAAACCTCCGCTCTATCCCCGGCCTTAATTCTTCTCGCCTGGTTCGCGGTCACCGTGAATTTTAAAGTAAACGCTTTATTTTCCGGCTGAATTAACATCATCGGTTCCTCAGGCGTTACGGTCTTTCCGGCAGTACAGGAAATTTCCGTTACCGTACCTGCAATCGGAGCCGTAATTTCCGCGCCGATCGCGTTTGACTCCAGTTTTGACACATCATTTCTCAGCTCCTGAATGCTCCGGTACTGAGATGCAATTGAAATCTCCGCCTTTACCTTTGCATTTGCCTTATCGTAATCTTCTGTCGCGTCGGTAAGCGCCTGCTTTGCCGAATCAAGCTGCGCCTGAAGTCCTTCGCTCTGAGAAGAACCCGATCCCTGCAGCTTCTTTACGCTTAACGCATAATTTGCATCGTCAAGCGCTTTTTTTGCATCGTTATAAGCGTTTACCGCATTATCATAATCCTGCTGCGCAGCATCTCTAAGCGTCTTAAGCTGCTCGACATCAGGCGCGTTATTCTTTACCGCCTCTTCATAAGCTTCGGAATACGATTGATATGCCTGCTCTCTGCCGTTCTTATTATCCGTCGCCGAGGTCATGGCTCTCTCCGCATTTAATACAGCCAATTCTTCTGCTGTCGTATCCGTATTCTTACTTCCCAGTGCGTCAATCTGTTTCTGAATATTATCTACCGCTGCCTGCGCATTGTCTACCGCCGCCTGCGCCGTCGCAAGCGAATTCTGTTTATCGGTCAAAGAACTGCCGTGACCCGATTCAATTGCCTGACGCTCCGCCACGGTAAGTCCCGCTTCAAGTACTGCGGATTCATAAGTGGATTCCGCATCGGAAAGTGTCTTTCTCGCCGTCTTTAATTCCTCACTGTCCGCATCCTCTAATGTAAAAAGCACATCTCCCTGCGCCACCTCGGCGCCTGTTCTTACATTTACAGTCGCAATCTTTCTGCTCTCTTTAATCGATACCGTATAATTCTCGCTGGCCTCTACGGAGCCGCTTCCTCTTACCTTCGTAGTAATCGAATCACCGTAAATCTGCTGCGTACTGACCTCAACCAGGGAGTAATTCATAATGGTATTGGAAAAGAGCGTCAACACCAGCATGATACCCAGAAAAATAATTGCAACATTCTTTACTCTGTCTTTTCTTTTCATTTTTTTATATCCTCCACTCTTTTGATTAACCTTTTACGCTGCCCTGATACGCAATTCCCTCTACCAACTGTTCTTCGCCATAAAGGAAAATCAAAAGGCTTGGTATCATATAAACCGTAGCGACTGCAAACGCCAGCCCTACCTCCTGCGAATTAATCTTCGACAGGAAAATAGACAGCGGATATTTATCCGTATTTGTGAAAAACAAAAGCGGCTGTTCCACCATATTCCAATAATCGATAAATACCAGAATCGCGCAGGAGGTAATGATTCCCTTACAAATCGGAACGCAGATTCGATAAAAAATCTGCCATTCGTTCGCACCGTCAATTCTCGCCGCCTCAAGCAGCGAAACCGGAATCCGCTTCATATATTTTGTAATCAGGTATACGCTGAACGGAGAAAAAATACCCGGAAGCCAGATTGCCCAGTTCGTATCCAGCAGCTTCATCCACTGCAGCACCAGATAGTTCGGCACGAGCGTAACCTGGTATGGCATCATCATCAGAATAATATACGCGAAAAAAACGATTGCCGCAAGTTTTCCCCTTGTTCTGGTAAAACCATAAGCCGCAAGTACCGCTACAATCAACTGAAACACAACGATCGGAACCACCAGAATAATAGAGTTCCAGAATTTCAGCAGATAATCGGGACTTTTAAATAATACCGTGCCATACTGTGAAAACGATACCATATCAGGAATAAACTTCAGATTTACCGTATCTGATATGTATGTCTTCCCGCCTGTCGCCGTAGTGGAAAATACTGCTCCGTAATTGGAGGATATTTCCGAAGCCGCCATAAAAGAGTTTGTAACCGTAAGTACAATCGGCGTCAAAAACAACGCCGCAGTAAAAACCGCGAGAACGGTAAGACAAACCTTTGCCGCGATTTTCTTTTTTTCCTTCCTCTTTTTCATTCTTCCTCCAAATCCTTTCCAAAATGGTGTTCCACTGCAAACATAATTCCCAGAATCACAATCATCACCAGCGACATATAAATGGCCGCAGTAGAAAGCTTCTGATAATCGGCAGAGCCAAACGTATTGTTCATATAATGCTGAAGCATATACAACGCGCCGTACGGATATTCTCCGATTAGCAGATAGACTTCTCTGAATACCTTAAAAGAGTTAATCATGGACAGTATGGTAGTAAACATAATCATCGGTGAGAGATAGCGAAGTTTTACATGCCAGAAGACCTGAAACCGTCCCGCTCCATCCAACTGCGCTACTTCAATGATATCACCCGGAATATTTCCAATGGCGGAAAGAAATAAAATCATGTTATATCCGAGATTCTTCCATAAAAACATTAGAATAATGACAAACAGACCGGACGAGGATTTCAGCCAGTCAACCTGCGTGCCGCCAAACTTTTGTAAAACAACATTTACAACTCCGTTATAGTCGAAAAGCACCTGAAATATCAGTACAATCGAAGCAATCGGCACCATAAGCGGCGTCAAAAAACAACTCCTAAGCTGACTTTTCATCGGAATGCCAGCATCCAGAAGAAATGCCAGCGCCATTCCCAGAATGACTGCAAGCGGAATTGCAATAACAGAAAAAAGAAGCGTATTTCCGACTGCCGTACGAAAAGCTGAATTTTGTATTGCATTGATATAGTTTGTAAGTCCTACAAAGCGTTTACTAATTGGATTATCTACAAATGAGAAAAAAATAACTACAACAAACGGGAGTACAAAAAAAATCAATACTCCCAAAAGGCTGGGCGCCAGGAACAAGCCTGACGCCCTCCCATGTTTCTTTTTTCCAACGCCTCTTTTTCTTTTGCTTCCGGAAGTCCCAGGCGTATTGGACTTCTGTCTGATATGTTTTTGTTTTTTCAACAAACCAATCCTCCATGCCGAATCATACCCGGCAATTCCATACGGTCCTTTATTTCGTCTCGTTTATGAAAACTTCAATACGGCTCTGGATAACCTCTGCAACATCCGCCGCCGACCTCTGTCCGGAGAAATAAGCCGCCGCTTCTTCCTTAATCATATTCAGCATATCAAGGGACATCGCACCGGATACTGCAGTCGTATTGGCAACCAAATCCTTTACTTCATCAACCTGTTCCTGCGTCGCCGGCTTAAGATCCACATTAAAGTTTCCCCAGCCCCAGCTTCCGCCGGAATTTTCTTCGTTCATCGCTTCTTCACAGAATCTGTTAAAGTCGTCTTCGCGGAGGGACAAACCATATCTGTATCCCTGGTTATTTTCGCTGTCTGACGGTAAGAGGAACTGACGGATCAGCTCCCAGGCCGCTTCCTTGTCTTCACAGTTTTTGGTAATTCCGTATGCGGTATTGAGCTGAATCATAGCCCCGTTGCCTTCTGTCGTCGGATATCCGATATAGGTTAATTTATCATTGAAAATTTCCGTATACATCTGAATCTGTTCAAAATCATTCAGATAATATTCCGCAAGCAATACTTTTCCCGTATTCATAAGAACCGTTTCGTCCTCATCTTCGTTCCATTCAAATTCCTCCGGGAAAAGATTTGCAATTTCAAGCACATCCATGAAGTCCTGGTTATTAAAGTCGCAGGTTGAATTTTCAAGGTCAATAAATCTTTTATATCCAAGATTTAAACACATCTCAAGCGCCCAGTCTCTCGTCTTTCCATAGAAAAGCTGCGTTCCCTGCTCTTTTGAGTCTAAAAGCGCCTTCATCTCCTGCATCGTCCATCCCGGCTCATCGCCTACATCCGACTGTTTTCCCACTACTGTCTGAAGGCTGATTCCGTTCGGAACCACAACCATCTTTCCGCTATATTCACATGCGGAAAGAAAACTCTGAATAAAATCGCTCTTATTTAACTCTGCATCGCTTTCCAACAATTCATACAAATCAATCAGCAGTCCCTTCGACGCAAAATTCACGATATTGGAATAAACGTTTCCTGAATAAAACGCAACGATATCAATATCATTGTCGGAGGCCATCGCCGTCATATAGGAATTCACCGCATCCATATATTCCATTTCCGAATTACTGTCATAATATTCTCTTACCGAAATATGATAATCCTCATGCTGTTTGTTAAAATCGATAATTTTGCCTTCCAAATCATAGTCAAGATTAATGCAGGCCAGCGTAAGGTTCTTTACATTCGCGACTTCACTTGCATCAATTTCTTTTACAACAGCAATCTCATATTTACTTTTTCCATCATTGCTATCATAACGCTGTGTAAAGACCGCAATATTTCCGTCCGAAAGAAGTCCGAAAGAACTGACGTCGTTCCTTGAAATGTTACAATCCATCCAGCTTAAAAACTTTTCCTTCTCTTTCGTATCTAAGTTGTATCTATATACAGTGCCGTTTTCGCTTATCAGGAAGTTCTTTTCGTCTAACACCTGAAGCGTCTCTATATAGTCCTGACCGAAATCAATCTTTTCACCGCCGTCTCCGCCATTTGGATCAACTACCGTCACTTCATAATTGCCGCTGTCTCCCCAGCCTGCAGTTGCAATTTTCCCGTCCGCAAGCGCAATCAGAGAACTGGAATAGCCGGACAGCTTAATCCGGTTCTTCTCTTTTCCGCTTTCATCTAAAACCTTAATGTAGTATTCATCGCTTGTATCATTCCAGGTATTCATAAGAACATAGAGGTTACCCTGGTCATCCACTTTAATATCATAACAGCTGGAGTTTTCGTTTCCGTCCGCATTTCCCGAAGACAGATCGACCGAAAACTGCTCGTTTCCGCTTGCGTCTATCTTCTTTATCATATTTTTTTCAATGCGAGGAAGCTGATAGGCATTCCAGGTCATCAAAACTTTAGCGTAGTCAATATTTCCGGACTCATCGGAAAACTCTTCTTTATAATAAGCATCCCAATCCTTTTCCGCATCCTCCTGATTCTGATATCCCCATTGCTCCATCATAAATCCCAGCACATCGTCAAAGGTTGCGTCGGAAAAATCCTGGTCAAAGTTACTTGCGTCGGCCTGCGAACTGTTAATGTACAGATAGACACTTCCGTCAGCGTCTATCGCAAACTGATTCAGATTGATGCGCTCCGCGAGAGGATCGTTACTGCTGTCGCGCTCGGTCTTCCAGTATGTCTTCTCTTCCGAGGTGGTCAGGTTATATGAGTACAATGCACCGTTATTATAATCGTCGTCATATGCCTGATAATAAATCGAATCCCCTACAAACGTGACCGGTCCGCCTATATTTGAAAACGACTCCGGCAACGAATCAATATAATTTGCTCTGAAATACTTCTGCTCCTCTTTTTTACCCTTATTGCCGCTGTCGCCGCAAGCCGCAAGCCCGGTTCCCATTGCTGCGGCAAGCAGAAACGCCAATCCCCTTTTTAAAATTCCGTGTTTCATCCCTTCATTCCTCCCTGCTGCACTGCTGCCAAAAGCAGTGTCCTATTTCATATCATACAATAATCATATAAAATTATATAAAAATTGCAAGTTCTAAAACATTATGAAATTCTTAAGTTTTTATTTACAGTTTTAGGTAAATTTTAAGCTTTTTCATACTTTGTTTCTATTCTGTATCATTTAAAAAAACAGGTCCACAGTACGATTTCCTGATTAAGATTCGGGTATCAAAAGACAGGTTATCGGTTATTGGATATTAAATTGCACAAAACAGCTCCGTGTTTTATTTTGGCTTTTTTTCTGAAAGATGTCAAGGGAAATAAAAAGATTACGATGAAGAATAAAAAGATTACGATGAGGAAGATAGCGCCGCAGCACAGAAACGCTGCGGCGGCAGACTTTTGCTTCGGCTGTCAAAGCAGAAACGCAACGCTTTGACAGCCTTAAAAATTTTGAAATCCGTTTTACTTTAATGGATACTGTTCTGTCAGTTCTTTCACAATCGCTCTTGCCTGCTCCGCAGCCGGTTCGCCCTCTTTTATCATAAGTGCGATTGCTTCCGCAATCCGATCCATATCCGCCGTATGAAGCCCCCTTGAAGTGACGGCAGGCGTTCCGAGCCGGATTCCGCTCGTTACAAACGGCGATTTCGGATCGTTTGGAATCGTATTTTTATTGCAGGTAATATTTACGGAATCAAGCAGTTTTTCTACCGCCTTTCCCGTCAGATCATAATTGGTCAAATCCACTAACATCAAATGATTATCCGTACCTCCGGATACAATCCGAATATCCCGGTCAAGCAATCCCTTGCACAGCGCCTGCGCATTGTCAATTACATTCTGCTGATAAACTTTAAATTCCGGCATAAGCGCTTCTTTCAAGCAGATTGCTTTCGCCGCAATCACATGCATCAGCGGACCTCCCTGAATTCCCGGAAAAATCGCTTTATTGAAATTATATTTTTCCGCTGCCTCCTGATTGCAGAGAATCATGCCGCCGCGGGGACCGCGGAGCGTCTTATGCGTCGTCGTCGTAACAACATCCGCATACGGAATCGGACTTGGATGAAGCCCCGCCGCCACAAGACCGGCTATATGCGCCATATCCACCATTAATACCGCGCCGTACGCATCCGCAATTTCACGGAACTTTTTAAAATCGATCGTTCTCGCATAAGCGGAAGCCCCCGCGATAATCATTTTAGGCTTGCATTCCAGCGCAATTTCCATCACCTTATCATAGTCGATAAATCCTTCGTCATTTACTCCGTAGGGAACAATATGAAAATAAGAACCGGAAAAATTAACGGGTGAACCATGCGTTAAATGTCCGCCGTGATCGAGATTCATACCCATAACCGTATCGCCCGGCTTTAGTATTGCAAACTGCACAGCCATATTCGCCTGCGCCCCGGAATGCGGCTGTACGTTTGCATAATCGCAGCCGAACAGCTCTTTGGCGCGTTCTCTTGCAAGATCTTCCACTACATCTACACATCCGCACCCACCGTAATATCTTTTTCCGGGATAGCCTTCCGCATATTTATTCGTCATCACACTGCCCATTGCAGACATCACGGCCGGACTTACCCAGTTTTCGGAAGCAATCAGCTCAATATGGCTGTTCTGTCTGTTAAATTCATCGGTAATGGCCTGCGCCACTTCCCTGTCAACTGCCTGAATATCCTCTAATGTATACATGTTCTCCTCCATTCTATCTATACAAACAGGGGGCAGTCCCGCTGCCCTCTGTTCATAGAAATCTTTTTATAACGGCATAACTCCGCAATTGTAATGAAACCAAATGATTCCCGCATGAATAAGAAGGATCACCGGTACCCCGATTACAAAACTTAAGTGTCTGGTCTTGTGGCGAAACACATACATTCCCGCCCATACGCCTAAACATCCGCCAAGAAGAGCGATGAGAAACAACGTCTTCTCCGGAATCCGCCACGCATGACGGACGGCCTTTTTTTTATCGATTCCCATCAGCGCAAAACCGATTACACTCATTATAAAATAATAACATTCAAAAATCATCGTCTTATTTTTCTTTCCTGGTAAAGCGTACCTTCATCACATACCAGAGCTGCGTTGCAATACAGATGGAAGAATAGGAACCGCAAATCAGACCCGCCATGAGCGGAAGGGCAAACTCACGGATACTCGCCACACCCAGGATATAAAGCATCACAACCATAATAAATGTTGTAATTGAGGTATTAATACTTCTTGACAGCGTCTGCGTCAGGCTTCGGTTCGCAATCGATTCTAAAACTTCAGGCGTCTGTCTTGTCGTATTCAACGCGAGATTTTCACGGATACGGTCAAAAATAACAATCGTGTCATTGACCGAATATCCGATAATCGTAAGAATACATGCAATAAACGTATTACCAAGTGAAATACGAAGCAGCGCATATACGCCGACTACTACAAGCACATCGTGAACCAGCGCCGCAATCGCGCTTGCCGCGAAACGAATATCTTTAAAACGAAACCAGATATACACCAGCATACATACACACGCCACAATTGCTGCAATAATCGCGTCGGAACGCATTTCGCTGCTGATTGTGGAGCTGATGTTCCGGGAGTCGATTTCTTCATTTACTCCAAACTTATCAATCAGCGCCTGATTGACATTATCCCGTTCATCTACACTTAAGTTTCGCGTCTTAAACGTAATCTGCGTCGTACCCTCAACCTTATTCGCCTGAATCGCATTGTCGCCGATTGTTTCCGCAATGACCGGAATAATCTCGCTTTCAATCTGATCTATTGTATAATCCTTATTAAAGTCCGCCGTCGTAGACGTACCTCCGACGAAATCCAGACCGTAATTAAAGGCTCCGCTTCCGGAAGCGCCGTGAACCGCCATTCCGATAAAACCGGCTGCAATCACCGCAAGCGAAATTCCGAAGAAAACGGCTTTCTTTCCAATAAATCCGATGCTCTTTCTCTCCTTTGCGCGGCCGTAAAACTTCTCGTTCTGAAGTCCCAGTGCAAAAAACGAATAGAGAATCCATCTTGTTACAAACAAAGCAGTAAACATGGAAAGAATAATACCGATCATTAACGTATAAGCAAAGCCCTTTACCGTACCGGATCCCAACGCCATCAATACAATTGCCGCAATAAATGTTGTAATATTTCCGTCCAAAATAGCGGAAAGCGCCTTTTGAAAACCGATCTTCATAGAAGTTTTAATCGTTTTTCCGGTTGCAATTTCCTCACGGATACGCGCAAAAATAATAACGTTTGCGTCAACCGCCATACCAATGCCAAGAATAATACCTGCGATTCCCGGAAGGGTCAGCGTAATTTCAAATAAATACAATGTAGCAATTACAAGCGTGGTATATATTGCAAGCGCAAGCGACGCCGCAACGCCTGGAACCGCATACATAAGGATCATAAAGATCATAACAAGCACAAGACCGATTGCCGCCGCTTTTAAACTGGTAGAAATCGCCTGGCTTCCAAGCTGCGCGCCTACTACGGAAGACTCCAATTCCTGCAATTCCAGAGAAAGGGAACCGATACGAATCTGTGTAGCAAGGACGTTTGCTTCTTCAAACGTTCTCTGTCCCGAAATTTCAGCCGTACCGCCTGTAATAGCCGTCTGTACGCGCGGATAGCTGATAACCTGTCCATCGTACACGATCGGAAGAATATTTCCCACATTCGAAGACGTCACCTCGCCGAACACCTGCGCGCCCTCGTCGGTCAGCGTAAGCATAACGATAAACTCATTATTGCCGAACTCGTCTGTCCTGGTAGCCGCCTGCGCGTCCGCCACCTGATCGCCCGTCATAAAAACTTCGCCGTCCGAGGTCTGAAATTCCAGCGAACCCGGATTTCCAAGCTCCTCAAGAATTGCGTTTGCATCGGAGACACCAGGGATTTCTACCGTAATACGGTCTCCTCCGACCTGATACGCAACCGCTTCCGTACTGTATGCCTCGACACGCTTCTGAAGCTTGTACACCGTGTCGCTCACATCTTCGGCGCTCGGATTCTCATCCATAATCTCATATGTGATGGATACGCCGCCTGACAAATCAAGTCCCAGCGGAATGGACTTGTCCTCCCCGATACCGGTAGAAGACAAAATAATCGATGCATAATAGGCAAGTCCCGCAAGCGCGGCTACGACAAGCACCATTATGACTGCTGCTCTGCTTTTTTTCATTGTTCTCTTCCTTTCTTTCTACTGTAAACCATATTATTGTTCGGCGGCCTTTATCATAATCGCGCATTCCACGCGCTTTTTCTGCAGACTGCAGCCAATCTCATAGGCTCCGTGAATGTCGCCTTCGAAATTGTATGAATTTGCCGCACAGCCGCCGCTGCAATAAAACTTCGCAAAACAGCTTCGGCATTTATCCTTTGCATAGACGTTACAGCTTTTAAATTCCCCGCAGATATCGGTCCGCTTTATACCCTCATATACGTTCCCCAAAAGAAATTCGTTGTTACCGACAAACTGATGACAGGGATAGAGGTCGCCCCACGGCGTTACCGCAAGATATTCCGTACCGGAACCGCACCCGGAAAGACGCTTTGCCACACAAGGGCCCCCCTCCAAATCGATCATAAAATGGAAGAAGTTAAAATCGGTTCCGTTTTTTTTACGCTTTACCATCTCAGCGGCAAGTCTGTCGTATTCGGCGAAAAGTCCGGGCAGATCTTCTTCCCGAATCGCATATTCCGCTTCCTTCGGCGCAACCACAGGCTCCACCGAAATCTGCCGAAAGCCCAGATCCGCAAGATGCAGCACATCCTCTGAAAAATCGGTATTGTAATGGGTAAACGTACCGCGCACATAATAGTTTTTCTGTCCGCGGCTTTCGGCAAACTTCCGAAACTTCGGCACGATCAGGTCGTAGCTGCCCGCACCTTTTCGGAAGGGTCTCATATGATCATGCACTTCTTTCCTTCCGTCTATGCTCAAAACCACATTAGCCATTTCTCTGTTGGCAAATTCCATAATTTCGTCGTCCAACAGCACTCCATTTGTAGTTAATGTGAAACGGAACTTCTTGTCATGCAGCTTTTCCTGTTCTCTTCCGTATTTCACGAGATCCTTTACCACCTGCCAATTCAAAAGCGGCTCGCCGCCAAAAAAATCCACTTCCAGATTCTTTCGGCTCCCGGAATTGGCAATCAGAAAATCAAGCGCTGCTTTTCCGGTTTCGTAAGACATCACGGCTCTTTCTCCGTGATATTCGCCCTCTCCTGCAAAGCAGTAACGGCATGCCAGATTACAATCATGGGCAATATGAAGGCAAAGAGCTTTTACAACAGTAGGACGCTTTTTAAAATCTGTCATATAGTCTTCATATGCGTCCTCCGTGAACAGCGCCTCTTGTTCAATCAGCGTGAAAACCTCTTCCGCCGCTTCCCTTACTTCGGATTCTTTGTATTTTCCCGAAAGGGCTGCGATTAGTTCCTCTGTCGGAACCGCCAGAACCGCCGTCTGCGGCGTTACCTTTTCTTTCGCATCGTTTAATTTTTCCGCATACAGGGCAATCACATCATAACAAACGTCGTCTACCACATGTATGGCTCCGCTGTTTACATCCAGAACAATATCATAGCCGTTATTCTTATATTGATGAACCACTATAATATTTCCTCTCTTTCTATTAACGTACAAATGACCGCACGCTGCGCGGACGGTCGTTTGTCAATTTCGTTATCCGGTTAATTACAGCCCGATGAGCACAGATTACAGCAGTCCGGGCGGCCGGACCGCTGTGAAAGATTCTCCTATTTATTCTCACAGGTCTGATTTCCTACGGTACAGGAAGTCTTACATGCAGACTGGCAGGAGGTCTGGCACTCGCCGCATCCGCCCTTCTTTACCGTATTCTGCAGTCTCTTCGTATTTAATGTTTTTATGTGCTTCATAATTTTCTCTCCTTTTAAATGTCAATTTCCCGTATAGTATAACACAAGTTTTTTCATATGCAAAGCATTTTTTTTAACTGACCATTCCGCCCGCCATTCCGGACGCAGCGCAGAGAATAAACGTCGTTCCCAGTCTGACCGGATCTATTACAAAACCCTGCTTTACGGCCGCGGAAATCAAAAAGAGAAGAACAAAATACATTGCGCCCGCAAACAGCCCCCATAAAAACTTCTGGTCCTTTCTTTTTTTGCCGATAAAAAAGCCTCCGGCTCCTCCTGAAATAATATAAATAACAATGACCGCTATTTTTACCACCGATTCGGTCAATTCCATTTTATAAAGCAGAAACGCAAGAAGAAGCAGCAAAACTCCGCTGATAATGTACATAAGAAACAGGGTCGCTACCATTGACGTAACCGGACTCATTCTTTCATTCCGGGATTTTAATTTACTGGACAGATTCATTCTTAACCTCATTTTCTTTTCTCCATTTCAAAGCAGCGGAAAGGAATCCCTTCCTAATACCGGAGAACTGATATATCCAATATATATGAAACGAATTTTTGTTTTAGAACCATGCCGCCGCGTCCGGCAGCCGCTTTCGCAGCGTAATCTGTCTTCATGCGTGCGTATCTGCCAAAAAGCGCTGTTACACCGGTAATTTCCGAAGATTTCCCGCATGAAAAAAAGTCCCCAAACATTATGAAACACAAATACTTGTATGTCAGAAAGAAAGATGATATGATGATACCGGATTTACAAATTATGTAAAAAGTAAGAAACAGAAAGGCTTGGGTGAGGAAATGAGAGGTGCATTGATCGATACGGAATCACGCAGAATATTAAACAGCGGAATCTATGAATGCAAAAAAGAAACGGCAATCCGGATGCTGAAAGACAGAGAATTACCGATTGACAAAATTGCCAAATATTCAGGGCTTGAAATCAGCGAAGTAGAACAGCTTGCGGCGCTTCAGAAAGAACAGACATCTGTCGACGAACAACGGTAAAGGCAAGCAAATTAGGTTTGCCAAATCAGCGAAAAAAAACGAATATTTTGATTTCTTTTTTTTGTTTTTATGTTATAATCAAAAAGCGTCCCTCTGTGACGGCTTTTATCATTATTAATATTTTTAAAAAGGAGTGTAAGAAATGCATTTAAAAGAAGGCATTAACCTGAATGATTTTTTAAACGAAATCGAGCAGTGCAAGGAAAATGTTTATTTTAAATCACCTGAGGGTGATAATCTGAATCTGAAATCAAAGCTTTCCCGCTACGTATTGGCAATTGCAGTGAACAATAAGGAATTTTTGTTAAGCGGAACCATTACCTGTTCCAATGACGACGATTATCAATTATTAGATGAATATATCACAGAGGAATAATCGAGACTTCATCCACATCTAAAAATCGGGAAAAGGCAGCTCACTGCCTTTTCCTTACGCAAAAGTCAATCCTTCAACTATCCAAATCATTTCTTCTTCCGTTATCCCCTCTCCGTTAAGGAAATAATAAATACCATCTTTTTCAAATGCTGCGCTGCAGACAATCGCTCCGTTTTCATCGAAAGAATACGTCATTACAACTTCTCTTTCATTTATGACGGTTCTTTCTCCTTCTAATGCGTTCGAACTTCCTTTTTTTGAATAACAAAGGCATAATCTTCGGCTTCCGGATTCATTTGCAAACACAAGCGTATTGGCATCGGAAACCAGCTTTCCGTCTTCTCCGTATGAAAAACCAAATTCTGCTTCGCAGCCGTTTTGATACTGCAAATCCGAAGGTAGCTTCTCCGGTATCAGCGCCACACCGTAATACTCGGAGAGTTCCGCAAACGTGGCCTCCGAAAATACGCATCCTTCCGTTTGCATCTTGTCTTCTACTGCGGCAGATTCTTTATCCTCCTGAAGGCAGTCCGTACTTTTTTCGCTTTTATCCGCAATTCCTTCCGCTTCTGCCTGAGGCGCTCCGTTATACATATTATTTTCAAAAAATTCACTTTTACTTCTTTGTACTTCTGTCAAATACAGATGAAACGAAGTTCCGATTACCAAAATCGCCGCCGCTCCTGCGGCAAAGGCGCGAAACGACCGCATACTTAATCTTCGCCCGGTTTGTCCGCCCGTCCACAGGTTCTTTGAGCGCGGCAGATCCTCAAATTCCGCTTCCTCAATATATTCGGGCTTTATGTTTCCAAGCGCGTTCAGAAAAAAATCTACATTCATAATTTATACCTGATAGCCTTCCTTATGCAAATAAGCGCGCAGTTTCTTTCTGGTGCGAAACAGAGACGATTTTACTTTGCTTTCACTGATCCCGTACTTTTTTGCGATTGCGCCGACAGATTCCATGTACCAGTACCTTCTGATAAAAATCATTCGGTTTTCCTTTTCCGTCTGCTTTAAAAAAGCATTTAACGTCTCTGTCAGCGCATTTGCATCCGCCTGTTCCTCCGGTCCTTCCCCCGCAATACAATCAGACAATTCATCATATACATATGCCATTTCCCCGTTCCCCCGTTTCCCCGCATGCAGCTTACGATAGCGGTCCAACGACAGATTTCGTGTAATGGCTCCCAGAAAAGCCGATAACATACAGGGACGTTCGTCCGGCATTGCATTCCACGCCCTAAGCCAGGTGTCATTGACACATTCCTCGCAATCTTCCTGATTATATAAAATATTCCAGGCTATTTTTCTGCAGTAGGCTCCGTACTTTTCTTCCGTTACCCCAATTGCCCGCTGATTTCTCTCCCAGTACAGGTCGATAATTTTTTCATCTTCCACGTAATCCTCCGGTTCTTCTGACGCATTTAATTGATCTGTTCTACAACACCGATAAATACCGGCATCATAGTTTCGTTTTCAACTACCGCATAGACAAACGGACGATCCAAAATCACACGTTTCGGCTCTTCAGGCGCTATTGCAGCGCACTTATTGATCCCTGCCGCAGTCACTGCTCCCGCCTTTGTTCCAAGCTCATCTACACTTATATAAGTTTTGTGCAGCACAAAATCAATATATAAACGACCGTTCTTATAGCTTCCAAGTCTCGAAAAATCCGCCTGCAGTTCGTCAAATGCCAGCGGCATTCCCATTTTGCAAAGCGCCCCGCTCAGTTCCGTTTTATATTCCGCAGTGAATTTCGGAATAGCCGCGGAAACGCTGACATCCGTAATCGGGTTCGTTACCAGCGCCCGATATTTATCACCCGAAAATCCTTCCAGGTAATCCGCAATCGCAATCCCTTCCTTCGGAAGCATCGCCGCAAAACTGTAACCGTCCGCATAAGGCTTGAGAAATCCTATCGTGTCTTCATCTTCCAGGTAAAAAAATTCCTCGGAATACATCAGAACAGCCGGACAGGTTTCTCCGTTTGCACATGTAAATTCCCGTTCATGCACCGCTTCTTTCATATAAACAATATCCCACTCCGCTTCAAAAGCAACCGCATTTATCAGATACATCACTGTGTCCGGGCTGATTTCGTCCAGGATATCGGGAATCATGCCTTCCGTCTCTTTTTTTACCCAGGTATTTATGTCCGAAAGGGTTCTGTCGTCAAACGGAGCGCTGAAAAGATCCGCCTGAAAGTATTCCGCGTTGTTCTTCAGAAAATCTTCGTTCACATGGAACGCTGCGTCTTTGTCTTTACACCAGATTGAATTTGCAAGGCTGATACGGCTTTTTTTTGTATCGGACAGGCCTTTTGCAAACGAAAGAAGCAATTTATTTTGCTCTTCAACGGTTCCCATACAAAATGTCTGCTCCATCTGTGCAAGCGTTTCTCCTGCCGCTCCGTTTTCCGCCATTGTCAGCGTCAATAAGACCGACAACGGCGAGATCATACTGTTTTCTCCGGACTTTGCCGTATAACGCAACAATTCTACCGCAAAATCCGCATAGGCGTCTCCGAATTTTTCCCTGCGAAGCTGTTCTCCCCCTGACACCCAATTGTCTTTCGAATCTGACTCGTCCCCTTCTGTTTTTTGATAAGACGCCGCCAGATTCACGGAAGAATCCGACAACGTTTCACTGCCGCATCCCATAAGTCCTGCCGTTACCGCTCCTGCCAGCAGCAGGCAGCTCATTTTCTTTTTCATACGAATCACCATACCCTTTCCGTACCCTCTGCTGACAAGGGCACACACGCTGCATACAAATTCATTTCACACTGTTTCTTTAACAGGAATGACGCAAAAGAAATTTACCGGTTGCATTTATTTTAAAAATTTACCGTATTTTATTTTTATAACCAATGACATAAAAAATAGGCTTCGCCTATTCAGCTCCCCTGCCCCTCAATCTTGAGGGGTGG
>CANPGM010000021.1 GCA_947573605.1 uncultured Roseburia sp. | reverse complement strand
GGCTATTTTAATTCAAGATTCCTCCGCAAGGAGGAATTTCCTATTATATAAAAAACGAAGTTATCTGTCTGTCGCAGACAACTTCGCCTCTTATCATCTCTTTCCTGATCTTCTCCTGTATGCCATCCATAAGAAAACGAGTACTGCAGCTATTATAATCATTCCGCGTCCGAGATACGCTGCCGCGTTATGCGTTTCATTTTGCTTTCCGGCGGTCTCCTCCGTAACGCTTTCCAACTTCTCCGTATCCTGTTTTGTCAGGGAAGCAGTATCTTTCGTACCCGGCTCCCCCGGATGAATTGCAGCGGGCTCCTTCGCCCCCTCCGCCCCGTCGTGAAGTTCTGCGGCTGCGGAAATCTCTGCCGATATAATCTGTGAGAGTTCTTTCGTCTTCTGCTGCTGTTCATACGTCATAATCGCTGCGACGGCATTCCCCGCGGTATCCCGCCGCGAAACGTCCAGCGTCCCGCTTTCCAGTACCTCCCGCTCAATCAGGGCAATCCCTTCTTCAATCGAAGTCCCCGGTGCAAATACAATATATACATGCACTTCTTCCCCGGGCTCATAAGGCGCATTCCCCTGCTCTTTGACTTCCCATCCGCTCTCCGGCGCGCCGGAATTATTCCATTCTACCTCTTCAAACGGTACCTGATCTGCCATTAAGCCATACTCCCTAAATAGAAATATGGATTAGTTTAGCAAATCTTAATAAATAATTCAATACTTTAATATAGAAAAATTAAGGATAAAAATGGAAAAATTTTTAACTTATTGCACAAAATCTATTCGTTCGGGTTCTGTAAAAGCGGCTGAAGCTGCTTTCCGCCCAAAGCAAATTCGATTGTTTCGGGAAGCAGCTCCATTTTTGCAATCAGAGAATTCGGCTTACTTTTGCAGTTGTCCTGTCCGAACGGAACAAAGTAAACATTTTTTGTATTCATCAGCATTCCTATATTCTTAAAGTTTGCTCCAAGCGCGTCATTTGTGGAAATAGAGATTACAAGCGGTTTTCCGTTCCGCATATGCGCTTTTGTCGCCATTAAAACCGGCGTATCGGTAATCCCGTTGCACAGTTTCGCCGCCGTATTTCCCGTACAGGGCGCAATAACCATAATGTCGAGAAAATTGTTCGGTCCGATCGGCTCTGCGGCGCAGATGGTACGAATACCTTCGTTTCCGGTTATTTCACAGATCCCGTCTACATAATCCCTCGCGCTGCCGAATCGCGTATCGCAGGTCTGGGCGTTAAAAGAAAAAATCGGGATTACATTTGCCCCCATTTCGGTCAGCCGTTTGATTTCATTTCTGGCTCTTGCAAACATACAGAATGATCCGGTAATTCCGAGTCCTATATTACATTTTGAAAAATCCATTACATCTTCTCCTCATTATTCTCCCGGAGCGTAAATCTTTCGATTGCTCTATCCAGAATATAGGCGCTTTCTTTCGGTGCATACCTTCCCGGTATAGAAAGAACCAGATCCGCCCGGATTCCGCGTTCCTTAGCATATGCGAAGTCCGTACCGCCCGGCTTTGATGCGATATCCAGAATATAGGCGTCCTTCGGCAGTTCCTTTATAATCAGTCTGCCTACGACAGGCGCGGGTACGGTATTTACCAGCATTGCGGCGCCCATTGCTTCCTCGGGACCGAATGCAAAATCAACGGCGTAAAAACCGTCCTGTTTCGCCTCTTTCCTGGCTTCGCGGCGCCTCGCAAGCACCGTTACCCTCGCCCCCAGGCGCTTTAATTTTTCCGCAATCGTCCTGCCGCAGCAGCCGTACCCGGTTACGATAATTTTCGCTCCTTCTATATTATAAGGACTGTTATTTACCAGCTCGGCAATTACGCCTTCCGCCGTTGCAACCGCATTTTCCTCCGCAACGATCTTATCCTCCATAAAGTCAAAGAACAAAATCCCCCTTCTGGTTAAAAGCTCTTTCTGTTCCTTTGAAAAACAGCCTCCAAGCACCGGCGTATTATTTATGAGATTTTTATTCAATATTTCATTTAATTCTTCCTGTTCCGAAATCTTCGATACAGGAATCGGAAGTATCAGCATCTCTGCCGTATCGAGAAATTGCTTCAGCTTTTCTAACTGCTCCAGAGTATTATCGGCATTTCTGATATCCAGGCAGCGCACACTTATACCTCGTTTTGTCAATATCTCCGCCAAATAGACCTGGCGCATATCGCTGATTAAAAGAATCGTTTGTCTTTCCATAAAAAATTACGCTCCCTTCACCTTATTATATGAAAAGGATTTCTTACGGTTCCTTTTGTTGTATTTGGATTCATCTTTTTTCTAATTTTCAGAATTTTATATAAAATTTATACAATTATTTTTTTATTTCAAAATAAATTTAAAATTTTCAAAATTTATGCTTGACTTTTCCTTTTTATGCGTTATAATAAACTTAACAAAACAAAAGAGACGAAGCAAAAAGAAAGAGAGGTACAGTCCATTGAAAACATAGCGTATTACCTCAAACAAAATCTAAGCAAAGGAGGTACGGTCCACCGAAGACATGACTTTTACCCAGACAATTTGACAGAAGGAGGTACAGTCCAACGAAAACGTAATTGCATTCGCTTTTAAATTCAACCGATGGCGGAAAACATGACAAACCTAAAAGAGGAGAAAGAATCAGTATCAGACGTGAACCATTCATATATGATGCGATTCAAAAAGTCATAGGAAGAACAAAAGTCGACGAAGGGAATTTAAGAACGAAGAAGTCCGAACAAAATAAAAAGAGAGGTACAGTCCAATGGATGAAATAGTATAAAGGGCGGCATCAAAAAAGAAAATTTGATGTCGCCCTCTTTTTACGTGCATTTAGAGTCTGGTTGTTACAAAAATATCGTAGATTGCTTTAATTGCATTTTCAAAGTCAGCATTGCTGACACCGATAATAATGTTCAATTCGGAGGAACCCTGATCGATCATTTTTACATTGACGCTCGCATGTGCCAGAGCGGAAAAAATCCGGCCTGCCGTTCCGCGCGTAGACCGCATTCCGCGTCCTACTACCGCAATCAGAGCCAGATCTCCCTCTAACTCAATGCTGTCCGGCTTCGCATAACGGTGAATGGAAGATATGACAGACTGTTCTCTCCCTTCAAACTCCGGCTGATGGACAAATACGGTCATTGTATCGATTCCCGACGGGATATGCTCGAACGAAATTCCGTTGTCCTCAAACGCCGACAAAACTTTCCTTCCGAATCCGACTTCCGCATTCATCATATCTTTATCAATACTTACGGAAACGAATCCTTTCTTTCCGGCAATTCCGGTAATTGTGAACTCCGGCTGATGGCAGGTGCTCTCCACAATCCAGGTTCCCTCGTCTTCCGGGGCATTCGTATTGCGGATATTAATCGGAATCCCCGCCTTCCGCACCGGAAATACGGAATCTTCATGCAGTACGCTCGCTCCCATATAGGATAGCTCGCGAAGCTCGCGGTAGGTAATCGTCTTTATAGGCTTCGGATTGTCGATAATACTCGGATCCGCAATTAAAAAACCGGAAACATCCGTCCAGTTTTCATAACAGGTAGCATGAACCGCCTTTGCAACAATCGAACCGGTAATATCCGAACCGCCTCTTGAAAAAGTCTTAATACTTCCGTCCGGCATGGAACCGTAAAATCCAGGAACCACAGCCCGCTCGATCTGTTCCAGGCGCGCCTTTAAAACGGTATTCGTCTGTTCCGCATCAAAGCTTCCGTCTTCGTGAAAGAAAATCACCTCCGCCGCATCGACAAATTCATACCCCAGATAATTTGCCATCACGATTCCGTTTAAATACTCTCCGCGCGACGCGGCATAATCTTCGCCCATTTTGTTTTTGAAGTTATCCGAAATTTTCCGAAATTCCTCCTCCAGAGACAATTTTAAATGAAGACCATTCATAATTGAATCATAGCGTTCCTTTATTTTCATTAACTGTACGCGGAAATCCTCTTCCCGTTCCACCATCTCATAGCAGGCATAGAGCATATCCGTGACCTTCGTGTCCTTTGCATTTCTTTTCCCCGGGGCACTCGGCACAACATAACGTCTTTCTTTATCCGAATGAATGATTTTACCCACTTTTGCAAACTGCTCTGCGCTTGCAAGCGAGCTTCCGCCGAATTTAACCACTTTTATCATTTTCTTTTTCGCTCCTTTCGTAACGGTGCGAAATCCGTTTTGAACTTCACATATGCTATATCTTACCATAAAAGAAAATTACGTCAAATCATTTTTAGCAAATTATGTGATTTCATCACGATTTATGGAGTTCACGCAGCGAAGTATTCGGACCCGCTAAAAGCGTACGTTCTACAAATAGCGTCATGTCCGGTCTGGTGGTTACGCTCCATTTTACAAGACTCATCTGAGCTCCTTCGATTTCGATTGCCGTAATGGATCTCGGATGCACGCAGCTCCCCGAATTAATGTAGTACTCTCCTTCTTCGGGTAAAACCGGTCTGTGGGAATGGCCTGCTAGCAGATAGACGCCGCGTTCTCTGGCCCATTCCGCCATACATGTTTCATATTTCTTTTGCTTTTTATAGTTTCTCGCCGCGCTGGTAGGATCGTTAACGCCGAAACGCTCTAACGGCTTCCATAAATATCGAACCAGAAACCGCGAAAGTTTCCAACAAACCGAGTTGAAAAAATCACCCTGATGACCGTGCAGCATACAGATATCTCTTCCGCCCATTTTGTTTTCCAGAAGCACGCATTCTTCCATCTGCGTCGTCAGAGGCGGCGCACAGCAGGCCGTGGCGATCGGATACGTCAGTATTTTTCCCTTTAACTCCATATCATGATTTCCATATACGCGTATCAGACGTTTTTCTCTCAAAAACAGGTAAAACATCCAATAAACGTCGCTATGGCTTTCTTCAATCAGACGGATACTGCGGTTTTCCCAAAGTTCTTCTCCGTCCCCCAGTTCTATCAGAAAAAACCCCCGTTTTTCGTAATACTCCAATGCCGCAAAATACAGATGCTGGTTTTTCAGAAAATTATCGTTTGTAGTTCCTGTTCCTCTGTGCGAATCGCTGATGATTACATACCTGCTGCACTGCTGCAGCGGCAGACACAGCGCGTGTTCATAGGCTTTGTCAAGCCGCTTTTTACAGCTCATGCCGCCGCCTCTTCCCTGAATGGGGAGACCACCGGCCATGTATCCTTCGAACACAGCCCGGAAGCAGAAAATATAAATACAGTAAGCGGTCCAGCGTAGTGCAGAACGGCCTTGTAACCAGAAGATACAGCTTGCAGCAGAGCCAATTTAAAAACTGGATAAACGCGCGGCAGCATCTTCGCCACCAGCAATGCTTTTCGGTAAAATCCATACGAACGCGTACTTCATTACACCTCATACAGTATTCTCCTGCAGGATGACCGCTTCTTTTAATGCCCTCAAAAAAACGTTCCGCCATCTCAGGATCAAAAAACGTAACGGACGCTTCCAGTTTCAGGTTCTTTAATCTGGAAAACATGCCAACCAGAAACGCAGTCAGCCACCAATGGCGGCGTTCCATGCAGACAAGTTCCTTTCCTTTTTTCTTCAGGCAAAATTTCAGTTTTAACAGTTCGTCGTTATCCGCCGCGTCAAAATGCGCGGTTTTGTATTCTTTTTCAGACAGAATACGGTCTGCGTGATAGACCCCGATCTCCGCTCCGGTACTGATTCCGTACTGCCCTTTCCAGAACTCAATCAGCCATGTTTTTCCGTCATAATTAAAATACACCGGCCATGTGTCTATAATCATATGAAACGTTCCCGCCGCATAATCAAACAGCGCTTCGTATCCGTATTTTCTCTGCCATGCCGTAAGCCTGCTGCTAAAAACATCTTTTTTCGGCACATAGGTAAATCCGAACGGCGCCGCGACTTCATCCAGAATTTTTACTTTTCTGTCATAAGGCATCTGCCTTACCTTTTTTCTTGCAATAATGCATTTGTGAATCACAATAACCGCCGCCGCGACTACGACAAGCAGCAAAATTCCAATGATAAACAAAAAAAAGCTGCTCTTCCCCATCATTATCTTGCAAGAAGCCCTCCTGCCAGATAATTCGCCATCGAAAGAATTTCTTTTTCCGATCTGATAAACGCCTCAATATCTTTGCGGTAATCTCCTTCAAACCAGCCTTCGATCTCTTCTCTGAGAATATCCAGATGATTTTTGATCATGTCTCTGAGTTCCTGTCTGTCATAAGCCGCGGTCTGCCGGCTTAAGAAGTCGGCAATCCGTTCGCCGTTTTCGTACCAATCCGGAAGGATATGGTTGTATTCCTCCGTTTCCTCCTTCTTTAGCTCTTCAATCAGATTACCCATAATCTGAACATGCTCCGTTAAAAGCTCCTTGAATTGCTGAATGGCCGCAGGAGAATAGTTATTTGCAAACACGGCTGTTATTTCGTCGACATTTCCTAAAAGCTGCATCAGCGTGTCGTCGGCATTTTCCAGATTTTCCGCGGCGCTGATCAAATACAGTCTTGACCACACAACATGGTTTATCCATGCGAGACGCATTGCCTCCCTGAGTCCTGCTATTTCCGCTCCGCCGTCCGCAGGATTCATTCCCGGAGTTTCTCCTGTTCCCGGATTTCCGCCCGGCATATTCCCCGGATTCCCGCCCGGTCTGTTTCCCGGATTCCCGCCCGGCATATTTCCCGGATTTCCGCCCGGCATATTTCCCGGATTTTGCGGCGCGTCGGGCGCTTCGTATCCCTCTCCTGGACAGATTACCAGTTTTTTTCCTATCTGAAGATTGTACGGGTTTACGCCTGCGTTCAGTAAGATTAACTCCGTTACGGTAGTATGATACTGTCTCGCAAGCTGATACAGCGAATCTCCCGCTTCAATTCTGTGAATAACTCTATTTTGACAATACATTTCTTCATTTCCTAATCCTGTTTTTCCATATATTATATGATTAGAACAGGAAAGCGTCACCGACCATTACTTTTGTCGTTTCTCTTTTAGTCCGTCGACGGCAGGATTGTCAAGCTGCCTGCCGGAAATGTCAAAGCGTGAACCGTGACAGGGACAGTCCCAGGTCTGTTCATTTTCATTCCATTTCAGGGAACAGCCCATATGTGAACAGCGTTTTCCTTTTTTGATTGTTGCAATTCCCCGAATCGCCTCGCAGGCATTGAGAAAAAGCTGCGGCCGAAGTCCGTTTCGGGAAGGCGAAAACAGCTGCTTATACTCATTGTCCCGCTCTCTCACCAGATCCGAAAGCACCATTGCGGCAATCATGGCGCCTGTCATACCCCATTTGTTATAGCCGGACGCAGTAAATAAATCCGGCGTGTTTTTGGAATAATGCCCGATGTAGGGCAGTCCGTCCAAAGACATACAATCCTGATTTGCCCAGCAGAATTCCTCTTTCGCATCCGGAAAATACTGCTGCGCGGTTTCCTTTAATACGTTCCAGCCTCCGCACTGTTTGCCGGTTCGGTGAGACTCTCCGCCAATTAAGAGATATGATCCGTAATTGCGGAAAGAGAGCCCCGGTTCCTCCGTCTGCAGGTACATGCCTCCGATATCGGGCGCATCTTTTAACGCAAGAACATAAGAACGCTGCTGATACAGCTTCATAAAATAGCTGCCCCTTGTATTGATAAACGGAAAGTGCGTTGCAATAATGATTTTTTCCGCCGCAACGGATCCCTTTTCGGTTCGCGCATAGTGCTCCGTCATTTCCCGCACTTCAGACTGCTCGTATATTTTCAGATTTCGGGCAATCCCCGCCGCAAATTTCAGCGGATGAAACTGCGCCTGTCCCCGATAGCGGATTGCGCCCTGTATCTCAAACGGAAGCGCCGTTTTTTCGACAAAATCCGCGCCCGCTCCAAGGCAGCCGAGCGTCTGCATTTCTTTTTCAAGCTTTCTTCTGTCCGTACATGTATAGAGATAGGCATTCTGTTCTTCCATATCGCAGTTTATCAACGCGCCCATGCTTTTAAAATTTTTCAGCGCTTTTTCATTTGCTTTTAAAAATAACGCCGTCTTCTCCTGTCCGAACCGGCTGAACAGCTTTTCATAAACAAGTCCCTGTCCGACCGAGATTTTCGCTGTCGTATGGCCCGTAATTTTTTTACAGATCCGATCCGATTCCAGTACACAGTAATCGACGCCGGCCTGTTTCAGAAAGTAGGCGCATAAAAGGCCGGTCAGCCCACCCCCGACAATCAACACCTGCGTTCGTATGTCCTTTTCCAGCTTCGGAAATTCCGGCATTTCCACCGTATTTGTCCACAATGAGCTCATAGATACTCCTCCGTCCATACATAGTGAACCGCAAAAACAACTGGTGTCCCGCGGCCTTCTAAAATTAGATTTCCATTTAACTATGCGTAATTTCGTTTCGATTATGCGTGTTTTGTAAAAACGGGTGGAAAAGCTAAAAAATACGTGCGTCGTATTCTATTTCGAAAGGTTCCGCAGCTTTCAAACAATTGCTTCTCTCTTGACAGGGAGAACCACATGTGCTATAGTCTGAAATTAGTTTGAGTTTCAAAATATTTGACTATCAAAGAATATAGAGTTCGTGTGAAAAATGATTTTTTCACAGACAAACTTGTTTGTCTTGCGAATATTGTGTCTGCGGCCCAAAGTTCGCAGACTGAGAGAAAGGCATGATTTTTTTATGAGCGTACGATTAATCATTGATTCCGCTTCCGATATTACAAAAGAAATGGCGGACCAACTGCATCTGGATTTTCTGCCGATGAAAACAATTTTCGGCGAAAACGAATTTTTAGACGGCGTAACAATGACGCACCGGGAGTTTTATGAAAAACTGATTGAAAGCGACTGTATGCCGACTACAAGCCAGATTTCCCCGGCGGAATACGGCGATTTGTTTGAAGATGTGAAAAAAAACGGAGACACCGCCGTTGTAATTACGCTCTCCGGAAAGCTTTCCGGCTCCTTCCAAAGCGCGAATATCGCGCTGGAAGGATATGAAGATTGCATTACAATAGTAGACAGTGAAAATGTCTCCGTCGGAGAACGGATACTGATCCTCTATGCGCACCGCCTGCGCGGTCAGGGCAAAAGCGCGGCGGAAATTGCATCCGAACTGAATAAAAGAAAGAAGGATATCTGCGTTATCGCGCTTTTGGATACGTTAGAATACTTAAAACGCGGCGGACGCATTTCTTCGGCGGCTGCATTTGCAGGAAACCTGCTTTCTATTAAACCGGTGATTGCCATTGTAAACGGAGAAGTTACGGTGCTTGGAAAAGCCAGAGGTTCCAAAAACGGCAGCAATATTCTGATGCAGGAAGTTTCCAAAAACGGCGGCATTGATTTTGATATGCCCTACTGTCTCGGTTATACCGGCCTTGACGATTCCATGCTGCAAAAGTACATAAAAGACAGCGTTTCCCTGTGGGACGGAAAAACAGACAGCCTCCCGATCAGCACAATCGGAAGTACGATTGGCACGCATGCCGGTCCCGGCGGCATCGGCGTATCCTTTTTTCACAAATAACGGACTAACAAACCGTTCTGCGGGAGCTGCTTTTGCCTTTTCCCTCTGCCATTGCGGCAATCCTGCCTTTTAACAGCAGCTCCCTCCCCTTTTCATTTCTGGTGTACACAAGCTCATAATCGCCGATATAGGGCGTCATACATGCGGCAAACAATTCCGCGTCTTCCTTTTTTCCTGCAAAGCAAGCCGGCACGCAGTAAAAGCCGTTCTCCGCTTTTCTGTTTCTTCTTTTTACAAGCAGATAACGCTGATCGTCGATTTCTGCAAAAAACTCTCTGACGCACTGTGAAAACAGCGCTTTTTCTCTGCTTCCCGCTCCCATAAGCGACACGGAGGACAGATCGGTTTTAAAGACTTCCGCAGCTACAAACGAGTCGTTCTTTTCTAAAAGATTTTTCCGCCTCATTGCCTCCCGAATCCCCATACCGCACAGCCTCAGGCGCTTTACCGGCGTACCTGTTTTCGCAGCCCTGATTCCGTTCCTAAACAACACCACTGCGCTGCCTGCCGCAAATAGTCCAAATAGACCGAAAAGCGCTCCGGCTCCGGCCGCCGCTGCAGCGGCCGTCATACCGGTCGAGAGAGCCGCCGCTGCAATTGCCGCCGTCGTCTTTTTCTTTGCGGTTTGATAGAGTTCATCCGATACCGCCTCGTTTTCTACATCTGTATTTTCTATAATTTCCATTTTATTATGTATTGTAAGCGCTTTTTCCCAGCGTTCCTTTAATTGTTCGCGCTGATCTGATAAGGCAAGCATTTTTTTGTTTATATTGTCTGTATTCTCCTTATTAAATGGCGATTTTAAAAAAGTCAGTCTCGCCATCCCGTTTTCGATCTTATTTTCCGTATAATGAAGGCCCAGAAAATGTTCCATCCTTCTTTCAAGAAGGGCAAAATCTCCGCCTCCCTCCTTCTGATTTTCTTCGTTATCCGGTTTTAAGCATACCAGATGCCAGATATTGCTGGTTTTTTCCGGATTCTCTTTCCATACGCGAATCGCGCGGCCGCGCATCTGATTGCTTAGCATAAACGATCCGACAAAGCTCGCCAGAATCAGGGAATTGACGCAAGGGGAATCCCAGCCTTCTCCAAGCAGCGATTTTGTTCCGATCAATACCTGAATACGCCCCTGTGCAAACAGATTCGTCACTGCTTTTGTCAGAAAGTTTCCTCCGCCCGAAGCGCAAACTTTGAGATATTCCTTTGTCCCGGATGCTCCAAATCCTTCAAATGTTACGTTTCCGACCCCCTTTGTTTCAGACAGCAGCGCCTCTTTTGCCTCTGTTGGGATCACGACAATGGTCCCGCACAGGATGCCAAGACGAAGGCGGTTCTGATTTTGGGCAGACGCCGCCCGCCGCAGCAGTTCAAAAAAGGGCAGAACGCCAAGCGCGTTGATTTCACCTTCCGTATCCCCGACTGCTTTTTCATATTCCGCACGGATATAATCGGTCAAAAGTAAGAGACGAAGCCTGTCGCCAGCCGCTGCATATTCGTGCAGCACAATATCCCGAATACTGTTGGCCTTCCCCTTTGAGGACACCAGCAGCTTTTCGACCGCGCCGTTTGCTGCAAGCATTACCTTTTTTCGTTCAATCAGACCCTCTGATTTTAAATCCGCCTTTAACTTTTCAGGAAACTCCAGTTCACAGGCGTATGCTTCCGTATCATCATAGAGAAACCCCTGCAGCAGGCATTCCATCTTTTCTGCGGTCATATCAGACGGCAGCTTTGTCCCGGCCGTCTTTTTTAAAACCGAAGGCAGCGGCGCCTTTTTTTCATTCAGGTACGTCAGAAAGGCTTCCAAATATTCCCGCTCCTTTAACAGCGTCTCCTCCGGTTTTACGCCCGTGAATACGATATGACTTTTTATTGCCTGAAAAAACGCTTCGTCCTGCAACAGACGCTCCGTTACTCTGCGGCTTCGTTCCTCAAATTTTCGGATTTCCGCCGTCTCTTCCTCCGTCGGATAGTTAAAATAGACGAAATCCTGGTGCGGGCAGAGGCTTCCTTCCTTTACAAGCTCAGGAATCGTAATCTCTTCGTCAATTTCACCGCACATATCCAGATAACGTTTCCACATTACGGGCGTGCTGTCATACGGCGGCGTTGCCGTAAGCGCGATTATTTTGGGATTGCTGCATTTCTTTTTAAATCCTTCCAGCGCTTTCCACCATTCGCTCCGCAGATGATGGCATTCGTCCAGACAGAACGCGCCGAATTCATTTTGCACATCCCCTTCTTTTTCCCCGGTCATTGCTGCATGAAGCGCCTGATAGGTTACAATTGTAATGGTCTTCGGCTCTTTTAAACTCAAAGAAAGATGCTTCTCCTTCTCTGCCCCTTCACAGAGAAACGCTTCCGTAATTCTTGCCGCCCACTGCTCTTTGATTGTGACGGACGGCGTTAAAATCAATGTCCGTTCGCCAAGCCTTCGGATCAGTTCAATCCCAAGCGTCGTTTTGCCTGAGCCGGGCGCGGCGACAATATGTATTTTTCCGTCCGCTAAATAACGGTCCGCATTTTTTAATACCCTTTCCTGATACGTCCGCCACTTCCCTTTAAACTCTAAAAACCCCATATCGGTTCTTCCCATATCCGCTCCTCCATGCAGACTTACCGTCTGTCTTTTGCCCCTTTTTCGGTTCTAACCTCTTCTGCCAGATGATGCAGTCTGTCGTCAGGCGCCTTTTTTTCAAGCTGGGCCTTCTTCCGATATTTTCCCGGCGTCATTCCGATTTTCTTTTTAAACTGCTCGCTCAGATAATTACCGTGGCAATATCCGGTTTCCTGTGCAATATCCATCAGTGTTTTTTTCGTCTGCACGAGCAAAATCTGAACATGGCGCAGTTTTACGCGGTCCAGATACTCGGAATAAGACATTCCGAGCTGCGCCTGAAACAGTCTTGAAAAATAGGACGTCGAAAAGTTCGCAACCTTTGCGGCCGCTTCCAGCGACGGGTTTTTCATATACTCTTTTTCAATGTAAACAATAACGTCCATAATCGGTTCGGTCAGCGGCGATTTATGCTGTTCTTCGCTTTTATCCGGCAGCCTGCCCTCCCATATGGTAAAAAGCAGCCTGCCCAGCATCCCCTGTAATATAAATTCCGTATGCGGACCGTCTTTTTGAAATTCCTCTACCATCTCTTCAAACATTGCTTTTATTTTATCTCCGGATTCGTCAGAAAAACAAAAAATCCTTTTTCCGAGAAAAAAATCGTCAAAAAACTGCTGCCCCGCCTCCTGCCGGAACGGCACGATAAACTCCGGCGAAAACTTAATCAGGATGCGTTCGTACGGCTCGTCTGACATCGGCACCGTTCTTGCATAATAAAAGGGCGCTCCCACCGTCACATTTCCGGCATGATAACAGTATGTGCCCATAGGCGTAATAATCTTTCTGTCCCCGGAAATCACATAGTTTAAATTATAATGATCCGTTGCCATTTCAAGAGAAGGCATTGCATATTGATACGGAAAGCTTCTCTGTTCAACCAGAATATTGGTTCCTTCTTTTAATGGTATCGGCATAGATACTCCTTTCCCTCTGCGGTGCAAACATGTTACATTTATTGTACCTTTCCTCAATCCCGGTGTAAAGAAAAGTTTCCGTTATATACCGAAAAAACTCCTCTTTCCCTTCGGTTATATGTCATAAAAACTTAGTTATTTTATATTTTACCCAAAAAAATCGGATGTTTTATCATCTTTTTTGTCTTATACTCATACCCATAGCAGTTAATCATGTACGATACATAATTTTCTGCGTATACTGTTGCATGCAGTATTCATCAAAAGAAAGGAATTGATTATCATGCAAAAAAAATCACAGCATCCGGCGCTTCGAACCGTAAAATACATAGGCCCCCACTGGTACCTGATTTTAGTATCGACGGCAGGCGGCGTGATCAAACTGACGCTTCCGCTGATTCTGCCTCAGGTACTGAAATACTTCACCGATGTGCTGCTCGTCCCGGGAAGTGTTTTTACGGAAGCGCAAAAACTGCAGGAGGTTGCCCGATGGCTGGTCATACTGCTGTTTTTGTATATCGTCGTCTATATTCCGGCAGCTTTTTTCAGAGAAGCAGGCGCGCTTGAAGTTTCCAACCGTATTATGAACACTATGCGAAAAGAACTTTATGACCATCTGCTTTTAATGTCCGCCAGCTTTCACCAGGAAAATAAATCGGGCAGCCTTGTTACACGCTTTAACAGCGACGTCGAACAGGTGCACGGCTTTATCTGGGGCGTCGCCACAAATATCTGGATTGACGCAATCTGTCTGATCGCCTACCTGGCTCTGATGCTGCCGATTAACGTGCCGCTTACCATTATCGCGGGCGTTACGCTGCCCCTTTCGGTGATCGCCACAAAAAAAATCCGCTCGCTGATCCGAAAAAGCAGCAAGAAAACGCAGAACAGTATTTCCGATATCTCCGGCTATATTCAGGAGCGTATGGCCGGTTTCGCCGTTGTAAAGCTTTTTCATATGGAAAAAAAGGAAAAGGAACAGTTTAACGGAATTTCGGAAACCATTTACCGGCACTCCAAAAAGCGAAATCATTTTTCTGCTATGGGAACATCCTTAACCAGCGCGCTTTCGGAAGTCATCAGTTCCGTTATCGTGTGTCTGTCCGCTTATTACATCATAAGAGGAAAAATGTCGCTTGGAGATATGATTGTATTTTACTCCTATCTTGGATATATGATTACACCGCTTCGGCGTTTTGCGGAATTAAATGTCACTTATGCCAGAAGTATTGCCGGTATTGAACGTGTTTATGAAATACTCGATACGGAACCGGATATTTCTGAAAAAGAAAATGCCATCACATTAAAACCGACCGATACGATGAACATCGAATTCCGGCATGTGTCCTTCCAGTACGACAAGCATAGTTTTATCCATAATCTCGACGATATCAGTTTTACGATTCAGGAAGGAGAAAAGGTTGCGCTTGTCGGCTCCAGCGGCTGCGGAAAAACTACAATTGTGAATCTTCTGTCCCGTTTTTACGACGTCGACAGCGGATCGATTCTTCTTTCGGGAAAAGATTTAACCGGTTACTCGTTATCCTCGCTCTACGACCAGATGGGCATGGTGTTTCAGGATACGATACTTTTTTCGGGAACGATTATTGAAAATATCAGATATGGTAAGCCGAACGCCACAATGGAAGAACTGGAAGCTGCGGCAAAAGCGGCAAACGCCTACAATTTTATTATGAAAACGCCGAATCAGTGGAATACGCAGCTCGGCGAACGCGGTATCGGCCTATCCGGAGGACAAAAACAGCGTCTTTCAATTGCAAGAGTATTTTTACGCAACCCGCGGCTGCTTATTTTAGACGAGGCGACCAGCGCACTCGACTCCGAATCAGAAGAACTGGTGCAGAATGCGCTTGATCATCTCATGCAGAATCGAACGTCCATTATAATTGCCCACCGTCTTTCTACAATTGTTAATGTAGATAAAATTATCGTTATGGATCGGGGGCAAATCGTGGAAACCGGTAAACACGACGAGCTTTTGGCAAAGAACGGAAGATATACGGAGCTTTACCATATGCAGTTTAAAGACGTCCTGGAACACTGAAAAACACAGCTACCCATAAAATACATAGAAAGCGTCTGCCGTAAGGTTTTATCCTGCGGCAGACGCTTTCATTTTCGGAAATACTTTCGATTTGCGGCGGTTGGTTCAGCAAAAGCGGATTCACCATAGTAGAGTTTTTCTTTTTTTCCTCCGGTAAATGCCGCTATCGCCTGTAAAAATTCGTTTCCGTAATTCGCAAACTTTGTTTCTCCGACTCCCGTTACCAAAAGCATCTCTTCCTTATTTAATGGCGTACGGACGCACATATCCGTCAATGTTTTGTCAGAAAACACAACATAAGGCGGTATGCTCTGTTCTTTGGCCAGCCCGGTACGTAAGGCACGCAGTCTGTCGAACAATTCCAGCCCTCTTGTATTTAAAAGGTCGGACCTTCTCTTTCCGGACGCCGATACGCCCCGTCTTCCTGCCGCAGCGCTTTCTTTTACAGGATTGTATTTCGGCGCTTTTAATATGACCGGCCGTTCGTGCCATGCGACCTCGTCCGCTCGTGCCGTCAGCTTTAGCAGCGCATATTTATCCTGCGTCTGAACAAGAATCTGCTCCGTCAAAAGGCGGTTTATCATCTGTTTTATTTCCGCTTCCGTCCTGCCGTTTAAGCTGCCGTAAGAGGTAAACCGCGACACTCCGTATTCCCGCAGTTTGGCCCGGTCGTCTCCAAGCAGCGTCCCCGCGATTACATTTATCCCGTAGCGCTGACCGGTTTCCCTTATACAGAAAATAATCTTAACCGCCTCTTCCGTAATATCCGTCTCGGTAAACTCCTTTTTACAGTTGGAACAATTATCGCATACAACCGCTCTGCGCTCGCCGAAATAACGAAGAATATATTCTCTGAGGCAATCTGCAGTCATACAGTAATAAATCATTTTCTGCAGACGTTCTCCGTCCCGTTCGCGGACCGCTTCGTTTTCTTCCTCCGTATATTCCGCATTCGATTCCTTATTTTCGAGAAGAAAACGATTTATCATAACGTCCTGCGGAGAATAAAGAAGTACGCATTCGGACGGTTCGCCGTCGCGCCCCGCGCGTCCCGCTTCCTGATAATAATTTTCGAGGCTCTGCGGCATATTGTAGTGAATTACATACCGGACATTCGACTTATCGATTCCCATCCCGAATGCGTTTGTCGCTACCATAACCGGTCTGTTATCAAAAATAAATTCCTCCTGGCTGATTTTCCGCTCTTCGCTGCCCATTCCCGCATGATACTTTGCCGCAGGTATGTTTTTTGCACACAGGCTTTCATAAACCGCATCCACATTTTTCCTGGTAGCGCAGTAAATGATACCGCTTTCCCCCGCATGTTCTCTGACATACCGAAGAACGAAATCGTCTTTTCTTTTCGGCGTCTCTACCGCAAAATACAGATTTTTCCGGTCAAATCCCGTTACCAGTATCTCCGGATCGCGCAGTCCCAGCACGCAGGAAATATCCTCTTTTACCTGCTCCGTCGCCGTCGCCGTAAATGCGCCGATAACCGGCCGCCGTCCAAGCCGCTCGACAAACTGCACGATTTTTAAGTAACTCGGTCTAAAGTCCTGTCCCCACTGTGAAATGCAGTGCGCTTCGTCTACCGTAAGCATAGATAATTCCACCCGCATGGCAAAGTCTAAAAATCCCGGCGTTATAAGCCGCTCCGGCGCAGCATAAATAATTTTGTAGCGTCCTTCCGCCGCAAGGGACAGCGCCTTTGCAATCTGCCCCTCGGTCAGCGAACTGTTTATATATGCGGCATGGATTCCGGCATCGTTTAACGCGCGCACCTGATCTTTCATCAATGAAATCAAAGGCGATATCACAACCGTAACTCCCGGCATCAGAAGCGCCGGAACCTGGTAACAGAGCGATTTTCCCGCGCCCGTCGGCATAATTCCAAGCACATCCCGGCCGCTTAACGCCGCGTCAATCAGAATTTCCTGCCCTTCTCGAAATTCCGTATATCCGAAGTACTTTTTTAAGATATCGTATTTATCCATAACCATTCCTTTATAACGCAGTCAGGCGGCTGTTACGCCGCCTGACCGTATTGCTTCCTTATATAGATCCTTTCGCTTCTGCAAAACTTAACGCCGAGCTTACGGCCTTAAAAATTCTGCCCGTTCCATCCCCAGTCGCTTACTCCGTGATACGTCACATAAACCGCATTGGCGGGGATTGCAAGCTCTTCTTCATAAATGCGGCAGATTTCCGCCGTCATCTTATTATATGCTTCCGAAGACGCGTTGCCGAACAGGCTGACCGCTACATAAGCGCCCCGGTCCAGCTTCTTTCCGCCCATGTAAAGATCGTAATTGTCCTCAAAACCGATCATTAAAAAGCTTTCCGGCTTATTTACTATGGAAATCGCCGTTCCAAGCTCGGATTTAATTTTTTCTCTTTTTTCCGGAGAGACCGGAAGCGTGATTTTAGAATCAATAAATGGCATGATATAATCCCCCTTTTTGTGGTTCTTTTGTCTATTTTATAACAGAAGTTCGGGAAAAGCAATGATTGGAAGTCAGATATTTTTCTTACTGCCAGATAAAGATGCTATGACAAGCAATGCTTTGATCCGTTCTCAATATTTGACGCTTTCTTAAAAAACGGCAAGCCAAAGGCTATGCCTGCGTAATGATTTTTGCACGATATGCAGAAATTTAATCGGGGAAAACTACCAGTGCGAAATACGAAAAGATATTGGCCTGTGAAGTTTCTATTCCTCCGCCGCTACGATATTGATTACCGACACTTCATACACGGTCCTCTGTTCTTCTTCCGCACCCGAAAATCGCTTCACATAATCGCGGCTCTGGATTCTTCCGATCAGCTGAACCCGGTCGCCGGCTGCAAATCCCGCCGCAAACCTGGCGTTGCGTCCCCAACAGATACAGGGCACATAATCCGATTTACCGTACAGGCGGTTGACTGCAAGCATAAGATCCGTGATTTCCCTTCCCATCGGCGTCTTCCGGTAAATCGGCGGCTTACAGAGGTAGCCGTCCAGAAAAATCTGGTTATTCCTGCTTTCGTCAACTGTTTCGTTAATAAATTCCATTTCCCTGACAAATACAAACAGCATCAGTCTGTTTGTATTTTCTTCATGCCTGTTGAAGGAACGGAACTGTCCCGTTATAAGTACGTTTTGTCCTGTAAAATCGGCTTCCACGCACGCCAGACGCTCCGAAACCATAACAGGCAGACGGTCCACGGAATTACTCAGTCGTTTTACGGCAAGATCCGCAATGTAAAATCCTTCTCCGCATACCTCGTGACTGAATCGGAACGCCGACACAATCTTTCCTGCAAGTACTGTCTTGTTGTTCTCCAATGTTGTTTCCATCTTTTCTCTCCATTCTGCCGCAGTAGAAGCGGCTGGTATTTCAGGAGGAGCAAAGCCCCTCTGTCCGCTTTAATGGACATTTTATCTGTTATGTTAAATAAGCGCCTGCGGACAGGGCGGCAAGACCTCCGCTTTTCCCTTTTTTCCTCAGGTGCCGTTCGAAATCACTATTAGTGACCTCTGTAGACACAATGCTATCACTATATGTGACCTCCGTCAATCACTTTTTGTAAACTTTTTTTATTTTGTACAATTTCACCAAAAGTGATTTTTCCTCTTTACATTTCTCACTTATAGTGATATTATAAAAAAAATATACAAAAGGCGGAAATACACTATGGCGGAATTTAAGGATATCATTGCAAAACTGCGGTCAGAAAATCAGATGTCTCAGCAAACACTTGCAGATAAACTGGACGTGTCAAAAAGCACAATTGCGATGTGGGAAACCGGAAAGAGATTTCCTTCCAAAGAATTATATGAACAGATTGCCGATTTGTTTTGTGTGGATATCGATTATTTATTCGGCAGAACAGATGCAAGGCAGATGCCCCGCTTTGATAAAGACGGTAATCCGTATTACTATATAAATGAAGAAACCTCGAAAATAGCGCAGGAAATTTTTGAACATAAAGAACTGCGGCTGTTATTTGACGCCGCGCGCGACGCGGAACCGGAAGACCTGAACGCATTGCATAATATGCTTTTGGCGCTCAAAAGAAAGGAACAGCACTATGACGATTGACTACCAGGTACGTTTGATGAACTTTCCCGGATGCAGAGTAAAAGAAACCGTTGCGGAGAACGAAGACGGAAGCTATACTATTTTTATTGATGCGGCGCTCTCAAAAATCGAGCAGCAGAACGCCTTCCTCCATGCCATGAAGCACATTCTCGGAGACGATTTTTCGGGCGAAGATGTAAATGTCATTGAAATGCTGGCGCATGGTACGGAAATACCGAAGGAGCCGTGTCTGCAGACGTATTAGCTCCGTTCATGCAGACAGCGGCTCCCTGTATTCCGATACGAGTTCCATGCGCCGCTACGGCAGCGCTTACCGCTCCCGTATCGTTACATGTATCGTATCTCCCGGCTGTTTTCCGATTTTTGCCCGGATATCCTTCCTGAGTCCGATGATATGATTCGGCGTTTTCATCCGCACCAGGCTGCCGTCGTATGCTTCCCCGTCAAAAACAGCGTGAACCTTTACGCGCCCTTTGCCGAACTCTTTCTTTACATCATACGGAAAATCAATATATGCGCCGTCGATATCCGGCACCTTTTGAATCACCGCGTCAAATTCATATACTTTTTCGTTCATACCTTATACCCCATTGGAATTTGTTGTTTCCCGTCTGCAATAAAAACAGCTTTTCCCTGCTTACAAAACCCCTTTCATCTGTCCGTGGATTTCTTTTTCATATTTTCTGCAAAACTCGTAACTTTGCTCCATAAAATCATGAATCGATTCCTGCCGGTACATCCGGTAAAGCGTTTCTAAAACCGGCTCATTGTTTATCCGCATCCGGTAAAAACAGTCATACACACAACCGTTTTCCCCTCTGGCAGCCTTTTCATAATCCGCTTCGAAATACGGGTTGACTGACGCCAGCCTCTGATCGCGCATAATCGGTTCCACCGCCATTTCGCTTAAAATCCATTTCAGATGCGGTATCTCATAGTCTTCCTCCGAATCGTGAAAATATCCGTTCCATACGTCAAACCATACAAAATGAATGATTTCATGCAGCGCCATGCCAAGCGCTCCGCGCTCGCTGTTTTGATAAAATACGTCAAATCTGCGCTCGCTTAAATAACGCGGCGCAATCGGATTCAGCGTAATATTTCCCGTCATATGATTATAATGGTTTTCACAATCCGTATCAAACGCTTCACTGAGCGCTTCTGTTACCGACCTTTTCTTTTCCTCCCACCAGGACTGATAGGCCGCCTGTTTTCCGGAAAGAAGCTCTTTTTTCTGTTCATAAATTTCCGTGAGCTTTTCCCTGAGATAGCGGTTCTTATCTTCCCCTGATAATGTCGTTACCTTCTCCTTACTGATTTCCGGATAATAGAAAAACAGTGAATCCGTCCAGAATTCTCCCGAATCCCCCTGCCAGAACTGCATGATACTCTCCAAATTATACGATAATCCCGGTTCCTTCCATGTTAATTTCATGTTAATCACCGTCTCCTTTCAATTTTTATCCTTGACGCTAAGCACATAAATCTCTTCGCCCTCGTCTGTTTCTCCTGTCGGCACAAATCCCGCCTTTTTATATAACCGTATGGCGCGCTTGTTCTCATTCTCAAGCGTAAGATAGATATCCCTGCATCCGTACTGCCGCCGCATCGCATCCAGTACAACAGGCAGCGCCTTCGTACCATATCCCTTTCCCTGTTCCGCGATGTCGATTGCATATCTGCAGAGCAAATACACGCCCTTTTTCTTCCAAAAACCATAGAATACAAAACCTATCGCTTTTTCGTCGTCTAAAATAAGCCTGCTCTCCCACTCCGGTTCATACACAGATTGAAGCATGGAAAAAGCGCTGTTCATCATCCATTCTTCTTCCAGCGGACGCTTTCTCTGCGGATCCGTCGTGACCAAAACAGCCTTTTTCCAGTTTGCCGCCGTTATTTTTTCCAGATAAATCATTTTCTCTCCTGTAATGCCTCCCGTATCACCTGACAGTTTCGTTCCAAATCCTCCGCTCCGTTTACAACGATTACCTTACAGGAAAGCCGTCTCTGCCACTCGTCATGCCTTGCGCGGCTTCTTGTGCTCATATCTCCGTCATCGTATCCCTTCGCCCATTCCATAAATGCAAGGTGATTCCGATACATGTCGCCGCCCTCCAAAATACGTGCTCCAAAATGCTCCGCCTCCCGTTTTTTCAGTCGCAAAAGCCGAAGGTCCGTATCCGTTACCACACGGACCCCCAGTGTAAAATAAGGAATCAGGTCTCCGCCCCAGCCCTCCAGCGCCCCGGATATCACAGCATTCTCCACTTTTTCCATATCCTCTTTCATCAACCGGAGGCGTTCGGAAATTTTTCGTTTGTCCGTATAAGGGGGATCGGACGGCAGCCAATAATAATCGTCCGTGTCCATCCAGACATAGCCCGTTACCTCGCTTAATTGTTTCCCAAGAGTAGAAGTGCCGGAACCCGAGGCTCCGAAAATATGGACGACCTGTTTTTCTTTCATACGGATTTTCCTCCCCTTAAAAACCGAAGCCAAACGTTTTCTCAGACATTTCAATTCCCAGCATTTTTCCAAACGCCAGCGCCCATTTTACGAAATAACATGATAGAGAGGTAAGAATCGTTCCCGAAACAAGATATCCATTTGCGGACGGATCCTTCAGGTTATCGTCCCAGCCTTTCATAAGCGCCAGTTCCTCCCTGGTAAATCCCTCTTCCAGCAACTCTTCCTGATTGATTCCCGCCATAAACGGTTTGTCTTTCAGTATTCCCGCTTTTAAAAGCAGAACCGGAGCAATTGAAATGGCGCCGATTACCATATCCTCTCTGTCAAACGCCCGGATAAAGTCAAGAACCGCCTCTTTTGTTTTTGCAAAAATCGTAACCGGTTTTTCCCCCAGTGCAAGAATCTCAAGTGCGACGCAGATTTCAAAATTATAAAACTGCGGATAAATCAAAACGGCTGTCTTTTTTTTGTTTACTGTAAAATCTTCTCTTTCATAATACGGATCATTTTTTCTGTCTGCGTTTTCCCCCATTTTTCTCCGCCGTGGCAAGCCGGATTCCGCTTCGCTCCTTCCGGCTCGCGGGCTTTCGCCCTCTCCTGCGGTAAAGAGCCGCCTTTTTTTGTGCACGCACAAAAAGCCTTCTTTCTCTCTTGCACCTTTTTCTCCGCCGTGGCAAGCCGGATTCCGCTTCGCTCCTTCCGGCTCGCGGGCTTTCGCCCTCTCCTGCGGTAAAGAGCCGCCTTTTTTTGTGCACGCACAAAAAGCCGGTTCTTTACCGCTTGGCACGGCTCATTGTATGTCCGCAAATTGTGCCATGTAGAGGTTGTAGTAGGCTCCTTTGGCGGAGAGGAGTTCGGCAGGGGTTCCCTGTTCTAAAATGCCGCCCTGATCTATGACAAAAATTCGGTCGGCATTTTGAATGGTCGACAGTCTGTGCGCAATTACGAAACTGGTTCGACCGGATAGAAGCGCTTCTATCCCCTTTTGCACGAGAATTTCCGTATGTGTATCAATACTTGACGTCGCTTCATCCAGAATCAGAATTTTCGGCATAGACACCATCGTTCTTGCAAACGCCAAAAGCTGCCGCTGCCCGATGGAGAGTCCCGCTCCCTGCTCTTTTAATTCGGTATCGTACCCTTTTTCCATCTTCATAATAAAGTCGTGGGCGTTGACGGCTTTCGCCGCGGCAATCATTTCTTCCTCGGACGCTTCAAGCCTGCCGTAAAGAATATTCTCCCGCACGGTGCCGTGAAAAATAAAATTATCCTGCGTCATTACGCCCATTTGCTTCCGCAGGCTTTGAATTGAAATTTTCGTCAGATCGTATCCGTCTACGGAAATGACGCCTTCTTCTATATCATAAAAACGGCTAATCAAATTTACAATTGTAGTCTTTCCTGCTCCGGTCGGCCCCACCAACGCAATCGTTTCTCCCGGTTTTACATGAAAACTGACGTCCTCAAGTACTTTCGTTTCTGCCGAGGTGCCTCTGTCATAGGTAAAGCTGACATGCGAAAACCGGACTTCTCCGCGAATCTCCGGCAGCTCGCCGACGCCTTCCCGGTCTGCAATATCCGGCTCGGTATCCAGAATATCAAAAATACGTTCCGCAGCAGTCAGGTTTGTGATTAAATTATTATAAAAATTACTCAGATTCATAATCGGGTTCCAGAACATATTGATATACGTTCCGAACGCAACTAAAAGCCCCACGGACACCTGCTCTACGCCCAGAATGCGGACGCCCACCAGATAAAGCATCATTGCGCCGATACCCCAGCATAAGTCAATGACCGGGCCAAACATATCTGCGAAACGGCAGGCGTCCCAAAACGCCGTTTTATGTTCGTCGGTCAGATCTCCGAAAATCTCCCTTGTCTCTTCCTCTGCTCCAAAGCTTTGTACCACGCGAATCCCGGCAATATCCTCATGTACATATGCGTTCAGATTGGATGATTTTTTCCGAAAAATCTGCCAGCGCTTATGAGAAGCCTTTTCCACAAACCAGATACCGGCCATCATAACCGGAATCGTACAAAGCGAAGCAAACGCAAGCCTTGCGTCTTTCACCATCATAATGACCACAACGCCAATCACCGTCACAAATTCGGGAATCAGTGTCGTAACAACATTGGTCAGAATATCTTTCAGCGAATTGACGTCGCCGATAATTCTTGCCAGAATTTTTCCGGTCGGTCTGCTGTCAAAAAAAGAAAACGACAACGTCTGGATGTGCTCGTATAAATCCTGGCGTATCTGCAGCAGTATTTTATTGGAAATAACCGCCATAATATACATTCGAAGCTTTACCATCACAATAAAAACAAGATTTAACACAAGTGCAAAAATACCAAGCCGTATCAGTCCCTCAATATCCGAACCCGCGACATAATGGTCAAGCGCCTCTTCAATAATCAGCGGATTCATCAGCGAAATTGCAACCGTTACTCCCATACAGAGCAGCACGCCGACAATAGCGCCTTTATAAACAAACAAATAAGAAAGCAGCCGACGCAGAATCTTCTTCCTGTCGGTATTTTCCATAAATTCGTCTTCACGAAATGAATTTACAGCCATAAAAACCCTCCCATCTAAACATATACGCATCGCTTTTTTCTCATGCGAAGAACGCCCGTCCCTGGCGTTCTTCAGAAATCTTAGCAACCCTTTCGCGTTGTTGTGATTCCCCATGCGAAGAACGCCCGTCCCTGGCATTCTTCAGAAATCTTAGCAACTCTTAGGACACGTATTTTGTGTCCTTAGAGTTGCTTAGATTTCTCCATACTGCGCCCGAAAGGTTTCGTAGTAAAGCCCTTTTTTCGCAAGCAGTTCTTCATGCGTTCCGCGCTCAGCAATCATTCCGTCTTTAAGGTATATAATTTCATCCGCATGACGTACCGCCGATATTCGATGCGCAATAATGATCTTTGTCGTATGCAGAAGCCCGTTCAGCGTTTTCTGAATTTCATGCTCCGTTTCCATATCAAGCGCAGAAGTAGAATCGTCCATTACAAGTATCGGACTGTGTTTGGAAAGCGCTCTCGCAATGCTGATTCGCTGCTTCTGCCCACCGGACAATCCGACGCCGCGCTCGCCGATAACCGTATCGTACTGTTCCTCCAGCTTCTCGATAAAACCGCTCGCCTGCGCTCTCTCCGCCGACATTCTGATTTCCTCCGCCGACATGCGCTTCCGCTGACCCATCTTAATATTTTCCCCGATGGTATCCGAAAACAGAAAAACGTCCTGCAGCACACAGGCCACATTACCCCGAAGCTGTTTAAGCGGAAGTTCCCTTATATCCATCCCGTCAAGCCGGATCGCTCCGTCTTTTACATCATAAAACCGCTGTAAAAGATTTACCAAAGACGACTTTCCGGAACCGGTCGCACCCATAATGCCAAGCGTCTTTCCGGCGGGAATGTGAAAGCTGATATCCGATAAAATCCGCTTTCCTTCAATTTCAAAGTGAACCCCTTCAAAAGAAATATCTCCGCGCACTTTTTTAAGCTCTTTTGGCTTCTCCGGCTCCACAATCTCCGGCTTTTGCGCATAAATCTTTTTAATTTTCCGATAAGAAGCGACTGCAGACGAAATATCGTTTGTCAGCCACCCCATCATTTCCATCGGCCACGTACAATTTCTGCTGTACTCTACAAATGCTACCAGCGCGCCGAGCGACATATTCCCGTTCATTACGGAAATTCCGCCCAAAACTGTCGTACATACCGGCAGCGCTCTGCCGACAAACTGAAACAGCGGATAATAGCGGACCAACACTTTTGACTGCGTAATATTCAGTTCGTAATAGCGTTCGTTATGGGACAAAAACTTTTGAATCTCATGCTGCTCTCTTGCAAATGCCTTTACCGTTCGTACGCCGGCCAGATTTTCTTCCGCCACAGTCGTTAAAACCGCGTTCTCTTCGCTGATCTCATCATAAACCTTATCCAGCTTCCGTTCCATAAGAACGGCGACCGCCCCGCATACAATCATCGTAATAAGAGGTACAAACGCCAGACGCCAGTTTCTGGAAAACATGCAGTACAGAACAAATGAGACATGAATTACCACCTCAATCGTAAGCATTCCGACAAATCCCAAAGCATTCCACACTTTGTCGACATCGTCTTTTACTCTTGCCATGAGTTCTCCCGTATTCGCATCGGAAAAATAACTCATGGACAATTTCTGAACATGGTCAAATAAATCCTTCCTCATCTGTGAACCGATTGTCGAAGAGAGTTTATCGAATGTAAATTCTTTCACATACTCGAACACAGACCGTCCGATTCCGACGGCGACAATCCCGGTCAACAGTCCCGTCAGTATTTCTGTTTTTCCTTTTAAAATCACGTCATCCACTATACTCTGCGTAATCATCGGATAAATCATATCCAGAATAATCGCCACTATCATACATACAATAGCGAGCAGATAGCCGCCCCAGTGACGACCGATATACGTATGCAGTTTCTTCATTTTCCCCTCCATCTTTTCGGTTGTCGGCTGTCAACTCGAAATGAAAGCCTTTTTACACCCGAATCTTACAACACAAAAAAGCCGTGGCAATCACACGATTACCACGGCTGTAAGCCACAGAAAAATTTTTGTTCTTCAATATGCGGCTGAAACGGCCTCCGGCCCAAAATGCCGCACGAACGCTTCATCCGTTTGGAAAAACAAAATCAATCGAGGTAATAGTATGAATGTAATTTGCTGTTTTCATTGCTTTATTTGTATAACCGATCATGTTTATTACCTCTCTTTCTTTCATATTTAGATTACCTGTTAAGTAAAGCACATAGCAACCGGATTGTCAACCATATTCTCAATATTTTCCAATTATATTTTTTTTATTCCCGTCCATAATAGGATTAGGACATACAGTAATTATTATTGTGGCTCCTAAATGAAGGGCCGGTGATGCAGGCATTGACTACAGTGCCGACTTTTCAAAAACAGTAGAAAATATAATGGAGGTGAAAACCATGAGCGGAACAAATTCAGGTTCTAACACCAGCAAAATGGCAGTACCGGAAGCAAAAGAAGCTATGAACCGTTTTAAACAGGAAGTAGCAAGCGAGATCGGCGTACCGTTGAAAGAAGGTTACAACGGAGATCTTACTTCCAGACAGGCCGGAAGCATCGGTGGTGAAATGGTCAAGAAAATGATCATGAGACAGGAAGAACAGATGAAAAACTAATACCGGATTTTCCGGAAAAACCGCCTCATATCATTAAAAGATATGAAGCGGTTTTTTATTTCTCTGAATCAGTCCTCCAGATTATGATATACGATACCTTTTTTTACCCGGCAAAGAAGCTCATCGTCCCCTCCCGTTAAAAATCCGATAATCGCAAGCGCAAAATCAACGGCGGTCCCCAGGCCGCGGCTTGTAATTAAATTGCCGTCCGCCGCAACCGCATCTGAAACGAAATCCGCTTTTCCCAATTTCTTTTCCCAGTCTCCCGGATGACAGGTTGCCTTCTTTCCATCCAGTACGCCTGCTGCGCCAAGTACGCTCGGCGCCGCGCAGATAGCCGCTACCAGTTTCCCCTGCGCCGCAAATTTTTTTACCGTTTCGTTTACTGCCGCACAAGCGCCCAGATTGCTTGTTCCCGGCATTCCGCCCGGCAGCACAATCCCGTCCAAAGTGTCAAAATCGACCTCTTCCGCAAGCGCATCCGCCAGAAATACAATCCCATTCGTACCCGTAACTTCTCTTTTCCCACTGATTGAAATCATTGTAATCTCCAGCTGCGCCCTCCGCAAAAGGTCTACAACTGTAAGCCCTTCAATTTCCTCACAGCCGTCCGCCATAAAAATTCCGATTTTCTTCATTTTTCCCTCCCGTTCCGCCGTTTACCCGGCTTTCTGACATTCAATCATTTAATTCATTCTTTTCAAATTATAACACAGATACCGAGCTTTTTGTCCCTAAACAGAAAGAAAAATGAAAAAGCCCTTCTTCCCGGAATCACTTTAATAACACACTTTACTTCTTTGTCAATTCCCATTTATATCTAATTTATCCCCAAAAATTTTGTCACTTTTTAACAAATTTTAGCATTGAATATTTTTATTTTTCGACTATAATTATTAGTAAGTAATATATCCCAGAAACATAATGTCAATACTCTATATCTGATTCAAACTAAACTTATCAATAAATTCAATGTCTTCACCATGTTACAGACAATGAATGCGAGGTTTTCATTATCAGGGAAATATTCGTCAAAAAAGTCGTTGCGTAACAGAAAGGGGACAATGAAAAATGAACGAAAAGGACAATATTGAAAAAAAGCTGACGAAATCTTTTTTTAAAGTATCGGCAATTACTGCTTTTGCGGCAGTACTGGGGCTAATCGCGCTGATTATTATATCAAGCCGATATTCCTACGCACTGAAAAATTTTGGCTTTGCACAGGGAGACATCGGAACAACGATGTTTGAATTTGCAGATCTCCGCTCTTCGCTTCGTGCGGCGATCGGATATGACAATGCGGACGCAATTGCAGAAGTTGTGAAGCAGCATTCTGAAATCAAAGCAGCCTTTGAAAAAAGCTTTGCTTCCATCGAAAATACCATCGTATCAGATGACGGAAGAGTAACTTATGAAGCAATTAAAAAGGAACTGGACACTTACTGGAAGCTGGACGAAGAGATTATGAATCTCGGAGCAACTACGGACAGGGAACTCTGCATACAGGCCCAGGAAATAGCCTTAAACGATCTGGCTCCAGTCTATAACAGCATTTATACCAAGCTGGAAGCTCTGTTAGACGTAAAAGTAACGGAAGGAAATAAGCTTTCCCGCATACTTACGGTGACAGAATGGATCTTAGCTATTGTGATTATCGGTGTCATCGCGTTATCTATGATGCTGTCAACCAAAATCGGAAAGCACATGGCGGTAAAAATTGCATCTCCGCTCGGAAAGCTCGGACAGCGTCTGAAAACTTTCTCGGCCGGCGATTTATCCTCACCGTTCCCGTTGATTGAAACAGGCGACGAAGTCGAACATATGGAAAAAGACGCAACGGAAATGGCAAACAATCTGAACACGATTATTCAGGATATCGGCGAAGTGCTCGGTGAAATGGCGAGCGGAAATTACGACATTTCATCCGGAAATTCCGACAAGTACACCGGAGATTTCCAAAAGCTTTTTGTCGCAATGAGCGGATTAAGAGATCAGATGACTCAGACCCTTTTGTCTATCGGAGAAGTGTCCAATCACGTATCCGTTGGTTCCGGAGATTTGGCGGATGCGTCTCAGTGTCTTGCGGAAGGCGCTACGGAACAGACCTGCGCAGTTATGGAACTGCACTCAACCATTTCCGAGATTACCGCTTCTATGGAAAAGAGCGCGCAAAGCGCGGATGAATCCAGCGTCAAAGCGCAGTACTATGCTGCAGAAGCGGACAACAGCCGTGTGGAAATGAATAATATGATGGCTGCAATGGAACGGATTAATAACGCTTCCACAAGAATCGGCGATATTATTTCCGAAATTGAATCCATTGCTTCCCAGACAAATCTGTTATCACTGAATGCCTCTATTGAAGCAGCAAGAGCCGGCGAATCAGGACGCGGGTTCTCCGTTGTGGCGGATCAGATCCGGGTTCTTGCAAACCAGAGCGCACAGGCCGTAATCGATACAAGAGAATTAATTGAGGGTTCGATACATGAAGTTGCGGAAGGAAACCGCGCCGCTGAGAATGCGGCAAACGCAATTGAATCCGTAATTGACGGTATTAAACAGATAGCGGATTTCTCCAGCAGTCTAAAAGTAATGGTAGAAGATCAGGCGGAGGCGATGCGAAAAGCCGAAACCGGTATCAATCAGATTTCACAGGTCGTACAGAGCAATGCGGCGACCGCCGAAGAGGCCTCTGCGACCAGTCAGGAATTATCCGCACAGGCAACGATTCTCGACGGCCTGATCGGACAATTTACCTTGAAAAAATAATACAATGAAGGCTCCCCCTGTTGTCTGTTATGCGGACAGCAGGGGATTTTTTTTCTTCATTGCCCGATAAACCTTGCCCTCCGGATTGTTTCACGTAATTGGTTGTGGTATAATTCTTTCAGCACAGACTGGCAAATTATGACTTGAAAGGATAACGGTATGAAAAAGAAATATATCATCCTCATTAGTTTTATTCTCGTTGCGGCAGCAGGGATTCTCGGCGTTTATCTGCTGACCCGGCCTGCAGTATTAGGCAATATGAGCAATGAGTATTCAAAGCAGGTTACAACAACATCTGACATTTCTTTCGCAGGAGAAGCAGGCAATCGAATAAAGTTTGTCTTTGAATCGGATGTTATCAGTGGAAATTTGGACATGACCCTGTATGATTCAGATGGTACTGCTGTTTATACCTTAGATAATGCAAAAGAGTTAGTGACTTATTTTATACTTGAACGTTCCAACACATATACACTGGTCGCTAAATGCGATAATTTTGTCGGAGCGTATAAAATCTTTGTGTATTTAGACAAAGTAAACACATCGACAGATTCCGGTTTGTAAGCTTTCTCCATAAGTTTCCCCTGTTTTCAAGGCTTTGTGCCAGCAACAGATGAGGTTAAGCGCAAAGACCGCAACCAATATTTGCAGAAAAGTATACTATGCGTATATTAACACTCCGCAATCAATCATTTCTGTAAAAAACTGCTTTCTTTAGATGGTTTATTGAGATTGTATATGCAGTTACATCCTAATCCCATGCCGGAAAAGACCGCTGAACGATTGCAGATGTGGGATGCCATTTTTCAGGATAAAAACCATCATGTGATTGTTGCTGAGGAAAATGGATATAGCGATAACATTTTTGTTGTCGGAGTCTTTGACATAGCCGCAGGGGGCTTCGGCGGCGATTGGCTTCCCACCGCCGTCCCTGTCCCGTACCCGGATTTCCGTAACCCCTAAAAACAACGGAACTATCTTTTTTCAATGCCGCTTAAATGCGAACCTCTTGAAAAACGCGCAAAATCTCATCCATCAAATTCCTGATCTCCGACAGTTCTACTGATTCCGCTATCAGTTCTCCCGGAGCAAAATCACTGCAGTATATCTCTATCTCACGAATCAGCGCTGCCTCTTCGCCTGTCAAAGCAGGTAAATCAGCCGCTGCCGCAGAATCCGCCGCCCCAGGCGATTTCTCTGCATTGGCTGCCTTCGCCGCCGCCAGTTCCGCCAGTTTTCCCTTCAGCTTCGCCAGCTCCGCTTTTACTTCTTCTGTACGTAAGTGTAAGTCCGAAACTGTTACATATGCACTTCCCGGTTCTTTCAGCCATGTCCCTTTCTGTGTGCCGTTATAAACCGGTCCCGCATTATCAGAAGAAATAATGCGGTTTCCGGAAAGCATTTCTGCATTTTCCGCAAAAAATTCATGGCATTTCGCGCAGTCTATTTTCGTTCCCCCAAACCGAATTACCCTTCTTTTTGTCCCGGTCGAATCGGGAGCGCCAAGTTCCCTCAGTTTTTCATTGCGCTCGCTTAATATCTGTGATACGGTTTCCGGCATACCGGGTATTTGAAGCGAATGTTTTCCCTGCTCCCTGATAAGATAGTCCAGAATTATCATTTCTCCATGAACCGGCCCGTTGCCCGGATTGGCGGCTGTATCCGGTACGTCAATTACCGCTATTTCATATCCGCTTATTTTTTGAATCCAGTCAAAAATTTGATCCGCCTCTTTTGGGTCAATCGCTGCTTTGCCCGCCGCATCACCAAAAGAGCCTTCTATTCTTTGAATGTCCCCGATCCTCCAGGCGGCTGCCTGGCCTTTAATCCTTTTCAATACAGAAACAGCAGCTTGTTTCAGCTCATCGGGCGAAACCGGAGTTCTGCGATTATATTCCTCAAATTTCGAATTTTTTGCCAGAAAAATTCGTCCGCCGAAAATCGATACTGCAATATGCGGCCCTGCAGTCTTATTTTCCCGACTCAGTTGCCGTTCAATTTCCACCGCTAAATAATGCATCCCTCTCTTCTTGAAATTTGTATAAGGATTGATTTCTTCCGTTCTTTCATATTTCCCGGTATCTGTGAATTTTCTTTTATCCGCTGCTTCCTCCGGTTCGGCCGCCCGCCCCGATTCTTCCTGTTCGAGAACCGCATTGATCAGCCCGAATATATTTTGGGGAAGCGCCGCCCACTGCGCTTGTGTAATTTTACCGCAAAATACCAATTTCGGATAAAGGTTTGGAAATACTGTCACAAAGTCTTTGCCCGGCGCCTCCCCGTCCATAAACGTCTGTAAGATACCTGCATATTCTCTCATCTCTTCATATGTAATCTCATTCAAACTCTCCTCTGTAAAATATTTTTTCAGCGCCTGTGCCGCGATCCATCCCTTTTTCTTATAACGCGCAACCTTCGCACTTCCGCCCTCTGCCCCCTCAAACACCGACATCCGCTGTACCGTATCTGTGTCCGCAGCAGACGGACTCCCCTGCAAATGTACCCTGCCGTTTCCGATCTCGTCCGCCTGCCGCTCAAGCGCCGCGTCCGTATTCAATGCCGCGCCGCTCTCATGTCTGGTATTGGCATGGACAATCCCCATTTTCTGCTGCACCACATGTCCCAGTTCGTGCGGCAGATGTCTTTCCTGTCCCGGACCGAGATAGACCTGACTGCCCTGCGTATAGGCAAGCGCCTCCAGCTTTGCAGGCTTTTCCGAATAATAGTGTACTCTTACATCATCAAAAGAGTATCCCGTATTCCGTTCCAGAGATTTCTTTAACTGCGCCGGGATGCCCGTGTCATTCGGCTCCTGCCGTCTCTTTTTTTCCTGTTCCGCTTCTCTCTTTTTTCTTTCAAACATCCGTTTCCGTCCGTCCTTTCACGTTACACGCACGATTCCCGGCCAGGCGTTTCCTCCTCCAGAAGATATCCGTACTCGCCCCATTCGCTTGGCGCAGCCGTCCGCTCCATTTTTTCATATTCCGCCGACACCGCGGAAAGAATATGCCGCATTGTAAGATCTGCTTCCTCATACAGCGCCTGTACGCATGCATTTAAAACCACATTTTTAATCATTCCTCCGGTCAAATCAAACTGCCCGGACAGATAGTTCAAATCGAGCCCCTCCTGCGGAAGCTGCGGCGGAAGACAACTCTCCCAGATACTCCTTCTGATTGCCTGATCCGGCGCTTCATATTTGAGTACATATTTCATTCTTCTTAAAAACGCCCGGTCAATATTCTGATAAAAATTGGTCGCAAGTACGACGACGCCTTCAAACTGCTCGATACGCTGCAAAAGATAGGCGACCTCCATATTGGCATAGCGGTCTTTTCCTTCCGCAACCTCGCCCCGCTTTCCGAAAAGCGCGTCCGCCTCGTCAAAAAAAAGAACCATATTCGTTTTTTCCGCAAAAGAAAACGCCTGCTCTAAATGCTTTTCCGTTTCCCCGATATATTTATCCATAATATGAGACAAATCCACCTGATAAAGCGGAATGCCCAGTTCTCCTGCAATCACATGTGCAGTCATTGTTTTTCCGGTGCCGGGAGGCCCGGCCAGCAGCGCCGAAACAGCCCTTCCGTAAGGATACTGCCCTTTGAGATTCCAGTCTTCATAAATCCGATATCCCTTTGAAGCGCTGCAGCAAATATGCTTTAACGTCCGTATCATTTCGGCGGGAAGTTTTAAATCCGAAAAACCGATTTTCGGAAAAAGCACCTCCCCAAGCGCCTTTTCTTTGCTGCCGCATACAATTTCATAACAAATACGGGAAAACCTCATTTCCTCCGGTTCTCTCCCGCTATTTGCCGCATATCTCCACCGCTCCATTGCTTTGGCCGTCTCGCTTGCGGAAAGGCGGTAGCGGACCGAATACAAAGGACAGTCCAGAGAAAATCCATAAAGCCCGCAGAAGCCGGAAAGTAACGCTTCGCGCTCTTTACGCGTCGTGTTCTCGTACGCTACGCGCGGAACGCTCCCTGGTAAGCATATCCTATATTCCGTACAGAAAATAAGCGGAATCCCAGCCTCCCCAAACGGCCTTAAAACCGCCTGCCAAAACTCCTTCCCTCCAGTCCCAAACTCATGCAAAAATTCCTTGCCAATCCCGTAAAAACATACGATACCTTCTCCGAAAAACGCTTCGCGCACCAGTTCCGACAGAATGTGTTCCGACTCGTCAAGAAAGCGTTCCCCCCATCTTTTCACGTTTATCAATAACAGATCTCTGCCCAGTAAACGCGCCGCATGTTTTGCAAGGAAACGGCCTCCCCCGTTTCCGGCAATCTGCAAACGGCCTCCGTTCTCTATTATTTCCGCCGCTTTCTCTGCCAGCTTTTGACGGATAAATAACGGATGAAGATACTCTTTATGCAAAAACCATTCCGCATAATCCACACAAGTCCGCTCCGGCAAATCCGCCCCCGTGAAATACGCATACAGCCGGTTATCCCCTTCAATTGTCGCAAAAGGAAGCGGCTGCTTTTTCCAGTCAATCCGGCATATCCGTTGCAGAAGCCTTAACCTGTGTAATACCTCGTTATAATCGGGATAAAAAATCCCCTCCATTTCAAATGCCAGTTGGAGTGTCACCTTATTTCCGGTATAATAATTCAGATAAGCGGCAAATTCCGGCACCTGCATGACAGCAAGACACAGATCAACCGCCGTATAGAGCACGCGGTCCATGTGATGCGCACAATCCGAGCGACATTCTCCATTTGTCTCCGCCATCTGATCCAGCCTGCGAAGCAGCTTATAATAGCGGTTCTCCGGTTCGTCCTTTCCGTTCGCTGTCCCTTCTTCCGCAAGGCGCCCTGTAAGAACATGCAAATACGGAAAACGCGCAAAACTGTTCTCCCTTCCTGTTTTTTCCAGATAGGCATATGTCCTTAATATAATCCCATATACCTTCGCTTCAAGAAATTTCATAGACGCCTCCATTCGTTCTGAATGAGAAATGCCATGTTTTTGGCATTTCTCGGTGTGAGAAAGTCTGCATTGCAGACGTAGAACTTCTTGGCGAAACAACCTTTGCTGTGAGCCTTAGAAGTTCTTCTCACACTAATTCAATCCACACACTCCCTTCCGTTTCGCACTCCTTTAAATACCTGCTGCACAGGCCAAGATAGTGCCCCGCCGCTTTATCCTTCCTGTTCTGCTTTAATACCTCAATAAAAGCGCCTCTCGCTTCCGTATAGTTTCCGGCGCAAAACAGCGAAACTCCCTGTTCAAACCGCTCCTTTGTGATCTGCTTAAATCTGCGGTCCTCCGGTTCATCCGCGTCAAAAACATCATAGATTGCAAACAGCCTTCCGGCCGTTTCTTCTTTCAGATAGCCGAGGAACCGGGTGTGATAGGATGTTCGCATCTTTGGTACCTGCGCCGCAGCGGCGCCGCTGATTAGGATGGAAGCATAATATTTCGGCGCAATCTTCATTAAAAACGCCGAAATCTTTATCTGTTCCGAAAGGCTTAAGATATTCATGCGTTCCTCCTGTCCTGCAATTCCTACAATTACCGTTCCGTAAGCAATCCCCGCACGAAGGCGCTCTCCCTTTGCCCGAAGCGTTTCGCAGGAATTCAGCGCGGAGTTAAGCGCTTCCTTCGCACAGACTCTGTAAAAAGAACAGAGTCCTGCCTTCTCAAACTTTGCAATCGTTCCTCCCTGTTTTAGCACGGAAGGAATCAGCCCGTCCAATATACCGTTGATATACCCAAATGTTTCCGCAGGCGACATTCGTTTCGTTTTTTCCCGAAAACGGCACGGCTCCATTGACAATACCGTAAGCTTTGCCTCGGCCAAATCGCCCAGTCCAATCTCGGCGACGCTTTCTTTTTGCAGAATTGCAAACGTTTCCGGTGAAAGAAACCTTTGACAGGCGCGGTTTAATGCTTCCATTTCTTTTACATGTCCGCCCAGTCGCTCCGACATCCTGTTAAAAGCCGCCGTGATATCCCCGATTTCATCCCTGCGCCTGCAGGCGACCTGTACGCCGAGCTCCCCTTCCGCCATCCGTTTTACACCGGCTTTGAGATTGTCAATCGAGCAAATGACGACAAACCGTACCATCGTCAAAAGCAGCAGCATTCCGACCGCCATCGCCGCAATAATCTGAACCGTGACAGAAAGCAGGCTCTTTGTTAAAACCTGCCGGATTTCGTCAAGATAAATGTCCTCTCCCAAAATGGCAATTGTGTTTCCGTTTTCGTCGCCGATCGGATAATAAATCGAAATCAGCTCCTGAGACTCCGTATCCATTACACCGCTGTCATGCTGCATTTCTCCTGAGGCGCAGACCTCTCTCGCCGTCCGATACTTCTCCATCCCGTACTCCGTCACCGGCTCCGACAGACCGGCTCCGTTTTCCGTCGTATCAAATACCCATACCGCCTCGTGTTCCGACGTCGGATAAATCACATAGATATATGCCAGATTCGTGTTCTGCTGAATCCTTTTCATTTTGTGATAGATCTCCCAATATCGCTCGTCGCACCGTCCGCTTTTTGCATATGATTCTATCTGTTCCGCTGAAAGCTCAAGTCCTTCAGCCGTAATTCCCACCATTGTTTCCAGTGAATCCGTATAATATTCAATAAATCTGTCCTCAAAAAACAGAAACATCATCAGCCAGATTGCAGCCACCATAGCAACTCCATAGAGCAGAAAAAAAATTCCGAACTTTGCCCGAAGCCCTGCCTTCATCCGCACGCCTCCCTTGTAAAATATATCCCGCCCGGACGCCGCTTTTACGGCGTCGTCACATCTTTATTTCCCGGATTCGTAATTGAAATGACGCCGCCCCAGGCACAGGACGCTTTTCCGTTCTGGTTTAAAATCGGCTTGTTTGCCAAAAGAATGGCAGGCGTTCCCGGAGTCCACGGAGATGGTATGACAGGCAGACAGGGCATCGGCGTCATTGTCCCCATCGCCGCAGCCGTTGCCGCCGCGACCTGCGGATTTGCCATAGAAGAACACAACCCAAAAGGCATGATATTTTTCATCGGAATGTTATCCATAATCGTTGCAACCGGAGCGCCGCCCGCAAACACCCGGTTTTCCGGCGTGACCGTTAGCGCAGCCGCCGCCGTCCCAAAACTGCAGGCGCAAACTGCGCCTGCACAAACACAAAAAGCCATTATTTAATACCTCCGTACCATATCCCGCGCCAAAAATACCATATCTGTAACTGCAGCGGCTTCTATATTTATTGCTCGTTTATCCGGTACTGTATATCGGATACTCTCGTAAACCGTTCTTCTTTCTTCGATTCAATTTCAATTGGGCCTACTTCATAAAACAGAGATGTTTTGTATATGTGATCCGGCGCATGAAAAATACGAAGTTTGTCCTCAATCGGAAGGTTCTGCAGCGAAACCGAGCAAACCGGCCCGCCGCCGTCCGAAAAATCTTCCAATACGGCATTGTCCTTTAATACCTGAATAATTTTTCCAAGCAGATATTGTTCCTCTGCCGCCTGGTATTTTCCGTCCCCGTTCGAATAAGCCGTTATCATATAAAACAGATTGATATAAGAGGGCGGATATTTTCGCCGCGTCTCGTCTATCGGTATCATAGCATGATTCCCAAGCTCTCTGCTCTCCTCAATATCATAAAGCCAGATTCCAACCCGGCAGCTTTCTTTGCCGGACGGATTGCACAGCACAATCTGATCCCTTCTCTTTATCGGCTCCGGCACCATGTATTTTATTAAAAGTTCTGTCAAAGCAGCCGACGTCTCTGCAATTCCCGTATATTTCATGAAAGCTCTCCTTCCGTTTCTTCCTCCGCCGTACCCATATAAACTCCGTTCCGGTAAGTTCCCTGCTCCAAAACGGCTCCGGTTATTTCGTCGTATGTAGTTCCTGTTCCGTTTTTTTGCCCAAGCAAAAAACCGCCCTCATAAATCAGCGCGCCGCGGCTATTATACAGCTTCCCTTCTCCGTCGCAGGCATCAAGCCGGAACCCGCCTTCGTACATCGGAATATTTGTAATCGGATCAAAGAGAACACCTTCGCCCGACTTTTTTCCGCGGAAAAATCCGCCCCGATAAGCGACCGCGCCTTCCCCCATATACAGAATCCCGCTGCCGTCGTACCGCCCGTTCCGGAATCCGCCCTCATAAATTAAAATTCCGCTGATATCCTCGTAAAACTTTCCGTTCCCATCGTATTTCCCGGCCTTAAATTCTCCTTCATAACAAAGGCCGGTTTTTCCGTAAAGCTTTCCGTTTCCCTCATAAAGACCGTCTTTAAAATCTCCCTCATATCTAAGGCTTCCGTCCGGGCGGTATTCTCTTCCGTATCCGTCCAGTTTCCCGTCAGAAACCGCCCCTTCAAAATGTAACACGCGGTTCTTCCCATAAAGTACCCCTGTTCCCTCCGAAAGCGCATCGTCCGCAAACGTTCCCTGGCAAAGTATCTCTCCGTTTTCGTCATAAAGCGTCCCCTCTCCCGATTTTTTTCCTCCAAGAAAACTACCGGCGTAGGAAAGCACGCCGTTTCGGTACAGTTTTCCGTCGCCCTCATACATTCCCGCCATAAACATTCCTTCATATTGCAGAACGCCGTCCGTCCGGTACAGCCTTCCCGCGCCTTCGTACGCTCCCGCCGCAAACATTCCTTCATACAAAAGCGCGCCGCCCTCGTAATAAAGACAGCCGTATCCCTGATAGCGGTTCTGTTCAAAGCCTCCCTTATAACATACGGTTCCGTCGGGGTAATAAGATTCTCCGCTGCCGGAATACATTTCCATTTCAAAATTCCCCTGATATAGCATCTTTCCGTCATAATCCCAGAGCGTTCCAAAACCGTCGATTCTTCCGTCTGTAAGCGTACCCTCGAACAACAACTGGGACGATTCCTCCGCGGTCAGTTTTACTTTGCCGCTGTACCGGTACATCGCTTCCGAATTTACTTCCATTGTTTTGGTAAAAAAAGCGGACACAAGCCGCGGCGCCCCGAATCGGACAATTAAAATCATTCCCACAGGCAGCAGAAGGCCAAGCAGATACAACAGCTTTTTACGCACAAAATAGCTGCCGACACAAAAGTAGTCTTTCTCCGCAGACAGCGGTCTTGTAAATGCTTCCGCCGCCGTGTTTCGGATCTCCCTCGCGGCCGTCTCTGCAAACCCGGACGCGTCCAAGCGGTATCGAACGGAATTTATATTTTTCCGAAGCGGCCGGAATACTTCCATGGAAATTTTTCGGAAACCGTACCGCAAATATGTTTTGAACCGTGTTTTTCTACTCTGCGCCATATTATTCCCCGCCGTAACGCCGCATGTCTGCAGGCCGTCCGTTATCCGTCCCTTTCTCTGCCAATGCCAAGTCCGCCCATCTCTGGTCCGATCGTCTCCGTTTCCGGCAACTCTTTCAGAAATGGCTCTTCTTCTGTTTCTTCCGCCGGAAGTATGAACTCTTCCCGTATCGGCTCCTCCGTTTCTTCCGCCGGAACATAAACCGGATCAAAGCCGTCAATCGGCAGTTCCCCGATGTTCTGAAACCGTATTCTCTCCTGCGGCGTTTCCTGCGGCGTAACGCAGGCATAGACAAATCCGGCCCAAAGCAGCAGGACAAGCAGCCAATAGAAAAAGAAAAACAGATGCTTTCCATGTTCCGTCGCCTTTGCCCAAAGAATTGGCAAAATACCTTTTTTCTTTTCCCCTTCCTTATACGGTTCCTCTGTAAGCTCCCCGCAGACTTTGCGGTATGCCCGGTAAATTCCGGTTCCGTCTGTAAATTCCGCGCTTTTTAGTTTTCGCAGGAAATCAGATAATTCTTCCGCTTTCCCGTCCTCTAATTCCTCCGCATAAAGCAAAGAAAGGCAGTCGGCAAATCGTTTTTCCACCTCCGGCAGCAGATCCTTTGAAAACTTTTCCGGCTCAAAAAACAGGAAATTGGCGCAAAGGCCTCTTTCTTTACTGACCATCAGATTGGACGGATGCAATGCTTCATACTGCAGATAGACCGGCAGATTCCTTGTGAAAATCTGTTCCGCCAGTTCCCGCCCCAGCGCAGCGCGCAGCCGATACGGTCTGCCCTCCTTCAGCCATTCGCAAATCGGCGTTCCTCCGCCATACGCAAACGCCGCCCACACGACGCCTTCTCTGACAAAGCAATCCTCCGGTTTCCCGGCATTTCCTTTGTTTCTCTGTTCCAGAAAACAACGCAGCATGTTCCGGGAAAGCGCCTGCCCCTTCGGCCTGATTAACAGAAACGGATTCCCGTTCTCCGAATCGCACAGAAAAGCCGTAATCTCCCGGCTGCCTTCCAGAGTACGGATAACGCGGTAACTTCTTTCGACTGTCCGAATTACCATTCCGCTCCTCCTTTTTAGAACTTCTCTTCACGCTGCCGTTCCCGGTGCGTATCCCGTACAACGGCAAAGGCAGACGCTTTCAGGCCGGGATATGCGGCGCTCTCTGCAAGGATTTCATAGACGCCCGGTACATAAGGCGCCGTATACATTCCGTTTTCGTCAATCATTCCGCCTCCGCCTTCCCGGACGGACCAAGTCACGCGTCCGTCGGCGCCGCCTTTTAAAACCGCCTCGAAAGTATAGTCCTCCCGCAGTGAAAGATAGACCATATCCGGTTTCAGATACAGTTCCCTCATCTCTTCTTCCGCAGTCCGGCCGATCCCGCCGCGAAAAGCCGTCCAGCGGATTTTTACCCGTTCGGCCGTCGTCGGTTCCGAAAGCCGGATTCCGACGACAAATGTTCCCTCTTCCCGGTCTATCCGGGCCGCAGTCTCCCCCTGTACCGCACATGCTTCCTCAAAAATACCGGAAGCGCCGCACCGGAGATACCGTTCGTTATCCCCGTAAATGAGTCCTGTCAGAACAACAATATTTCCGGGTCCGAATCCATGCACAATGGGTTTGGAAAAAAAAGTCTGCCCCGCAAGCCCCCCGATACCGAGTTCAAGAACCGCCGTCCCTTCCGCCGCACGGAATCCGGACTCGCTTTTTTCCCGGACATCCGCCTTTCTTTTTTCAATCTCTGCGGCGCCGGAAAGTCTGCGTCCCAGAGACTTCCGTTCTTCCTCCGACGCCCTTTCACAGATAGAAGAAAGCACGTCGCTGCAGATATACTGTCCAAACGGCATTTGTTCAACGTCTTCTATTACAACGGCATTCCCCGCTTTTGTCAGATTGATTTTGGCAAGGTAAATGCTTTGATGGTAGTTTTGGCTTATAATCTCGTGCATGGCATGTTCAAAATACTGCCTTCGGACGACCTGTTTGATATCCTCCTGCACAATCCTGACAACACTCTCTGTTCGTTCCTGCCTGCCGCCTTCTTCCACAATCGTATAATCCCCTACCTTAAGCCAAAAACTCCCTTCCCGCACCGTGGCCGTTCCTTTTACATCCTTTCCTCCGAAAGCCTGCAGCATTACAGGTATTTCATAGCGGTTTGCCCGCTCCTGCTCCCGTTCGTCAAATATCAGTTTCATCCACTTTTTTCCGTCTTTCTTCAAGCAATCGAATACCAGCTCATAGCCGAACGAAACAGGCAGTTTCTGCCCCATATTTTCCACTATCAGACGGAATCCGAACTCGCCGCCGCTTTTTACATATCGGGGAAACACCTGACTGATGCGGATTCCGCTGCCCCGGTATACCGTTTTTATTTCCTCATAGTATCTGTCTGCGCCGACCACTTCCTCCGGTTCCTGCCCCGTCAGATAGATGTGAAATCCCTCCGCGATTTTATTATGACAGACCTGCCCGCCGCTGCTGCCTCCGGTCACGCTGTAAACGGGATTTTTTTCGTATTCCGAATAATCGATACAGAGATAGAGATAACTGTCCGTCCCTTCTTCTTCGGAAAACCCCTCTATGTCCGTCAGCCGTTCTAACACAGGCTTCTCCACAATAATTTCTCTCCCCGCAAAGTCAAGCGCCAGTCCCGCTTCCAGCGAAACCGTGTCGTCGTTTACCGCGACGACTCCGAGCCCGCAGACGACTCCGCAGCCGTGCATAAACCGGTTAATGATTCTGCGCTTGTCATTCATATATTTCTGCTCCGACTCAAAATCGTCGACGCTTAAAAGCTTTCCGTAAAAATACCTGTTCCTTTCGCATGGAAAATAACTGAGATTTTTCAAATTTCCTCCCATCCCGCCGCGCAAGCGGCATCTTTATCAGTGACAAAACTACAGGGGTTCTTCCGCAGCAGCGTCATTTGCCGCCAGTACGGAAAAAGATACCGCGCACAAACCGTCTAAGCGGAGTTCTTTGTACTGACCCAATACGCTGTTGATTCCGAGATAAGAATGACGATTCAAAAACAGATACGGTCTTAATACCACAAACCGGCAGCCCATATAAGCGGGCTTAGCCGTTTCCGCAATCTGCTCCAGCGCAAAAAGACGGTTTCCCTGTCCCATCTCCTCCCGGTCTGTCAATACCGCAAACTCCCATCGGTTTGAAGTATACAGCTCCTTTAAAAGCCGCTCGTACTCTCCGCCGTCAAAATAGGGCCGTATCGCATGATATTCGACAAGATACGGTTCGCTCCCGGTATACAGCCTTATCAGCTCCCTGAAACAGGAAACGGTTCCCCGGCTTTCATACAGCCTTGCCGCATTTTTCACAAGATACAAAAGCTGTTCCTTCGTCCAAAGTTCCCTGTTTTCGACGGACAGCCAGTCCGCAAGCATACGGGAAACGGTTTCGTTTTCCCCGGACGGTTCCAAAAGCTTCGGGATGTCCTCGATTTTTTCCGCCATATCTTCATAAATCGACTGAAAAATTCCAAGATAGCGCTCTAAAAAAGATGCGCTTTTTTGATTCTCTGCATAGATCTCAGGAAGATAAGACAGCCACGACGCCTTTGGAAAATAGATCTGAACCCTGTGTATGTGCGGTCTGAAGCCGCCCCTGTCTTTTAGCTCGATTTTCAGCCAGAGATACCTGCCCTGCACAAAAAAAAGCGGTGCGTCCGGGGCTTTTTCAAATTCCGCCTGTCTGTAAGTAGAAAGCAGCGCGTCTTTCTGCTCCTGCAAAAGGCCGCCGTCTGCAAGTACCTCTGCGACCGTTTTCGTCGTTTGTGAAAGACTTAAACGGTCCGCCGCATATACCGTTACGCGAAAAAAGGCGTCGTCAAGGCCCACTCCTTCTATTTTCAATCTGTGCCAGGACATTGCGCGCTCTTTGCTGTCGAAAATTTTCGTATAGTATACGCCGTCCGCCGTGCCTTCCTCCAGTCCGATTCCGCCGTCTGCGGTTTGGATTCCGCTTCCGAACCCCTTTGCAAAATCCGTTTCTTTATTTAAAACAAAATATTTCTTCTTTTCAGCAGTCGTAGCTCTCATAAGCGTTCCCCGTTTTTACGCTCCGGCGAAATGACGCAGTTGATTTCTTCCAGACAGGCAAGTCCGTTGACCGGGAGAAGCAGATCCCCGTTTCTGCTGCGCCTTACGTTTTTTCCCCGCGCATCCATACTGAAGCATTTGATTACCGATACGCAGTCAAGTACGTCGATCATGCCGTATACCGCGCTGTATGAAATGCAGACGCCAAACTCCGCCTGAATGCTTAAAAAATATGTCGTCAGCCGCTCTCTGATCCGCTCTTTTGCATGTTCGCCATCCGCGCCTGCCTCTATAAAAATCGTCACTTCCGTATACTCCGGAGGCAGTACCTTTATGTTTGTCCCGATCATCCGGCGCCGCTCCAGCATATGTAAGATATTTTTTCGATACGCCGGACCGAACGCAGGCTTTCTTTTGGATGAATAAGGCTTTACGATCACAAGAACGGTTTCCTGCTCCGACGCGGGTATCGCTTTCACATTTTCAATTGCCAGTCCGGGCGTTTGCCTGACCAGAGACTCAAAATCTTTGCAGGTTACGGCGCGCGTCTGTATCTTCTGCCTTTGTTGCATTCTCTTCCTGCATTCTTCCGGCGTCTCCCTGTCCGCTCCGCCCGCTGCATCCCTGTCGTTTCTGACCGACCGTATTTCCCGCTGCTCTTCGTTTGTATCCGCCGTTTCGTCTATACGGCAGATGCTGCCCGCTTTCACGTTTCCTTCCGCTCCAAGCGTAGTCGCCGCTGCGGCCAGAATCATATTTCCCTCCGGCGCCAATCCGTGATCGCAGTCGCCGAAAAAAAGCGTGCCCGTTTCCTCATCCAGACAGTAATGCCGGTCTGCGGGCCCCGACGCGTCAAAATCCGGGCGCGCCTCCCAGAACCGGTACGCTCCGCTTCCCTTTTCCGTTTCCCCAAGAATCGCAAGCCCTTTCCCACACAGTGAGGAAACCCCGGTACTGCAGCTCCAAAACGGCATGCCGTTTCCCTCTCCGGGCATGATCTTTTCCCTGCAGTCCGGCTCGTACAGAAGAATCAAAGCGCTTTCCCGGTCCGCCGTTTCCGGTCCCTTCGGCATATAAAAGCGAACGCCGTCCGGTCCTTCTTCCCGTCTGAGCGTTCCTTTATAACGGAAATAACCGTCCGCACCGGACAGAAAACACATACATGCTCCGACAAATGCAAGTCTTGATCCGATTGTAATATATTCTTTTTCCAAAGAGACCGTATACGATTCGGATAATGTGCGTATCTGGCGTACATGCAGACGGGAAAGACTGATTTCTTCTATGACTGGGGCAAGGTCGTATTCGCTCTTTTGCAGTTCAATGTATAGCCAATACAGCCCGTCCCGCTCCTTTACCATCTCTTCCCCTGTAAAAAAAGACAGTACCCCGTCAAAAAGCATTTGATGTGTAGTATCTTTGCCGATTATCGCTCTGCGGTATCCCCTTTTTGTACAATAGGAAACCGTATATTCCGCGAGTGGAAAAAATTCCGGCTGCGCTTCTATGTCGTCGAATCCGTTTCCATCCGAAACGGGATTTCTTCTCCCGGACGCCCCGGAAAAAAAATGCAGACAAAGTCTCTGCTCTTTTCCCGGCGTAAGCGGCCCGTTTAAGCCTACCGCCAGAATGTCTCCCTCTTGGGGCGCGCCGCCAAACGCCTGAAAACGCAGGCCTTTTCCGACATCCGTCATATCCGTAAACCGGATATCTCCCGCTTCGCTTCTTTTCCCGTGCGCCAGCTTTACCGGATTTGCAGGATCGAAATACGCGCTTTCCGTCGTTTCAAAACAGACGTCTCCGGCAAAAAAGCGGCTGCCCTTAGGATAGAATGCCGGGGTCTGCAGATTTTCCAGTAAAAGCTCTGCTTCGGCCGGCGTACTGCCCCGAAGGCAGAGTCCCATAAATTTTAAATATTTGGGAAGCTGCGCCGCCCCCGTCCGGTCCAGATGAAACTGCTGCAGCTCCTTTAACCATGCAAACAGTTCTATGATGGTAATGCCCGGATCGTGCAGATTATAATCCGTCCATTCCGGGCAAAGACCCGGAATCCGCCGGACTGCCGCATCCGTTATTTCAGAAAATTTCTCATCGTCCAGTATGATCTGTGGAAGCATTTGTTTTCCTCCCCTTTTCTACTGCTCCGCGCTCGCCCTGACCGTATGCGTTCCGCTTAAAGCTACGGCATAACGGCTAAAGCCGGTTCCTTTATCCGTAAGGATGCTGCCGGTTCCGCCCGTCCTATGCGCCGTCGTAACCCGAAGTTCTCTTACATAACGGACGCCGGGCAGATTCTTAACGGCGTTCGTCAATTGTACTTCATTCGGAAGGGAACCGATTGCAAATCCGTGTCCGTGATAATTTCCCGTCACCGGGTGAATAAATTTTGTCAGTTCCGCTTTCACCAGCTCCTGCGTCTCAAAAAGGCGTTCCGGATCCGAAACGACAAGATCCGCAAAACAATTGATCCGCAAAAACTGCGGCTCGGCAATATACAGACGTTTTACAGCCGCATGATCCATTTTTCCATATAGATATTGAACGATCCGTTCCTTTATCCGCTCAAAATAAATCTGTCCGTGTTCAAACTCCTTTTGCAATATAATAAGCGTCATGCTTCCGGGCTCGTATTCCCCGTGCAGATTATAGCCCGGATAACACCGTGCCTTCTGCACGTAACGGGAGGCTTCGCGCGCAAGCGCTTCATAATCTGCGGCAGTAACGGCTCTGTTCCTGTGCCGAATCGCCGCTTTGCCTCGCCTGACCGCTTCGGAGACGGTTTCCGGGTCGGTACCGCCACAGACAGGCATCGGATTTGTCACACGATTCACATATCCGTGCGAACTGCCCAGGCGGTTGACGGCGCCGGGAGGCTGATTGTGGGCCGACGCGGCAGCGCTTCCAAGACGCGCCGTCTCCCCGCTGTCCTCTGCCCGTATTTTTACCGTATTCAAGTAAAGCCCTCTTACCGCGGCCGCTTCGCCACGCAAGTTCCCGCGCGGCGTCTGTTCGGTAATCCGTATCCAGTATGCCGTCTCGCCGCAAACCGTTAGCGGCGCAAAATCCGTTTCGCCCGCAATCGAAAGACTGCCGCTTTTTTGAAATCCATCCGTTCCGTCGCAAACCGTTAGCGGCGCAAAACCATCCTTTTGGGAGTAATCAAATACCACTTCATGATGCGTAATCTCCGCCTGTGCCGAAACGGCGCAGAATAGTTTTACCGGCCCCCTTGCAAGCGGACGGTCAAATCCAAGATAAAGACTGCGTCCCCGGTTTGTAAGCCCCGAAAACACCTCCCAGCGCACGGACCCCGTTCTTAATTTCGCGGCCGGAAATACGGTATGCTCCATTCCGTTTACCGCCACTGCAAATTCCGGCGGCCTTCCTTCTTCCGAATAGGCGTAATGAAACCGGATATTTCGGATTACCGGTGTAAGATACGTTCCCTTTGCCTGATACAAATGATTCATTCGGACGACCCGGACTCTTACATAGCAAGTCGGCGCACACTGCCATTCCAGCAGCCCAGCGTCTTTTGGACAGAGAAAGGAAACCTCTGCGCTCCTCCCCGGCTTCGTTCCGTTAAACATCGTTTCATATTCGGAAGGCAGAAAAAGCCTGCTAAATCCGCTTCCGTTATAATATTCCCAAACCACCTGCTCTACCGTAACTTCATATTCCGGGTCCGTTCTGAAATCGGAACGTTTCATAATCGGCTTCCAGTTCGGCTCCGTCGATACACGGCGGTCAAACGGGATTTTTTCATAATCCAGTTCAAACGTCATACGGATTTGCGCTCCCGCTTTTTGCAGCGTTTCTGCGGAAGCGATATAGCACTCGCTGAATAATCCGGGACATTCCCCGAACGGCCGCACAAAATCGTTCTTTTGTTCTCCCTCCCCGTTTTGAATCACATCTGGCTCAATTCCCTCTCTTTTTACCGAAATCCTAACGTCCCGGATTAAAAACGGTTCTCTCTTCCACGGCTTTTTTACGCGGCAGCAAAGCCAAAAGCCCTCTTTCTCAAACAGCTCCCTCTTTTTCGGATTCGGCTGTTCGTCTGTTTTTTTCAAAAGCAGCAGGCCGTTATCCATGCTTCTGAAAGCAAATTCTTCAAAACCGGTTTCACAGGCATAGGAAATTGAAATTTCTTCCGCCTGTTCCATCCACTTCAATTGCTCTCCCGCCGTTTTTTTATCGTACGGCGCAAGCTTTAAGCGAAACTCCGCCGCACCCGTGACAGAAAGCGTTTCGTCCTGGCAGAGATAAAACGCATGTTCCTGCAGATTTTCTTTTTCCGCCTTAAACGGAAAAAACGGACCGTCCGTTTCTTTTTTCTCGATATAATCCTGCTGCCCGTCCGTAAAAATGATCTGCGTCAGTTCGGCCGGCGTTACATAAAGCGTTTCCGCCGTTTTATATACCGTTTCGCCTTCCGTATCCGGCCCTGACACGACGGTTCCCTTCTTAAGTTCCGCTCCGCCAAATTCATGGCTGGAAAGACCGAACGCTGCATACCCTTCCGCACAGACGGCAGGCAGCCTCTTAATCCCCATCTGTGCGAAAAAATCCCGCTCCAGCTTCTGCGGAATGAGGTTGTACCGGTTTACGGTTCCTGCAAACAGTTCTGCAAAAATAAGCGCCAAAGCCGCTCCGACGTCGGGATGGTCCGTATCAAACTTCCACTCCGGCGTATAGACCTTTGCCATCTTCCTGATCTGCTCTGTCAGTTCTTTTTTCGTCCTTTCATCTAATTGATTTACCATAATATCCGTACCCGCCGTGAAATCACAGATTTATACCTTCATTGATATAATAGGGAAATACCAGGTTATACGGATTATTGGTGGTTCGGACCAGATAACTTACTTTAATTTCCAAAACTCCCTCCCGCATCCGCTCCTTTCCGATCGTAACCTGCGGCTTACAGATCCGCGGTTCAAAACGGATTAAAGCCTCTAAAATATCCTGTTCCATACTGTTTAGCGTCGTTGTATTTATATCCGCAAATGCATATTTCCGAATATCGCAGCCAAACTCCGGCTGCATGACGCGCTCTCCTTTTCCGGTGAAAAGAATGATTCTGACTGCCTCCGCAATATCCTCTTCCCTTGATACCGTTTTCAGCTTTCCCGTGACCGCGTCTGCTTCCGGCGGAAATTTCAGGCCGCAGCCCATAAAATCCGACATCTCTTTTCCCCTTTCCAGCTACCGTGCGTTGACCGGCGTCGCTTAGACGTATCGTCAGATGGCAAACACATTAATTGAGCTTTACCGCCGTGCCTTTCAATTCAATTGACCCGCTGCTTTCTACCTTTGCCGCCCCTTTTCCCTTAAGCGAAAGTTTCTGCGCCGCTTCTACGCTGATACTGTCTGCGGCAAGTTTGACGTTCGATGCCGTTCCGTCCAGGGTCAGCATATCCTTTCCATTGATTTGAAATACTGCTTTCTTTGCCGCCCCAAGTGTCACTACACCTTCTTTTGCGTCAATTTGCAGCGCATTTTTTCCGTCGCCGCTTTGAATGCTTATTTTCTGAGTTTCGTCCTCCAATAAGACAGAGAGTTCCCCTTTTGTCAAAAGAGCAATCCGCTCCTTTCCCTCTTCGTCCGAAACCAAAATCCGGTTTCCGCCTTTTGTCAGAAATGTTTTCGTCGTGTTCTTTTCATTCGCCGTTTCTTTCGGCAAAACAGTTGTCTGATTCCAAAAACATCCGATTACATACGGGCTTTCCAGCCTCCCCAAATCAAAAGCCAGCAGCACATAGGAACCGATTTCCGGCAGCGCGTAAGCTCCGAATTCGTTTCCCGCATAGGAGGCTGCAACCGGCACCCAGCCGATGTTGTTGTTTTCTTTTTCGCCCATGACAAGCTCGATTTCCACCATGCCCGGATGCTCGCTGTCCCAGTTGTTTATAACCTTTCCTTTCATTACGCCCTGTACGGTCCGCGCCTTCTCGTTTTTTTCTTTTTCCCCGTCCAATACGCCTCCGTAAAATCCGGCGTCTTCCTTCCCGACGGTAAAATCCGTCGTATATCCGCCGCTTCCGAACGAATGCGTAACGGATTCCAGAAAATAAGTACCGTTAATATCCGCGCCGAGCCCTTCAATTTTAACGAAACGGCCGGGAAACAATACGGGAATTCCCACACAGGAACCGCTTCCCGCTTTCGCCTCTTTTTTCAGCGCCTTTTCCTCTTTGTCCGCTCTCGCCGTCAGTTCATCAGAGCTTTCTATATCTGTAAGTACAATTATTTTTCTGCCGCCGTTTCCGCAGACATGTTTTATCGTTCCTTCGGCTGATACGCTTCTTGTTTCCACAAGCTTTTCATCGGTTCCCTTCAGATTGCCCCACACCTCTATCAAAACATCCACATAAACGGGCGCTTTGGAAAACGAAATCAGGCTCTGCCCAAAGCTCAATACGGCGGCCGGGCTCTCCGTCGTCGTTTCTTTCCAATACGCCTTGTCGCCGCAGACGTAAAAACTACGATTTGCCGCCTGGCAGAGTTCATACACCATATTCAGATCGCTCCCTTTTTGTATCAGGGGTTTGTGGAGTTCTGTACTCGTAGCGTCAACGTTTCCGGCAACGCTTGCCAATTCTTTATAGTCTTCCATAAGCGCTGTAAACAAGTCCAAATGCTTCTTATGCCCCCACGCATAATTTTCTCTGTTGTTTTCCGACATCAGCCGCCTGACGTCCGCCGCCGCCACCTGCATTCCGGGAACCTCTCCGAACTGCACGGAAACCTCCTGGATATAACCCGAAAAAACTACGGTAAATTCCGAAGTATATCCAAGCGCAATCTGCACTTTGTTACCGGGACAAATAACGTCCGCTACGGACTCCCTTATGCTTCTTTTTTCCACATCATATACATTTGTCAGTGTAAAACTTGCCCCGGACGACTCCTTCCGGCTTAATGTCACGCGGATATCCTCAAACTGAATCTGATATTGCTCCGACAGGTCTTCTTTCGCATCCCCGATCAAAATCTTTGCTGCAGGGGCAAAAAAATTCCCGTATTTTTTCCAGAGTTCCTCTTCTGTATACGAAGCTTCCATCACATCCTCCGCCATACGTCTCTCACCGCCTTTTTTGTGTCAGATTTCAGCGCTCAGTGGCAAGCGCGGGCAGCCTGATTTTCGTTCCCGGTTCCAGTTCAAGCGGATTCCTGATATGATTCGCATCCGCAATCTCTCTCCATTTGGATACATCGCCGTATTCCTGCCAGGCGTAGTTCCACAATTGTTCCGATTCATGGACGGTCCGTATCTTCGTACGGTCCGGCGATTCAAACGGCGCCTGCCGTTTTGCGGCGTCCACGTCAAGAATCGACTGAAAAGAAACGTCCGCCTTTGCGCGCACCGGCGTACCGTCCGAAAGAAACATCGTATAGCTTTCCTTTACGCTTGCGACAACGCCTTTAAACTGCAGCGTTCCCCATTTAAATTTTACGACGGGCGGCCGGTGGAGCGAACCGTCAATCAGAAGCAGTTCGGAAAGCAGCTTTGTTTTCTTTGCTACGCTCGTTCCGCTCTCGGCCTCGTCCGGCGTCGCGGGTACATAAGTATCAAAGTACAGCGTCATATCGAGCGTCATTCGCTCTCCCGAAATAAACTGGCTGACCGGACCGTCTAATCCTGCAATTTTTTTTTCGCTGTAGGAAGCCGCGTAGGAAAGCTGATAGGTTTCCGGGTTAAACATGACTTCGATTTCCGTTTGGGAAGGATTTCCTTCCAATACCTCTATAACTGCCTTTTGGGGCATTTGCACCACTTCCTTTTATACGAACCCGCGCCGCATCTTTTCTAAGTGCAGCTCCCGTTCCATTTTTTTCATTACTTCTTTTGTTACGCCGTCCATCCATCCCTTCGGCAGCGCCGCGGGAACCGTTTCCGTCTCTTTTAATTCCTTTATCAGTTTCTCCTGCAGCAGCAGGCGCTCTTCCATGTTTTCAACCAGATTTTTTGTTTTTTCCGCTTCCGCCTCCGCAGCTTTCCGCTCCCATCTGTAAAACATCCGCTCTCCCGATACCGCTCTTTGTATGACCGGATTTCGGTCGTAAAAATCCTCCGAAAGAATCCGGATTAACTTCCGCTCCGCCTTCCTGGCCACATCCGGCTGTCTCTCCCGATTTTCAAAAATAGTGCTGATACAGTGGAATGCCTGCAGTTCCTTCATGGCCTTCTCCTGCCCGGACAGCTTCATGCGGAATGCGAAAGACGAAGCGCTTCCGTCCGAAAGCTTTACACTTAGCTTTATCTGAAGTTTTTTTTGAAACGTATGGATTGTCGTCGTTTTGTTTTCTCCGACAAATACCAGAGAAGGAGCGTTTAAACTGCACTTCCCGAATTTCATATATTTTCCTGTGATCTGTTTTGCAAATCGTAAAAAGCGCGTCTGACTTTCCGTGTTTGTCCTGCGGCACAGGCTCCTGTCCGGTAAAAAATTCCTCTGCATCGTTTCCTCCCGCCAATCAGGTATAGATGATTCCGTCGTGCACAATTTCCAATTTTTCTACAAGAATCGAATTTCCTTCCGCATTCAGGCCCGAAAGCTCCCACTTCGTCACCGTACCGTCATTAATGCCGAACATCTTTCCTGTTTTCTCCAGTTTTTCATCCAATAACACAATCAAAAGCCAGGTATTTAAGCGCATTCCCGGTTTCAGGCGGCTCATCCAGCAGTCTGACGGAAGGACCCCCCGCTCAAGTACAAGTGCGGTATGTCTTTTATGCGGGCTAAGCAGAATATGCGGTCCGTCGTTTTTCCCGCCCTCCATCAGTTCCTCCTGCTCCATCGTCGCTTCAATACCGGATACTTTTGAAAAGCATACGCTTCCGCCCTGCGGTCCGTCTCCGGCCCCCTCATCTTCCCCGGTCAGCACAAGGTAACGAAAGTCCGGCAGATAGGTTCGCCGCGTCGTACCAGCCGTACTGATAAATTCCGACATCTCTTTCCTCCGTTCTATTTACACATCAGGGCAGTTCAAACAGATTCTGCGGTTCGTTATTTATCCTGCTGTTGATTTTTGATATTTCCCTGCACCAGCGCAGGCGGTCCACATGGCTCATCGCCATAATTTCGTCGTGTCCCCAATGCATATAATAAGCGATAAACGCCGCTTCCTCGTAAATTTTATCCGCCGGATACACTTCTATAGACCGGCTTCCATAAAATTTACCGGCACGTTGATTTCCTGCCCGCAATGCGGGCAAACCGCCTGATATCCCGGAAGATCCATTGTATTGATTTTCTGATACAAATCCTGCAGATACGCCAAATCAATGGTAAACAGATTCTCAATTACTCTGGTATCCACTACAGGCAGCGACCCCAGCTCCGTGACAACCCTTGCAAGCAGAATAACGGTTAAATATCCCGGATTCTGCTGTACGCGCGGATCTTTTAACGGCAGAATCTCGTCCCCTGCATTTGCAAGGCGCATCTTGCCCTCTTTATGCAGAATGCCGCTTTTATCCAGATAGCCTCTCGGCAGTACAAATGAATATTCTGTCTGAAACGCCATTTTTTCCTCCTATACAAATAAGTTTTCCCTGCCGTTTACGATTCTCTTGTCATTCCCTCATGAGCGACCTCAAGCGTTTCCACCGCGACTTCGGAGGAAGTGGCGTTGAAATCCGGCCCTGTGTATTTTACGGGCCACGCATTGATGACGCGCCAGGACGCGACCGCGTTTTCCGTCGCGTCAAGCAGCGTAACGGTGATTGTCTTACGCTCCACTTCTCCGGTCACTCCCTTATTCAGCCACTCGTAGAGCGCGATGGAATCCGCCAGTCCCTTTTTTAAGGTAATATTTCCGTATTTTTTCAGTCCCGGTATCTTCATCGGCGTCTGCACCATATCGCCTTCCCGATATTCCATTACGTCAATAGACGCGTCAAATCCGGTTACTTCCGAAAAGCCTCCCGCCGTAATTCCGTCAATCTCTACCGTATATCTGAATTTTCCATATGGATAGGTAGCCATCGTTTCTCTCCTTTCTCCTACTGTGCGTCGCTTGTTTTCTGTGAAATCCTAAAGATTACAAACTCCGCCGGTTTGACGGGCGCAACGCCGATAACACAGATCAAACGACCGTTATCAATATCATCCTGGCTCATCGTTTCATGCCCGATATTTACAAAAAATGCCTCGTCCGGCGAAGTCCCCGCTAACGAACCGTCGCGCCACATTCCCGTTAAAAATACTTCGATGGTTCGTTTGACGCGCACCCAGAGCACCTCGTCGTTCGGTTCAAACACTGCCCAGTTGGTATTTGCCTTGATGGATTCCTCGATAAAAATAAAAAGTCTGCGGACATTGACATATTTCCAGCTCGGATTGCTTGTAGCCGTTCTCGCTCCCCATACCCGGATTCCCATACCCGGAAACGACCGGATCAGATTTACTCCCTTCGGGTTCAAAATATCCTGTTCACCCTTATTGAACTGGCAGTCCAGTCCGACGCAGGCGCGGACGACCTCATTTGCAGGCGCCTTGTGCACGCCTCTTGTGTTATCGCTTCTCGCATAGATTCCAAGAACAGAACCCGACGGCGGAATTGCAATATTCCTTTTGTCGAGCGGATCAAAGACCGTAAGCCACGGATGATAAAGCGCCGCATAGTTGGAATCGAAAATATCTCTGTGCGCCGTAATATCGTCTATTTTTTTTGCATCCCTCGGAAGATCTAAAACCGCGAATCTGCTTGCCGTATTCTCGCAATGTGCGACAAGCATCAACTGTACGTTCGGATCTGTGATGCCGGGCACGGCGATAATCGAAACGTTGTCGTTATCAAGAAAAGACTGTATTCCGCTCCGCTTTCCGGCTCCGCTGTCGGTACCAATCAATTCCGCCGCGCTAACCGCGCTGACATTTCCGTTTGTTCCGCCGCTTAAAGTTACGGAAAGAACCGCCTTTTGCGTATCTTTTCCCGCAAGCGCAAGAAACGGCGGCAGAATCGGTTCTTGCGGAGGTACGTTGCAAACTACTTTTATAATTTCCGACTTTGCAAGCTTTTTTTCGATATAACTTGCGGATTCAATATTAAAGGAAACGTTTTCATACACTTCCACCTGATCCTCAATTCTGACTTCCATACTGAATTCACAGGTTGATATCACTTTTGCAGGCAGTAATTCTTTATCAATTACGCTTTCATCGTATTCCGTCGCAAATTCAATAATATTGTCCTGACATTTTACAATCCGGTTGTAGCTGACCGTCTCATTGTCCGAATACATCACAATATCGCCGGCGTAAAACCCCGCCGCATTCTTCACATGATACCGCTTTCCGTCCGCCGTTTCTAAGAGATCGAGGATCTGCGTCTTCGCCTTTCCTGACGGCGTAATCACAATATTAATGTTATTTCCCCATACGCCGGGATTTTTTGCTGAAATCTCAAGTACAGGCGTTTCCGCAGGCACCGCACTCTCCGCGCATTTCGCATCGGCCGGCGCGACTCTGGATATAAAGGCTCTTGAGCCGCCGTTGATAAAAAAATGTTCCACCGCATACGCTAAAAAACGGTATCCTGCAAACTCGTTCTCTGAAAGATAACCGCCGTATTTTCTTTTAAAATCCGCAAAATTTGTCACAAGCTGCGGCACTCCTTCAACCGGCCCGCGCTCCGCAAACCCGATAAATCCCGCCGTGCTGGTTCCGACGCCTTCCATTGGCTTTCCGCCGGATTCAAATTCCTCCACATAAACACCTGGTGATAAATATTCTGCCATACGTTCCCGGTCCCTCCTGTTTTTCTTATTATTCGACATGATTTTACAATAAAGTACTTAACAGAAACTTAACAAGACATCGATTTCATGCCTGATTTTGCAGGCTTTCACGAAAAACCGGTACTGATTTGCCGCTAATGCTGATTTTTATGAATGAGGCGGACCGAAAAAAAAGCGGGCAGCACAAACATAGTGGCAGATTTTTACGAGTACCTTCTCAGGCTCTTCCGGCTGAGGTTCCGTCTCTTTGGTCGGCGCCGGGGTAAGCTCCGGAGTTGGCTCTTGGGTCAGCTCCGCGGTTAGCTCTTGGGTTGACGCTGCGGTAAGCTCCGAAGTTGGCTCTTGGGTCAGCTCCGCGGTTAGCTCTTGGGTTGACGCTGTCGTCGACTTCGGAGTTGACTCTGCGATCGGCGCCGGGATCGGTTCCAGAGTCGGCGCCGGGGTTGACACTGGTTCAAACGCCGCCTCCGGTTGTTCCTGTTTCTCCAGCGTTTTCACAGCGGTTTCCATTCCTCCCGAAACCTCCCACCCTGTTTTGCACCCTGCAGCCATCATCACGAGAATGACAGTAACTGTCAGTGCAAGTAACTTATTTTTCTTCTTCATAGCCCTATTTATCCTTCCTCTTAATCTATCTGACAGCCAGTCAGGGGCTCGTCCATCTTAGCTGTCTTTCACATAAAATTTATTTTGCCCCGCCATCGAAAGTTGTCAATACTTTCTACACTTCAATCATTGAAGACTCCGAATTTCGGTATAACCAGAAACCGGAAGACGGCGAAAAGCTATCACCACATATAGAAGGAATTTAAAACCATCAACCAAATACAATCAACGGGCATTGGCGAAGGCAAAAGCCAGTGTTGGAAGCAGAAACGCTTCTTACGCTGGCTTTCTTTATGTCAGAAATAAAATCGTACATTCATTCCTGCTGATTGATAATTGATTTAGGTGGTGCAGGCACTCCCTCCGGCACAAAGATAGCATTGTACAAAATACATAATTCCATCTTACAATTCCTATTTACAGCAATAATCTATCCACCTGGAAAATTATTTCTTGCTCAGATATATCATATGGCATTGGGTCAATATCTTTAAAACAGTAATTTGAAGTATAAGAATGATTATCCGTCCACTCTAATACCCAAAAGTCTGTTAATGTAGATACTAAAAAAAATTCTCCATTCATTGTCCAGCAAATACCTGACGGGTATCATTCTGCGCCATTGGCAAATCTTGTGTGCATGGCAGCCTTGACCTATTTGCTGGTCTGCCGGGCATGCATTTCATTCAGGATGTTTAAGAACAGGGCAAGCTCGCTTTCTCCATTGATGGTGTCCACATTGTTATTGATGACAATGTAGCGTACTCCCTTGCTGGGGAAATAGATTTCCGTGTACACTTTGGTTCCCGGACAACCAGCGCACAGAAGAATGTGTGTCTGCCTATGCGTCCCTCTACCCGTTGATTACCTA
>CANPGM010000020.1 GCA_947573605.1 uncultured Roseburia sp. | reverse complement strand
CGGAAGGAGAAGAGAATATTCTTTATAACTGGATGCTTAATTTCCAGTATATGTCGGACGAGTACGTAAAAATGTATAAGAACTCAAAGCCGATTGCAGATGGGAACGAGCCGGATATCTATATTTTCTCCGATCCGCAGTGGGCGCCGCATGATGCACCGGACGTAGATTACAGCTGCTTAAGTGATCCGCTGACGCTTTGCTATTTTGATACGAACCAGAACTGCGCGGCGATTCTTGGTATGAGATATTTTGGAGAGCATAAGAAGGGTACGCTTACAATGGCATGGGCGCTTGCAAACAGAAACGGTTACGCATCCTGCCACGGCGGACAGAAGGAATATACCTTAGACGATGGTTCTAAGTTTGTAGCTTCGGTATACGGTCTCTCGGGTTCCGGAAAATCTACGCTGACTCATGCGAAGCATGGAGGCAAATACCCGGCAATCAAAGTTCTTCATGACGATGCGTTTATTATCAATACCGATACCTGCGCTTCAATTGCGTTAGAGCCGACCTATTTTGATAAGACGGCAGATTATCCGACCGGATGTCCGGATAACGAATATCTGTTATCGGCACAGAACTGTTCCGCAACCCTTGACAGCGAGGGCAAGATTCAGCTTGTAACGGAAGACATCAGAAACGGCAACGGTCGTGCGATTAAGTCGAAACTGTGGTCTCCGAATCGCGTGGATAAAATCGACGCTCCGGTTAATGCGATTTTCTGGATTATGAAGGACCCGACAATTCCGCCGGTTATTAAATTAAAAGGTTCCGCGCTTGCTTCCGTAATGGGCGCTACGCTTGCGACAAAGACATCCACGGCAGAACGTGTTGCCGCAGGAACAGATTTGAACGCACTTAGAATCGTGCCGTATGCGAATCCGTTCCGTACCTATCCTCTGGTAAACGACTACGAGAAGTTTAAGAAGCTTGTAGAAGAGAAGAACGTAGCATGCTACATTGTAAATACAGGCGATTTCATGGGCACAAAATGTAAGCCGGCGGATACGCTTGGAATCCTTGAGACGATTGTAGAAGGAAAAGCCGCATTTGAGAAGTGGGGACCGTTCGAAGACATTGAAATTATGAACGAATGGCCGGGCAAGACGGCAGATTTTACACCGGATTTAAAGGATAAGGATTATGTTGCGGCATTAAAGAACGCAATGGAAAACCGTGTTTCAGCCGTTAAGGATTTTGCGGTTAAGAAGGACGGCTATGATAAGCTTCCTGACGAAGCTTTAGCGGCAATTCAGAAGCTGGTTGACGAGGCTGCTACCCTGTAGACTAGCGCAGGATAAAAGACGTTATGACAGTTTAATATCTTTCTATATGGAAGAAAGAATTTCTTTTCCAAATTGAAAAGTACGAGTTTTCGTCCGCACGGATGAGAACTCGTACTTTTTTCTGTCAATAGTGAGAAATGCTTGTATATAATATATATATTGCAAAAATAATCAGACAATTTGATTTGATAAAATGAAAAGTAAGTCAATACGGGCACTTTTTTTACTTTGAAAAATGAAAAAATGTGTTACAATAGAAAAGTACATAAGTTTAACGTGGGGGTTTTCCATGCAGGAAAAAGATTCAGATGCGGTAAATAACCAGAGAAAGCGGAGAAAACGAATCGGAAAAATTAAAAGTGGCATTATAATAATAGTTGCCGCCTGGTTTCTTTTTTCTTTGGCTTTGATTGTCTGCCTTTTTGTAAAACTTTATAGTTTGGAAAACAGGCAAAGTCAGCTTGAGACTGATTTTCAGGAATTCATGGTACAAATGAACGAAACGGAAGAAAACCCCGATACGGAGGGGACAGATACATCGGAGGAGGCGCAGGAACCGTTTACGACAAAAGCGGATTATGAGCCCGCTGTTCCGGTTGCGTCCGGTATTGACGATGCGGAGAATGAGGCGCAGGAAGGGGACATCCATAAGGTATATTTGACTTTTGACGACGGACCATCGGAAAATACGGCGAAAATTTTGGATGTTTTGAAAGAGCATGATGTAAAAGCGACGTTTTTTGTGACAGGAAAAGAAGACGAAGGTTATGCGGAACTATATAAACGAATTGTAAATGAAGGTCATACGCTTGGAATGCATTCTTATTCCAATAAGTACAATACGATTTATCAGTCATTAGACGCTTTTGCGGAGGATTTGAACAAGCTGAGAGATTATTTGTATGAACTGACGGGAACGGAGGCTTTATACTATCGTTTTCCGGGCGGGAGCAGCAATCAGATCAGCGATGTCTCGATGAACAGTCTGATTCATTATCTGAATCAGCAGGGAATAATTTATTATGATTGGAATGTATCGTCGGGAGATGCGGCAACAAGTGCATATACCGCCGATGAAATAGTCGCAAATGTGACAAACGGGATTGAAAAGTATAAGACATCGATCGTATTACTGCATGATGCAGATGATAAGGAAACGACCGTAGAGGCGCTGGAACCTTTGCTTTTGGCATTGGAGGATATGGGAGCGCAGATTTTGCCGATTAATGAGGACACTTCCGTTATTCAATATATAAAAGCGGCAGCGATTGAATAGCGAAAAATAAACGGAGGAAAAGCTATGGGATTTTTTAAAGATTTTAAAGATGATTTTTCACAGGCTGTGAATGAGCTTATGCCGGGCGAGGATAATCCGGCTGGCGGCAGCGGAGAAGAAGAACTTGTGGTGAACACGCTTGAGAATGAAGTGGATGTTGCGTCCGAGCTGTCGAAGCTGGACGGTTTATTAGAACAGGTGACGAGCCAGGCTGCAATGCCGGAACCCGAAAAGCCGGCGGCTCCGGTTCAAAGTCCCGCGCCGGTGCAGAGTGTATCGGCAGTGAATCCAGCGCCGGTTCCGGCAAAGAAGGAGCCGGAAGAGGAAGAAAAAGAGGATAGCGTCACAGCAAATACAATGAGAAAAGCCCAGGAGGAGAAAAAAATGGCTGATAATGTAGCACCGGTAATGAATGAGGAGAAGGTAATCTCCGATGAAGTATCTGTTATTACAGAAGGAACCGTAATCAAAGGAGACGTTATATCAAACGGCTCTCTTGATATCAGAGGAGAAATTCAGGGGAATGTCGGCTGCAACGGAAAGCTGGTCGTTACAGGAACCGTAACTGGCGACAGCAATTCTTCCGAATTTTTTGCGGATGCGGCTAAGATTGAAGGGGAAGTTGTAAGTACGGGGACGGTTAAAATCGGCCTCGGTTCCGTGATTATCGGTAATGTTACTTCTACTTCTGCGGTTGTCGCCGGAGCAATTAAGGGTGACATCGACGTACAGGGACCGGTTGTTGTAGATACTTCTGCGGTTGTTATGGGAAATATTAAGTCCCGTTCCGTTCAGATTAATAACGGTGCGGTAATTGAGGGATTCTGTTCTCAGTGTTATTCCGATGTAGACGTTAAGAGCTTATTTGAAACCAGGGAGGAGAAATAGTCCGCAGATGAAAAGAGTGTTCTTAAAATTAAGCGGAGAAGCGCTCGCCGGTGAAAAACATACCGGTTTTGATGAACCGACGGTTACTGACGTCGCAAGACAGGTAAAGCAGATTACGGAGAACGGAACGCAGATCGGAATTGTAATCGGAGGCGGAAATTTCTGGAGAGGCAGAACAAGCGAGACAATTGACCGTACTAAGGCGGATCAGATCGGGATGCTGGCTACCATTATGAATTGCATCTATGTGTCTGAGATCTTTCGCTCTCAGGGAATGGGTACGCAGATACTTACTCCTTTTGAGTGCGGCAGTATGACAAAGCTGTTTTCTAAGGATCGTGCGAATAAATATTTTGAGAGTGGAATGGTTGTTTTTTTTGCCGGAGGGACCGGACATCCGTATTTTTCTACGGATACCGGAATCGTGCTGCGTGCCGTTGAAATGGAGGCGGAAGGCATCTATCTTGCAAAAGCGATCGACGGAGTTTATGACAGCGATCCGAAAATCAATCCGTCTGCGGTTAAATACGACGAGCTTTCGATCCAGGAGGTTGTTGATAAAAAGTTAGCTGTCGTTGACTTGACGGCGTCTATTATGTGTATGGAAAATAAAATGCCGATGTATGTGTTCGGGCTGAATGAAAAGAACAGTATTGTGAAGGCGTTAAGCGGAGAGTTTCGCGGAACAAAGGTCACTGTTTAAATTACGGGAAAGGCAGGTTATGGATGATGGATCAAAGGATTGCTCCGTACGACGAAAAAATGCAGAAAACAATGAATAACTTATCGGAAGAGTTTGGCGGTATCCGTGCCGGGCGTGCCAATCCGCATGTACTTGATAAACTGCGGATCGATTATTACGGAACGCCGACGCCGGTTCAGCAGGTGGCTAACGTAAGTGTTCCGGAGCCGAGAATGCTATTGATTCAACCCTGGGAAGCATCAATGGTAAAGGTAATTGAGAAGGCAATTCTGTCTTCTGATTTGGGAATTAATCCCACAAATGACGGAAAAGCAATCCGTCTGGCATTTCCCGAACTTACCGAAGAAAGACGTAAAGAGCTTGCGAAGGATGTAAAAAAGAAGGGCGAAAATGCGAAGGTTGCAATCCGCAACATACGGCGTGATGCCAATGATACATTTAAAAAGCTGTCAAAGGCGGAGGATATTTCCGAAGACGAAATCAGCGATTTGGAAGATCAGGCACAGAAACTGACGGATAAATATATTTCCGAAGTGGATAAAGCGGTAGAAGCCAAGACAAAGGAAATTCTTACAGTATAACAGAAAAGAATTGGGGACATGACTTGTTCGTGTCCTCTTTTTCCATATTAAACAGACGGAAAACCGTTCGGAGGGAGTGAATAAATGAAGATACCGAAGCACGTTGCAATTATATTAGACGGTAACGGAAGATGGGCAAAAAGTAAAGGTATGCCAAGAAATTACGGTCATACTGTTGGTGCAAAAAATGTGGAAACTGTCTGTAAAGCGGCTCATGAAATGGGAATTGAATATTTAACGCTGTATGCGTTTTCTACGGAGAACTGGTCTCGCCCGTCGGGAGAAGTAGAAGCTCTTATGAAGCTTTTGGAAAGTTATTTAAAGAACTGTATTAAAACGGCGGATAAAAATAATATGCGTGTCCGTGTAATCGGAGACAAAAGCGGTTTAAGCCCCCGATTTCAGGAGCAGATTGCGTTGCTTGAAGAGGCGTCGGCAAAAAACGACGGTTTAAATCTTCAGATTGCCATTAATTACGGCAGCAGAGACGAAATGATTCGTGCGGTACGGCGGATGGCGGAGGATTTGAACGACGGCGTGCTGGTTCGGGATCAAATTTCCGAAGAGGTCTTAGAACGCTATTTGGATACCGCAGGAATACCCGATCCGGATCTTTTAATTCGAACGAGCGGAGAACAGCGCTTATCAAATTTTTTACTTTGGCAGCTTGCTTACAGTGAGTTTTATTTTGCCAGTGTTCCCTGGCCGGATTTTCATGCGGAAGAATTAAAAGAAGCGATAGAGGCGTATAATAAAAGAGACCGGAGGTTCGGAAGTCTCTCTGAGGACGCGTAACCGATACGAATTGCGGAAAGGATAGCGGATATCATGTTTAAGACAAGGCTGTTAAGCGGTATTGTTTTGGTAATTGCGGCGCTTTTTTTCATAATTATGGGAGGAGAGGTGCTTCTCGTATCTACACTTATAATATCATATATAGGGATGTTTGAATTGTACCGCATTTTTCATATTGAGAAAGACCTTGCAGGAATTACGGGATATTTGGCGGCTACCGTGTATTATGCCAATCTGCGGTTCGCTTTTTTTTCCGAACCTATGATGCTTGTGCTGGGACTTTTGATTCTTTTGATGGCCGTATATGTTTTTACGTATCCGAAATATAAAACGGAACAGCTTCTGGCAGCCTTTTTCGGCGTTTTCTATGTTGCGGTAATGTTGTCCTATGTTTATCAGACAAGAGAAACAGAGGCAGGGACTTATGTTGTCTGGCTGGTATTTCTCTGTTCCTGGGGCTGTGATACCTGTGCATACTGCGTCGGCGTTCTTTTCGGAAAGCATAAGATGGCGCCCGTTTTAAGTCCGAAAAAATCGATCGAGGGAGCGGTTGGCGGTGTGATTGGCGCCGCTCTTCTGACGGCTCTTTATTGCTTTATTTTTCGAAATGCAATGAAGATTTCCGGAACGGAAATTGAGATTTTGACCGGAATCGGCGCGGCAGGCGCTCTGATTTCTATGATAGGCGATCTTACCGCTTCGGCGATAAAGAGAAATTACAATATTAAAGATTATGGGAGACTGATTCCCGGGCACGGAGGAATATTGGATCGTTTTGACAGTGTAATTTTTACGGCTCCGGTTATTTATTTCCTTGCAGTTTATACGATACATTTCTGAGAAAGGTACGGCATTTGTGATGATAAAAACAGCGATTTTGGGATCTACCGGTTCCATTGGGAGACAGACGCTTGATATTATAAGAGCGAATAGAGATATAGAGGTCGTTGCGCTTTCAGCGGGCAGGAATATTGAACTCCTGGAACAGCAGATGCGTGAATTTCGTCCGAAGCTTGTCTGTGTCTGGGAGGAAGAGCGGGCAAAAGAGCTGAAAGAAAAAACGTTAGATTTAAACAGTTCCGTTGTATATGGCATGGATGGGCTTCTGGAGCTTGCGGCGATGGAAGAAAGTGAGATTCTTGTTACTGCAATTGTTGGAATGCTTGGTATTCGTCCGACGATAGCGGCGATTAAAGCAGGGAAAAAAATAGCGCTTGCCAATAAGGAAACGCTTGTAACGGCAGGACATCTTATTATGCCTCTGGCAAAAGAGTATAAAGTTCCGATTCTTCCGGTAGACAGTGAACACAGTGCGATTTTTCAGTCCCTGCAGGGCGCAGGGGAAAACCGGATTCATAAGATTTTGCTCACTGCGTCCGGCGGGCCGTTCCGCGGCATGGGAAGAGAAGAACTTTCAAGGATGCAGGTGGAGGACGCTTTAAAACATCCGAACTGGAATATGGGTCAAAAGATTACGATTGACTCTTCTACGCTTGTAAATAAAGGCCTTGAGGTTATGGAGGCGAAATGGCTGTTTGGCGTAGATTTGGATCGGATTCAGGTAGTCGTACATCCGCAAAGTGTAGTCCATTCAGCGGTAGAATTTGAAGACGGCGCCGTGATAGCACAGCTTGGAACACCGGATATGCATCTTCCAATTCAGTATGCCTTATATTATCCACACAGAAGGGAGCTTCCCGGAAAACGCCTTGATTTGTTTGAAATCGGGAATCTTACGTTTGAGAAGCCGGACACGGAAACATTTCGCGGATTATCTCTTGCTTATGAAGCAATGAGGCGAGGCGGGAATATTCCTACTGTATATAATGCCGCAAATGAAAAAGCGGTCAGCTTATTTTTGGCTCGTAAAATCCGTTATCCGGAGATAACGGAAATCATAGAGGCCTGCATGGAACATGCTTCTTATCTTGTTTCCCCGAATCTGGAGGAAATTTTAGAGACGGAAGCGGAGGCATATGATTATATAGAAAAAAATTTTAATTCATAAAGAAGGGTTTTTGAATGAAAATAGTTGTTGCACTTATTATCTTTAGTATCATTATCCTGTTTCATGAGCTTGGGCATTTTTTACTTGCGAAAAAAAACGGAATTAAAGTCAATGAATTCTGTCTTGGCTTAGGGCCTACGCTAGTGGGATTTCATAAGGGGGAGACGTTTTATTCCTTAAAGCTTCTGCCGTTTGGCGGAGCCTGTATGATGGAGGGAGAGGATGCGGACAGCAGCGAAAGCGGCGCGTTCGGAAGTAAGTCCGTATGGGCAAGGTTTTGCGTTATTGCGGCAGGACCGGCGTTTAACTTTTTAATGGCTTTTTTGTTTTCGTTTATTATTATTTGCTGTACCGGTTATGACCTTCCGATTCTTACGGATGTAAGTGAAGGCTATGCAGCGGAAGAAGCGGGACTTATGCCCGGAGACACTATAGTAAAAATGGGCGGAAAACGAATCCATTTTTATCGTGATATCAGTGCATACGGATTATATCATGCGGGAGAAACGGTGGATGTGGAATATGAGCGCGACGGGCAGCGTTTCGAAACGACACTTGTACCGAAATATGACGAAGAATCAGGCAGATACCTGTATGGTTTTGTCGGTACTGCCTATCGGCAGAAATACACGAATAATGTATTTACAATGGCAAAATACAGCGTCTATGAGGTTGGGTACTGGATTAGTTCTACGATAGAGAGCCTGCGGATGCTGGTCAGCGGCTTAGTGTCCGTAAATGATTTCAGCGGGCCTGTCGGAATTGTAAATATGGTAGGAGATACTTATGAAGAGGCGGCTTCACAGGGTGCGTATTATATTCTGCTGGATATGCTTTATATATGTGTGTTTTTATCGGCGAATCTCGGTGTTGTAAATCTGCTGCCGCTTCCGGCGCTTGACGGAGGGCGTCTGGTATTTTTGCTTATTGAAGCAATCCGTGGGAAAAAGATAGATCCGGATAAAGAAGGGTTGGTTCATTTTATCGGCCTTGTGTTATTATTGTTGTTAATGGCGGTTGTAATGTTTAATGATATCCGAAAGTTGTTCGGATGATCGCAAAAGAGCGCTTTGTAGTCTCTACATGTGACTTGCGACGCAGTTTCCTACAAAGAAAAAGCTGCCGATTGCAGCGGAAACGAGGATATATGACAAAAGTAGTGAAAATTGGAGATCGGATAATCGGCGGCGGAAACCCGATTTTGATCCAGTCGATGACAAATACAAGAACGGAGGATGTTTCATCGACCGTTACGCAGATTCGCCGTTTGACGGCTGCAGGCTGTGAAATTATACGATGCGCGGTTCCTACAATGGAAGCGGCGGCGGCGCTTTCGGAGATTAAAAAGCAGGTGGAGCTTCCGATTGTGGCGGATATTCATTTTGATTATCGTCTGGCGATTGCGGCAATTGAAAACGGAGCCGATAAAATTCGTATTAATCCGGGCAACATCGGAAGCAGAGAACGTATTAAAGCAGTGGTGGATACCGCAAAAGAACGAAAGATTCCGATCCGCGTCGGCGTCAACAGCGGTTCTCTGGAAAAAGAGCTGGTAGAACGTTACCACGGAGTAACGGCGGAAGGTTTGGTAGAAAGCGCGCTGGATAAGGTACGGATTATAGAGGAAATGGATTATGACAATTTGGTTATCAGTATTAAATCCTCGGATGTTATGATGTGTGTAAAAGCGCATGAACTGATTGCGGCAAAAACGAATTATCCGCTTCATGTAGGGATTACGGAGGCCGGAACCGTTACGGCAGGCAATATTAAGTCCGCGATTGGACTCGGGTTAATTTTAAATCAGGGCATCGGGGATACGATACGTGTTTCACTGACCGGCGATCCAATAGAGGAGATCCGATCCGCCCGGCTGATATTGCGGACGCTTGGTCTTAGAAAAGGCGGAATTGAGGTCGTATCCTGTCCGACATGCGGTAGAACACAGATTGATTTAATCGGTCTTGCAAACCAGGTAGAAGATATGGTAGCCGATATTCCGCTGAATATTAAGGTAGCGGTTATGGGGTGCGTCGTAAACGGTCCTGGAGAGGCAAAAGAAGCGGATATCGGAATTGCCGGAGGCAGGGGAGAAGGACTTATCATCCGACGCGGAGAAATTGTGAAAAAGGTGCCGGAGGAGGAGTTATTGGATGCGCTGCATCATGAGCTGCTTCACTGGAACGTATAGATTGGAAGAGTTTTATGTCTAAAATGTTTTTTGATGTGTTTCCGACGCTTAAATTGGACGGAGAGATGAAAAAACTGCTGTCAGACACAGAAGTAACAAAGGTGGGAATGAATCATGAAAAAAACCGCCTGCGTGTCTATCTGCTCGGAACGCGTCTGATTCACAAACGAAATATTTACCGGCTGGAAACGTCTATCCGGGATCAGTTTTTTAAGGGAAGGGGCATGGAGGTAAAGGTCATTGAAAAGTACTGCCTTTCCGGTCAATACAATGCAAAATCCCTGATGGAGCTGTATAAGGACAGTATTTTGGAGGAGCTTCGGGAATACAGTCTGATGGAATATCATCTGCTCCGTTCTTCCAAAATAGAATTCAGCGACGAGAGTCATATGGATCTCACGCTTGAAAACACAATTATTGCGCAGACACGTTCCAGTGAAATCGTAGAGTTTTTAGAAAAGGTGTTTTGCGAGCGATGCGGAATGGATCTGCACATCCGCCTTTTTTACGAAGAGCAAACAGAGAGTAAATACAGGAAAAATAATGAACTTCAGGTTCAGTTTGAGATCCGAAACATTTTAGAGCGTGTCAGCTTAAATACCGGGTCCGGGAACGGGGAGAGCAAAGAGGCGGCGGACGCCTCTGCTTCGTTGGGAGCGAAAACGGCTGACCAAACGGCGAAATCCCCGAACAGCAGCGTTCACAAAACGCAGAGTGCGGGGAGTTTTTCAAAAAAATCCTTTCAAGGAACAAACAGAGACTTTTCCAGACAAAGGGACGCCGGGGCGTCCGGCGGCAGACGTTCGGACAATCCGGATGTGGTTTACGGACGCGATATCGGCGAAGCGGAGTCCGTTGCGCTTGAAAAAATTGCCGGAGAGATGGGCGAGGTTACGATACGCTGCAAAATAATGAGTGTAGACAAAAGAGAAATTCGAAACGAGAGAACGATTTTGATTCTCTCCGTTACGGATTTTACGGATTCCATCGTCGTGAAATTATTTGTAAAGAATGAAGATCGGGACGCGTTACTTGGCGAGCTTAAAGAAAATACGTTTGTCAAGATTAAAGGAGTTACGACAATTGATAAATTTGACAGCGAGCTTACGATCGGTTCTATCGTAGGAATAAAAAAGATTCCCGATTTTACGACGGGACGTACGGATACGGCTGCGGTAAAACGCGTAGAGCTGCACTGCCATACGAAAATGAGCGATATGGACGGCGTATCTGAGTGCAAGGATATTGTAAAACGCGCAAAAAAATGGGGGCACCGGGCAATCGCAATTACCGATCACGGGGATGTACAGGCCTTTCCCGATGCCAATCATGCCGTATCCGCGGACGAAGATTTTAAGGTCATCTACGGCGTGGAGGCTTATCTGGTTGACGACTTAAAAAAAATTGTCGACAAACCAAAGGGACTGGGACTGGACGGCGTATACGTTGTTTTTGATCTGGAAACGACCGGTTTTTCACCGGATCGAAATAAAATTATAGAAATCGGAGCGGTAAAGGTAGCGCACGGCAGGATTACAGACAGATACTCTACATTTGTAAATCCCGAAACTCCTATTCCTTATCGTATTGAAGAAATCACTTCTATTCGGGACGATATGGTAATGGATGCGCCTAAAATTGAGGAAGCGCTGCCTGATTTTATGAAATTCTGCGAAGGCGCGGTTATGGTTGCGCATAATGCGGATTTTGATATGAGTTTTATCAGAAAAAACTGCAGAGAGCAGGGAATCGAACGGGAATTTACCGTAATAGACACGGTAGCGCTTGCAAGAGTACTGCTTCCGAGTTTAAATCGGTTTAAGCTGGATACGGTGGCAAAGGCGTTAAATATCAGACTTGATCACCATCACCGCGCGGTAGACGACGCAGGGTGTACGGCGGAAATTTTCGTAAAGTTTTTGGAAATGCTTACAGAACGTGGAATTGAAACGTTAGAACAGGTCAACAAGATGGCTGCGTCATCCCCGGAAGCCGTTATGAAATTGCCGACTTATCATGCAATTCTTCTTGCAGCAAATGACATTGGCAGAATTAATCTGTATCGGCTGGTATCTTTGTCACATCTTACTTATTTTCACGGCAGACCCAGGATTCCGAAGAGTGAGCTTGCGAAAAACAGAGAAGGGCTGCTGCTGGGATCGGCGTGCGAAGCGGGCGAGGTTTATCGTGCGATTTCAGGCGGCAGGCCGGAAGAGGAGATTACGAGACTGGTTCAGTTTTACGATTATCTGGAAATTCAGCCGCTGGGAAACAACGCTTTTATGATCGAAAGCGATAAGGAGTCCGTCAGTTCTTGGGAAGAGTTGATGGAGATCAACCGTCGAATTTGCAGACTGGGCGAGGAGTTTCACAAGTTAGTTGTGGCTACCTGCGACGTTCATTTTTTGGATCCGGAGGATGAGGTCTACCGCCGTATTATTATGGCAGGTAAGGGCTTTAAGGATGCGGATAATCAGGCGCCTCTTTATTTTCGGACGACGGAGGAGATGCTTAAGGAATTTGAATATCTGGGAAGCGCGAAAGCCGAGGAAGTCGTTATTACCAATACCAATAAAATTGCGGATATGTGCGAGAAAATATCCCCGGTTCGTCCGGATAAATGCCCGCCGGTAATTGAAAATTCCGATCAGATGCTGCGTGACATCTGTTATCGGAAAGCGTACGGGATGTACGGAAAGGAACTGCCGCATATTGTAAAGGAAAGGCTCGACCGCGAATTGAATTCCATTATTTCAAACGGGTATGCGGTAATGTATATTATAGCGCAGAAGCTGGTATGGAAGTCGAACGAAGACGGATATCTGGTTGGCTCCCGCGGTTCGGTCGGTTCTTCTTTTGCAGCGACGATGTCCGGTATTACAGAAGTAAATCCGCTTCAGGCGCATTACCGCTGTGAAAACTGCAAATACAGCGACTTTGATTCACCGGAGGTAAAATCGTTTTCCGGACGCAGCGGCTGCGATATGCCGGATAAAATATGCCCTGTCTGCGGTAAGCCGCTTGTGAAAGACGGTTTTGACATTCCGTTTGAAACGTTTTTGGGTTTTAAGGGAAATAAGGAGCCGGATATTGATTTAAACTTTTCCGGCGAATATCAGAGCAAAGCGCACGCCTACTGCGAGGTGATTTTCGGGTACGGACAAACCTACCGCGCAGGGACGATCGGAACGCTTGCGGATAAAACGGCTTACGGTTATATCAAAAATTATTACGAGGAACGCGGAATCAGAAAACGCGACTGCGAAATTAACCGTATTGTGCAGGGTTGCGTCGGCGTACGGCGGACTACGGGCCAGCATCCCGGCGGAATTGTCGTACTTCCGGTCGGAGAGGACATCAATACGTTTACACCGGTGCAGCATCCGGCGAACGATATGACGACAGCGACGGTCACGACGCATTTTGATTATCATTCTATCGACCATAATCTGTTAAAGCTTGATATATTAGGACACGATGATCCGACGATGATTCGAATGCTTCAGGATTTGACCGGTATCGACCCGCAGTCAATACCGCTCGACGAGGAGACGGTAATGTCTTTATTTATGAATACTTCCGCGCTTGGCGTAACGCCGGAGGAAATCGGCGGCATTCCGCTTGGGTGTCTTGGCATTCCGGAATTTGGGACAGAGTTTGCAATGCAGATGGTATTGGATGCCAAACCGAAAGAATTTTCGGATTTAATTCGTATCTCCGGACTTTCGCACGGTACGGATGTCTGGCTTGGAAACGCACAGTATTATATTCAGCAGGGGCTTGCAACGATTTCGACGGCAATCTGTACCAGGGACGACATCATGATCTACCTTATTCAACAGGGGCTTGAGAGTGAGAAGGCCTTTACAATTATGGAGTCTGTGCGAAAAGGGAAGGGATTAAAAACGGAATGGGAGGAGGATATGAAGGCGCATCAGGTGCCGGACTGGTATATCGAATCCTGTAAGAAAATTAAGTATATGTTTCCGAAGGCGCATGCGGCGGCCTACGTTATGATGGCGTGGCGGATTGCTTACTGCAAAGTGTTTTATCCGCTTGCCTATTATGCCGCTTATTTTTCCATTCGGGCTACCGGTTTTGATTATGAGATTATGTGTCAGGGTCGGGAGCGTCTGGAATATTTTTATAAGGATTTTACCGGAAGAAAAGACTCGCTTTCCAAAAAGGAACTGGACGTTTACCGTGATATGAAGATTGTGAGGGAAATGTATGCAAGAGGATTTTCATTTCTTCCGATTGATATCTATAAGGCGCTTCCGGACCGTTTTCAGATTGTCGACGGGAAGCTGATGCCCGCGCTTAATACGATTGAAGGAATGGGAGACAATGCTGCGATTGCGGTTGCGGAGGCCGCAAAGGACGGAAAATTTTTATCGAGAGACGATTTTCGTCAGCGGACAAAGGCAACGAAGACTACAATTGACTTAATGGCTGACCTGGGGCTGTTCGGCGATTTGCCGGAATCGAATCAGCTCTCTTTGTTTGATTTTGTGTAAAATCCGTTTCGTCACCCGATATCAAAAAGCCTCATATAATGAGAAAAAAGGCTTTTTCTATGGACCGTGTGAAACGAATGATACATTTGGACCGTGCATACAAAATGGGTTTGAACGGGAAAAATGTAACAGTGGCAGTGATGGATACCGGGATTGTAAGGCATCCCGATTTCAGCGGCAGAATCCTTACTTTTGAGGACTTCTGCAATAGAAGAGTTTCCCTTTATGACGACAACGGACATGGGACGCATGTTGCGGGTATTATTGCAGGCGACGGACGGATGTCAGAGACAAAATGGGGAATCCGTATTTACAGCGGAATTGCGCCGAAGGCAAACCTGGTAGTGTTAAAAGTGTTAGACCGCGGCGGAAACGGCATTACGAAAAATGTGCTGGAGGGAATCGACTGGCTGATACAAAATAAGGAAAGGTACCGGATTCGGATTTTAAATATTTCAGTCGGAATGCTCTCTACGGCAGGAATGAAGGAAAAGAAGGAACTGCTTTCCGCAGTGGACGCGGTATGGGACGCCGGGATTATGGTTGTGACGGCTGCCGGAAATAACGGACCCAGAGAAAATACGGTTACAATTCCGGGGATTTCAAGGAAGGTTCTCACCGTCGGCAGCGTGGACGATACGGAAGCGACTGACGGGAGTCGTTTTCTTTCAAGGGGGTACAGCGGCAACGGTCCGACGGAATGCTGTATTGTCAAGCCGGAAATTTTGGCGCCGGGGACAAATATAAAAAGCTGCAGCCGTGATGCCAGGGGTTATATAAAGAAAAGCGGAACTTCAATGGCGGCGCCTGTAGTAGCAGGAACGCTTGCGCTTGCGTTCGGTAAAAATGCGGAGCTTTCTCCCGCAGATATGAAGCTGAGACTGTATGAAAGCGCTTACCCGAGGGGGGAACAGTTATCAAGGAAAGGCTGGGGCGTCATTCACGGAGATAATTTAATTTGGTACCAGTCGTAAAAATGGAAGTGTCTTACGACACAGGTTCCGGCTAAGGTAATAAACAATCGGAGGAATATTTGAATGAAGAAAATCGTCAACCTGATTCTTGGAAGATTTACAATTATTGCACTGCTTATTCTTTTGCAGTTCGTTTGGCTGGCTGCTGTTATGTATTCCTTCAGTTATCAGTATACGTATGCAAACTATGCAATCCGTGTTATTGCGGTAATTGTAGTACTGCATATTGTAAATCGCTGGATTAATCCGGGCAATAAACTTTCCTGGACATTTCTTATTCTGCTTTCTCCGATTACGGGGTTATTACTCTACGCCGTGTTCGGACGCTCCGGCATTACGAAAAATACAAGAAACAGCATGGACGCCGTAAACAGGCGGGTGATGAAATATTTATCCGTTACGCCTGAAATTACGCAGTGGCTGGAGCAAAACGACAAACAGGCGTACCGTCAGACGAAATATATCAATGACTGGTCGGGTTTTCCCGTTTATAAAAATACTGCTACAAAATATTATAAAAGCGGAGAAGAGATGTTTCCGGCCATGTTAGAGGAGTTGCGAAAGGCCGAACATTTTATTTTTCTGGAATATTTTATTGTGGAAAACGGATTCATGCTGGACGAAATGCTCAAGATTCTGGAGAAAAAAGCAAAAGAAGGCGTGGATGTCCGCATGATTTACGATGATGTCGGCTGTATCAGCACACTGCCGCCGAATTTTAGCAGGCTTATGTGTGAAAAAGGAATTCAATGCGTGGCGTTTAATCCGTTTAAACCCATTATGTCTGTGGTTATGAATAACAGGGATCACCGAAAGATTTTTGTCGTTGACGGGAAAGTCGGATTTACCGGAGGAATCAATCTTGCCGACGAGTATATCAATAAAATTGAACGGTTTGGATACTGGAAAGATACGGGCGTGCGTCTTGAGGGAGAGGCCGTCTGGAATCTGACGGTCATGTTTCTTTCCATGTGGAACTATGTGAATCATTCTACCGAAAATTACGAACAGTTTATGCCGAAGGCATATCAGACAGAGCCGTTTGAATCGGACGGCCTTGTCCAGCCTTACGGCGACAGTCCGCTTGATTCGGAGTATGTCAGCGAAACAATCTATATGAATATCATTAATTATGCGGAGGATTATGTCTATATTTTTACGCCTTACCTGATTGTGGGTCACGAGATGATTGTAAGTCTCTGTAATGCTGCGAAAAGAGGCGTGGACGTTCGCATTGTGACGCCCGGAATCCCGGATAAAAAAATGGTATTTATGCTTACGCAGGCGCATTATGCGCCGCTAATTGAAAGCGGGGTCAAAATCTATCAGTACAGACCCGGATTTCTTCATGCGAAAAGTTTTGTCTGTGACGATAAGATAGCTACGGTCGGGAGTGTCAATATGGATTACCGGAGTTTTTTTCTTCACTTTGAATGCGGTGTATTTCTTTACCGGACGAATGCGGTAATGGAACTAAAAGAGGATTGCAATGAGGTGTTTTCGTGTTCGGATGAAATCACGCTGGAATTTTTCAAAAACCAGAATGCAGTGATGCGTATTTTTCAGGGCGTCATGCGTCTTTTTGCGCCTTTGCTCTGAAAAACAACGTGCGTTGTACGAAATAGAAAACCGCCTGATTCAGGCGGTTTTTTTGTGCAGTATACGTTTGGACTTATTGTGTCAGATAGAAGAAAAGCGCCTTTGAAAAATAATCTCGGAAAGTTGCCTTTTCAACGGTTTTGCTGTACAGAATATTGACAGAACCGATTTCCCTGCCGTCTAAGGTGTAAACGACCCTTCCGGCTATGTCATTTTCTTTTACGGGCGCGGGCACGGATTCCGGCAGTTCCATCGTCTTAACGACTCCGCTTAAATTTGAGCCGTCTGTTGAGACATACTGAAAAGTGCCTTCATAATGCAGTTCTGCAGTTTCAAAAACGCCTTTCTCCACTTTTATCGGTGAAAGCGGTTCGTTGTTTTCATCGGTATAGATCTGACATTTGCCAAAACCGTAATTTAAAAGTGCAATTGCGTCCGCGGAACGCGCTTTGGAATCCGCTGCACCCATAATTACGGCAATCAGTTTCATGCCGTCTTTTTCTGCGGTTGCCGATACGCAGGATTTTGCAAGACTGGTAAAACCCGTTTTCAAACCGGTGGCGTATTGATATTGTTTTATCAGCTTATTCGTATTGGTTAGCCCGAATTCGCTTTCGCCTCTTCTCGTGACATGCGTGATATTTTCCATCCAAACAGTACAATAGTTATGTATCTGCGGATATTTGGCAATCAGTTCTCGTGACATAAGCGCGATATCGTGAGCCGTAGTCATGTGACCGTCAGTATCGAGCCCGCAGCAATTGACAAAATTGGTATCGTTCATGCCAAGTCCTTTTGCGCGTTCATTCATCCGGGCTACAAATTCCGATTCGGAGCCGCAGATAAATTCTGCCATTGCCACACAGGAATCGTTGGCGCTGGCAATAGAGATACACTTTATCATGGTGTCCACTGTCTGAGTTTCGCCCGGTTCCAGATAGACCTGAGAGCCGCCCATGCTTGCCGCATATTCCGAAACGGTTACCGTATCTTCTAAGGAAAACTGCCCTGCGTCTAAGGCGTCAAAAATAAGAAGCAGCGTCATAATTTTGGTAATGCTTGCAGGATGGCGCGATTCATTTGCATTTTTTTCATAAATCACGGTTCCGGTTGTGGCCTCCATTAAAATAGCGCTGGGAGCGGAAAGGTCTACGGGGGCGCCTGCCTCCGGAACTTCGAAAGAAAGCAGACCGTTTAGGCCAAGCTGTATACATAATAACAGAGAAATAAACGAGCGCAATGATACCTCCTGATTTGTAGAAAATGATTCCTTTATACAGCATAGCGAAAGGGCAAGTACATTATGCTTGCTATTTTTTCCAAAAAAGGTTAGAATCTATCAGGAAATGCGTAAGCGGGGAGATAAGAAAAGTTATGGAGCTGACCGTAAAACTGCAGGTGTTTGAGGGGCCGCTGGATCTGCTGCTGCATCTGCTTGAAAAAAATAAAGTGAATATTTATGATATTCCGATTGTGGAAATAACAAATCAGTACATGGAATACATTGCCGAAATGAAACGGAACGATTTAAATATCATGAGTGAATTTCTGGTTATGGCAGCGACGTTAATCGATATCAAATCACGGATGCTGCTTCCGGCAAAGGAGACGGAAGGAGCGGAAGAGGAGGAAGATCCGAGGGCGGAGCTGGTACAAAAATTATTGGAATATAAAATGTATAAATGCATGGCATACGAACTCCGTGACCGTCAAATGGACGCGGAGCGCGTACTTTTTAAAGAGCCGACGATTCCGCCCGAAGTGGCGGCGTACGAAGAGCCGGTGAATTTGGACGAGCTGGTTTCCGATCTGTCGTTAGCTAAGCTGAACGGCATATTTAAGTCCATCATGAAAAAACAGACGGACAAGATTGACCCGGTTCGTTCTAAATTCGGGAGAATAGAAAAAGAGGAAGTTTCTCTGGAGGAAAAGATGAGCTATCTGGAAAATTACTGTATGACGCACGTTTCCTTCAGCTTTCGTAATCTTTTGCTCGCGCAGTCCGGAAAAATGGAAATTATCGTAACCTTTTTAGCTGTTTTGGAACTGATGAAGATGGGGAAAATCTTTATTTCTCAGGAGAGAACATTTGACGATATCAAAATTCAGTCCAGAATAGTTGCATAAAAATTGAAAAGGGTATGGGTATGGAAGAAAAAAATTATGAGGCCATTATAGAAGCGATTCTTTTTACCATGGGGGAATCGGTAGAATTGGAAAAGATCGCTTCGGCGATTGACTTAGAGAAAAGTATCACAAAGGAAATCATTGAACGGATGATGGCGCATTATGAAGACGATTCGATCGGACTTCAGATTATTGAACTGGACGGCGCTTATCAGATGTGTACCAAGAAGGAGATGTACGAGTATTTAATAAAAGTGGCAAAGCAGCCGAAACGTCATGCGCTGACGGACGTGCTTCTTGAAACGCTTTCGATTATTGCATATAAACAACCAATTACAAAAGTAGAAATTGAGAAAATCCGAGGTGTTTCCTGTGATCATGCGGTAAATAAACTGGTGGAGTATCGTTTGGTCTGCGAACTTGGCAGATTAGACGCCCCAGGCCGGCCGCTTCTTTTTGGTACGACAGAGGAGTTTTTAAGGAGCTTCGGCGTACAGTCGGTAGACGAACTTCCGACCTTAAATCCGGTGCAGTTAGAGGAGTTTCGACAGGAAGCGGAGGAAGAAATGAAGGTAAATATCGATATTTAGGGATTGGCCGGACGGTAGACAGCCTAAGCATATTCCTGTTTTTTCCGGCATATAGATTTATGAAAAAACAGCGCGCAAAGCATGTAATAAGTTTTGGCGGCGGAATGTGAGGAAGATTGAGAAGGCGTTTAAAAAAGACGGCTGCCGCGGCGCTATGCCTTTTAATATGGCTGTTTGGCGCTACAACGTGTATGGCAGAAAATGAAGCCGAAGAAAAAAGACCGAATGAAAACACGCTTTTTGCAAAATCTGCGGTATTGATGGACGCGGATTCCGGGCGTGTTTTATACGAAAAAAACGGAAACGAGGCAATGGCAAATGCCAGTACTACAAAGATAATGACCTGTATCCTTGCACTTGAAAATTGTGAGGAGGATGCGGCTGTTCCCGTATCTTCTCAGGCGGCGGCTGCTCCGAAGGTACATCTGGGCATGCATGAGGGACAGCAGTTTTACCTGCGGGATCTGCTTTTTGGTTTGATGCTGGAGTCCTTTAACGACTGCGCTGTGGCAATTGCGGAGTTTGTCGGAGGAAATGTAGAATCTTTTGCTGACATGATGAATCATAAAGCGGAAGAAATCGGCTGCAAGGACACACATTTTATTACGCCGAACGGATTGGACGCGACGGACGAGAGCAGTTTTCATCATACGACAGCGACGGATCTTGCACTGATTATGCGCTATTGTATTACACAGTCTCCGAAAGCGGATCGGTTTCTGGCCATTACCAGAACGCCGAATTACAGTTTTAACGAAATCCAAAAGGGAACTTCTTATAGCTGCGTGAATCACAATGCATTCTTACAGATGATGGATGGCGCGCTTTCGGGCAAAACAGGTTTTACCGGAAATGCCGGATACTGTTACGTCGGAGCGCTTACACGGGACGGAAGAACCTATATTGTCGCGCTGCTTGCCTGCGGTTGGCCGAACAATAAAAACTACAAATGGGCCGATACAAAAAAGCTGATGCAGTACGGCATAGACAGCTTCTATAAGGCTAATATTAATGAGGTTGAGCTGGATGCTTCTCTTTTAAAGCATATTCCGGTAACGGACGGACAGGGAAGGTTTATCGGCGACGAAACCTATGTCGATCTGGAGCTGGTGAGAAAAGGCGAAGCGGAGGAGCTTTTGCTTCCAAACGGAGAGGAATTCAAAACAGAGTATCGGATTGCGCCGAGACTGACGGCGCCGGTGGAAGCCGGAGACTATGTAGGCAGCATTACAATCAGCGCGCAGGGCGAAACGGTACGGGAATATGAAGTACGTACAAAGACTGCGGTGAAAAAAATAGATTTTAAATGGTGTTTTCGAAGAATTTTAGAATTGACATCACTGTTTTAAGGAAACTGACAAAAAATTAACAATTTACTTGAAATGTTGCAGTAAAAGAGATACAATTACCATAGCGAAATTTGTTAATTTTTATAGATGGAGGGCGAAAGAATGAGTAGTAGTAATGATAGCCTGGCAATGCAGCGCATTATCAGGTTAGTCGACGAGAACAGTTTCATGGAAATCGGTTCTCTTGTAACGGCAAGAAATACGGATTTTAATCTTGCGGGCACGAACACACCTTCGGACGGTGTTATTATCGGACACGGGTTGATTGGCGGCAGTCTGGTTTTTGTATACAGCCAGGACGCATCCGTATTAAACGGGACAATCGGTGAAATGCATGCAAAGAAAATCGCATCCGTATACGATATGGCCATGAAGATGGGAGCGCCGGTAATCGGCCTGCTTGATTGTGCGGGAATGCGTCTTCAGGAATCCGTGGATGCGTTAAACGGATTTGGGGAGATTTTTGCCAAAGAGGTAGAAGCTTCCGGTGTTGTTCCGCAGATCAGCGCAATTTTCGGAACCTGCGGTGGCGGTCTTGCCGTTGTTCCGGCTTTATCCGATTTCGCTTTTATGGAAGAGACAAAAGGAAAAATGTTTGTCAATTCTCCGAATGCAATCGACGGGAACCGAATTGATAAATGCGATACGTCTGCGGCCGGTTTTCAGGCCGAAGAGACGGGCTGTATTGATGCAGCAGGAAGCGAAGATGAGATTTTTGCGCAGATTCGCGAGCTTGTCGGTATGCTGCCGTTAAATAATGAAAGCGACGTTTATACGGAAGAGTGCGTGGACGATCTGAATCGTGCATGCGAAAGTATGGCGGCAATGAAGGGCGACGCGGCGTACCTTTTAAGCGAGATTTCCGACAGCCATGTATTCTTTGAAACAAAGTCGGAGTACGCAAAGGATATGGTAACCGGTTTTATTAAATTAAACGGCATGACGGTCGGTGCGGTGGCAAACCGGACTGTGGTTTATGACGAAGAAGGAAAAGAAGCGGAGAAATTCGATGCAGTGTTATCGGCGCGCGGCTGTCGTAAGGCGGCGGAATTTATCCGTTTCTGTGACGCGTTTGAAATTCCGGTTCTGTCGATTACAAATACAAAAGGATTCCAGGCCTGCATGTGTTCCGAAAAACGGCTGGCTAAAGAGCTTGCGGGGATGACCGCGGCTTTCGCGTCCGCAACCTGTCCGAAAGTAAATCTGATTGTCGGAGACGCCTTCGGAAGCGCTTATGTAACGATGAACTCAAAGGCGATCGGCGCAGACCTCGTATATGCATGGCCGGAGACAAAGGTAGGCATGATGGATGCGAAGCTTGCGGCGAAGATTATGTATGCGGATGCGTCTGCAGACGTGCTTGATCAGAAGGCGGCCGAATATGAAAAGCTGCAGTCTGACGTGATGGCTGCTGCGAGAAGAGGTTATGTGGATTTAATGATCGAGCCGGAGGATACAAGAAAATATCTGGTTGCCGCATTTGAAATGCTGTATACGAAATGTGCGAAAACGCCGGATAAGAAACATGGAACAAAATAGAAAGGTGAAGTTATGAAGAAAAAAATATCTTTGCTGCTTTGTCTTATGTTTGCGCTTCTGACTTTTTCGGCCTGCGGGGAGGACCCGACAACCGTTGACTATTATGGGACAGGCTATGATACGTTAAAGGAAGTTGCCGAAAGCAATGTAGGTCAGTTGTCTGTAATGTCGGACGACGAACTTGAGGCGGTAGCGGCTAATATGACGAATGAGCTGATGTTAAAGCTGGTAAGGAGCTGGCAGACGACAACGGCGGATCTCGGAGTGTATCAGGGGCTCGGCGAGCTTGTGGTAAACAAGGCAAACGGAACGGTAACCGTAGATCAGTATGTGGAATATCCGGATCGTGAGATCGTGGTTTCCTATGTATGGGAGTACGATTACACGGAAGAAATGCTGCTGATTACGGATATTAACGTCGATTTGGTTTATACACTCGGCGAAAAAATGACAAAAGCAGGGCTGAATACACTGATGGGTATGGGTACCGTATTTGCCGTACTGATATTAATCAGTCTGATTATTTATTGTTTCCGCATTATACCGTATATACAGGGACTTGGAAAGAAAAAGACCCCGCAGGAAGAAAAGGAAAAGACTCCGGTTTCATCTGCTCCTGCCCCCGTTGCTGCAAAAGAAGTTATGACGGATGATTTGGAATTGATCGCGGTTATTTCTGCGGCGATTGCTGCGGAAGAAGGAGTGCCTGCCGATTCGTTTGTAGTACGTTCTATTCATAGAAGATAATTCCCGGCGGGAATTACGGACTTTGTAAAGAAAATATACTATTTTATTATATTTAGGAGGATTTTATCATGAAAAGTTATACGATTACCGTAAATGGAAATGTTTATGACGTTACAGTAGAAGAGAACGGAAGCGGCTCCGCTCCTGCTGCTGCTGCTCCGAGACGTGCTGCTGCTCCTGCGGCTGCTCCGGTCGCAAAACCTGCAGCGGCAGCCCCGGCATCCGGCGCCGCAGGAAGCGTTAAGATTGAAGCGGGCGCTGCAGGTAAGGTATTTAAGATTGAGGCAGCGGCAGGTACGGCCGTAAAGAAAGGCGATCCGATTATCATTCTTGAAATCATGAAAATGGAAACGCCGGTTGTTGCAACGCAGGACGGTACGGTTGCAAGTATTAATGTAGCCGTCGGTGATCAGGTGGAAGCGGGCGCTCTGCTTGCTACTTTAAACTAGTCATTTTAGGAGGAATCTTATGAGTTATTTTACGGAGACGATGGGGAATCTCCTTCACCAGACGGCCTTCTTTAATCTGACAGTCGGAAATTTTATCATGATTATCGTGGCATGTGTGTTCCTGTATCTGGCGATTGCAAAGGGATTTGAACCTTTACTGCTTGTGCCGATTGCATTCGGTATGCTGCTTGTAAATATTTATCCCGATATTTTTGCAACGCCGGAGCAGATGAGCAATGGCGTCGGCGGTTTATTCCATTACTTTTATATATTAGATGAATGGTCCATTTTACCTTCGCTGATTTTCCTGGGCGTTGGCGCGATGACCGATTTTGGACCTTTAATTGCGAATCCGATCAGCTTTTTACTGGGGGCAGCGGCTCAGTTCGGTATATTCGGCGCTTATTTCCTTGCAATTCTGATGGGATTTAACGACAAAGCGGCAGCAGCCGTATCTATTATCGGAGGCGCCGACGGGCCGACTTCGATATTCCTTGCAGGAAAATTGGGGCAGTCCGGTCTGATGGGGCCGATTGCGGTTGCGGCATATTCGTACATGGCTCTTGTACCGATTATTCAGCCGCCTATTATGAAACTGTTTACGACAAAGAAGGAACGCGCGATAAAGATGCAGAATCTTCGTCCGGTATCCAAACTGGAAAAGATCCTGTTCCCGATTGTTGTAACAATTGTAGTTTGTACGATTCTTCCGACGACAGCGCCGTTGGTAGGAATGTTGATGCTTGGAAATCTGTTTCGTGAGTGCGGCGTTGTTCGTCAGCTTACCGATACGGCTTCCAATGCGTTGATGTATATCGTAGTTATTTTACTTGGTACTTCTGTCGGAGCTTCCACAAGCGCAGAGGCGTTCTTGAACTGGACGACAGGTAAGATTGTAATTCTCGGTCTGGTTGCGTTTATGTTCGGAACAATGGCCGGAGTATTGTTCGGAAAGCTCTTATGCTTTATTACAAAGGGCAAGATTAATCCGCTGATTGGTTCCGCAGGCGTTTCCGCTGTTCCAATGGCGGCCCGTGTATCGCAGAAGGTAGGAGCGGAAGAAGATCCGACCAACTTTTTACTTATGCATGCAATGGGTCCGAATGTTGCCGGAGTAATCGGTACTGCAGTAGCGGCCGGCGTATTTATGGCAATTTTCGGAATTTAATATTCAGGCAGGCCCGTGCCATTTTGCATTGGGTATAAAAATGTTTGTCCGGGAAATCGGACATGAGAGGAGAAAGAGTATATCATGGCAGAAGTTGTAAAAAAACCATTAAAAATAACTGAAACCGTTCTGCGTGATGCACATCAGTCGCTGATTGCGACTCGTATGACGACAGAACAGATGCTTCCGATTATCGATAAAATGGATAAAGTCGGTTTTCATGCGGTTGAGTGCTGGGGCGGTGCTACATTTGACGCATCCTTACGTTTCCTAAAGGAAGACCCATGGGAGCGCCTTCGTAAATTAAGGGACGGATTTAAAAATACGAAATTGCAGATGCTGTTCCGAGGACAGAATATTTTGGGATATCGTCCGTATGCAGATGACGTCGTGGAGTATTTTGTGCAGAAATCCGTTGCAAACGGAATCGATATTATCCGTATTTTCGACTGCCTGAATGATGTCCGTAATTTACAGACAGCGGTTACTGCATGTAATAAAGAAAAAGGCCACGCACAGGTTGCGCTTTCCTATACGTTAGGAGATGCCTATACGCTGGATTACTGGATGGAGATGGCAAAGAAGATCGAGGATATGGGCGCGGATTCCTTATGTATCAAGGATATGGCGGGTCTTCTTGTGCCTGCGGAGGCGACGCGTCTGGTTCAGGCGTTAAAGAGCGCGACGAAGCTTCCGGTAGAGCTTCATACGCACTATACTTCAGGCGTAGCGGCAATGACTTATATGAAAGCGGTAGAATCGGGCTGCGATATTATTGATACGGCAATGAGTCCGTTCTCAATGGGAACCAGCCAGCCGGCTACCGAGGTTATGGTTGAGGCGTTCCGCGGTACGGAGTTTGACACGGGGCTCGATCAGGATCTGCTGGCCGAGATTGCAGATTATTTTCGTCCGATGCGTGAAGAAGCGCTTGAGAGCGGCCTGATGAGCACAAAGGTACTCGGCGTAAATATTAAGACATTATTGTATCAGGTACCGGGCGGTATGCTTTCTAATATGGTATCTCAATTAAAGGAACAGCATGCCGAGGACAAATATGACGAGGTATTAAAAGAGATACCGAGAGTGCGGAAGGATCTGGGCGAGCCGCCGCTTGTAACGCCGTCTTCCCAGATTGTAGGTACGCAGGCGGTATTTAATGTATTGATGGGCGAGCGTTATAAAGTAGCGACAAAAGAGACGAAAGACGTGTTGCTTGGTAAATACGGGCAGACGGTAAAACCGTTTAATCCGGAAGTGGTAGATAAGGTACTTGGCGAAGATAAGAAAAATGCGATTACCTGTCGGCCGGCGGATTTATTGGAGCCGGAACTTGCCAAGATCGAGGCCGAGATGAAACAGTGGAAGCAGCAGGACGAGGACGTATTGACTTACGCACTGTTCCCGCAGGTTGCGACGGATTTCTTTAAGTATCGCGAAGCGCAGCAGACGAAGGTCGACGCATCGGTTGCCGATACGAAAAACGGGGCTTATCCGGTGTAAACAGACTTACGGAATAAGGCTGTATAAAAATGGGGCTGTGCGGAGCAGATGTTTCCGCACAGCCCCATTCGCAATACAAAAATACTGCGTCGTAGGATACATATAAAGGAGTACGGTTATGAAGAAAAATAAAGCGGCAGCGATCATTTGTATTTGTCTGGGGCTGGCCGGGATGCCGCTCTGTACGTTTGCATCGGAAAAGGCGGAATTGTCGGAGCCATACGAGACGGAGCGGCCGGTAAATGAATTGATTGTTTCCGGAAGCTGGTATGGAATAGACTGGTCGCTTGATCAGGAAGGAACGCTTACACTTACCGGAAACGGAATGAATTACGGAGAAAAGAAACCGGAATGGCTGCAGTATGCGGATCAGATTCGACAGGCAAAACTAAGCGGTACGGGGATGAAATCGGCGAAAAATTTGTTTTTTGGATGCAAATATCTGACTGTCGTCGATACCGGACAATGGGATTCGAGCCAGGTGATCACAATGAGCGGCATGTTTGAAGGATGCGTTAGTCTGGCCGAATTAAATGTGCAGGAGTGGGATACTGCAAATGTATACGATATGAGCCGGATGTTCTGGGACTGCGGTGCATTAAAGAATCTTGCAGCGGGAAAATGGAACACTGGCAGCGCAGCGAATATGAACGGGATGTTTTGGAATTGCGTCAGTCTGGAAACGCTTGATGTCGGCGGCTGGGATACGAAGCAGGTAACAGATATGACGCAGATGTTTTCCGGCTGTTCACATTTGACCGGACTTGACGTCGGCGGTTGGTCTGTTGACAAAGTATCGGGGATGACGTGGATGTTCCGGGGATGTGAAAGCTTAAGAAGTCTGGACGTCAGCGGCTGGAATCCGGTCAGTGCAGTTACGATGTATGGAATGTTTGGCGACTGTAAGAAGCTGGAACGTCTGGATGTAAGCGGCTGGGATGTCGGCAGTGTAAAAGTGATGGAATCGATGTTTGAAGGCTGCGGTGAACTGGCTGTGCTGGACGTCGGTAATTGGAATACTGCAAATGTCAGTAATATGAAGTCACAGTTTGCAAACTGCACGAAGCTGACGGTATTAGATGTCAGCGGTTGGGATACCGGAAACGTGGGGAATACCAGCCGTATGTTTTTTAACGGAGGCTTTGAATCTCTGGATGTTGAAGACTGGAATACCGGAAAACTGACCGAAATGGGCGGAATGTTTTCCGGTTGTCAAAATTTAATAAGCCTAAATACCGGTAAATGGGATGTTTCGAATGTAGTTAACGCATCCGGAGCATTTCAAAACTGTAAAAATCTGGAGCGTCTTGCGACAGAAGAATGGGATACCGGAATGTTTACCGATATGGAACACATGTTTGCAGGCTGTGAGAAACTTTCTGCCAGGATTTGTTTTTCCGGAAGTGAGATAAAGCGCTTTGAAGGCTGTTTTTTGGGAGCGGCGACGGCGCCGGAGAGTAAAATTATTGTATCATACGGCGGTGACGGTACAAAAGAACAGGCGCAGGCGCTTGTGGCGACAAAGTCGGCCGGAGCGTTTGTCTATCTGCAGGGAGAAGAGCCGGCGGCGGAACCTGTGCGGATTGCGGGGACGAGCCGGTACCAGACTGCAATTGCGTGTGCCGAGCAGATGCGGGGAGACGGTACATTCCCTTCCGTTGTTCTTGCCTGTGCCGATAATTTCCCGGATGCGCTTGCCGGGTCTCCTCTTGCGGCATCGGTTCATGCTCCGATTCTGCTGGTCGGAAAATCGGAAACCGGTACAAAAGAAACGCTCGATTATATTATTTCACATGTTGACAAAAACGGGAAGGTATATCTTTTGGGCGGAGTAAGCGCCGTACCCGAATCGGTCGCCGTATCCCTGCGGGAAAGCGGATTTTCCGATCAAAAGATCAAGCGTCTCGGCGGAGGATCCCGTTACGAGACAAATCTTTTTATTGTAAATGAAATGACGGTTACAAAGGGAACGGATATTGTGATTGTAAGCGGAACGGGGTATGCGGACAGCTTATCCGTTTCCGGAATTGCAGGAGCACGCGGTATGCCGATTTTTCTTGCAGGAGAAATCCTTACACGGGAAGAAGTGAAAAAAATTGAGGAAATTGCTCCGAAACATATTTATCTGATCGGAGGAACAGGAGCCGTAAGCGATAAAGTAAAAGAACAGGCGGACAGTATCTGCAGTTCGGTAGTCCGGATTGCGGGAACGACCCGTTACGAAACTTCACTTAAAGTCGCGGAATATTTTGGAATGGCGGAGGCGGAGGCGGCAGTATTTGCTTATGGCGGCAACTTTCCGGACGGACTGACCGGAGGCGCTTTTGCGGCTGCTTTAAACGCGCCGGTCATATTGGTATCGGACGGAAATTATACCAGTCAGGAGGCATTTTTACAGCGAAGCAATATTACAACTACATTTATAATGGGCGGTACATCGGTGATTTCGGACGAAACAATGAAACATTTGAAGAGATCGGGGCATAGAATCGAAATAAATTGAAGTAAAATCCGGGGGCTTCTGCAGGCCAAATTCTGCGGTAGTCCCCGGAAGACGTTTGGAATGGTTACTGTTTTGAGACGGCCTGTTTTTTTCCAATCCATTCTCTGACATCGGGAATTTTCAGCATAATTGGCAGCAACAGAACGCAAAGCGCAATGCCCGTTACGCCCTGAACGATATTGAACGGAATACCGGCGGCGGAAGAGGCAATACCAGCGGCTAAAGACGCATTTGTAAATCCTCCGTTTCCGAAAGCGGAAAGTCCCGCTTCATAAAGAAAATATCCGAATACCATAATTGTTTCTCCCACGATGCCGCTTATGACGACGGAAGCGCAGCACGTCCATGCAGATTTGACGTTTCGATTGAAAAGGCGGAAAAGGACTGCGCCAATGCCTGCGGTAAGCGCTTTAATAAAGAACGTTGCGGGGGCGAATGACGCATAGCCCGAAAACAGATCGGCCAGCATAGAACCGATACCCGCGGCAAGCGCGCCCGGAAGGGGCCCTAAAATCACTCCGCAGAGAAGTACGAAGCCGTCGCCCAAATGGATATATCCGAATGTAGGGGTCGGGATTTTAATTATCATAGTTGCGACACAGGTCATTGCGGCAAGAAGCGCCGAAATCACCATTTTTTTTATTGTCTGATTTGTCATAAGTAACCTCCTGTTCTGCCGCTTTGCGGCATTTTTTTAATGTTCTTTTGTAATATAACATAAAATGGATTGTTTAAAATATCCAGTTTTAATTATATTAATCAGGCCAGTTTTGCTTCTTGCAAATTTTTTTGTCATTCGATATAATAGAAACAGCGTCAGTCTGCGGACAGGCCAATCTGTCTGATATATCTGACGAAAAGAACGCAAAGAGTCTGTCAGTCACAGAAAAATAAAAATGAGCGGGGCGTTTTATGGGAAATAAAAACGATTTGAGAAATCGAATCAATGAAGCTTACGGCAGATTAAGTAAGGGACAGAAGAGACTCGCGGCATATATTTCGGATCATTATGATAAGGCGGCGTTTTTTACGGCTGCCAGATTGGGAGAAACGGTTGGAGTCAGTGAATCTACCGTTGTACGTTTTGCGACACATCTTGGCTATAAGGGGTATCCGGAATTTCAGAATGCGCTGGAAGAATTGGTGCAGGGGCAGTTAAATGCGGTTACACGGATGGAAGCTGCCTATGGGAGAATCGGTCAGTCCGAAATTCTTGACACAATATTGAAATCGGACGTCAGGCGGTTGAACGCCACATTGGAGAAGATTGATACGAATGCGTTTGAAGCGGCGGTCGATACGATACTGGATGCAAAAAATATTTATATCATCGGTATCAGAAGCTGTGCGCCGCTGGCGTCTTTTCTGGCGTTTTACCTGAATCTTATTTTTGACCATGTGCATCTGCTCCAGACAAACAGCGCAAGCGAGATTTTTGAACAGATGGTTCATATCGGAAAAAACGACGTGATTGTCGGAATCAGTTTTCCACGCTATTCCATGCGTACCTTAAAGGCGATGGAATTCGCAAATAACCGGAGCGCAAAAGTAATTACGCTGACAGACAGCATACATAGCCCGATGAATCTGTATTCTTCCTGTAATTTAATTGCGGACAGCGATATGGCGTCTATTCTGGATTCACTTGTGGCGCCGCTAAGCGTCATTAATGCGCTGATTGTCGCTTTATGTATGAAGAAGCCGACAAAAGTAGCAAAAACGCTTGATATGCTTGAAACGGTCTGGGAGGAATATCAGGTGTACGGGAACGACGAAATTAACTATATTAATGATTCCGTTAAAATGAGATATAACAAAGCAGAGGATGTTTCATGAGTAAAGTAATTGTGACAGGCGGCGGTCCTGCCGGAATGTTTGCCGCGATTGCGGCGGCAGAAAACGGTCATCAGGTACTGTTGCTTGAAAAAAACGAAAAGCTTGGGAAGAAGCTTTTTATTACCGGAAAAGGCCGATGTAATCTTACAAATGCATGTGATATGGAGACATTGCTTTCCGGTGTGATTTCTAATCCCAGGTTTTTATATAGTGCATTTTCTGCATATGATAATGGAAGGGTAATTGATTTTTTTGAAAAAGAGGGCCTTGCATTGAAAAAAGAGCGGGGCGGCCGTATTTTTCCGGTTTCGGACCATTCTTCAGACGTCATTGCCGTTCTCGCAAAAAAATTAAAGGACACTCACGTTTCTGTTCGGCTCAATACAGAAGTGGAACAGGTTTTGGCTGAACCCTATGCACTAGAAGAGTCCGCGAAAAGCGAGGACTCCGGTAAGCGCGGAAAAGAGATGCAAAAGACGAAAGTCTCCGGCGTCGCGTTAAAAGACGGGGAGACGGTTTATGCGGATTCTGTGATTATTGCCACGGGCGGATATTCTTATCGGGCCACCGGATCTACGGGCGACGGATACCGGTTTGCCGAAAGTCTGGGCCATACGGTAACGGAGCTTACCCCTTCTTTAGTGCCTTTTCGTACGAAAGAGGCCTATGTAAAGGACATGCAGGGGCTTTCCTTAAAAAATGTAACAGTTCGGATCCGGTTCGAAAAAAAACTGCTTTTTGAAGAGTTCGGGGAAATGCTTTTTACGCATTTCGGAGTCAGCGGACCGCTGATTTTAACGGCAAGCGCCAGGATTTCTTCAAAATATAAAAAAAATGAACTTGAGATGGAAATTGATTTAAAGCCTGCTCTGTCCGAAGAGCAATTGGATATGCGCGTCTTGAAGGATTTGGGCGAAGCCAAAAACAGACTGTTTAAAAATTCGCTTGGCAAACTGTTCCCGGCGAAGCTTTTACCGGTGATTCTGAAGCTTTCAACCATAGATCCGGAAAAAAGGGCGAATGAGATTACCAGAGAGGAACGTCTTTCGTTTGTCCGGCTGATAAAGGCATTTCCTTTGACGCTCACGGGGACGTCGGATTTTAACGAAGCGATTATTACGAGGGGCGGAATAAAAGTCAAAGAAGTGAATCCGTCCACAATGGAGTCTAAACTGGTAAAAAATCTTTTTTTCTGCGGAGAAGTGCTGGATCTGGATGCTTTAACGGGCGGTTTTAATCTGCAGATTGCATGGTCCACCGGTTATCTTGCCGGAAACAGCGTCAGTTGAAAATAAAGATTTTCCAAAACTTACAAAGAAAGCGAAAATTTATAAATAGTAAATTTACCGGAAAGGGTTCATAATATGAGTATTAATGTTGCAATAGACGGACCGGCAGGCGCGGGGAAAAGTACCGTAGCAAGAAGACTGGCCGGACTGCTTAATTTTATTTATGTGGATACGGGGGCTATGTACCGGGCAATGGCCTTTTATTTTATAAGAAATCATATTGCCGCAGACGATGAGACGGCAATTGCACAGGCGTGCCGGGAGGTTGACGTTACAATCGCCTATGAAGACGGAGAACAGCAGGTTGTATTAAACGGAGAAAACGTAACCGGACTGATTCGGACGGAGGAAGTCGGCAATATGGCTTCCGCGACCAGTGTTTATCCGGTTGTCAGGGAAAAGCTTGTCGAGCTTCAGCGGAAGCTGGCGCAAGAGGCGGACGTAGTGATGGACGGCAGAGATATCGGGACCTGCGTGCTGCCGGAGGCTCAGGTGAAAATATACCTGACGGCAGGCGTTGCAACCAGAGCAAAACGGAGATATGCGGAACTTTCGGCAAAGGGAGAACGCTGTAATCTGGAAGAAATAGAGAAAGATATCAGAGAACGGGATCAGAGGGATATGACGCGGGAGGTTTCACCGTTAAAGCAGGCGGAAGACGCCGTTTTGGTTGACAGTTCCGACCTTGACATTGCGGGTGCAACGGAGGAAATTCTTCGCATTATCCGTGAAAAAACGGCGATTCTGAAAACTGTCTGAAGCGGGGGAGTCTATGAAAGTAACTGTGGCAAAGAGCGCCGGTTTTTGCTTTGGCGTAAAACGGGCGGTAGAGACCGTATATAAAGAGGCCGAAAAGGCAAAAGAAGAGGGCAGACCGATTTATACCTTCGGTCCTATTATCCATAATGAAGCGGTTGTCTCTGATCTGGAAAAAAAAGGAGTAAAGGCGGTAGCGTCGATAGAAGAGCTGAAAGAACAGCCGCGGGGGACGGTGATTATCCGTTCGCATGGCGTAGGAAGAAATGTCTACGAAGAAATAAAGGACAGCGGTTTTGAGATTGTCGATGCAACCTGTCCGTTTGTTTTAAAAATTCACCGCTTTGCCGAACGCTACGGCAGGGAAGGATATTATCTGGTTATCATCGGAAACCGGGAGCATCCCGAGGTAGAGGGAATTATGGGATGGGCCGTCCGTGGAGCCGCTGCCGTCATTGAAAACAGAGAAGAAGCGGAAAATTTTACGCTTGAACAATCAAAAAAGGTATGTATCGTTTCCCAAACGACATTTAATTACAATAAATTTCAAGAATTAGTTGAAATTATCAGGGAAAAAGGTTATGATATAAATGTTTTAAATACTATCTGTAACGCGACCTCGGAACGACAGGCCGAGGCGGCGGGGATATCAAAAGAAGTGGATGCTATGATTGTCATAGGTGGAAAGACCAGTTCCAATACGCAGAAGCTATTTGAAATATGTAAAAAAGAATGTGAAAATACTTACTATATACAAACTTTTAAGGATTTGGACTTATCCCGTTTGAAATCCGTCGATAACGTAGGTATTACCGCAGGGGCTTCTACCCCAAACAAAATTATTGAGGAGGTTCAAAAAAATGTCAGAAATGAGTTTTGAACAAATGTTGGAAGAATCATTTAAAACAATAAGGAATGGAGAGGTAGTCGAAGGTACCGTTATTGATGTGAAACCAGACGAGATCATCTTGAATATCGGATACAAATCAGACGGAATTATTACCCGCAGTGAGTATACCAATGAGCCAAACGTCGATTTGACGACGCTTGTATCAGTCGGCGATACGATAGAGGCAAGGGTTTTAAAAGTAAACGACGGCGAGGGACAGGTTGTTCTTACGTATAAGCGCCTTGCAGCTGAAAGAGGAAGCAAGCGTTTAGAAGAAGCCTTTGAGAGCAAAGAGGTAATGAAGGCGAAGGTATCACAGGTTTTAGAGGGCGGTTTATGCGTCGTTGTCGACGAAACAAGAATCTTTATTCCGGCCAGCCTGGTATCGGACAGCTATGAGAAAGACCTTACCAAATACAAAAATCAGGAAATTGAATTCGTTATCAGTGAGTTTAATCCGAAGCGCAGAAGAATTATCGGTGACAGAAAGCAGCTTCTGGTTGCAAGAAAGTTAGAGCAGCAGAAAGAGCTGTTTGCAAAAATCAAAGTGGGCGACGTGCTTGAGGGTACCGTTAAGAATGTGACCGATTTCGGAGCGTTTATCGATCTGGGCGGCGCAGATGGTCTGCTTCATATTTCCGAAATGTCGTGGGGAAGAGTAGAGAGCCCGAAAAAAGTATTTAATGTCGGCGACAATGTAAGAGTCTTTATTAAAGACATCAATGAGACAAAGATTGCGTTAAGCATGAAGTTTCCGGCTGAGAACCCGTGGAACGGAGCTGCGGAGCGTTTTGCTATCGGCAATGTTGTAAAGGGCACGGTTGCAAGAATGACGGATTTCGGCGCTTTTATTGAGCTTGCGCCGGGCGTGGACGCGTTGCTTCATGTATCGCAGATCTCAAGAGAACATGTTGAAAAGCCGTCTGATGCATTAAAGATCGGACAGGAAATCGAGGCGAAGGTAGTAGATTTCAACGAAGAAGATAGAAAGATCAGTCTTTCTATGAAAGCCCTGCTTGCACCGGAAGAGACGGGCGCTGCGGGAGAAGATACAGCGGACGTTGATATTGAGGCTGTAGCTGCAAAAGAGGAATAAATCAATATTGCATCCTTCATAACAATAGAAAGTCCGCTATGCGTGCTTTCTATTGTTAAAATCCGTACATAATTGGGGAATGTCCATGTTAAATGACTATGAAAAATTTAAAAAAGAGATTTTTACACTTACGAAGATTGATTTAAATGCATATAAAGAAAAGCAGATGCGGCGCAGAATCGACACACTGATTACGAAGAATAAGATTACCAGTTATGACGATTATGTTGCATTGATTAAAAAAGATCGTGAGAAGTTTGAGCAGTTTGTTAATTTTCTGACGATTAATGTTTCTGAATTTTACCGCAATCCCGAACAATGGAAGATTTTGGAACAGGAGATTTTTCCGAAGCTGATTCAGAAGTTCGGGAAGAATTTAAAGATCTGGAGTGCGGCATGTTCTACCGGCGACGAGCCATATTCTCTTGTTATGACGCTCTCCAAGCTCATTCCGTTAAGCAGTATTCGGATTCTTGCTACCGATATCGATAAGCAGGTTCTGGACACGGCGCGAATGGGGATTTACAATGAAAAAAGTATTGCCGGAGTGCCGCAGGATATGAAGAGCAAGTATTTTACAAAAATCGGCAATTCCTACCAGATATCGGATGAAATTAAAAAGCGTGTAGAGTTTAAGGAGCACAACCTGTTAAAGGATACTTATCCGACCGGCTGCCATATGATTGTGTGCAGAAATGTAGTTATTTATTTTACGGAAGAAGCAAAGGATGAGATTTACAAAAAGTTCCAGCAGGCGCTCGCAAAGGACGGAACGCTGTTTATCGGCAGCACGGAACAGATTATGAATTATAAGGAACTTGGGTTCCAAAGAGACCGCTCTTTTTTCTTCGAGAGAATATAATAAAAAAAGCTGTTGCGATAAGCAACAGCTTTTTTTATTCATTAGAAATTGCGTAAAAAGGAAAGTTTTTATAGGTATTTTTGCGTTGACATTAGTTTTATAATATGAGCGGCATATCGTCTGATCATAACATCGGATTCGGTAAAAGACTCCGACAGTTCAAAATATGTTTTTTTATCATTGTGTTTTTCCCGAAATGCAGGTCCCATGATGATTTCATACTGCGGAACAAAAAGAGAATTTTTTTTGGTATAGCAGTTGGAGGCGGAAGCCCTGACCCGAAAATCTTTGTCTACATAGGCGGCGAGATCCTTATGTATGGCGGTGTCTTCCTCGGGCAGATAATAATAGTCCTGATAATTTTTAAAAAAGAATTTTAATTCTCCTTCAAATAGCCGAACGGATATTCTGGATTCGTATCCGTTGCAGGCCAGATAAAATTCACGACAGCCGCAGGATACACGTTTCGGAACGGGGATATCGTTTTTAAAAGATAGAAGGATTTCTTTTTGCGTTGTGCCGTTGCAGGCGGTATAGAGGCTGCTTTCGATGGAAGTAACCGAGTAACCGCCGTTTAAAAAACTTGAATAGCCAAGCAGCGGAATCAGACCGATCATACCCATTACATCTTCGTAATTATGACGTTTTAACAGAAGCATCTTTTCTTCTGACGGACGCCTGACGTATGCTTTATAGACGTTAATCAGTTCTCCGCCGTTTAGCACGTCTTCACGGCGTACAGAAAGAAAGGCTTCAAGAGATTTTTGCTTATAATTCGAAAGCTTTAACAGAAATTTTAAAGAAGATGCAATTTTATAGAAATCTATATATTCTTTTTTGGAAAAATCTTCGCCAAGTCCGTATAAATCACATTTTGCCTTTAAGTAAGGAACGTCAAAACCGACGCCGTTATAGGTGAGAATCGTACTGCAGTTCTTTATTACAGATAAAAAAGAAGTGATAATCTGTTCTTCTTCCGCGGGCGATTTGGCGAAAAACTGTTCAAGGATTATCTGATATCCGCTGCGTCTGGCGCAGCCGATCAGATAAATACTGGTATTGGAGGGAGAGAAGCCGGTGGTTTCTATGTCGAAAAATACGGAATGTTCAGTAAATGTATCGGCTATAAGTCGGTCGGCCGCATTAAAATTAATTGTTTCGGACCATTTTTTCATAACAATCCCCCATTTTTTAGCTGTATTTTCTGGCAAAAATCATTTTAGCATATTTTAATAAAAAAATCTTTAAAAATTGTTAAGATTTTGTCAAAAGGTTCTTAAAAAAAAACAATAAATTACTGCCATCTTTTGTATATTATGATATAATTGTACTGATAGTATTCTGCGCGGACGAAATCGCGTATTGCGGGTGAATATGCGGCTTGAGACAGAATACAATACTAAATAAGAGAAAGTGGGGCACGGAAAAATGGGTTTAAAGACATTTAAAGGCGGCGTCCATCCTTTTGAAGGAAAAGAACTTGCAAAGGATCAGCCGATTAAGGAAGTGAAACCCGAGGGCGAGCTGGTTTATCCGGTATCTCAGCATATCGGCGCTCCGGCGAACCCGGTCGTATCTGTCGGCGACGCAGTGTTGAGGGGACAGTTAATCGCGGAAGCAGGCGGTTTTGTTTCTTCTCCGATTTACGCGTCGGTATCCGGTACGGTAAAGGCCATTGAACCGCGTCGTGTGGCAGTCGGAGATATGGTGAAGTCCATCGTAATTGAGAATGATGGGGAATACAGGGAAGCAGAGTTTCACCCTTGCGACAATGTAGAAGGGCTTTCCCGGGAAGAGATTATTACAAAGGTAAAAGATGCCGGCGTGGTCGGCATGGGTGGAGCGGGATTCCCGACGCATGTAAAACTTTCGCCGAAGGAACCGGAAAAAATTGAATATATTATTGCAAACTGTGCGGAGTGCGAACCGTATCTGACCGCGGATTACCGTAGAATGCTTGAGAATCCGGAAGAGCTGATAGAGGGAATGCGGATTATCCTGAAGCTTTTTGACAAGGCGAAAGGCGTGTTCGGAATCGAGAATAATAAACCGGACTGTATTGCAAAGCTCACGGAACTGACCAGGAACGAACCGCGGATGGAGGTATGCGCGCTGCAGACAAAGTATCCGCAGGGCGGCGAGCGTCAGCTTATTTATGCCGTTACCGGACGCGCAATTAATTCTAAGATGCTTCCGGCGGACGCAGGATGTATCGTGAATAATGTAGAGACGATTCTTGCGGTCTATAATGCGGTGAAGCTTGGAAAACCGGTAATGAACCGTGTTTCTACAATTACCGGAGACGCAGTAAATCATCCGGGGAATTTTCTTTATTATATCGGAACGAATTATGCGGAACTGGTGGAGGCTGCGGGCGGATTTAAGAGCCAGCCGGAAAAGATGATATCGGGCGGCCCGATGATGGGATTTTCTATGTTCTCCCTTGATATACCGACGACAAAAACATCTTCTTCTCTGTTATGTTTTTTAAAGGACGAAGTTGCCGAGATAGAACCTTCCGCCTGCATTAACTGCGGACGCTGCGTTGAGGCATGTCCGGAACAGCTGATTCCGTCAAGACTCGCCAGGATGTCTAATAACGGACTCGCAGATACGTTTGAGGCATGGCATGGGCTTGAGTGTATCGAATGCGGAAGCTGCAGTTTTGTATGTCCTGCGAGAAGACAGCTTGCTCAGTCAATTAAGACAATGAAGAAGCAGGTTCTTGCGGCAAAGCGTAAAAAATAAGCGGCAGGATTCTATGCAAAAGCATATGGATTGCTGTCATAACCAAAAATAAAACTACGAAGAAAGAGGTGGACCCCGTGAGTGATTTTTATCATGTATCATCATCACCACACGTACGCGCCAAAGATACCACAGGCAGAATTATGCTGTATGTAATAATCGGATTATTACCGACGAGCTTATTTGGTATTTATAATTTTGGCTATAAAGCGTTAATTTTGATTTTAGTAACCATTGCAAGCTGCGTCGCTTCTGAATGGGTATTTAATAAAATCGTACATAAAAAAAATACCATCGGAGATTTAAGCGCGGTTGTTACCGGACTTTTGCTGGCGTTAAACCTTCCGGCGACTCTGCCGTGGTGGCAGGCTGTTTTAGGCGGCGTATTTGCGATCGTTGTTGTAAAAATGCTGTTCGGCGGACTGGGACAGAATTTTATGAATCCGGCGCTTGGCGCAAGATGTTTTCTCTTAATTGCCTTTGCGGCCAATATGACAAGTTTTGAGATTAACGCATATACCGGTGCGACGCCGCTTGCGGCAATGAGAGCGGGCGAAGCGGTTAATGCAATGGATATGCTGATCGGCAGAACGGCAGGCACAATCGGAGAGACGTCTGCGATTGCAATTTTAATAGGCGCTATTTTCCTGATTTTAATGGGAGTCATTGATTTACGGATTCCGGCGTCTTACATAATTACTTTTGTAATATTCATACTGCTGTTCGGCGGATACGGATTTGATATCAATTATGTCACTGCACAGCTTTGCGGCGGCGGTTTAATGTTAGGCGCGTTCTTTATGGCGACGGACTATGTGACTTCTCCGATAACGCCGAGAGGCCAGATCTTATTCGGTATCTGCTGCGGTATCTTTACCGGATTGTTCCGCTGCTTCGGAGCGAATGCGGAAGGAGTATCTTTCGCCATTATCTTAAGCAATATTTTAGTTCCGTTAATTGAAAAATATACGGTTCCGAGAGCTTTTGGTCAGGTAAAAGAATCGAAAAAAGCGGAAGGAGGCAAATAGGATGAACAAAAAGATTATACATGACGCTTTAATTTTATTTGCTTTTACCGTAGTTTTGGGTTTGGTATTAGGCGTTGTTTACAATATCACAAAAGATCCGATTGCCCAGGTAAATTATGAAAAAACACAGAATGCATATAAGCAGGTATTTGCGGATGCGGCCTCCTTTGAAGAATATGCCGGTTTTGATGCGGATGCGGCTGAAACCTTTTTAAAGGAAAACGGTTATGCAGACGAAATCAAAGCGGTCAATACTGCGTTAGATGCAGGCGGTAACATTCTCGGCTATGTTCTTACGGTTACGGCTAAGGATGCGAGCCAGGCGACGATTACGTTTTCGGTCGGCATACAAAACGACGGTACGGTTAACGGGTATTCCATTACCAGTATTGCCGAGACGCCGGGACTTGGGATGAAGGCGCAGGAAGAGGCTTTTTACAGTCAGTTTGAAGGCAAAAATGTTGACTCATTTACGGTTGTAAAATCAAAGCCGGTGGCAGACAATGAAATAGAATCTATTTCCGGTTCCACCATTACCTCTAAGGCAATGGCAAACGGTGTGAATGCATGTCTTGCATACTTCCACAATGCGTTAGAAGGAGGTACAAATTAATGAATAAATATTTGGAGCGTTTATATAATGGTCTGATTAAGGAAAATCCCACCTTCGTTCTGATGCTTGGAATGTGTCCGACGCTTGCGGTAACATCTTCGGCAATCAACGGACTTGGAATGGGACTTTCTACCACAGTTGTTTTGGTATTTTCGAACCTTTTGATTTCGGCATTTCGTAAAGTAATACCTGACGGCGTGCGTATGCCGGCGTTTATTGTTGTAGTTGCATCACTTGTAACGGTAGTTCAGTTTATTATGCAGGCTTATACGCCGAGTCTTTCGGATTCATTGGGCGTTTATATTCCTCTTATCGTAGTAAACTGTATTATTTTAGGCCGTGCGGAGAGCTATGCTTCCAAAAATCCGGTGCTGCCGTCTATCTTCGACGGTCTCGGCATGGGTCTTGGCTTTACGGTCGGTCTTACCTTAATCGGTTTATTCCGTGAACTGCTTGGAGCAGGCCAGATTTTCGGTTTTCAGGTGCTTTCGTTGAGCTGGTTTACTCCTATTACTATATTTGTAATGGCTCCGGGGGCATTCCTTGTACTGGCATGTCTGGTAGCGGTTATGAATATTGTCCGGAAGAAAATGGATGCGAAGGGCAAACCGCTTGCGGCTCCGACCGGATGTATTACCGGCGACTGTGCAGGATGCGGAATGTCGGCGACATGCACCGGAAAAAGAACCGCAGATCATACAGTAAAAACAGAGTAGGGGGATAGATACGGATGAAAGAATTACTTTTAATTGCAATCGGTTCTGCCATTGTAAATAATGTTGTGCTAAGTCAGTTTCTTGGTATCTGTCCGTTTTTAGGAGTATCCAAGAAAACAGAGACGGCAGCCGGAATGGGAGGCGCCGTTGTATTCGTAATTACAATTGCTTCTTTTGTGACCGCGTTAATTTATAAATTTATACTTGCAAACGAGTACCTGCTGCGTAAGGGAATTGATCTTACTTATCTGCAGACCATTGTATTTATCCTGGTTATTGCGGCGCTTGTTCAGTTTGTAGAGATGTTTTTGAAGAAATCCATGCCCTCGCTTTATCAGAGTCTTGGTGTATATTTGCCGTTGATTACGACAAACTGCGCTGTATTGGGTGTTGCGTTGACAAATGTTACCAAAGAGTACAACATTTTGGAAAGCGTGGTAAACGGACTTGCAACGGCAGTCGGTTTTCTGATTGCGATCGTACTTATGGCCGGCTTACGTGAAAAAATCGAATACAACGATATTCCGAAGCCTTTCCAGGGAACGGCAATTGTTCTTGTTACTGCCTGCCTGATGTCAATTGCATTTATGGGATTCTCAGGAATGATTTAGGAGGAAAAAACAATGAATATAGTAGCAATTGTAGTTGCGGCTGCCGTTGTTGGCGGTGTCGGTATTTTGATTGGATTTTTCCTCGGCGTTTCCGGGGAGAAGTTCAAGGTAGAAGTGGATGAGAGGGAAACGGCAATTTTAGACGTGCTTCCGGGAAATAACTGCGGAGGCTGCGGTTATGCGGGGTGTTCCGGTCTGGCTGCCGCCATTGTAAAAGGCGAAGCTCCGGTGGGACAGTGTCCGGTCGGCGGTTCTCCGGTTTCCGCAAAAATCGGCGAAATCATGGGCGTTTCCGCAGAAGAAGGAACGCGCATGACCGCTTTTGTAAAATGCGCGGGTACCTGCGACAAAGCCGGAAAAGATTATGAATATACCGGAAATATGGATTGCGCTTCGATGGCATTTGTTCCGAACGGAGGCCCAAAATCATGCAATTATGGATGTCTTGGATACGGTTCCTGTGTGAAGGCGTGTCCGTTTGATGCGATTCATGTTTTAGACGGAGTGGCTCAGGTAGATAAGGAAGCATGTAAAGCCTGCGGAAAGTGTGTGGCTGTGTGCCCGAATCATCTGATTGAGCTGGTACCATATGAAGCAAAACATCTTGTACAGTGCAGTTCGAAGGGCAAAGGAAAAGATGTTATGAAAGCATGTTCGGTCGGCTGTATCGGCTGCCACCTCTGCGAAAAGAATTGTCCGTCGGATGCGGTGCATGTGGTTGATAATATTGCATATATTGATCAGACAAAATGTACCGGATGCGGCATTTGCGCGGAGAAGTGTCCGAAACATATTATTTTGTAAAAAAAGCGCTTCGCGCTCTCTATAAGTTCGCAAAATGAACTTGTGAAAGCATGTGTCTGACGACACGGTTGCCTATTTGGAAAAATAAATCAGAGTATTCAAATTTGAAAAGAACTTTCAAATATGGATATTCTGATTTTTTTTGATTTTGATGTAAAAAGAAAAATGGAAGGAAAAGTGTTTTTTTACGTATAATCTCACTGTAAAAATCTCATAATATTCAATGTCTTAATCAATAATTTAAGTGAGGTGTTGAACATGGTATTAACGGAAAAAGAAACGACGGCTATTAAGGATTTACAGACGCAGGAGCAGACCTGTATGGAAAAATACAGAAGATACGGCGCAGAGGCAAAGGACCCGGTGTTAAAGGATTTATTTAAGATGCTCGGCGAGAATGAAAAACAGCACTATGATTCTCTGAATGAGGTATTATCCGGAAAGGTGCCGTCCTGTAACTGCAACGACAGCAGAGGAAAAGAGTACAATCCGAAGGCGACCTACGATTCCATGACAGAAAATGAGGATAAGAAATCGGATTGCTTTTTGGCGACAGACTGTATTGGAACGGAAAAAATGGTATCCGGCGAATACAACAGCAACGTATTCAAATTCGGAGACGCAACCGTTCGTAAGCTGCTGGCAGATATCCAGATAGAGGAACAGAATCATGCAGAAATGATTTATAAGTATAAAACCGTAAACGGAATGGCATAATAAATTGCCGCAGCCGGAAAACAGAGCAAAACGGAAATCCGTAATTGCCTGGATACCGGTTGCGGCAATTTTTTTAATGATGCAGTCGGTTACGGCTGAAACAGTTCCGCAGGAGCGTTCCCTTCTGTCGGTACGCGGAAAGTGGCGCCGCTGGTAAAATCTTTGAAATACACGTATTGGGACGTCACATTGATCTGCGTATATACGCCGGTTTTTATTACGGTATAATCGCTTCCGTCCGTCCGCATCCGGCAGAGCGCCGGTTCATCCGTAGAACGCTGGAAGTAGATATATTCTCCGTAAATGTTATAACAGTCAACACGGTCGTCGCAGAGCAGTGTTTTTTCACCCGTAGACAGATCTGCTTTTGCAAGGCTGTAATTATTGTCGCAATCCATAAAATAAGCGATAGACCCCTCTACGATCGGCATCCAGCAGTTCCCTCTGAACACGGTCTGTTGAGCGGAATTTGTAGTATCGTACTGATAAATGTTGTGGTCGTTGCTTAAGCCGTTATAGTAAAAATATTGCCCGTCTGTCGAACAGGTGAAGTAGGGATTCTTTTCCAACTGCATTTTTTGCGCTCCGTCTATTTTTACACGATACAGAGTAGTAGCAGTCACTTTGTCATAATGAAGGTAATATAAATAATTTCCTGAAAGTGCGGCATACATGGAAGGCGCTTCGTCTAATATAAGTACGGAACCTTTCCCATTGCGTTTCAGTCTGCAGAGACTGTTTGTATTGACTTTTAAAAAAGAAAAATCCGTATTTTTTCCGTTGGCTACTCTGACATAATAGAGATAATTGTCATCCGCATTGATGTACGCTACGCTGTCATCGGACAGCTTTTTTATATCGGTGCCGTCCGGATTCATACGGTAAAGTTTATTTTCGTCGTTGGAATTAGAAAAATAAACGATTCCGTCTTTTTCGCAGTATTGCCCGGAATTATAGAGGTTTCCGGCCGTATTTCCGTTTACAAAGCCTTCGTTAAAAATCGTCCGATTGTAAAAATGCCAGCCCACGGCAATTCCAATGACGCATAAAAGAATCAAAACCGGTATTATAATTTTTTTCATAAAGACCCTCATTTCTGCGCACGTTTTATTGTGTAAATCCATATAGGGATTACGGGTTTGTGTCAAGTGCGCGCAGACACAAATCTCCCCCCTCTTAAAGCAATGCTTTTGTTCTCCTTCAGTATATCATTTTCAGACAATATCTTGCAAGTGTTCTCTTGCTATTAACAGGTGAATGTAATATATTATAGATATAATAAAGGGATAGGACATGAGGACAAATGAAAGATTTACTTATACTGCGCGACGAGATTGACTTAATTGATCATGAGATTACCACGCTTTTTCTAAAGCGTATGGCAATTTCGGAGGAAGTTGCGGAATATAAAATAGCAAACAATAAACCGGTTTTTGATAGACAGCGTGAAGTATCGAAACTTGAGGTACTTTCCGGAAGGGCAAAAGAGTCACTTTTAAAGAACGGAATCCGGGAATTATTTGAACAGATTATGTCTACGAGCAGGAAGCGCCAGTATCAGCTTTTGGCCGGACGCGGAATCACGGAAAAAACGGATTTTGAGGAGACGGAAAACCTCGTAGCCGCAGATGCAAGAATCGTATTTCAGGGAACGGAGGGAGCATATTCGCAGCTTGCGCTGAAGGAATATTTCGGGGCGGATAAGGAAGGACGTCATGTGGATACCTGGCGCGACGCAATGGAAGCGATTCAGAATAACGAGGCGGATTATGCCGTTCTTCCGATTGAAAATTCTTCCGCGGGCATTGTGTCCGAAAACTATGATTTGCTGATGGAATACGATAACTGTATAGTCGGAGAGCAGATTATAAAGATTGATCACGCGCTTTTAGCGCTTCCGGGAACGAAAATAAACGAGATACGCGATATTTATTCGCATCCGCAGGCTTTGATGCAGTGTGCAAGATATTTGGAAGCCCATAGAGAATGGGAAACGCACAGTTATAAAAATACGGCGATGGCTGCCCGAAAAGTAAAGGAAGATAAAAGGAAAGAGCAGGCCGCGATTGCAAGTGGGATGACGGCCGATATATACGGACTTACCGTGCTGGAGGAGTCGGTACAGGATAACAAAAACAATTTTACCCGTTTTCTGATTGTGGCCGGGAAAAAGCTCTTTGACGGAAAAGCGAATAAGATCAGTATTTGTTTTGAGATACCGCACGAAAGCGGTTCCTTATACCATACGCTGTCTCACTTCATTTATAATGGAATCAATCTGAATAAAATCGAATCGCGGCCGATTCCGGGGAAGGCGTGGGAATATCGTTTTTTTGTGGACTTTGACGGCAATTTAAACGATGCTTCAGTAAAGAATGCGCTGAAAGGACTGAAAGAGGAGACGGTGCGGCTTAAGATACTGGGGAATTACTACTGTGAGGGGCAGAGTACCGCTGAAAAATAAAGCGGATACGAAAGGCGTGGGTATCATATGATTTTATACAGAGATTTGGAAAATAACGCTCTTTTTCAATGTTTTGCCTGGATTATGGAGCACGGGAACGGAGCGGATTTCGATAGACAGGAAGTCGAAGCGCATTTTTACGAAGGGCTGCACGGTCTGTTGGAACTGTCCGAAAGTCATGGTCTGGAGGGGAACCTCTGGCACGGTTTTTTAACATTCCTTCTGGTAAACGATGAGAACGCATACAGCAAGGCGTGCGAAATCCGCGGAGCGGCGGAAGGTTCCATAAACCGGATGGCATGGTATGATTTTGAGAAAATAAAACTATTTTTTGACTTTGATTTTTGCAGGACGGCAGAAGCGATTTCTTTTGACGGTATGGAAGCGTTTTTGCACTATAAAGGAACCGGTTTGAGCGGGCGAGTGTTTAACAGACGAATGAGAGAGCGGATTCATGCTTTGACGCTTAAATTGGAGGAGGCCGAAGACGCGGAGGCCTTTCAGGAGGCCGTCACGGATTTTTACGGGCGCTTTGGCGTCGGGAGATTCGGGCTGCATAAAGCCTTTCGGGTCGAACACAGAGAGGGAGCGGCAGCGCAGATTGTTCCGATTACGAACATCGCCCATGTCCATTTGGATGATCTGATCGGATATGAAATTGCAAAACAAAAGCTAATCGAAAATACGGAAGCATTTGTAAGCGGAAAAGAAGCGAATAACTGTCTTCTTTTCGGAGATGCGGGAACCGGAAAATCCACAAGCATTAAAGCGATAGCAAATCAGTACTATGACAGAGGATTACGTCTGATTGAGATATACAAACATCAGTTTTGCGACCTGCATGATGTAATTGCACAGGTTAAGAGCCGGAATTACAAATTTATTATTTATATGGACGACCTTTCATTTGAGGAATTTGAGGTGGAATATAAATATTTAAAAGCAGTGATTGAGGGCGGACTGGAGAAAAAACCGGACAATATTCTGATATATGCGACATCAAACAGGCGTCATTTAATCCGTGAAAATTTTTCGGATAAAGAAGAAATCCGCGAGGATATGCACACGTCGGATACGGTGCAGGAAAAGCTTTCTCTGTATGCACGATTTGGCGTATCGATATACTTTGGAGCGCCTGATAAAAAAGAGTTTCAGGAAATTGTAAAAAGACTGGCAAAAAAGCATGGAATAGAGATGCCGGAAGAGGAATTGCTTTTAGAGGCGAATCGGTGGGAGCTTTCTCACGGAGGCCGTTCGGGTAGGACGGCGCAGCAGTTTATGAATTATCTTCTCGGAATACGGTAAATAAAGGAGAAGGAAAGGCGGGAAAATGTCATGAAGTTTCATATGTTTGCGGCTATTTATATTGGCTCTTACGAGGTCAGTATCAAAATATTTGAGATTTCCGGCAAAAGCAGGATGAAAGAGGTGGATTATATCCGCAGAAGAATTGAGCTTGGAAGAGACGCCTACTCAAAAGGAAGCATCGGCTATGAGCTGGTGGAAGCGCTGTGTGAGACGCTTGCGGAATTCAATATAATAATGGAAGGCTATAAAGTAGACGCTTACGAAGCATATGCGGCGTCGGTTTTGCGCGATGCAGGGAATGAACTGTTTATTTTGGATCAGATTAAGATTCGGACCGGCCTGAATGTCCGTGTCTTAAGCAATTCGGAGCACCGGTTTATCAGTTATAAATCGATTGCGATTCGTGAGGAATTTGAAAAAATGATTCAAAAGGGCGCGGCTGTCTTAGATGCGGGCGGAGGCGGAATGCAGATTACCATATTTTCTAAGGGAGACGTGGTAACGACCCAGCACCTGGCGCTTGGAACGATGCGTATGCGGGAGCAGCTTTCGAAAAAGAGCAGTAATTTAGAGCAGTATGAGCATCAGATTGAAGAATTGGTGGTAAAAGAACTGGAGGTCTTTAAATCTATCTTTCTGGGAAGCGCGAAGGTTCGGTATCTGATTATTATCGGGGATTATATTTCGGAAATTGTGCGTAAAGTTGAAAAAAATTACGACGAAAACACAGTGGATACGCAGAAGTTTCTGAAGTATCTGCACCGATTTAATAAGCAGACGCTGGAAGAGATTATGGAGGAGCTTAATCTGGTGAATGAGAGCGACGCGCTGATTGTTCCGTATATGATGATTTTCAAGTGTATGGCGGATAATATCGGTGCGGAAAAAATCTGGGCGCCCGGCGTGAATATCAGCGACGGGATTGCATATGATTACGCAGAGAAAAATAACATGCAGAAAATTACGCATGACTTTGAAGCCGATATTTTATCGGCGGCAAGAAATCTTTCGGAGCGGTATAAAAGCTATACGCCTCATATTGACGCGCTGGTTCAGATGTCCTGTCTGCTCTTTGATACTATGAAAAAGATACACGGACTTGGAAAAAGAGAGCGTCTGCTGCTTCAATTATCTGCGATTCTGCATGACTGCGGCAAATATATCAGTCTTGCAAACGGTCCGTATTGTTCCTATGAAATTATTATGGCTTCCGAAATTATCGGACTGACGCATTTGGAGCGTGAGATCGTCGCATATACCGTACTTTACAATACGTTAAGACTTCCGGTATATGAGGAGCTTGCGGATCAGCTGAACCATGAGAGTTATCTTACAATCGCGAAATTATCTGCGATTCTCCGTGTTTCAAATGCGATGGATCGTTCTCACAAGCAGAAGTTTAAAAATGTCAGGGCGGCAATTAAAGGGAAAGAGCTTGTGATTACAATTGAGACTCTTGACGATATTGCGTTGGAAAAAGCGCTGTTTAATTCCAAAACGGCGTACTTTGAGAATATTTTTAGCATGAAGCCCGTAATTCGGGAAAAGAGGGTTTACTAGAAGGAGATGGGGAAAGCAATGGAGAAGGATTTTACCAGACCGGAATTTTATGAAAACAGGGAACTTAGCTGGTTAAAATTTAACGGCCGTGTGTTGAACGAGGCAAGAGACAAAAGTATTCCTCTGCTGGAGAGGCTTAAATTTATCAGCATTACCTCTTCGAATCTGGATGAGTTTTATATGGTTCGCGTCGCATCTTTGAAAGATATGGTTCATGCGAATTATAAGAAGAGGGACATTGCGGGTATGACCGCAGGCGAACAGCTTACCGCCATTAACGAAAAGACAAGAGAACTTGTAGAGTTGCAATACAATACTTACAATCGCTCGCTCGTTCCGCTGATGAAGGCTGAAAATATTACCGTTATCGATGCATTTGAGGATTTATCAAAAGAACAGGAAGCATTTGTCGACCGTTACTTTGAAGACAGTGTCTATCCGGTTTTAACGCCAATGGCGGTAGATGCTTCGAGACCGTTTCCCCTGATCCGCAATAAGACGTTAAATATTGCTGCGCTGTTAAAGAAAAAAGAGCAGAAAGCGGGTATGGGCGCGAAAGGGGAGAAAGATGAGATTGAATTTGCTACCGTACAGGTGCCGGGCGTTCTGCCCCGGATTGTGCCGATTCCTTCTCGCGATCCGCAGAAAAAGACAATGATTCTGCTGGAACAGATTATTGAAAAAAATATTGATAAATTGTTTTTGAATTATGAGGTGCTTTGCGCTTATCCTTATCGAATTATGAGGAATGCGGATTTGACAATTGACGAGGACGAGGCGGCCGATTTGTTAAAAGAAATTCAAAAGCAGCTGAAAATGCGGCAGTGGGGAGAAGTCATCCGTCTGGAGGTGGAAAAGGGAATCGATGCAAAACTGCTTCACATCCTAAAAGCAGAGTTAAAGGTTGCGGAGCAGGATATCTTTAAAATACACGGGCCGCTGGATTTGACCTTTTTAATGAAGATGTACGGTATGGAGGGGATGGATCACTTACGAAACAAACCGTATACGCCGCAGAGAGTCCCGGAAATTACGCCTGGGGAAAATATTTTTGACGAGATAAAAAACGGCGATATTCTGCTCCACCATCCGTATCAGACCTTCGATCCGGTGGTAGAATTTATCCGGCAGGCGTCGGTTGATCCTGGCGTTTTGGCAATCAAACAGACTCTTTACCGCGTCAGCGGAAATTCTCCGATTATTGCGTCGCTGGCGCAGGCGGCGGAAAACGGGAAACAGGTCTCGGTTCTGGTAGAATTAAAGGCGAGATTTGACGAGGAAAATAATATCGTATGGGCGAAGAAGTTAGAGCAGGCAGGATGTCATGTCATCTATGGTCTGGTCGGATTGAAAACGCACAGTAAGATAGCGCTGGTGGTCCGCAGGGAAGAAGAGGGGATTCAGCGGTATGTGCATCTTGGCACGGGAAATTACAACGATTCTACCGCTAAATTGTATACGGACTGCGGTATTTTTACCTGTAACGAGGCAATTGGAGAGGATGCAACCGCCGTCTTTAATATGCTTTCCGGCTATTCCGAGCCGCTTTCATGGAATCAGCTCGTACTTGCGCCGCTTTGGCTCCGTTCAAAATTTATGAAGCTTATCCGCAGGGAAACAAAGCATGCGAAGGATAAAAAACCGGCGCATATCATTGCGAAAATGAACTCTTTGTGCGATGAAGGAATTATTGCGGCATTATATGAGGCGTCGGCTGCAGGAGTGAAGATACAGCTTATCGTGCGGGGAATCTGCTGTCTGAAAACCGGTATCCCCGGTGTAAGCGAGAATATAGAAGTACGTTCTATTGTCGGAAACTTTTTAGAGCACGGGCGTATCTTTTACTTTTACAACGACGGTGAAGAGGAACTCTATATGGGCAGCGCGGACTGGATGCCGAGAAATCTGGACCGGCGTGTGGAGATTCTGTTTCCGGTTCTGGACGAGGGAATTAAAGAAAGCATAAAACATATGCTTGATGTAGAACTTGCGGATAATTTAAAAGCGCATCTGTTGAAAGAGGACGGAAATTATGAGAAAATAGATAAGAGAGGAAAGGTTCTGATCAGTTCACAGCAGACCTTTTGCGAAGAGGCCGTAAAAAAGGCCGTAAAACCGGAACAAATTTATAAAGAGCGTGTATTTATACCCGCCGAACATATATAAGAACGCGAGGAGAGGCGTCTTTGCAGGAGAGGCCGCTTCTAAAGATAAAAGAAGTGTCTGCAAAAGCAGACAAGGGGGTGTAAGTATGAATCATAAAATACTTTTTGCCGATTTGGATAATACGCTGCTGCGTGACGACAAGTCTATTTCGGAGAAAAATCGGGAGGCAATACAAAAAATGCTTGGGAGAGGTCATTATTTTGTCATTGCTACCGGGCGTACGGTAGAAAGCGGACGGATGGTCGTAAAAGATTTGGGGCTTACGATGCCGGGCTGTTTTCTGATTGCTTTTAACGGCGCCGTTATCTATGACTGCGCGGCGGATCGGATTTTGCTAAAGCGTTCTGTTCCGGTGGAGGTTGTCCATGAAATATTTGAACGTGCGGAGCGGGCCGGAATCTATGCGCAGACTTATAACAATGTGGATATTCTTACAAAGCGTCATACAAAAGAGCTGGATTATTACCGGGAACGCTCCCGTCATATGTCCTATAAAATAACCAGACATATTTCGGACGCGCTTGACGAAGAACCGCAGAAAGTGATTTTAATCCGGCTGCAGCACGATGGGAAGTTGGAAGAATTTCAGAAAAGAAACCGCGCATGGGCGATCGGAAAATGCAACAGTTTCTTTTCCTGCAGAGAATATCTGGAATATTGTCCGCTCGATACGGACAAAGGTACCGGGGTCGATTATCTCGTTCATCAGTTGAATCTTCCGAAAACGAGTACGGTTTCCGTAGGGGACGAACAGAATGATATTCCCATGCTTGCGCGCGCGCATATCGGCATTGCAATGAAAAATGGAATTGACGAGATCAAGGAGGAGGCGGACTATATTACGGAACAGGATAATAATCACGATGCGATTGCAGAGGTGATAGACAGATTTATTTTATAATTGGAAAGATAAGCTGAATGAAAAAGGAATTGGTACAAGGCTGCCTGTCAACGGGCAGCCTTGATTTTTTCGAGAACGGAATAAGGAACAAAGAGATGTCCGCGTCCGGCGCCGAGTCGGATAGACGGTTTTGTTGTGCCGTGGAAATCGGAGCCTCCGCTGACAAGAAGACCGTTTTCTTCCGCAAATTGTTTTAAATGCGCTTCTTCTCCGGCGGTATAAGTCGAATAGATGGCTTCAATTCCGTCAAGGCCGGCGGCTTTGAGTTCGGTAACAAGCTCCATCAGCTTTGCATGGCTTAAGTGATAAAGCAAAGGATGGGCCAGTATGGCAATTCCGCCCGCTTCTTTGATGAGGCTGACCGCTTCCTGAGCCGATACTTTAAAGCGCCCGACATAGCATTTACAGCCGTCTCCGATATACTTTTCAAATGCTTCCTGGGTAGAACTTATCATGCCGTGTCCGTAGAGGAAGCGCGCAATGTTTCCTCTTGTTATGACGCAGTCCGGGTTTTCCGCTACAAGCTCTTTCATGGTAATCGCAAAACCCTCTTTCTGCAGCGCTTCTACCATTTTTTCGTTGCGGCCGTCCCGGCATGCACGATAAGCGGCGGTTTCTTTTAAAAGTCTTTCGTTGTAGATATCGATATAAAGGCCTACAATATGTATCTCTTTCCCGTTGTAATTTGTGGATAGTTCGATTCCCGGTACCAGTTCTATCGGCTGTCCGATCGCTGCTTTCTGCGCTTTTTCCACGCCGCTTACGGTATCGTGATCCGTCAGGGCAATCGCGGAAAGACCGGTGTTTACTGCTTCCGTTATCAATTCCTCCGGTGTAAAGGTTCCGTCCGATTCCGTTGAGTGTACATGTAAATCTATTGATTTTTGGTCCATTTTATAAATTGTTCCTTTCGTTATATTGTATTTTTTTTCGTGCAATGAATATTATTTATCAAAATACCATTATTTTTTATTATAACATGCCTCAGAAAATTTGACAAATGAATAAAAAAGTGGTAGGGTATGTTTGTTTCGTAGTAAATTTATATGAAAAAGGGAGAATGATGATGAAAAAAATGAAGAAGACAGCATTAATGCTGGCAGGAGCCATGTCAATTGGCGTACTTGGCGGATGCGGCGGTTTTGACGCTAGCGGTTATTTAAAAGCTTTAATGGATAATTCTTATAAGAATGATTCCGCTGCATTTGTCGAGATGAAGATCGGTACCGCAGAGGAAGCGGCTACTTTATATGAGCAGGGAATCGATACAGAGGTTGCTTCCATACTCAGTGGATCCGGCGTTTCGGCAGAATTAGAGGCAGAATATCATGATTTACTGTCCAATATCTTTTCACAGGTGAAATATAATGTAAAAGATGCCGAGAAGCAGAGCGACGGAACATATGTTGTTACGGTTGAATATGAGCAGATGCAGGTATTTGGTCCGGCAATTGAGGCATATACGCCGCAGGCAGAGACTTTACAGTCTGAGTGGGCTACCGCTGAGACAGCTCCGAGTACGGAAGAAATGATGGAGCAGATTTTCGGTCTTTTAAAAGACTGTTTAAATGATGCCGCTTCTGGCGTTACATATGCGGAACCGGCAACGACAACTGTAAGAATCGAGCTGAATAACAATGTTTATTCTCCGAATGAGCAGGATATTTACAATCTTGAGCTGGTACTGTTTGATATTGATAAATTTGCGGAAATGTAAGAACAGTATCTGTACGACGGATTTCATAACAGAGGAAATGTCAGGCATATTGAAAAATATGCTTGACATTTTTTTTTGTTTGTGATAGTTTATAATAGTTGTTAAAAACAAAGTAGAGTATCCACTCTCACCGGAGCACCGGCGGTTTTTCGTGTGTCTCATGGTTTATAGTTCAAAACGGCGCTTTTGTTTTGTATGCGTATTTGATTGTGGATAGTCTGCCTATCCACTTTTTTATTTTGGAGGTGCAAAACCATTAGCGAGTTAATGATTAATGAACAGATCAGGGATAAGGAAATACGCCTGATCGGAGAAAACGGAGAACAGCTTGGTATTATGTCAGTGAAGGAGGCTATGAGATTAGCCGGGGAAGCGGAGCTTGATTTAGTAAAAATCGCGCCGACAGCAAAACCCCCTGTCTGTAAAATTATCGATTACGGCAAGTATCGGTACGAGCTGGCCAGAAAGGAAAAAGAGGCCAGAAAGAAGCAGAAAGTGGTCGAGTTAAAGGAAATCCGCTTATCGCCTAATATTGATGTAAATGATTTGAACACCAAAATGAATGCTGCAAAGAAGTTTCTTTCCAAAGGAGATAAGGTTAAGATTACCTTAAGATTCCGCGGACGCGAAATGGCACATATGAATGCAAGCAGACATATTCTGGATGATTTCGCGGAGAACTTAAGTGATGTGGCAGTAGTGGAGAAGCCGCCGAAGGTTGAGGGAAGAAGCATCGGCATGGTGCTGGCAGAAAAGAAATCGTGAATTTAAGGAGGAATATATTATGCCAAAAATGAAAACCAGCAGGTCAGCTGCAAAGCGTTTTAAGGTTACCGGAACGGGAAAATTAAAGAGAAATAAAGCCTACAAAAGACATATTCTGACGAAGAAGAGCAGAAAGACAAAGAGGAATCTCAGAAAATCGGCAATTGTTGACGCTTCAAATGTAAAGAATATGAAGAAGATTTTACCGTATTTATAGGAATTTGTGAAGGAGGAATATAACAATGGCAAGAGTGAAGGGCGGCTTAAACGCTAAAAAGAAGCATAATAGAGTTTTAAAATTAGCAAAGGGCTACAGAGGTGCCAGATCCAAGCAGTACAGAGTAGCAAAGCAGTCGGTTATGAGAGCTCTCGCAAGCTCCTATGCGGGCAGAAAAGAGAGAAAGAGACAGTTCCGTCAGTTATGGATTGCACGTATTAACGCGGCTGCAAGAATGAACGGCATTTCTTACAGCCAGATGATGCACGGCTTAAAAGTATCCGGCGTTGATATCAATCGTAAGATGTTAGCTGAGATGGCGGTAAATGATGCCGAAGGTTTTGCTGCGCTGGCCGAGATGGCAAAAAAAGCAGTAGCTTAACCGGTATAGAAAAAAGAGAGGACTTATTATGGAATGGACAACCATTCGATATAAGTCCTTTATTTTTTGTCTATACTTTTTTCGTATTGTGGAGTATGATATATTGGTAAAAGAGAATACTCTTTCTTGACAGGGACGTGTATGCCCTTGTCAGGAGAGGGTAATGAAGTGAGATAACAGTGTAAGGAGGATTTCAGGCTTATGGCAATTTTGGTAACAGGAGGAGCCGGTTATATTGGAAGTCATACATGTGTAGAGCTTCTGGAAGCCGGTTATGAAGTAGTGGTACTGGATAATCTTTCCAATTCTTCCGAAAAGTCTCTTGACCGTGTAAAATCAATTACCGGAAAGGAGGTAAAATTTTATAAAGGGGATATTTTGGACCGGGAAATTTTAAACAGGATCTTTTCCGAAGAGACAATTGAAAGCTGCATTCATTTTGCGGGTTTAAAAGCTGTCGGCGAATCTGTCGGAAAGCCCTGGGAGTATTATAACAACAATATTGCCGGTACACTTACGCTGGTAGACGTTATGCGGGAGCACGGCTGTAAGAATATTATATTTTCCTCTTCGGCGACGGTCTACGGCGATCCGGCCGAGATTCCGATTACGGAGGAGTGTCCGAAGGGACAGTGCACGAATCCTTACGGATGGACAAAGTCTATGCTGGAGCAGGTACTTACCGATATACAGAAGGCGGATCCGGAATGGAATGTAATTTTGCTTCGTTATTTTAATCCGATCGGGGCGCATAAAAGCGGCATGATCGGCGAGAACCCGAACGGCATTCCGAATAATCTGATGCCTTATGTTACCCAGGTGGCAGTCGGCAAATTAAAGGAGCTTGGGGTATTTGGAGATGATTATGATACGCCGGACGGTACGGGCGTAAGAGATTATATTCATGTAGTGGATCTTGCGGCAGGCCATGTAAAGGCGCTAAAGAAGATTGAAGAAAAAGCGGGTCTGTGCATTTATAATCTGGGTACCGGACATGGCTACAGCGTTCTTGATATAGTGAAAAACTTTGAAGAAGCGAATAAAATTAAAATTCCGTATGCGATTAAGGATAGAAGGCCGGGGGATATTGCGACCTGCTATTGCGATCCTTCGAAAGCAGAGAAAGAACTTGGCTGGAAGGCACAGTACGGTATCAGAGAAATGTGTGAGGATTCTTTCCGGTGGCAGACAAAGAACCCAAACGGATACGAATAAAAAACGTGCGAACGATTCATGATTTCATGGGAAAGGAATGAGGATCAAAATGGGTTTATTCGACAGATTCGGTAAAAAAGAAACAGAAACTACGGATGTAAACAATGACATGGAGCGCTGGGTGACAGACACCTATGCGCTCTGGTCGGAGTATGCGGGAGGAAGTTTCAGACAAATCGGAGGATATCAGAAAAACCGTGCAGACGCAAGTATGATGCGCGGCGTTTTAAGAAGGGACTGGGCAATCGGCAACGAACAGGAGCTTTTGGAAACGATAGTGGATCTGCTCCGGGTTGAGGTACATAAGGAAGCAAAGACGGATGCCTGGGATTACTGCCGGGCGACTCAGCTTGCCGGGATGGGGTATATTGCAGGTTATTTTACGCGTGAAGTTCTTTTAAACTGTTCTGCAGTGGCAGGCAAAGTGATGCAGACAAATTACGGCAGTTGGGAAGAACTCTGTGAGTCGTATCTTGCGGGGCATGCCGTATGGTGCAGGGAGACTTTCGATAAGGATCAGGCGGAAAAGACCATTGCGGAGCGCCGTGAAATTTATAAGCGGCTTTGTTCCATGCCGGACGGACCGTACCGCGTTGACTGGAAATTAAATATGGAGGAATGGCTGAAAGGAGCGGAGACGGTATATAACATTGTAATGGGTAAGGAATAGGAGAAAAGCGAAAGCAGACGAATAGAATAATAAGAAAAAGCCCCGGCAGGATTGTGTGAGACGGGGCTTTTTACAGATAGCGGGCGGGGAAAAGATGATCTGTCCTTATTTTCCGCAGCAATGTTTATATTTTTTACCGGATCCGCACGGACAGGGATCGTTTCTGCCGACTTTCTTTCCGACATGAACTGTTCCCGAACGCTTTTGCTCCAGATAGAGCGCTTTTTTTGTTTCCGCGTCAAAGATGTCGTCCCACATCGGAAGGTCATAAAGCCAGTCCGCTTTTGCGTCCACCATATTTTTATATAATTTTACTTTATCAAAGGCGAGGCTTACATGCGTATCCTCTTCCATAGTTTCAATCGGGTTCGGCTCAATCAGGCTGTCGTTGATGCCGTCTAAAAATCCGGTCATTTCCATAACGGAAATCTGATATTTTTCGGCCAGCTCTTTCACGCTGCCTTCCACCTTTTCATCCGGATTGGTTAAGAGCTTTTCATAAATTCCTTTTTCCAGAAAGAAATAATTCTGCCAAAATCTTTGAAGCTGCGATTTTTCTGTTTTTTCGTTATAAGCAACTTTCTGCCATTCTTCCAATAACGCCATAATCTGTTCCTCGATTTCTCATGTTATAGTTTGTATCCAAAGCCTGTCCGAAAAAGACAAATTATAAAAACTATAGATACACTTCTATTATATCAAAAATCTTTTTAATTTTCAAAAGATTTTTTCTTAAAAGTTTATGTACTTGATTTCTTATGCAAATTTTTTCAAAAAGTTTCAAAAAAGTACTTGCATTTTTATTTTTCGCGTGATATACTCTATGAGTACGGTTCGTTGGTCAAGCGGTTAAGACGCCGCCCTCTCACGGCGGAAACAGGGGTTCGA
>CANPGM010000019.1 GCA_947573605.1 uncultured Roseburia sp. | reverse complement strand
TTTGTGCAATTTGCCAGCCAACAGCCTGAAACCGGCCTTTTGACACCCGAATCCTTATAGGAAACTGTACCGTCAGACGCATACAAGAGAGTGCGAAGCACTCTTTTTTAGAAATTCCTTATGAAACGGTGGAATATTAGATTTCCATGTGTTAAAATAAGTACTAAAATGCTGATAAGACAAATGAAGGTTAAAGGATATCATAGATATGTCAGAGCAGATTTATTTTATTGCGGATACGCATTTCGGCGACGAACGAATCCGAAGATATGAAAACAGACCGTTTTCAGATATAGAGGAAATGGACGCCGCGCTGATTGACCGCTGGAACGCCGTTGTGGGAAAAGACGATTCGGTATATGTGCTGGGAGATTTCGGCGCATCCGGCTGTGAATCATGCGTCCTTAAAAAGCTGAACGGGAAAATACGTCTGATAAAGGGGAATCATGATACAAGGGAGAACGGATATTATCGGAGCGCGGGCTTTTATGAAGTGTATGATCTGCCCGTGGTTTTCAACGGATTTTGGATTTTGTCGCACGAACCGCTTTATGTGAATCGGAATATGCCGTATGCTAATATTTTCGGGCACGTACACGGTTCGCCGATGTTTTGTGATTACAGCGGGCAGCATTATTGCGTATCTGTGGAACGGATTGATTATACGCCTGTCTCTATGGAGGAAATTGTAAAAAAGGTAAAAGCGGATGCTTAGAGCGTGTCTGAAAATTGCTTTCTGGCAGATGGCAGAAATGAATTTTCAGACACACTCTGGCGCCGTTGTGTGAAAAAACAGAAAGGGTTGGTTTATTGACGGAATGAATTACAGAAAAGACAGGTACGGAAACGAGATTTCTATTTTGGGTTACGGCTGTATGCGGTTTTCACAGAACGGCGGCAGGATTGACATGGCAAAGGCGGAAGAAGAGATTCTTACGGCGTTTCACGCCGGGGTAAATTATTACGATACCGCATATGTCTATCCGGGCAGCGAGGCGGCGCTTGGAGAAATTCTTCAAAAAAACGGCATCAGAGAACAGGTAAAGATTGCGACAAAGCTGCCGCATTATCTGATTAAAACGGCGGACAGTATAGAACGTTATTTTTCGGAGCAGTTAAAGCGGTTTGTTTCGTTTCATATTGTTTTTTATCTGATTCATATGGTTAAGTTTGTAACGACATTTGACATATTAAAGCACGTGTTGATTCTAGAATGGATTGACGAAAAAAAGAGAAGCGGCGCAGTCGGGCAGGTCGGGTTTTCTTATCACGGCAATTCCGAAATGTTTTGCCGTCTTGTGGATGCATATGACTGGGATTTCTGTCAGATTCAGTATAACTATATGGACGAACATTCGCAGGCCGGCCGGAGAGGACTTCAGTATGCAAATAAAAAAGAACTGCCTGTGATTATTATGGAGCCTTTGCGCGGCGGTAAGCTGGTAAACCGTCTGCCGGAGGCGGCAAAAAAGATCATGGACGAATATCGGATACATTATACGCCGGCGCAGTGGGCGTTCCGGTGGCTTTGGAACCAGCCGGAAGTGACCTGCGTGCTGTCGGGAATGAATTCCGTTCCGATGGTGGAAGAGAATGTAAAAACGGCGTCTTCCGTTTCGGCCGGAGAACTCGGGCCGGGGGAAGAGGAGATGTTAAAAAAAGTGGCCGAGGCGATAAATGCAAAGATGAAGGTGGGCTGTACCGGCTGCGGATATTGTATGCCGTGTCCTGCGGGGGTCGATATTCCGGGAACCTTTGCGGCTTATAATCGCCGATATTCCGAAGGCAAGAGGGCGGCGCTGATAGAATATTTTATGTGCACCGCGATGCGAAAAAAATCTTCCGCAGCTTCGCATTGCGTTGATTGCGCGAGATGCGAGAAGCACTGTCCGCAGCATATCGAAATCCGAAAGGAACTGAAAAATGCCAGAAAACAATTAGAAGGGCCGTTATATAAAATCGGGCGGCAGATTGTGAAGTGGTTTAAGGCGTATTAAGACGGAGAAGGAACCCATATTCGCCGTTATGGTTTGATTCGATCGCTGAAAGGAAGCGCTTTCATATAGCGTTCCATTGCTTTAAAATCGGGAGTGTAATCCGTGTTTGCGGGAAGTTTTAAAATAAGTTCCGATAATGTCTTATTTGCCTGTCTGCCATAGCTGTAGCGGTATTTATTACTTCTGATAACAGTGCAGCAGAATAATTTGGAATAAATGTTCATATTTGTTTTGGGAATCAGCAGATATAAATCTCTACCGCTGTAAAAATCCCGATTTTGCACAAAGGTGGATAGGACGCTACCCCCTCCGGCACAGGTAATGAGTCCGGCGGGCTGTGGAGGAAAAAGGGGATCGCGTTTTACATAAGCGGCAATACCGTTATTGACTGATGTTCTTGCGACGAAAGCAACGGCATCGGGATCGTCCGCCGTGGTTTCCTGACAGTGAATCAGTTCCATGTTGATTCCATATTTTACTGTAAAAAGTTCTCCAAGCGTAAATTCTTTCCAGTCTGTAGTATCTGTTTTTAGTACCGAAGGTTTTATGCTTGTTGCGACAGGGAAGATATTGGTCTCCTGTGCCCACTCAGGGAGAACCTCCGGAACGTCTATGTCTTTCAGTGTTTTATTTGCCTGTCTGCCATAGCTGTAGCGGTAATTGTTTTTTTTAATACACATGCAGTAAAACAGCTTTTCCTTTAAAGACATTTCTTTTTTTGGCTCAAGTACCATAATGTGAAACGCGGTATAGAAAGGCTTTTCCTGTACAAATGCCGAAAGTACGCTTCCGCCCAAAGCAACCGTAAGATATCCTGCCGGAAACGGCGGAATTGATTGATGTGGGAAAACCTGCGCTGCTATGCCGTTATTTTGCGCGGTTCTTGAAATAAAATGGATACCTGTATCGTCTCCTGCTTCCATATGATAAAGTTCTAAATTGTTTCCAGGATGTAAAAGAAATAAATCGCTAATTTTCATGAAAATCACCATTTTTTATCAGATAAGCAAGGTATTCATTGATTGTCTGCTGAAAATCTTTCTGAGTTAGTTTTGTATAATCTGTTTTCATATAAGCTTCGCAGAGCCATTCGTCCTTTGCGGTTACGCAGTGCTTTGCGCTTAACCCGTCCTTTGCCTCTCTATTGTGATATAAATGCAACCATTCCGTTTCTATTTTTTTCCATTTGTTATAAGCGTCGATACGGCCTAACTTTTTGCGCTTTACAAAACCGTCGTCCTTACAGTAGCCGAAGAACGTCTCTTTTTTACTGTCGTGAGGCGTATGCGCTTCCCAAACCATAACGCAGACATTTGTTCCGGTAGGGTAAAAAATATCGTCTGGCATACTGAAAACGGCCTTTAAGGTATGATGCTTCAGCAGCCGTTCTCTCGTTTCTTTAAATTTAGTCCCGATTGCGCAGCTCATTGGAACGACTACGACGCCGGTACCTCCGGGAACCAGAATGTTCAGCAGGTGTTCCGTAAATTCAAGCTCTTCTTTATCTGTCTGCGAATAAGGGGGATTCATTAAACCAATATTGATATTTTTTCCCCGGAATCTTTTGATTGCCTCCTGTCTGCTTAAATTTTTTAGCTCGGAAGCATGAAGTTTTAAAAATTCGTCAATGTTTTCTTCCGGAATCCCCTTTAATTCAGCGGAAATCAGTTCATTAAAACAGTCGCCTTTATAGATGTTGGATTTACCGTCTTTGCGGATAATCATGTTTGCGATTGCAAGCGTGTAAAGACCGTCGTCAAATTCCACGCCGTACAGTCCGTCTCTGCGGATTCGTTCAATATCCGAGGGGGCCGCGCTTGCCTGTCGAAACATTTTACTCATAGCGGTCACAAGAAAGGAGCCGGAGCCACAGCAGATATCTACAACACGGCTATTTTTATTTACGCCTGCGAGATCGCACATAAATTCTGTCAAATGCTGCGGGGTTAAAACAATTCCAAGACCGCTGCCGTCGCCGCCGGAATATTTGATAAATTCATGATAAAACACGCCTAAGGCGTCAAGCGTATTGTCGGCATAGTCCATCATGGGCTTGATTTTCAATTCAAGCTGTTCAATATACCATGTAATGGATTTGCGGTGCCCAAGAGGGATTTCCGCAAATTTTGTGTTGTCCAGCAGGATTTTAAAAACCTGTTTTATGTAGCTGATACGGCTGTTTTTTATATCGCTGTCGGAAAGAACATTTTCGATTGCGTTTTGGATATTTATCATAACTGTACGGTATGACGGCAGTGAGGAATAACTTTTTAAAAAATCTTCGTCGTTTAAAGCAATCAGGATTCCTGCAATAAATATTGGTTTATGAGATTCGATTACCTTTATTTCCCGCAGATAATCATGAAGGGTAATTGCGGTCTCCCGGATTTCATCTAAGGAGTATGATTTTTGCAGCTTTTCTCCTTTTATCAGTCGTATATAGTTTTGAGGCTCAAGAATGATATCATGAGTTTTTGAAAGAGCCAGATATTCGCTTTCTCCCTTTGCCCAGTAAAAAGTATCCGCTTTTATTTTATCTTTTACAGTTCCGCTTATGGCAATTGCAATCACGTTATATGCGTCTTTTAGATATTTTGTATAATAAAGAACGCCGTCTACGGCATAGTCTTTCGGGTGTTTTAATGCTTCTGTAGCATGTTTTTTTATGGTACTTTTACACTCAACTACTATTATAGTGCTGGGGTCATCGTTAAATGTAATAATATATTCGGGTTTGGCTTTGCCGTTTCCGTGTTGAGAGTAATCACTTATTTCACAGAGTTTAGGCTTACCGCCCGCATTTTTTAAAAGAGCGTTAAGTTTATCAATATCAGAAACGTCACCTTGTGGAAATACGATACCAAAGTCATTTTTTCCGATTGTGCATTTCATTTCGGTAAGCGTCAGACTCTCCGTATATTGCTCAACTGCCATAATTCCTCTCATTCTGCCGTTTGGCGCAAAAATTGATGTGTTTTATATTTTTATCATATCATTCCCAAAAAAGAAATTCAACCGCGAAAAAAACGCAGATATCGTTACCCGCTTCTATCAAGGGCATACGCGGTCGGAAAAGAGCGGGGAAAAGAAGTTATAAATACTTTATTAAATAGACTGAAAAAACCGGAAAAGTAGTTGTGAAATCCCTAAAAAGCGATTATAATAAGGACAAATTGCAGGGGGGATAGATTATGCAGGAAAAAGTTCAGATTATCAGCGACGGTTCGTTAGACCTTCCGAAAGAACTGACAGAAGAAAAAGGGATAAAGGTTGTGCCTTTTTATGTTTCCTTTGACGGGGAACATTATAAAAAAGAAATCGAAGAACTGGACATTCGGGATTTTTATGGAAGCATGGTAGAGAATCCGCAGGTTTTTCCGAAGACGTCCATGCCTTCCGTGCAGGACTATTACGAAGCGTTTGAGCCGTATGTAAAAGAGGGAACGCCGGTAATCTGCATCTGCATTACGAAAAAATTCAGCGGCTCGCTTCAGTCGGCGGTTACGGCGAGAGATATGATTTTAGAAGAATATCAGGGCGCGCGCATTACGGTGATCGATTCCATTTTGGACACCGTATTACAGGGACTTTATGTGCTTGAGGCATGCCGCCTGCGGGATATGGGGATAGGATATGAGGCAATCATCGAAAAGCTTCTGCAGATCCGGGAAACCGGCCGAATCTTTTTTACGGTCGGAAGTATCGATTATTTAAAACACGGCGGCCGAATTGGAAAGCTGGCCGGACTTGCCGGCGGCGTGTTAAAAATCAAACCGTTAATTACCTTAAAGGAGGGAGAGATCTTTAATTCCGGAATTACGAGGAATCGTGTCAAATCTATGGAGCGGGTCAGAGATCTTTTAACGGAATATCTGGACGAGACGGGCGCCAGGCCGGGAGAGTACAGTTTTTGTATCGGCTATGGTTATGATTATGAGGAGGCTGTCTCTTTCCGCGAAATGCTAAAAGAGCTGGTGAAGGAACGGCTTGGGATCGATGAAATCGGAATTTACCAGATCGGCGCGACAATCGGGGTTCATACCGGGCCGTATCCGATCGGAGTTGGAATTTTAAAGCAGGCGCAGATCTCCAAGTGAAGGAACAGAAGCATCCGAAGCAGAAAACAAGGGGGCTGTAAAAAACTCCCCAAATCGTAAAATCGCTGAGGTCATGAGACTTCAGCGATTTATTCATTTATTCTTAAATTACAGCGCATTTTTGGGACATGCTTTCACGCACTCATAACATAAAATGCACTCCGTTCCATTTTCACGTTTTCTGGAATTATCCGTTACATCAACGTCCATAGGACATACTTTTTTGCACTTGCCGCAGGAAATGCATTTATCTTTATCGCATTTGACGCGCAGCAGAGAAAAATAGGACATGGGTTTTAAAAACACGGCGACCGGACATATGTATTTGCAAAAAGCGCGGTTGTCCTTCAGTGTGAACGCCAAAACAATACCGACCAGATAGTACAGACCGTTTCCAATTAAAAATGTCCAGAACATGATCCGTTCCATATGATTTGTTTGTGCAAGAAATAAGGCGGCGACAAAGAGGAAGGACAGCGCAAACATAATGTATCTGATAAAGCCCCATTTTTTTCTGGGATGCTGCGGTGTCTTATACGGGAGCAGATCCAGAACCATTGCCGTCCAGCAGGCGAATCCGCACCATCCCCGGCCGAAAATCAGCGGTCCGAATATTTTGGCCACCGCATAATGAATCGTTGCGGCTTCAAATACGCCGGTAAAGAGGTAGTACCAGAATCCTTCGATCTGCATATTTTCATTGCAGATTAATCCGAGGTAGACAAACATATAGGTTCCGACTAAAAACTGTGCAACTCTGCGCGCATGCCGGTATTGAAACTGAAATAGAAGAAAACCTATTGCTAAAGCGGTCCCGATATAGCTGAAATTAAATAAATAAAAAAGGTTTTGCTTCGTAAGCCAAAGCGTGACGGCTATTGTTTCAAAAATCAGCCACATCATGGCCGGTAACATAAATTTTTTCATCTTTTTTAATTTTTCCATCATAGCTTGTGTCCTCCAGGTGTATTCGTGTGTTTTTCTCTCTTACGCTTCTTTGAAAGTATCCAGTATCTCAATACAATGGTTTGCCCATTCAATACAGGTTTTGATATAACGTTGTCCGAAATCAGCCGTGAGCTGCCAGTAAATGGTCTGATAGAATTCTTTGTCCGAACCATAGTTTTCTATGCTTTCAGGAATGGCTTCCATTTTATGAAGATAAACTTCGCAATCGTTTAAAAATTGTCTCAGCAGCTTTGCGCTCTGCGCGGGCGGCGTATTTCCGCTGAAAAATATCTTCATCAGAAAAGCGCTTTTAAAATGCGTCAGGTCTTCTCCGTTCTCTTTGGCAAGCCAGGACAGAAATTCTTTTTTTCCGGTTTCCGTAATGGAAAAAATCTTTTTATTCGGACGTTCTGACTGAATCACGGTTTTACCGCAAATATAACCTTTCTGTTCCAGCTTTTTCAATTCCAGATAAATATGGCTGTTTTGAGCGTGCCAGAAAAATTCCAGCGAAGACTCAAATGCTTTTACTAAATCGTAACCGCTCATAGGCTTATAATTTAGAAATCCTAATATCCCAAAAGATAATGACATCCAATATCCTCCGTTTCATATTATAATATTATATTAATAAAATATTGCATTATTGTCAATCGAATAGGTAAAATGATGGCATCTCTGTAAAAAATAAAAATATAGTATTGACAAAACTATATTATATGATATATAGTATTGATGAAGAAATAATATTGATATTAAAACAATATTGTCGATTTGATAATACTATTTTAAGGACAGAAAGGCACAGTTAAGAATGGGAAGAAAAGGAGTGAGTACATGGTATTTAATACAGGCGCAGCCCTGCTCGACGCAATTGTTCTTGCAGTCGTTTCAAAAGAGACGGAGGGAACGTACGGTTACAAGATTACGCAGGATGTCAGGAAGGCGATAGAAGTTTCCGAGTCCACGCTTTATCCGGTTTTACGGAGGCTGCAAAAAGACGGATATCTGATGGTTTATGACAGAGAATGCGGCGGAAGGAACCGAAGATATTATCAGATCACCGATACGGGACAGGTAAAGCTGGAGGAATATCACAGGGAATGGGAAGAATATTCTTCTAATATTACCGAGTTATTTTCAGGAGAGGAGTCGGGAAAATGAATAAGGATGAATTTTTAAGACAGTTGGAAATGCTGCTTTCCGATGTGTCGGCGGAGGAACGGGCGGACGCAATGGCCTATTACCGAAGCTATTTCGAGGATGCGGGAGAAGGGAACGAATCTTCTATTATAGAAGAACTGGAGTCTCCGCAGAAAGTTGCGGAAAGTATAAAAAGGGATCTTGGCATGATTACCGTTGCGGGAAAAGATACGGCGTCCAAAAATATGGGGCAGGGAACAAATTCTTTCCGGGGACAGGAGGCGAACGGGCGGAATACGAACGAATGGAACTCGCAGAATCAAAACGGGGCAGGCGGCGGACAGAATACGTATTATAGTCCGAACGCAAACCGCGACGCCGCTTATTATAAAAATGTCAACGATACTCTCAATAACCTGAATAATGAAAAGAAAAAAGACAATACGGCGATGCTTGTTTTGGGGATCGTACTGGCAGTCGTGACATGTCCTGTCTGGATTGGAATTTTATGCGGTATTCTGGGAACTGTTTTCGGAATTTCGATTGCGGTCGTTTCGGTTACGGCGGCGCTGCTGATTACCGGATTTGCGCTGGTTTGCGCGGGGATCGGCTGCCTTGCAGCCGCTTCTCCGGTTGTGGGGTTCGGATTAATCGGCGCAGGCCTTTTGGTATTTACATTTGGGATGCTTGCGTTAATTGCGGCGGTATGGCTGTTCGGAGGGCTGTTTCCGCTCATATGTAAAGGAATCGGAATGCTTTTTAACAAGATATTTCATTCCGGAAAGGAGCGTGTGGGAGCATGAAAAAGTTTACAAAGGTTAGTTTAATTTTAACGGCGATCTTATTTGCCCTTGCAATTACATTTTGTTCCATTGCCTATGTGATGGGCGGAGGTTATAGAGCGATTCGCCAGAGAGCGCTGGACGGTGAATTTGATGCCGCCGGATGGCATTTCGGTCCTGACGGCGTCTATTACGACGGGGATTACTGGGATTGGGATTTTTGCGGTTTTTCGTGGCCGGGCACGCATGCGGGCGGGAACGAACATCAGACCGACACTTACGCGTTATCGGAGATCGATCGTATTGAAGCGGACCTTGACTTTGCGGATATTAAAATTGTAAGGGGAACAGGCGGCGATTGCGTGGTAAAAATGGAAAAAGGATTTTTAGAGTTTTACTCGTGCGATCTGCAGGGCGATATTTTAAAAATTGATTATCATAAAGACAGAAAAAATTACAGACACGGAGCAAAGATTACGGTAGCAATACCGGATGAAGCAGCGCTTTCAGGCATTAATATTTATACTGCGCTGGGAGATATTGAGCTGAAGGAATTGAATCTTACCTGCGCAAAAACAGAGCTGTATACTTCACTTGGCGAAGTAAGCGTTTTAAAAACGAATCTGATCGGAGACTTAAGGGCGGATACGTCGATGGGCGACGTTACGATCTCCGGCGGGCGTTATCAGAGCGCGGATACAAGTACGTCAATGGGGGATATTGATATTAAGGGAGAATTTTCCGGTGATGTAACAGCAGTAACTTCAATGGGCGACGTGGACGCCAGTCTCTTGGGCAGAGAAGAGGACTACTATAATTATAACTTAAGATGTGATATGGGGGATCTCGAATTTAACGGTGAGGACTGCACGAAGTTTATGGGAGGAGAAAAAGACATCAGAAACAGCGGCGCTGCTGCGACAGTATATCTGGAATCAGATATGGGGAGCGTGACGCTTCATGTGGAAAATTAAATAAAAGGGGATTTTGGGCCGCAGGAAAAAGGAACGGTTTTTCCTGCGGTCGCCCTATGTCTGAAAACAGGCAAGAAAGACTGGAAATCCATATCCTGTTGTGCTAAAATTCTAATCAGTGCGGCAATGTGAACGTTAATTTGGATGTCAATTTCAGAAAGAGGGATAAGGCTTTGAAAAAAAGCGTGAGGATAACGATTTATTTTTTATCTGTGCTGACGCTTGCGGCGCTGGTGCTTGTCGCCGTTTTTGCGAAAGCGGACCGAACAGATTCGAAAAAGGAGACAGAACGGACGGAGTCGTCTGCCGCTTCAAATAGGGAAGAGGAACATGATTCGCAGGCAACGCAAACAGAATCGGAACAAAAACCGGAGACGGAATCCGAGTCGGAATCCGAGACAGAAAAGCAGCCCGAACAGACAACGCTTGCATTTGGCGGAGATGTTTTGTTTGCGGATTGGGCGTTTTACGGAAATTACGATGCTCAGGGCATTAATGGTCTGCTTTCCGATGAGCTTTTGTCGGCTATGCAGGGGGCGGATATTCTGATGGTGAACAACGAATTTGCGTTCAGTACGAGAGGAACGCCGGCGGAGGATAAACAGTTTACCTTTCGCTGCGACCCGAAATATGTAACGGCGTTAAACGAAATGGGCGTCGATCTTGTGTCGCTTGCGAACAATCATTCTCTGGATTACGGAAGAGAAGCGTTAAGCGATACGTTTTCCACGCTTGACGACGCGGGGATTTTATATGCCGGGGCGGGAGATTCTATAGAGCGGGCCAAAGAATTACAGATTATTGAAAAAAACGGTTTAAAATTCGGTTTTCTGGCGGCTTCAAGGGTGATTCCGGTAGTAGAATGGGATGTGAGAAATGCCGTTCCGGGACTGTTTACGGCGTATGATGATACTATGCTTGTAGAAGAGATTGCCGCTGCCCGGGAAACATGTGATTTTTTAACCGTTTATCTTCACTGGGGAGTCGAGCGCGATGCTTATCCGCAGGATTATCAGACGCAGATTGCGGCGGATTGTTTTGCGGCCGGCGCGGATCTGGTGATCGGGGCGCATCCGCACTGCCTGCAGGGGATTGAGTTTATGGAAGGGAAACCGGTTTTTTACAGTCTCGGAAATTATATCTTCGGATCTAATATTGAAAAAACGGCACTGCTTTTGGTAACGGTCGGCGCGAAAGGAGCGGTCGAATATCGTATGATCCCGGCTTGCTCGACAGGCGGCAGGACAAAAGAGCAAACCGGCGCAGAAGCGGCGGCTGTATATGCTTATATGCAGGAAATTTCGGTCAATGCGCAAATAGACAGCGAGGGCAGAATTACAGAAAAAATCGGAGGAACGGAAGAATGAGAGAAAGAATAATGAGACTGCCGAAATGGGTGGTTGTTTTGATCGCGCTTTTATCGGTGGCAGGATTTTTCGCGGTAATGAACGTAAGCAGTCTGGCGCTTTATTTTCTGCCGCCGCTGCCGGGGTATGGGGCGTCTATGGTCGGCGAGTTTGTTGTCAGTATCTATGCCGTTCTGATTCTTTCTTTGTTCGGCTATTCCGGCGTAATAAAGGACGCGGGCGTCGGTTTTTTAAAAAGCTTTTATATCGGCGGTTTTATGGTCGGCTATTGTTTTTTCGCATTTGTGGCGCAGCTTTTTGTTTTGCAGATGAACGGTGAAATAGAAATTCAGCCGTTTGTTTCCATTGTGTTTTTTATTTCTACCATGTTCCTGATCGGATTTGCGGAGGAATTTATTTTCCGGGGAGTCGTTTTAAACTTACTTTTGGACCGTTTTTCCAAAACGAAGCGCGGGATTCTTGGGGCGATTCTACTCGAAAGCGTGATTTTCGGCGGTGTTCATCTGATGAATATTTTTTCCGGCGTATCGTTCATAAGCGCCTGCGTACAGGCGTTCGTAGCGTCTTTATTGGGTGTGATTTTATCGGCCGTTTATGCAAGAAGCAGAAATATCTGGATTGTCGTTATTACCCATGCCATGACGGATTTTGCCGCTTTGATGGGAACCGGAATTTTCGGGACGGGCGGTGTGATTGCGGGAATCAATAATATTTCCTATGCAAATCTTTTGGCTGTTCCGGTACTGCTTATCCCCTGTGTGATTCTGCTTCGGAAACCGAAGCTTGAAGAAATGGTAAAAAAAGCGAACGGGGAATTTGTGGCGGACACCTTTGAAGAGGCGGATAAGATTGCGACGGTATCCCTGATTTTGGGGATTCTTAGCATTGTTTCGGGTATTATGGGTTACGGAATAGGGCTGGGTGTCGTGGGAATTTTGGGAAGCTGCATTTCAAAAAAAATAAAGCCGTATGATAACGGCGTTGCGACGGCGGGGCTGGTTACTTCTATTATAGGAACCGTGATTGCCGTATTTATGACTTTTGTACTTTCGCTTGCTTTTTCCGTGACGGGATCGGCATTGTTGGAGCTGCCGCTTTGACGGAAGGAACGGAATGGAGGATTTTAATGGATTATAGGGAAGTTTATAAACAGTGGTGTACAGATCCTTATTTTGACGAGGAAACGAGGGCGGAGCTTGCCGCAGTCAAAGACGATGCGGCGGAAATAGAGGATCGCTTTTACCGTCCTCTGGAATTTGGCACGGGCGGGCTGCGCGGTGTGATCGGCGCCGGTACTAATCGAATGAATATTTATACCGTTCGTCTGGCGACACAGGGACTGAGTAATTATATTCTTTCGCAGAACGGGCAGGAAAAGGGCGTTGCAATTGCTTATGATTCCAGAAAGATGTCCGATCGTTTTGCGGAAGAAGCGGCGCTTTGTCTGAATGCGAACGGAATCCGTGCGTTTGTTTTTGAAAGTCTGCGCCCGACGCCGGAATTGTCGTTTGCCGTACGCGAGCTTGGCTGCATTGCCGGGATTGTAATTACGGCAAGCCATAATCCGAGAGAATATAACGGCTATAAGGTTTATTGGGAGGACGGCGCGCAGATTACGCCTCCGCATGACAAAAATATTCTGGCAGAGGTGTTTAAAGTTACGTCGTTTGACCTGGTTAAAACAATGGAAAAAGAAGCGGCGGTCAAAAATGGACTTTTTACAATTATAGGGAAGGAAATGGACGACCGTTATTTGGAAGAGTTAAAAAAACAATCGATTCATCCCGAAATCATTCGCGAAATGGCAAAGGAGATAAAGATCGTCTATACGCCGCTTCACGGAACCGGGAATCTGCCGGTTCGGAGAGTATTAAAAGAGCTGGGGTTTGAACAGGTCTATGTCGTAAAAGAACAGGAGCTGCCGGACGGCGGGTTTCCGACTGTTTCTTATCCGAACCCGGAATCGCCGAAAGCCTTTGAGCTTGCATTGGCGCTTGCAAAAGAAAAGGATGCCGATCTTGTGCTTGCAACCGACCCGGATGCCGACCGGCTCGGCGTTTACTGCAAAGACACGAAGTCGGGCGGGTATGTGAGCTTTACCGGAAATATGTCGGGGATGCTGATTGCGGAATATCTGCTGCGCGAAAGGACGGCTGCGGGCACGATGCCAGAACGGCCGGCGCTGGTTGAGACAATTGTTACTACGGATATGGCAAAGGCGGTCGCAAAGGCTTATGATACAACGCTTATTGAAGTATTGACCGGTTTTAAATATATCGGAGAACAGATTCGGCTGTTTGAAGAACAGCATATGTATGATTATGTATTCGGACTGGAGGAAAGCTACGGCTGTCTGGCCGGAACGTATGCGAGGGACAAGGATGCCTGCGTTGCGGTTATGCTGCTTTGCGAGGCGGCGGCCTGGTATAAGAAGAACGGGATGACACTCTGGGATGCGATGCTTGCAATGTATGAGAAATACGGTTATTATAAAGAGGGATTGGAAACGATAACCTTAAAAGGAATCGACGGAGCCGCCAGGATTTCCGAGATTATGCGTGAAATGAGAGAGAATCCGAAAGAGCGGCTGGGCGGATGCGAGGTACTTGCCGTCCGTGATTATAAAAAGGGCGTAAGAGTCGACAAAAGGACGGGAGAAGAGACAAAAACAGGCCTTCCGTCTTCTAATGTACTGTATTTTGAGCTAAGCGGGGACGCATGGTGCTGTGTCCGCCCTTCCGGAACGGAGCCGAAAATTAAGTTTTATTTCGGCGTAAAAGGAGAGTCGCTTTCGGATGCGGAAGAAAAGCTGAAAGCTTTAAGAGAAGACCTAATATAGTTTGGAGGATTTATGTCCGAAAATCAGACAGAGAAGCAAATTCTATTTTTAGACCCGGTCTGTACGCACAATATCTGGGGAGGCGTAAGACTGAAAGAAGATTTTGGGTATACGGCATATGGGGATGATATTGGCGAGTGCTGGGGAATATCGGCGCATCCGAACGGCGACGGAACCGTAAGAAGCGGCGCCCTTTCAGGGAAAAAGCTGTCGGAGGTATGGAATGAATTTCCAAACCTTTTCGGAAATCTTTCCTGCGACAGATTTCCGCTGTTGGTAAAGTTTATCGATGCAAAGGAGGACTTAAGCATTCAGGTCCATCCAAACGACGCGTATGCGAACTTACACGAGGGAGGTCCTTTCGGAAAAACGGAATGCTGGTATATTCTCGATTGTCCCGAAGATGCAACGCTTGTAATAGGACATCATGCCGAAACGAAAGAAGCGCTCAAAACAATGATTTCGGAGGGGCGATGGAAAGAGCTTTTGCGTGAGATTCCGGTAAAAAAAGGAGATTTTCTTCAGATTGATCCGGGTACGATTCATGCCATTAAGGGCGGGTTTCTGATTTTGGAGACGCAGCAGAGCAGTGATCTTACGTACCGTGTTTATGATTACGATCGTCTTTCAAACGGCAGGCCCAGAAAGCTGCATGTAGAAAAGAGTATTGACGTCATTACCGTTCCCGCGAAGCCGCCGGAGGAGATTCTTATTTCTACGGCGCGTATGGAAAATGCGGACGGGGAGCCGCTCAATCAGTTAAGACTGCTTTATACCTGTGCGTTTTATCGCATATACAAATTGAAATTAAAAGAGGAGGCGCATTTTTTACAGAGGTATCCGTTTTTAAATATGACCGTAACGGAAGGAGCCGGAACGGTAAACGGATATGAGGTCAAAAAGGGCGATAATTTCATTCTTCCCTTTGCATTCGGAGACGTTTTTCTGCGGGGGAATATGGAATTGATTGCATCAACAGTCAATAGCGATTTCAGGGAGGATTAGGCTATGAAACGGAACGAAGAAATGAAAATGACGTATTCGGGCATTGTAACTGCGGACGGAAAAAAGAAGGTGTCCGTTAAATTCGAAGAGGGAGAGCGGTTTGCCGAAGGCAGTATACCTGACTGTAAAATAGTAAGAAGCGCCGGCTTTGAACCGGACGAGATTATTGTGCTTGAAAAATATCTGCAGATGAACCAGATGGATATTATTAAGAAAGCGAAGGAAATCAGCGGATTTCAGTATTTGTTCCGATAAAAGAAAAGACAGTGTGTGGATTTGACGGTAAGTCAATATTCAGCACTGTCTTCTTTTATTATTGTTTCGCTGCGGCTACCCGGTTCACGCTTTCCGACTTCGCTTCCGCCAGCGCACTGTTTGCCGCAGCAAACAGCATGTCGCAGTTTTTGACGGTATCGGAGGTAAATGCAATACCGATACTTGCCGTTGCCGCTGCGGCGGGATTTGAAACGGAAAGACGGTTAAATATCTGCTGGCGCAGTAATTCCGCCTGTAAAAACATTGCCGCATGGTCGTCGGCCGATTGTACAAAAACAAGAAATTCATCCCCTCCGATACGGCCTGAAAAAGTATTTTCGGAAAATACTTCTCGAATCACAGCGGCGGTTTCCGTAATAATTCGGTCTCCCGCCAGATGTCCGATTGTATCGTTAATCTGTTTTAAATGGTCAATATCGATTAGCAAAGCCGCGCAGACCGTATTTTGAGGTCTGGTATTGATATACTCGTCAATTAAAAACCAGAGTGTATATTTATTCAGCAGACCCGTCATCGGATCGCGTTTGCTTTCTTCGCTGTACTTTTTGGAAAGGTTTCTGGCGTGGTGAACGCGTTCTACATAATCCAGACTGTATGATTTCGCCAGATATTGTTCCTTTTCATAAGACGGAATCAGATCAATCAGTTTTTGGGCATTTTCCATATATTCCAGGTCCGAACAGAACTTATCCGCATAGTATACTTCGTGCTTTCTAATATTATATCGAAGAAAGACGAGCGGAAGGCTGACGATATCGGACTGCATCCGATCTAACAGCGCTCTTGCTTCCTGCTTTCGTTCGTTATCTATGAAAAAATCACAGATGTCAAAAAAATATCTCGACAATGCAAGGAAACTGCCCTCCAGGGAGACCAGATCTAAGATGCGCTCTGTTGTCTTTTGATACGTTTCCCAGTCCTTTTGATAAAATGCGGTCATAAGCTGCAGGCTTAAAAACGGAACTTCATAAATCAGAGACTGTCCTTCGATGCAGTATTGCCTGGCTTTACTGCAGAGCGACGCGCCCTCGGTAAAATTCCCAAGCATACTCTGATAGATTCCCTGATGCGTCAGGCTGATTAAAGTTGCATTGTAATGAAAATCATCCTGTTCTTTTTGATTTTCAAGGGATTTCGTTTCATAATCCAGAGCGGTTTCATAATCCTCAAGGCTGGCGTGTAAAAGCCCTAAGTTGGTATATGCAATTGAGACGTCGCTTGTAAAATGATGATCCTGCGCCATTTTCAGGTAATCCAGAAAGTTACTTTTTGCAAGCGCTTCCTGTCCGAGGTAATAATAAATCAGTCCCGTCAGGTTGTGCGCCTTTGCTTCAAGCCGCTTTAGATCCGAGCTTTTCGGAGCCTGAATGCAGCGGGAGAGACTGCGAAGCGCTTTTGTGATATTACCGCTTCGATAATAATATTCTCCCTCATAGAAAAGCAGACGCGAAATATCATCCGGATCTGAAAAATCAACAAGCAGGGCATATTTTTTATATAAGGCTTCGGTTACTTTCGTAACCGGAAGAAAACGCTGTTCCTCCAGCTGACGAAGGAGAAGCTCTTTTTCATTTGTCATAAATAGATTGCTCCCATCTGAGTCTGCGTTGTTTGTATGATAATAGCTGTTTATTTAACTATTATAAGAGTAAATTCCTAAGATAGCAAGTTTGAAAATAAAAAAAAGTTTGTGAAAATTGCAGTAAATAAGAGAATTATTTTGAACAAAATAAGACATAATAAACAAGTATAAATATACATTTTCGAAGTTGTTGGTTAATCGATTGCGCAATAGGAAATTTAGCCTATTAAAATAGTCAAAATGCTTAGAAATTGAAAGATAGGAATTATTTCCTATAATTTGACGGATTTGGAATTTGATGTCATAATACGAAGCAGCTAAGGAAAATGTATCAAATTATTTTGGTTTTATGAAAGGAAGATGTTATGATGTTTGAAAAAAGAATCAGATTGTCTGATACAGATGAAATTAGGGATTTTGTAAAGGCTGCGGAAAATTGTGATTTTGAAATTGACGTATGTTATAATCGCGCCGTAATTGATGCAAAGTCATTGCTTGGAATGCTCTACATCGGAATCTGTAAGGACCTGGTGGTAAAGTATGGGGAAAAAGATATGAAATTTGAAAATGCAATCCGTAAATATGCGGTTGCATAATTGAGACAGAATATAATATTGCTTGTATCAGAAGCGGCATCGCAGGGCATTCGTCATGCGATGCCGTTTTTTGTATTATCGGATCCGGGCGTCGGGCAGGACCGTAAGAGAACGTCATTTCTCTGCGTAAAAACAGCTTTTAATCTGCAATCGGGATTTCAATTTGCACAATATAATCTTCAATACGGTCGATGACAGTTTCATTGATTCCTCTTTCATAGGAGAATCCGCAGAGCGTCAGGTTCCGGCGGCGTGCAAATTCAAGTAATTCCTGATAGCGTCCGGGAATTTCATCCCAGTTTCCTTTGTGAAATGCGCTTACATATCTTCCGCCGGGACGTATATGCAGTCCGGTTTTCTGCGTCAGAAAGGGAATTTCAATAAAGAGCATACAATAGTTGTCGAAATTACCGGATTTTAAACTTTCGACGCTTATCATGGAACCGTAAGAGGCGTCATGCAGACGTCCGAGCTTGTACTTTTGCGTTTCTGCAGTAATCAGTTCTACTTCTTTCTCAAAAGAAGTGTCCTTGTCTATATCGACCGTAATCAGACATTGTTCCTCTTTTTCAATTATACGGATTTCCGAGAGATCCATAGTAAGCAGGGTATCCATATTCCGGCGGTGCGTGCAGAGCGTTTCCCGGACGGCGCTAAGATGGGTAATGGTGCGGTCCAAATCAATTATTTTTTCCTCCAGCAGATTTTTTAACGCGGCGGCGGAACGGTGCTTCATAAATTCCTGTATTTCGTCGATTGATACGTCCAGTTCCCGCAGCAGCAGAATCGTTTCCAAAAGGGGACTCTGGCGGTAATGGTAAAGGCGGTATCCGTTCTCAGGATCGACGGCGGCAGGTTTGAAAAGTCCGATTTCGTCGTACCACATCAGCGTTTTTTTGTTGATACCATGCATGGAGGCAAAGGCTCCGATCGTAAGAAGCTTATTTTTCTCACTCATAAAAATTCTCCGTACTCCTTTCTTGTTTCCTCTTGACCGTACAGTTACTGTACGGTCTATGATACAGGAAACGGTAAGATTAAGCAAGAAAAAGGAGGAACTTATGGAGAATCAAAATGTGTATAAAAAACCGGTAACGTTACAAAATATTCTGAAATTTGCAATACCGACGATTGCGATGACGGTTTTTATGTCATTTTATACAATGGTCGACGGCTTGTTTGTTTCGAATCTGGTCGGCACGGACGCGCTGTCCGCAATTAATCTGACGGCGCCGATCATTTCACTGGTCACAGCCGTTTCTACAATGCTTGCCACAGGCGGCAGCGCGGTAATTATGAAAAAAATGGGAGAACAGAAGGAGCGGGAGGGGTGTTAAATATAGCGCTGGATTATCTGTTTCTTTCCTGCTTTGATATGGGCATCAGCGGCGCCGCAGTTGCGACGGGAATGGGATATTCGGTAACGGCAATCGTCGGTTTTATTGTATTCTGCAGGCGGAAAAGTCTGCTGCACTTTGTGAAACCGAAATTTCGCTTACGTGTTATCGTTCAGGCAGCTTCAAACGGATGTTCGGAAATGGCGACCGCACTTGTAACGGGAATTGTTACGATGATGTTTAACCGGGCTATGCTTCAGTATGTGGGCGAGGACGGTGTTGCGGCGGTTACGATTATTATGTATGTTCTGATGTTTGCAAGCTCTTTGTATACGGGATATGCTTATGGAGTCGCTCCGATGATCAGTTTTTATTACGGAGAAGCGAACAGCGAAAAGCTTCACAGGCTGACAGCAATAAGCGTAAAGGTTATCGGCGCAATTTCTGTTTTGACAGCGGCGGCCTCGCTGCTTTTCACAAAGCCGCTCGTTTCTGTTTTTGCCCGTCCGGATCATCCGGTATTTGAGCTTGCCGTGACCGGAAATCGGATTTGTTCGTTCGCGCTGCTTTTTATCGGGTTTAATATTTTTGCGAGCGGAATGTTTACGGCGTTGTCTAACGGAGCGGTTTCTGCGATTCTCGCATTTTCCCGGTCGTTTGTGTTTATGCTGATTACAATGCTTGTGCTGCCTGTTTTTTTGGGAGTAAACGGGATCTGGCTTGCGACTCCGGCCGCAGAGTGCATGGCGCTTGCGCTGTCGGTTTCGATGATTTTGAAGTACAGGAAACGATACCGGTATTAAACGGAGACTTTTTCCTTTCCGTAGGCCAGAGAATCGTTTATAATAGGACTATGAGTGAAAAGAACGAACAGGAAAAGAACCCCCAAAAAGACAAGAAGAACGCAGAGCGGACCGTTATCAAAATATCCGTACGGAATCTGGTGGAATTTATTCTGCGGGAAGGAGATATAGACAATCGTCATGGAAAAGCGGCTTCGCCGGAGGCAATGCAGGCGGGGAGCCGTCTGCACCGTAAGATTCAGCGGAGCATGGGCGCAGAGTATCACGCAGAGGTGCCTTTAAAAATGATTCTTGAGGAAGAGTACTACGATTTGCTGGTGGAGGGACGCGCCGACGGTATTATTATAGAAGAATCGGAAGAAGGAAACAAAGTAACGATTGACGAAATCAAAGGCGTCTATATGAGACTGGAAACCCTCACAGAGCCGATTGGAGTCCATAAAGCGCAGGCCATGTGTTATGCCTATATCTATGCACAGCAGCATAAGGTCGCGCATATCCATGTGCGGATGACCTACTGCAACCTCGACGAGGAAACGCCGGAACGGAAATATTTTAACGACGAATTTGATTTTGCAGAACTGAGCGGCTGGTTTTCGGGACTGATTTCGGAATATAAAAAATGGGCGGATTTTCAATATGCCTGGAGAAAGCTGCGCCAGGAGTCTATTGCAAAGCTTACGTTTCCCTATGAATACCGGAAGGGACAGAAAGAACTTGCAGCCGGTGTTTACCGGACGATTGCAAGACGGAAAAATTTGTTTATTCAGGCGCCGACCGGAGTCGGAAAAACGATTTCTACGGTGTTTCCGGCAGTGAAGGCAGTCGGAGAGGGGCTGGGTGAGCGCATATTTTATCTGACGGCAAAGACGATTACGGGTACCGTAGCGTGGGAGACATTTTCGCTTTTGCGCAAGCAGGGTTATCAGGCGAAGATTCTTCGGATTACGGCAAAGGAGAAGCTCTGTCTCTGTGAGGAAATGGACTGCAATCCGGTACACTGTCCATATGCAAAGGGACATTATGACCGCGTGAATGACGCAGTATATGAGCTTTTGCTAAAAGAAGATTTATTTTCCAGAGAAGTTTTTCTGGAACAGGCGAAGGCGCATATGGTCTGTCCGTTTGAACTGTGTCTGGATACGGCGTCCTGGTCCGATAACATTATCTGCGATTATAACTATGTGTTTGACCCGAACGTCTACCTGAAGCGTTTTTTTGCCGACGGAGTGAAGGGAGACTATATTTTTCTGGTGGACGAGGCGCATAATCTGGTAGAGCGGAGCAGGGAGATGTACAGTGCAAAGCTATACAAAGAAGATGTTCTGGATATAAAGAAAGTCTTAAAAACATTTAGTAAAAAGCTGGAACAGAGACTTGGCAGGGTAAATCAGATTTTTCTGGATTATAAACGGGAATGCGAATCGTATGAGACTTATGACAATATCGGAACGCTTTACCCTGCACTTATGCGGCTGGCGTCCGATCTGGATGAGTTTCTACAGAAAGCCCCCGAATTACCGGAGCGTAAAAAGGTGACGGAGTTTTATCTGAATCTGCGGAAATTTATGAATATTTATGAGCGTGTAGACGAGCATTATGTTATTTATACCGAGCATACGGAAGAGAAAAAGTTTCTGATGAAGCTTTATTGCGTAGATCCGTCCCTAAATCTGCAGGAGTGTATTGACCGCGGGAACGCGACCGTCTTTTTTTCCGCGACGCTGCTTCCGATCGGTTATTATAAAAGTCTTTTATCTACGGAAACGGATAATTATGCGGTATATGCGGAAACTGCGTTTTCGGATAAGCAGCGTCTGCTTTTGATCGGAAGGGATGTCAGCAGCAAATACACAAGAAGAAACCGGAGCGAGTTTCAGAAGCTGGCGTCCTATCTGATAAAAACGGGCCTGGTAAAAACAGGGAACTATATGGTCTTTTTTCCTTCTTATAAAATGCTTGAACAAGTCTATGAAGAATTTGACGCGTTAAATGACGGCAGAATCGATGCGGCGGTACAGCAGGCTATGATGCGTGAGGAAGAGCGCGAAGCGTTTCTGGAGGAATTTCAGAAACAGAGAGAGCGCTCGTTGATGGCGTTTTGCGTGATGGGCGGTATTTTCGGAGAAGGAATCGATTTAAAGAAAGAGCAGTTGATCGGAGCGCTGGTCATTGGGACAGGGCTTCCGCAGGTCGGCAACGAAAGAGAGATATTAAAGGATTACTACGACAGACGTTTGGGAGCGGGGTTTGATTATGCCTACCGTTATCCCGGTATGAATAAAGTGCTGCAGGCGGCGGGACGCGTGATACGAACCATAGAAGATGTGGGGATAATCGAGCTTTTGGATGAACGATTTTTGCAGAGCGACTATACCGGTCTGTTTCCGAGAGAGTGGGAGCGGTATGAGACATGTACGCTTTATACGGTTGAAGAGAAGCTTCTTAGATTTTGGGAGAACAGATAAGAGGACGGCAATGCCGTCCTCTTATCGCAAATGGAATGAAAGTTAAATGGTGTTTAAAATTTTAACCGCCGTACCGTAGGCAACGACTTCCGCCGATCCCTGCATCACGGCGGAAGAGCCGTATCGGATATTGATAACGGCGTCTGCGCCGAGCGCTACCGCATCGTCAACCATACGTTTTGTAGCAATCTGCCTCGCCTCGTTTAACATTTCGGTATAGCTTACGATTTCTCCTCCCACCAGAGTTTTCATGCCGGCCATAAAGTCTTTGCCGAGATTTTTCGACTGTACAACCGTTCCCTTTACGATGCCTAAGGCCTCGATTTCTTTTCCCGGAATGTAATCAATATTTAGAAGCTTCATATTCTTCTCCTCCTTCAATTTCTTTAAAACGCTGACGCAGCGCCAAAAGCACGCCCGTTATGACGGTCAATGGCAAAAAGATTATAAGCAGAAACAATATCATCGGCATGGGATAAAGAAACTGTGCGATGACAACAGGCACGAGAAGCGCCAGCATAAGCAGAATCATTACGGCAGATGCAATGACAGGGCCATATTTTTTCTTTTTTGTATCTCTTTTTCCGATATCCATAAAACGGGTTCCTCCTTCCTCCAGACGGGTCATTTCCTCCAGATACACAGCGGCGCTAAGCGATGAAAGACTGCTTTCCTTTTCCTGAATTTCGCGGCAGATTTCTTTCACCAGGGCAATGTTTTTTTCTTCATGGGAAAGAAAAATCATGTGCCGTTCCATACAGTCGGGCAGGCTCAGACGGCGTTCCTGTATGTTTCGGATTTCGTCAATCGGGACGGAAAGCTTGCGAAGAAGCTTTATTTTAGAAAGGGTGTCCAAATCCGCTTCGCTGTATTCCCGATAGCCGTTTTCGCCGCGGGAAGGATGCAAAAGACCCTGTTCCTCATAAAACCGGATATTCTTTTTTGTGATTCCGGCTAACTGTTCCGCCTGATTAATTCTCATAGAAAACGCTGCCTTTCTTTATAATCTGACACGAGCCGCTCGTATCTTTAATTGAAATTTACACCTTCCACCCGGTGGAAGGTCAAGTAAAAAATAAAAAAATGATAAAAAATGATAAAAAAACGGCGAAATTAATCGCCGTCTTCTTTTTTTACTTCCGGTTTTTTGATATAGATTTTCTCGATCCGGTTTTTATCCATTTTTTCCACACGAAGCAGTACATCGTCGTCCGTAATAATGATTTCGTTTTTCTCCGGCAGATGGTCGAGCAGGCCGATCAGATAACCGCCGATGGTGTCATAGTCGTCGGAGGTAAAATTTAAGTCCAGTTTTTCACACAGATCCTCAAGATTGGTAGAACCCAAAACGATATATTCGCGTTCATTTAACTGGATAATCGGGTCTTCCTCATCCGTATCGTATTCGTCGCGGATTTCACCGACAATTTCCTCTAACAGATCTTCCAATGTAATAAGGCCTGCCGTCGCGCCGTATTCGTCTAAAACGATGGCAAGTGAAATCGAAGACTTCCGCATTTCGATAAAAAGTTCCGCCGTATTTTTATGTTCATACGTAAAGTAAGGTTCCCTGATGATTTCCCGAATGGAAAAATGTTCCTTTTCCTTATAGAGCAGGAGGTCTTTCATATTGAGAATACCGACGACATTATCGGTATTGTCCTCAAAGACGGGAAGCCGCGTAAACTTTGTCTCCTGAAAAATTTCAATCAGTTCGTCATAGGTGCTTTCAATATTCGCAAAAGTCATGTCAATACGGGGGATCATAACTTCTTTTGCCTGCGCGTCTCCGAAATCAAAGAGGTTATTAATCATTTCATGTTCTTCCGATTCAATGACGCCGGTTTCCTTGCTGACATCCACAATGGTTCGAAGCTCTTCCTCCGTCATTTGGCTGCTGCCCTTTGAGGGGTCTATGCGCAGCAGAAAGAGAAAGCCCATTGACAGTTTGTTTATCACAAAAATAACGGGAGTCAGAACTTTCATTAAAAATTCAATCGCACTGGAATAGCCAAGCGCAATTTTTTCCGCATTGATGGTTGCAATTGTTTTGGGAGAGATTTCCCCGAAAATCAGAACCAGCAGCGTTAAAATTCCCGTTGCAATTCCGGCTCCGGCGTTACCTAATAATTTAGTGGCCAGGGTAGTTGCAAGTGAAGATGCGGAAATATTAACGATATTGTTGCCGATTAAAATTGCGCTTAACATTTTACCGGAATCGTCGGTAATCCGAAGTACGCGCGCGGCCCGCTTATTTCCGTCCTCCGCAAGCGTACGCATCCGAATACGATTTACAGTTGTAAGAGCTGTCTCCGCAGACGAGAAGAATGCGGACAGCATAAGTAAAATAACAATGCTGATTAGTTGAACTATGTCGCCAGCTTCCAAAAAAAATTCACCTCTACAATCTTTTATTCATCAATACTATAGTTTGGAGCTTCTTTTGTAATATGAATGTCATGCGGATGACTTTCGCGCAGGGCTGCAGCGGAAATCTTAACAAACTTGCTGTTTTCCTTCAATGCTTCAATCGTCGGACATCCACAGTAGCCCATACCGGAGCGGATACCGCCCACTAACTGAAAGACGGTGTCTTCTACGGTTCCCTTATATGCTACGCGTCCTTCAACGCCTTCGGGAACAAGCTTTTTCGCATCCTCCTGGAAATAGCGGTCTTTGCTGCCGTTTTCCATTGCGGCGAGGGAACCCATGCCGCGATAAACTTTATATTTTCTGCCCTGATATAATTCGAAGGTACCCGGCGCCTCGTCGCAGCCTGCAAAAATACTGCCCATCATACAAACATTTGCGCCTGCGGCAAGCGCTTTTGTCATATCGCCGGAATATTTAATGCCGCCGTCGGCGATAATCGGAATGCCAGCGTCCTTAGCCGCGGCGTAACAGTCCATAATCGCTGTAATCTGCGGTACGCCGATTCCGGCAACTACACGCGTAGTGCAGATACTTCCCGGTCCGATTCCGACTTTTACGGCGTCTGCGCCTGCTTTAATCAAATCGCGGGCGGCGTCTCCGGTAGCTACGTTGCCTGCGATCACCTGCAGATCGGGGTATGCGGTTTTGATTTTCTTCACGGATTCTAAGATATTGCGCGAATGGCCGTGCGCCGAATCCACTACAATGACGTCGACATGCGCTTTGACAAGCGCCTCCACGCGCTCCATCATATTTCCGGTAATGCCGACGCCTGCGCCGCAGAGCAGACGGCCCAGCGAATCCTTTGCGGAAAGCGGATATTTAATCTGTTTTTCAATATCCTTGATGGTAATTAAGCCTTTTAAATGATAGTCCTTATCTACAATCGGGAGCTTTTCTTTTCTGGCTTTTGCAAGAATCTTTTTTGCCTCGTCTAAGGTGGTGCCTTCAAGCGCCGTAATCAATCCCTCTGAGGTCATGCTTTCGCTTATTTTCTTGGAAAAATCGGTTTCGAATTTTAAATCGCGGTTTGTAATGATTCCGACCAGCTTGCCGCCTTCGCAGATAGGAACGCCGGAAATACGGAATTTGCGCATCAGGTTTTCCGCATCCTGTAAGGTATGGTTCGGAGAAAGGAAAAAAGGATCGGTAATAACACCGTTTTCAGAACGTTTTACTTTGTCGACTTCTTCCGCCTGCGCCTGAATCGACATGTTTTTGTGAATAATACCGATGCCTCCCTGTCTTGCCATTGCAATTGCCATTCTGTGTTCTGTGACAGTATCCATTGCGGCGCTCATCATAGGGATATTTAAAACAACCTTTTTGGTCAGATGCGTTGTTAAATCAATCATGTTCGGGGTTACTTCCGAATACTGAGGCACTAACAGTACATCATCAAAGGTAATGCCGTCACCGATAATTGTTCCCATTTTTCCTTCCTCTCTTTCTTCTTTGTAATAAGTAAGTTGACATTTATATATTAGTTTCAATATCATAGCAAAAAAAGGATACGTTGTCAATCAGTGAATTTTTTGACGTTACAGTCCCTGAATGTGAAAGAGATTTGCGATCTCTTCTGCGGATTCCTTCATGCCTCTTTGAAACCACAATTCAATCCAGCCGTAAAGGGTATAGGCAACGAATGCTTTTGTATATGCTTCGGCTTTTTCCTGCTCCGGCGTGGGACCGCAGATACCGATAATTACATCTTTCAGCAGATAAATCAGATTTCTTTGATTCAGCAGCTCGTAAAAATCCCGGTGTCTTTCAAAATGTGTAAACAGCGACCGGATCAGATCGCTTAAAGGTTTACCGTCAATCTGCCCGTTTTCATCGATCCAGCCGCCAAACAGTTTACGGATATACATTCTCAAAATCGCTTCTTTGTTCTCATAATTGCGGTAAAAAGACGCTCTGCCGACTTCGGCAGAGTCGCATAATTCGCTGACAGAAATATCGCAAAGCGGCTTGCTTTGAAGCAGCGTAAGGAGCGCGTCCGTCAAATGTTCTATTACATAAGCATTTCGTCCTTCATTGCTCATCGGTGATACAGTTTTTCGCGTTTGTTTCATTTTCCTCCCCTTCCTTGACAGTAAAAAAATGTGCAGATATAATTGTATTGACAAAACAATTGTATCATCAAAAATATAACAAATCCGGATTGTGCTGTCAAGAATCTAACAGAAAGGAAAGGTGTAGGAAAAATGAAACTTTACCAAAAACGAATGTTAATCCTGGCTGCTGTTATTGTAATCGCCGCAGTCTTAGGACGGCTTGCCGTTCGTGCGTTTATGAACCTGCTGCTCGGCGGCACATTGTTCGGGGGGAATTTTCTATGAGAAAAGAGAAGAAAAGCAGAAAGGGAAAAATCATGTGGGGATTAATTTATGTGACTGCATTTGTCGTTACTTTTGCCGTATCGGCGGCAGTAAAAATGACGTATCAGCCTCTGGCGAAGAAATTCTCTTATCAATGGGATGATTCTGTAGGAAAAATTTATTCCGATCTCTCTTACGGGGACGGGGAAGCGAACAAATTCGATCTCTATGTTCCCGCCGATTGCAGCAGAAAAAGCTACGGACTGGTTGTCTATCTCCATGCAGGCGGTTTTACTACGGGAGATAAGAGCGGTGATGCGGATCTGTTAAAGCGCTTTTGTTCAATGGGCTATGTCGCTGCGGGAATTAACTATACGCTGCGTGACGAGAATCATCCGGAAGTCAGCGTTTATACACAGTCGCAGGAAATCAAAGCGAGTATTCCGTTTGTCGCAAAAGAAGCGGAAAAACGCGGTTATAAATTAGACCGGATGGCGGTGTCCGGCGGCTCGGCGGGGGGATGCCTTGCGCTGCTCTATGCATATCGCGATGCCGATACGTCTCCGGTTCCCGTTACGATGGTTTTTGAGATGGTCGGTCCCGCAAGTTTTCACCATGAAGACTGGACGCCGTATGGCCTTGATAAAAGTCCGGAGGCTGCCGCGGATTTGTTCAGCGTCATGTCCGGAAATTCGATTACGGAAGAAATGATTCGGGAAAACGATTACGAGGACGAAGTGAAAGATATTTCCGCCTATATGTGGGTAAATGAAAATTCGGTTCCGACTTTGTGCGCTTATGGTAAATATGATAGGGTATGTCCGTATCAATCCGCAAATCATTTGATTGACGCATTAAAGCGATACCAGGTTCCTTACGATTACATAGAATTTCCTCATTCCGGACACGGACTGCAAAATGATAATAAGCTCTATGAAGCATTTATGGAAAAATTAGACGAGTATTTGAATCGATATATGCCGGTAGAATGATGTAAGGGAAAATCGCAACACCAAAAAGGCCCTCTATGAGAAAGGAATCACAGAGGGGCTTTTGCAGGCCGCAGTCCGAAAAAATCGGACTATTCTACTTTCGGAAGTTTGTTACGGCAGACTGCCAGTTCTTCATCGGTAGGAATATAATCGCTCATTTCTCCGTCATGGAATTTTTGATAAGCTACCATATCAAAATATCCCGTGCCGGTAAGACCGAATACAATTGTGTTTTCTTCACCGGTTTCCCTGCACTTGACCGCTTCGTCGATAGCGGCGCGGATTGCGTGAGAGCTTTCCGGCGCGGGCAGAATGCCTTCCACTCTTGCGAAGTATTCCGCAGCTTCGAATACCTCTGTCTGCTTTACACTGATTGCTTCCATCAGTCCCTGATGATACAGTTCGGACAGGGTAGAGCTCATGCCGTGATAACGGAGACCGCCCGCATGATTAGAGGACGGGATAAAGTCGCTGCCAAGCGTATACATCTTGGAAAGCGGGCAGACCATTCCCGTGTCGCAGAAGTCGTAGGCATATACGCCCCGGGTAAAGCTGGGGCAGGATGCCGGTTCCACCGCAATAATGCGATAGTCTGCTTCACCGCGAAGCTTTTCACCCATAAACGGTGCGATCAGACCACCGAGATTTGAACCGCCTCCGGCGCAGCCGATAATGATGTCCGGCTTGATATGGTATTTGTCCAGCGCAGCTTTCGCCTCCAGACCGATGACCGACTGATGGAGAAGCACCTGATTCAATACGCTGCCCAAAACATAGCGGTAGCCTTCACTGGATACTGCTTTTTCAACCGCTTCGGAAATCGCACAGCCAAGACTTCCTGTAGTTCCCGGATGTTCGGCAAGGATTTTCCGGCCTACCGCGGTTTCCATAGACGGCGACGGAGTGACGGATGCACCGTAGGTACGCATCACCTCGCGTCGGAAAGGTTTCTGTTCATAAGAACATTTTACCATATATACCTTGCAGTCAAGTCCAAAATAAGAACATGCCATAGAAAGAGCGGTACCCCACTGGCCGGCGCCGGTTTCGGTCGTCACGCCCTTCAGCCCCTGTTTTTTCGCATAATAGGCCTGCGCGATGGCGGAGTTCAATTTATGGCTGCCGCTGGTGTTGTTTCCTTCAAACTTGTAATAGATTTTTGCAGGCGTATCCAGCTTCTCTTCCAGACAATAAGCGCGAACCAGAGGAGAGGGACGGTACATTTTATAAAAATTGCGGATTTCTTCCGGGATTTCAAAGTACGCAGTTACATCGTCGAGCTCCTGCGCAATCAATTCGTCGCAGAAAACGCCTGCGAGTTCTTCTGCTTTCATCGGCACAAGGGTGCCGGGGTTTAAAAGCGGCGCCGGTTTTTGCTTCATGTCGGCGCGCAGGTTATACCATGCCTTCGGCATTTCATTTTCATTCAGATATATTTTATAAGGAATTGTTTCGGTTTTCATTGTAATTACCTCCATATGATTTGATGAGATTGGTTTGGACTTATGGTTCTTTCTTTCGCTCGTTTATTTTCCTGCGCCCTTGCGGGACGCCAGCGTTTTGGCATTCGCATGGTATTACCTCCCTATGTACTTAATTGTCACAAATAAAAAACGCCCCTGACAGAAAGAGAATGCTCTGTCAAGGACGAACAGGTACTGTTACAGTACGACATCCGCGGTGCCACCTTGATTCACGGTATGACCCGTGCGCTTAGCAGGATACTGACATATCCCCGGCATTTATACGCTTGCCTGCAGCGTCACAGAATACTTTGCAAATTTTGCATTTGACTGTGCCCTCCGCGGTCCATTTGACAATTTGTTTCTTACCTGATTTCAGCATTGCAGGCTCTCTGTAAAGGCATCATTGCCGTTATCTCCGCTTCAACGGTTTAGTGTATTGAATTTTGTATAATATATCACCATTATATACGTATGTCAATAGTTTTGTGAGAAAAATATTACGATGATTTTCATTGCCGTATGCGTAGCGTCGATTCCATGCAAGATGGGGTTCATTTTTGGCAAAGCATTTTTGGTATTTTCTTATCCGGATTCGGATGTTAAAATATAAGGAGAGACTGGCGTACCGGAAAGAAGAAAATAAATAAGTACAAGTGATAAATAGAATTAGATTTATTAATTTTGCTTATTTAAAATGATATGATATATTTTAATCAGGTACCCGCTCTTTACAATACGCCGATGGAGGATCATGTAGCAAATCGGCGAAATATCATGGTTGAGGCGCGTATGCCCCTGTCAGGAGAGGGTAAGATATCAGTAAACAAAGCGGCTGCAGCGTTTGCAGCAGAATGGAGGATATTATGGGCAGTGTCCGCAGAGTATATGTGGAAAAGAAGCCGGCGTTTGCAATTAAGGCAAAGGAGCTTCTGGCGGAAATTAAAAATTATCTCGGTATTAAAACCGTTACGAACGTGCGCGTGCTGATACGCTATGATATGGAACATGTTTCGGAACAGACTTACAGACTGGCTCTTGGCACCGTTTTTTCCGAGCCGCCGGTGGACGACCTCTATGAGGAAAATTTTGACGCAGGGAATGCGGAAGTATTTTCCGTCGAGTTTCTGCCCGGACAGTTCGACCAGAGGGCGGATTCCGCCGAGCAGTGTCTGAAACTGCTGAACGAAGACGAAGAGCCATTTATTCGTACGGCTACAACCTATGTTATCGAAGGCAGTGTTACGAAAGGGGAACTTGACGCGATTAAGAAGCACTGTATTAATCCGGTAGATTCAAGAGAAACGGGACTTTCAAAGCCGGAAACGCTGGTACAGTCTTTTGAAGAGCCGAAGGATATCGCCATATTTGAAGGTTTTGCGGACATGCCGGAGCAGGAACTGAAAACGCTTTATGATTCTTTAAATCTGGCTATGACGTTTCAGGATTTTCTTCATATACAGAACTATTTTAAAAACGAGGAAAAGCGCGATCCTTCCGTAACGGAAATCCGTGTTTTGGATACTTACTGGTCCGATCACTGCCGTCACACAACGTTTTCGACCGAATTAAAGAAGGTAAATTTTGAAGAGGGATATTACAAAGCGCCGATTGAGGCGTCGTACCGGGATTATCTGGAAACGTTTGAGACGCTCTATCAGGGCCGTACGGATAAATTTGTCTGTCTGATGGATATTGCGCTTCTTGCAATGAAGCGTCTGAAAAAAGAAGGAAAGCTGGACGATCAGGAGGAATCCGATGAAATCAATGCCTGTTCGATTGTCGTTCCGGTGGAGGTTGACGGAGAGACGGAAGAATGGCTCGTTAATTTTAAAAATGAGACGCATAATCATCCGACCGAAATCGAGCCGTTCGGCGGCGCGGCGACATGTCTGGGCGGCGCGATCCGCGATCCGCTTTCGGGACGTACCTATGTCTATCAGGCAATGCGCGTAACGGGCGCTGCGGACCCCACGGTTGCGGTTTCGGAAACGACGGCGGGCAAGCTTCCGCAGAAAAAGCTGGTCAGAGAGGCCGCGCACGGCTACAGTTCCTATGGCAATCAGATCGGACTTGCGACAGGCTACGTGAAGGAAATTTATCATCCCGACTATGTAGCGAAACGTATGGAAATCGGCGCCGTTATGGGCGCCGCGCCGAGACGTGCGGTTAGAAGAATGACGTCTGATCCGGGCGATGTCATTATCCTGCTCGGCGGGCGTACCGGACGGGACGGAATCGGCGGCGCTACCGGTTCGTCGAAAGCGCATAATACAAAATCAACCGAAGTCTGCGGTGCGGAGGTACAGAAAGGAAATCCGCCGACCGAACGCAAAATCCAGAGGCTGTTTCGCAGGGAAGAGGTTTCTCATATCATAAAAAAATGTAACGACTTCGGAGCCGGCGGCGTATCCGTTGCAATCGGAGAACTGGCGGACGGACTGCGCGTACAGCTTGATAAGGTGCCGAAAAAATATGCGGGGCTGGACGGGACGGAACTCGCCATTTCCGAATCGCAGGAACGTATGGCCGTTGTAGTATCGCCGGAAGATGCAGAGACATTTTTAGGCTATGCGGCGGAAGAGAATCTGGAAGCCGTTTCGGTTGCGGTCGTTACGGAGGAGCCGAGACTTGTTCTGGAATGGAGAGGACAGGAAATCGTAAATATTTCCCGTGCGTTTTTAAATACAAACGGCGCGCATCAGGAAACAGACGTGACGGTTTTGCTGCCGGAGCCGGATGAAAATTACTTTAAGAAGTTTCCGGTGAAAGAAGCGGCGGAAGCGCTTGAAAAACATGAGATAAAACAGGCATGGCTTGCACAGCTTGCGGATTTAAACGTATGTTCGCAAAAGGGACTGGTAGAGATGTTCGACGGTTCGATCGGCGCGGGAAGCGTTTATATGCCTTATGGAGGAAGGTACCAGCTTACCGAAACGCAGTCGATGGCAGCGAAGCTTCCGGTGGTAAAAGGAACGTCCGATACCGTAACAATGATGGCGTACGGGTTTGATCCGTATCTGTCAAGCTGGAGCCCGTACCACGGAGCCGTTTATGCGGTAACCGAATCGCTTGCAAGAATTACTGCATCCGGCGGCGATTACAGCAGGGTGCGTTTTACTTTCCAGGAATATTTCCGCAGAATGAGCGAAGTCCCAGAGCGCTGGAGCCAGCCGTTCTCCGCATTGCTTGGCGCCTACGGCGCGCAGATCGGCTACGGCCTGCCGTCGATCGGCGGGAAGGATTCGATGTCGGGAACGTTTAATGAAATTGACGTGCCGCCCACACTGGTTTCGTTTGCTGTCTGCGTCGGCAAAGAAAAGGATATCATTACGCCGGAACTCAAAGTGCCGGGAAATCGTCTGGTTTTGTTCACAATCGAAAAGGACGGGTACGATCTGCCTGACTATGGGCAGGTAAAGAGGCTTTATGACGCGGTACATGAGCTGATTCAGAAAGGAATCATTGTTTCCGCCTATGCGCTCGACGGGAAAGGTCTTGCAGTTTCGTTAAGTAAAATGGCATTCGGAAATGGATTCGGCGTAACGGTGGACGACACTGTTTCTGCAGAGACAATGTTTGGACCGGGCTTCGGAAATATCGCAGCCGAGCTTTTGCCGGATAAGTTTGCGGAGGGAAAAGCGCTTCTTGCGGCGGCAGGACTTTCCGACCATATGATAGAAGTCGGTTCGGTAACGGATGAGAAGCGTTTCTGCTACGGCGGAGCACAGATTCCGTTGGAAGAAGCCGTAAAAGCGTGGACGGGCACGCTCGAGGCGGTATTTCCGACGCGCACCAAAGAAGCGGACTCTTTCTCAGACGAGGTAAAAGCAGATGTCTTCCATACGGACCATATTTATGTGTGCAGACAGAAAACGGCGAAGCCGACCGTTTTTATTCCGGTATTTCCTGGTACCAACTGTGAAGAGGACAGTGCGCGCGCATTCCGGCTTGCAGGGGCTGATACAAATGTAATGGTGTTCCGCAACAGAAATGCGGCGGATATCCGGGAATCGGTGGAGGAGTTTGTAAAAGCAATCGATAAAGCGCAGATCATTATGTTCCCTGGCGGGTTTTCCGCAGGAGACGAACCGGAAGGTTCCGCGAAATTCTTTGCAACCGCATTCCGCAATGCGAAGATGGCGGAGGCGGTAAACAGACTCTTAAACGAAAGAGACGGTCTGGCGCTCGGAATCTGCAACGGTTTTCAGGCGCTGATTAAGCTGGGGCTTGTACCCTGCGGAGAGATTCGTCCCCAGACGGCGGATTCCCCGACTTTGACGTACAATACCATCGGACGTCATGTCAGCCGGATGGTTTATACAAAAGTGATGTCGAACAAATCGCCGTGGCTTGCGAACGCAGAACCCGGAAAGGTATACTGCAATCCCGCCTCGCACGGAGAGGGACGTTTTGTGGCGCCGCAGAACCGGCTGGACGAGTTATTTAAAAACGGTCAGGTTGCGACGTGCTATGTCAATGAGAACGGCGTTCCGACCATGGACGAGGAATGGAACATCAACGGTTCCTATATGGCAATCGAAGGAATCACCAGTCCCGACGGCCGTGTGCTCGGTAAAATGGCTCATTCGGAGCGCCGCGGCAGGAGCGTTGCCGTAAATATTTACGGAGAACAGGATTTGGGACTGTTTCGGTCGGGCGTGGAATATTTCAAATAAAAGAAAAAGGCTCAGGCGGTCGTGAGCGCAGAATCAATGCATTTTTTTAATGCGGCCGCCGCAGACGCCTCTTTTGTACATGCAAGTGAAAAAAAAGGAATCTTTTTTGAAAGATGTCCTGCAAAATTAAGATTTTCCGAAAGCATAGCCTTCGTCCATGCGGGTGAAACCATACGCCGCATGACGGAGAGCTGTGCTTTTTCTGCTGTCACAAAAGCTGCGGAATCATGGGAAGCCTGGCTTAAAAAAACAATGCCGCCGAGCGGATATGCGTTTGCAGTGAATTGAGCGGAGGTCCCGCACCACGGAATGCCGTAAACGATCGGCTTGTCGTCCGAAAAACCAATCAGGTTTAAATCGCCGTTTAATACGGGCGTTTTGTAAAGACTGTTCCAGAGCGCGGCATGGGTGGATTTTCCGGTACCCGAAGGAGCGGCAAACAGCCATGCGCTGCTACGATAGAGGACGGAGGCCGAGTGAACGGCAAACAGTCCTTCCATCTGCGCTTTTACGAGAAAGGTAAAGCGGATGGCGTGAAACAATTGTTCCGGCAGATCGTCGGAAAACGGACAGTGGCAGTAGAAGATGGCTTTTTGTCCGTCAAGAGTTAAGTGGACTTCCGAAATGCCGTGCCCTGCCGGGTATAAAAACAGGTAGCACTCCTCATTTTTTAAAAGCATCAGTTCTTCCGTGCGAATCAATACTTCACCGCCCGCATGGAAGAGCGGCGCGCTCGGAAACAGATAGACGGTCTGATCCGGGCATTTTGGCTCCGGTTTACAGGAAAACGGAAAAAAAGAAGGGGGAATCAGTTCTTTCGGCCCGCAAAATTCCAGTGTGAGAGGTCCGATGCGAAAACAGGTTCGTTCCGGAGCGGAAATTTGCACTTCGGAATCGGAAAGCGCGTCAATTCTCTGAAGGTGAGAGAGAAAGCTCTTGATATCCGCTAAAAGAGCGGGCGCTTCGGACGCGTTTGTTTCGTAATGGGCAAGCAGCAGAGCAAGCAGCTTTTGTTCCGCGTCCTGTTTTGTACAATCTGCAAACAAATCCTGATCCCGTAAGAGCGCCGTATACAAAAACTTTCCGGATTCATTTAAACGCATTCCGTGTCTGTGATCCGCAATATTCTGCCCGTAGGGCAGCAGATAAGAAGCGCCGCCTGATTCGTAAAGCAGATAGCCGTTTTTTAATTTCATGGGACAACATTCCTTTCCAAATAGTTTATTTATTTATCAGGTCGCGTATTTCCTTTTCGCTTAACGATACGCACTGCTTATTGCGGATGGCGTAGACGCGGGTACAGACGCTTAACACGGTCGGCCGGTGTGTCGTGACAATACAGGTGCGGGGATAATCATCCTTCATAATATGGAAGAGCGTCCGTCTTTCCGTATCGACGTCCAATGCCGAAGTTGCCTCGTCAAGCAGCAGAATCGGCGACTTTCGAAGCAGTGCTCTTGCAATGGATAGCCGCTGGGATTGTCCCTCGGAAAAACCGCCCCCTCTTTCTTTGATAACACTGTGAATGCCGTTCGGAAGCTTTTCTACAAATTCATAGGCGCAGGAGGCTTTCAGCGCTTCTATAATCTCATCGTCGGTAGCGTCCGGCTTCACGTTTCGCATATTTTCCGCAATCGTGCCGGAGAACATGGTATTTCCCTGCGGCACATAAGAAAAGAGCTTTCTTGTCGAAGCGGTCAGCGGAATCTTTTCGGCGTCTTTGTCGCTTAACCGGGCGGTTCCTCCGCACAGAGCCGCCGTTCCGCCCTGCGGCACAATCAAGGAGAGCATCAGGCGAAGCATCGTCGTCTTTCCCTCGCCGGAGGGGCCGACCAAAGCAATGACCTCATGCGGGTGCGCTCTTAAACCGGCACGCTCGAATACCGGCTGGCTGTTTGCGTAGGAGTACCGGATATCCTTCATGCACAGACTGATGCCCGTCTGCTGATATCTGGAAAAGAAGGCGTCGACTTCTTCATCATGACTGTTGTCCTCCTGGGGCATTTCCACAATATCCATCAGCCGTCCCGCGGAGGTGGTTAGAGAAATCGCCCCGGGAACCAGCGACGTCAGATTGTGCAGCGTGCCCGTGAGCGTGCCGGAAAGGCTTAAAAACATCGTCATTGCTCCGTAGCTGATGGCTCCGCTCCATACGCGGTAGATGCCCCATCCGTACGAAGCATAGGAGACCGCGAGCGCGACCGTAGATAAAAGCAGAGAAGTGCCCATCGACATTTTCTGAAAATCCAGCTTCATGGAAATGAATTCCTTTTGAAGCTGTTTTAAGCGTTCGATGTAAAGATGAATCAGATCGAACGCTTTGATAAACTGAATATTGGAAAATGTCTCCTGATTAAAACCGGACATCTTCGCGCCCATTTCGGCGCTCCGTTTATTATTATTGATCATCCGCTTCATCAGCGTTTTGGAAAGCAGAAGACTGACCGGCATACCGATAAAAGCGAATACGGCAAAAGATACGTCATAATAGACGACCATTGCAAACGCACTGATAAAGCGGAACAGATAGATAATACAGTTCGGAATGAAATTAAGAACGCCGGAGGAAATATTCGAGGCGTCGCGGCTCCATCTGGTTAAAAGATCGCCGGTGTGATAGTTCGTTAAGGATTCCCAGTCCGTTACCAGAATTTTTGAAAAGATATCGGTTTTGATTTCCGCGTCTACTTTCATGCTGATCCAGCTTGAAGCGTAGTCGGACAGTAGATTGATAAGAGTGGTTCCCACATTCAGTCCGATCATAATACAGAACGTTTTAACGACTTCTCCGGTCTGGTGGCCGGTGATGATGTCGACCAGATCTTTTGAGACAAGGCTGAGTAGGAGTGCAACTACCGTACTGATCATTCCGAGAATTGTATAAAAAATCATAGCCGCCCAGTATTTTTTTGCATATTGGTAAATCCAGACCGTCTGCCGCCGCATTTCCTTTAAACGGCCTTCCCTGATGCGGTTTATGTAAAATGTAACTTTCTCTCTCATAGCCTTCCTTTTTGCTGAAAACGACGGCGCCTTCACGCATATTTTTAAAGTGAAAAAAGCCGCCGCATTAATCGTAAAACAGGCAGGAAAATAAGTACCACCGGGAACGGAATCCGCGATGCCCTGTCTCTGTTTTTGTTAATGCGGCAGCTTCCTGCTTTTCGCAGTTAAATTTTCTGATAATCGGATAACGGGTTATTGCCCAAAGCGCAGCCGCTGGGACTGCAGACAGGCTTCGTTGATAACTTAGTTGCCGTCGGCGCCTCCGCCCTGCACATTTACAGTTTTCGTACAAGTAATGCTGGAACCGGTACATGCTAAAGCTTTTGTAGTAGCCTCATCGGATGATTTTGCCCAAACCTTATAGGTTACATTGTCGCCTGAATTATAGGCATCTGCAAGCAGCTCGCGGACTACTGTCACGGTACTGCCGCTGAAGCTTGCGGGAAATTCCGAATAGGCGTCTGTCAATTCATTGTTGAATGTAAGTACAACTGTTGTTGCGGATGAAATGTGCTCTACTGCATTTGTGTGCCGGCAGCGTATTTCAAATACATGATGCGAACCGTTCCAGTCCTGCACAGAAACAGGTTCTACCGTCCAACAATCGCCGCCTGAGGTGACATCGCCGCTTGCCGCGTAAACGCCTTCTGCCAGATCCTCTTCCTTCATGAGTACTGGCTTCTCATAATTTTTCATCTCGACACTCTCCTTAATAAAATAGACATGTGTGAACAGGAAATTTATTTAATTACTAAATACATTATATTTTAGTATAGTAGTGAAGTCAATATAAAATGCATAATTTTCGTTGAATTTCGCTGTATAATTTTTGCATTTTTAACGAAAATGTCCTGTTTTCATTCTGGCAGGTATGATCTATATTTTAATATTTGTCTGATAAAATTTGAAAATTTATAGCATTTATACAGAAAAAATGATATAATAATTATTAAATTTTAACAATAGTGCGCCACGCTGCGGGAGGAAAAGCGGAATGGAAGCAAAGATGGATGTAGAACATTTGCTGCAGGACGGAAAAACGGTTCAGTTAAAGGTAAACGGCTACAGTATGTATCCGCTGTTTGTACCGGAACGGGACATGGCCGTGATCGGACCGCCCCGCGGCAGGCTAAAGCGCGGCGACGTCGTTTTATTCCGTCGTGACGAAGGAATTCTCGTACTGCACCGGATATGGAAAATAAAAAAAAACGGGCTTTTTCTGGTCGGCGACAATCAGACGCAGGTAGAAGGGCCGGTGAGGTTTGATCAGGTACGGGGAATGCTGACAGGGTTTGTCCGAAGAGGAAGAACGCGTTCCGTCAGGCATTTGGCCTACCGTGCTTACAGTACGGCGTGGCTTTTGATGAGGCCGTTCCGGCATCGCATAGCCGTTGCCGTCCATGCCGTAAAACAGAGATTTTCCCGAAAAACGGATTGAATGGGGATATAAGATGAAGGAGAAATATCAGTTACGCGAAGCGGCGGGGTGTTTTTGGCTGCTTGATATGGAGCAGGACGGAAAGAACTTCAGAAAGCCTTTGATGTTAAACAAAAGCGGGGCTGCAATATGGAAGCTTTTGTGCGACGGAAAAGACCCGAAACAAATTGCAGAATATCTGAAAAAGACGTATGATATATCCGGAGACGAGGCAAAAGAGGATGTGCGCCTGTTTCTGGAATCTTTAAAAAAAGAAGGAATCCTGCGGTAGATGGAGTGGTATATATGGATGTATTATTGGTCGGCAGCGATAATCAGCTGATGAAGGCTTTGATTAACAAGCTCAATAAAGAAGGCCACTGTCCTTATGTCCTGACGGGAAGCAGAGACAAAAACAGTGCATATAAAAACGCATATGAAAGATACCGGTTCCCGTATGATAACGACTGCTTAAAAGAAATCGTCGACAGCGTAAGGCCGGACGTTACGATATTTTTAGGATGCTACGACTTTAATTTCGACTGGACCGACGCCAGAAAGGAGTCCGTGCGGTATCTGACGGCGCTTCAGAATATCCTGTCCTCTTTTGCGCTGCTTGGGAGTGGGAGATTTATCTACTTATCGTCAGAGGAAGTCTTCGCGCAGCCGCATAAAGAGGATATTGCAGAGGACGAGCCCGTTTCCGCCATAAGCTTTCGCGGCGTTGCGATTGCCCAGGGAGAGGAAGTCTGCCAGAATTACAGAAAAAGAATGAATACGGATACCGTTGTGCTTCGTCTGGATCATTTGTATACGCTGCCGGAGCCGAAAGCGTCCGAGAGTCCGTATCACATACAAAACAGTATCTGTACAAGAATGAGTATCGAAGCGATTCAGACCGGACGCATCCGCGCCAATGCCAGCAAAATTTTTTCTATGCTTTATGTAGACGACGCGGTTGAGGCAATCTACAAAGCGCTCATCAGAGAAAAAACGGATAAAAGCCTTTATCATATTTCGTCCGGCGAATGCATAGACGAATTGAGCCTTGCGGGAGGAATCCAGAAGGCGATGGGCGATAAGGTAACGATTACGGACAATACGTCGGGCAATCCGATGCGAATTGTCTTAGACAGCCGGGCGTTTGCCGCCGAATTCGGACTGACCGTTTTTCATCATGTACAGGAAGTCGCGAAACAGACGGCGGCTTATGTAAAAAAATACAGCCACGAGTATGTGGAGACGGAAGAGGAAGACAGAGATACCGTTCGGGATATCGGGCAGAGACTTCTTGTTATTGCAAAGGCGCTGATTCCGTTTGCGGAAAACTTCATCTGCTTTATTCCTTTTTTTATGCTGAATAACCGCGCAGTTGGCAGCGCATATTTTGCCAATCTGGATTTTTATCTGCTCTATGTGCTGCTGTTTGCCGTTGTATACGGACAGCATCAGGCGACGTTTTCCGCGGTGCTTTCGGTTGCAGGCTATTGTTTCCGGCAGATGTATAACAGGCCGGGACTGGACGTCCTGCTCGATTACAATACATATGTATGGATCGCGCAGCTTTTTATTCTGGGACTGATCGTCGGTTATATGAGAGATCAGCTTCGGGCGATCCGGGGTGCGAATAAGCACGAAGTACAGTATATGGAGCACCAGCTTGACGACATACAGGATATTAATACCAGCAATATCCGCATTAAGAATATGCTTGAGGTGCAGTTAATCAATCAAAACGACAGTATCGGGAAAATTTATGAGATTACCTCAAGCCTTGACCAGTATGAGCCGTCTGAGGTTTTGTTCTATGCGGCGGAGGTTCTGGGACGGCTGGTGGACAGTAAGGACGTGGCCATTTATACCGTTGCAAACCGGTCGTATGCCAGACTTTTTTCCGCGACGTCGCGTGCGGCGCGTATGCTCGGACACTCGATCGACTATACAAAGATGGAGGATATGTACGGACTGCTGAAGGAGAAACGCGTCTATATCAACAGAAGCATGGACGATCGTTATCCTCTGATGGCAAACGCTATTTTTGCCGGAGACGAGATGCAGTTGATTTTAATGGTCTGGGGTATTCCGTGGGAGCGAATGACGCTTGGGCAGGCCAATATGCTTGTCATTATCGGATATCTGATACAGAATGCGGTACTGCGCGCCAACCGTTATCTGGAGGCGCTGGAGAGAGAACGCTATCTGGAGGGAACAAAAATACTGGATACGGAAGCGTTTGAGATCCTTGTAAGAGCATATCAGAAGGCCGGCAACAAAGGTTTGACGGAATGCACGATATTGCAGATAGATACGACGGGACGCGATTTGGAAACGGCGGGCAAGGAACTGGCAAAGCTTATGCGCCAGTCGGACTATATCGGGAAAATGGCGGACGGGCAGCTTTATGCGCTTTTGTCCAATACGGAAACAAAAGACGCCGATTTTGTCATTAAGCGGTTTGAAAATATCGGATACAAGAGCCGGATTCGGGAGGGATTTGACCTATGACGGAAGGAAAGGCTTTTGCGGCGATCGTCGCCGTCAATACGCTTGCCGCCGTCGGCTATTTCATCTACGGCATGACGGTCGGTTCCCGGAAAAAAAAGGAAGAAGAGAGAAAGAAGGGAAAGCGGACGGCTTATGTGATTCAGTTTTTTGTGATGCTTCTTTGTCCCGTCGTCGGTCCGCTGTTTTTCGGCGGAGGACATCTTCTGTATCTGTTCGTATTCCGTCAGGACGTGGATTTGGAGGACGTTATTTTCAGCAAGGAGAGGGTAAAAACGAACGACCGCGTAGACGAGGAGCGGGAGCGGAATATTGCGCCGCTGGAAGAGGCGATTGCGGTCAGCGATAAGGAAAGTCTGCGCGGTCTGATGCTTAACATTATCCGGGGAGATATCCACAATTCTCTTGCGGCCATCTCTTTGGCGTTAAACAGCCCGGATTCGGAGACGTCTCATTATGCGGCTTCTGTCTTACAGGAGGAGCTTAATAATTTCCGCGGAAACGTGCAGAAACTATACAACGGGATTGAAAAAGAAGAGCCGCTTGAAACGGAATGCGAGCATATTCTGATTCCTTACATGAACAGGGTACTGGAGCAGAGAGTCTTTACAGATATGGAGCAGAAAAACATGGTATCTACATTTGTAAAAGTTGGAGAATCTCTGTACCGGAAGGCAGGGTATCAGGTTACAAGCGAGTATTATAAATGGATTTGCTTAAGACTTTTGGAAGTCAGGGATTTTGTTCAGATGGAACACTGGTGCGGCAGAGCGTTTGCCCAGTATCCGGAGGAACTTTCCAGCCATACCTGTAAATTAAAGCTTTATTTTACTACAGGGCAGAAAGAGAAATTTTTTGAGGCGATGGAGGAGCTGAAACGCTCCGGAATTATTATTGACAGTGAAACATTAGAGCTGATACGTACGTTTGGCTAAGCAGTCAGCGATGAGAAAACGGAGGTGAGAACAGTGTCGATGGAGGCGTTGACGATTATGCAGTTTTTTGAAATACTGGCGGCATATCTTTGTCTGACATTTCTTCTGCCTGCGATGCTGTTTCGCCGGAAATTAAAAAGCGAAAAATTTTCGGTCCGTTTTATGACGTATCAGGTAATCGGAAACTTTTATGTAATGAATTTGGTGTTTCTTCTGCAGCTTTTGCGTATCTCCAATCGTGTTACGCTTGTTTGTCTTACGTTTGGTCCGTTTCTGGCGGCATATATTCGGCTAAACGGAAAGCATCCGCTTTTAGCGGTTAAAAACGCGCTTTATATCCTGGAAAAAATAGCGGACGGCAGGCTTGGGGTCAGGCTGTATTTCAGGCGTTTGGGGAGAGCGGTCCTTAGACGGATAAAGAGTGGATTTCGTACGTTTTTTTCCTGTATCGGAAGAAATTTGCCCGACCTGATTTTATTTTTGATCTTAACGGGCGTTCTTGTCTGGGCTTACGGAATTAATCTGGTACGGAATTTCGGATACTGCGCTTCGGATATTCCGGTTCATAATTACTGGATTAATGCGATGGAGCAGAATGATATTTTTGTTGCGGGGATTTATCCCTACGGTTTTCATTGTATCATCTATTATATGTATACGGTGTTTGGCATACCGGTATATGTGCTGCTTCGGATTTTCTGTTTCGTTCAGACGCTGATGATTCACTATTGCCTGCTTGCGTTTGGCAAAAGCTGCTGCAAAACGAGGTTTGCGGCCTATGCGGGAACGTTTCTTTATGCGGCGTCCGCAATCTTTTCCGCCAATACCTATACCCGCTATTTCAGTTCTCTGCCGCAGGAATTCGGCATGTTGTTTATTATGCCGTCGGCTTATTACTTATTCGCCTTATTTGAAAAAAAAGAAAAAAGACTGAGAGAAGAAAAGTGGAATCTGATCTGTTTTGCGTTTTGCTTTAGTATGACGATTTCGGTGCATTTTTATAATGCGATGATAGCCGGAATGTTCTGCCTGGGAATTGCGGTGGGATATTGCTTTCGGCTGTTTCGGAAAAGGTATTTCGGCAGGGTGATGCTGACCGGTTTCGCTTCGATTTTTATTGCCATACTTCCGATGGCCGTTGCCTTTGCAATGGGGACGCCGCTGCAGGGATCTCTCGGCTGGGGATTGAATGTCATCAAGGGAGCGGAGAGCGAGGCGGAGGCACCGCCTTCCGAGTTGGAGGACGATCTGATTGACGGTACGGAATCTGCGGGGGGAGCGGGAACGAGTATGCAGATTCCGGAAAACGGCGTATCGCCATCCGGGGAAGACGGCGCTGCTTCCGGAAGTGCGGCGCAGCAGAAAAAGGAAAAGCCGTCTTTAACGGAAAAACTGATTGGCGCGCTTAAGAGGATTCCGGGAGCGGTATGGGAAGTAGTCTCCTCGTTTTTGATTCCGGGCAATCACCCGTTTTTAAAATACGCGGTTCCCGGAGGAATATTCCTGCTAACTGCTTTGTCGTTAATTTTCTTTCTGCTAAAGCAGCCGGATTACGGGGCGAAGCTTTTGTCAACGGCGGCGTTTCTGGCATTTTTGTCGGTGCTGTTAGGCGCTTCCGAAGCCGGGCTGCCGGAGCTTATGGATACGAACCGTACCAGTATCTTTTATGCGTATTCCCTTGTGATGGCGTGGAGCATGTGCATTGACGGCGTGCTGCAGCTTTTCATGGGATGGGCGAAACGGAAATGGCCGATGCATCTTGTGTCCTTTGTTGCCGCAGGGGCGGTTCTTGCATTTGCCGCCCGGGAGGACGTGCGGAAGGAGCTGCCGGATTTTAAAGCGCTGCAGACCAATGAAGCGGTCACCTGTCTGACAAATATTCTGGCGGAGGAAAAAGATTTCTCCTGGACGATCTGCTCGGCGAACGATGAGCTTCGTATGGGAGAGGCCTACGGTTATCATTATGAAATCCATCCGTTTTTAAGAAGCATGGAACGAATCGGAAGCGGCGCTAATATTATTATTCCGACGTTAAAGGTTTACTTTTTTATAGAAAAAATTCCGATTGATTACGGCGAGCCGTATGAAGGAAGCGGGAGCCCCGTTTCAAAAGAGGGGGCAAAGCGTCCGATTCCGGTCGGTTCGGGAATCTCCATGTATCAGGGAGAAAAACGCTGGATTGAGATGTCGCGCATGTATTACTGGGCGCAGGCGTTTCAGAAACTGTATCCGAATGAGATGAGAGTCTATTATGAGACGGATCGATTTCTTTGTTACTGTATCAAGCAGGATTTGTACAGCCCGATTAATTTTGCCATCGACTACGGCTACAATATGACCGGGCGGACGTCGGAGGGGAACGAGTAGACTTTGGAATAATTGGGGGTTTTTAACGTGGTATCCCGAAGAAATTTTTTTACGATTTCTATGATAATGCTGGTTGTGCTGTTTATGTTCCAGATTCCGGAAATCGCAAAGGACAGATGGAACAATTACGGAAAAAATGAATATGACGAGGAGACCGGAACAGGGCTTATGCAGGATTCCGTCTATGAGGCCTCTGCAAAGGACGCAGAGAAAACCGGCCGTTTTGTCATTTATATCGGGGACACGGGGGATGGTTCTACAGGAAGTTTAGTTCGCCAGTGGTGTCTCTATACGAAGCGCTATCTGGAGGAATACAAAAGTGTAGGAGGTTATCGGCCGGGAACGCTTCTTCCGGAGGCCGTACTGATTGATTCCGCATATCTTTCCTTAAAGGAGGATTTAAAGCGTCTGAAGGATTTTACAGATCAGGGCATAAACCTGATCTTCTGTAATCTGCCGAAGGCTTCCGAAGTGGACCGGTGTCCGGAATTAAAAGAGCTTTTGGGAATCCGTTCCGTGATTTTCGAAAGTACAACGGTAGAGGGGATTCGTGTGCTGGACGGTTTTCTGCTTGGCGGATTAAAGGAATACAAGCTGGAGGCGGGAGCAGAGAAAGAACTGCAGGACTTTCCGCTTGAGCTGCCGTGGTATTTGATTTCGTCGGGCACGAAGACCTATATGGCCGCAAGAGTAGAAGCGGAGAATAACGGTTTAAAAAACGAAAGTCTTCCCGCTTTAATCTGGCGGAACAGTATGGGAAACGCGCAGGTATTTGCAGTAAACGGAGATTATCTTTCGGGAAATTCGGGGCTTGGTATTTTAAGCGGAATGATGGCGGAGACGGACCGTTATGACATTTATCCGGTCGTGAATGCGCAAAGTCTGGTGATTGCCGATTATCCGATGCTTTCCTCCGAAAACGAAGAGGAAATGATAAGGCGGTACAGCCGTTCTTTAACGATGGTGGATCGCGATATCGTATGGCCGGAACTTATGGCGGTTGCACAGAGAAATTCTCTGAAAATGACGTGTATGCTGACGACGCAGACGGATTACGGCGACGAAATCGAACCGGATGCGGAGCTTTTGATCTATTATATGAAGCTTTTGCAGGAACAGGAAGCGGAAGCGGGGGTTTCGGGAAATCGCAGAGATGCTTCCGCGGTTTCCGTAAAGGTGGGCGCGGACAGCGATTTTTTAAAGTCGGTGATTCCGGAATATGCCATTCTATCGTTTTATCAGGGGAATATGTCGGGCGAGGACCTGGAAACGATGCTTTCGGAAGACGGTTTTTCAAGTGTTCGAACCATTTATAAGGATTTTAGCGAACAGGGAAACCTGATTGCTTATTCCGGCGATAACGTGACGCTGCAGAGCGGAGTGAACAGCGGATTCAGCCATACCTTTCGTGAAGATTTCAGGCAGAACAGTATTCTGACGGCGCTGGGCTATTCGAGCATTGTGTTAGACGCGAACAGAATCGCGTTTCCCGAAAGCGACGAGGATTCCTGGGAAAAGCTTTCCGAACGGTTTTCGAGCTATACGAATACTTACTGGAAAGTCAGTCGGAAATTTGACGGGACGACGCTTGCCGAGAGCGACGCGCGGATTCGAAGATTTCTTGCCTTAAATTATACGCAGCACAGAGAGGAAAACAGGATTTATCTGGATATCGATCCGTTTGATAAAGAGGCATGGTTTATTCTTCGGACACATGGAGAAGAATTGACGGAAGCGCAGGGAGCATCCTTTGAAAAGCTTGAGGAAAACGCATATTTGGTATATGCTTATGAAAGCAGGGTTACCCTGAGCTTAGACGGCTTTGAGCTTTACTACTATTATGAAGGCTGAACGATTGGGAGTATAGATAAATATGTCGGGTTACTTAAAAGTCTGCCTTGTTGCGGAGGGCTGTTATCCCTATGTGGTCGGCGGTGTTTCCAGTTGGATACACAGTCTGATCCAATCCTTCCCGGATACGGAATTTATTTTGCTGACGATAGTAGCAAATCGGACGTACCGCGGGAAATTCGTTTATGAGCTTCCGGAAAATCTGACGGAGGTTCATGAGCTTTATTTAGAGGATGACGACTGGTTTATCGGAAAAAAAAGGAATAAAAGGTTAAAGCTTAAGGATAAGGAATATAAAGCGATGCGGAGTCTGATTTTTAATCAGGAAATTGATTGGAATACGCTGTTTCGCTTTTTTCGAAAAAAAGATTTGTCTTTAAATGATTTGCTGATGGGAGAAGATTTTTTTCGGATTGTATCGGAATACTATCGAAAGGAATACAGTCAGGTAGTGTTTTCGGATTTCCTGTGGACGATGCGTTCCATCTATCTGCCGCTGTTTCATACGCTGCGGATGGACGTTCCGAAGGCGGATTTGTACCATTGCGTAGCGACCGGATATGCCGGCGTACTGGGCAGTATGGCGAATCACAGACATGGCAGCAGGCTCCTTGTGTCCGAGCACGGCATTTATACCAGAGAGCGGGAAGAAGAGCTGATTAAGGCAAAATGGGTAAAGGGAATCTATAAGAATATATGGATTGAACAGTTCCGAAAGATGTCGCAGCTTGCCTATGACAAAGCCGATATCGTTACCAGCCTTTACGCTCATGCGAGAGAGCTTCAGATTGAGCTGGGCTGTTCGGCGGAGAAAACGCTTGTGACGCCGAACGGGATCAATGCGGCGCGGTTTGACTACCTTGCGCCGAAGACGGAAGAAGATAAAAATTATGTGAATCTGGGAGCCGTTTTGCGCGTTGCGCCGATTAAGGACGTAAAGACGCTGATTCAGGCGTTCGGCTATGCGAAGGCGAGACAGCCGCGTTTAAAGCTCTGGATTATGGGGCCGTATGACGAGGAAAAGGAGTATGCGGAAGAATGTTTTGATCTGGTGGAGATGATGCAGATTCAGGATATTGTATTTACGGGCCGAATTGATGTGAAAGAGTACCTCGGACGTATGGATATGACGATTCTTACCAGTATCAGCGAAGGACAGCCGCTTACGATACTGGAGAGCTATGCGGCGAAAAAACCGGTGATAGCTACGGATGTCGGTAATTGCCGGGGGCTGATTTACGGCGAGGACGACGAGTTCGGTGAAGCGGGCATTTTGACGCATATTATGAATATTGAAGAAATCTCACAGGCCATTTTAGAGCTTGCGAACAATTCTGAGAAACGGCAGAGGCTCGGAAAAAACGGATATCACAGGCTGATGGCAAAATACCGGATCGAAGATATGAAAAAAACCTACGATAGAATATATACGGAGTTTGAGGACACACTTGCGAGAAACTGGGCCAGAGACGAGGATGAGGACGACTGGTAGGAGGTGTTAAGAAGATATGGCGGGAATTGGCGTAAAGCTGAACAGGATTTTTGAAAAAAATACTCTGACATCGGATTTGATCGGGCTCGGATACAGTGCGGTCATTACCGTTGCGCCGATGTTTCTGGTAATCGGGAATATTCTGTTGATGGGACGGGTCTTAGGGCTTGCCGAAGCGGAATATTATCCGAGAGAGCTGTTTTCGTGCACCGTGCTTTATATATTTATCTTTTCGCTGCTGATGACGGCGCCGTTTAATTCGGTGTTTTCAAGATATATGGCCGACGTGATCTACGAGGAGCGGTATGAAGATATTCTGCCGTGTTTTTATGTCGGTCTGCTGCTGAATGTATTATTAAGCTGTGCGGTCGGAATTCCGTTCTGTATCCGCGAAGCGGTTGTGGGTCAGGTAAATATTTTATATGTGTTTACCGGTTTTTGCGGATTCATTGCATCCGTGCTGGTTTTTTATGCGATGTTATATTTGTCGGTCTGCAAAGATTACAAAAAAATCTCTTTCTTTTTCTTTACAGGCATGTCGGTGTCGTTTTTGTTTTCGCTTTTTTTAACATACGTTTTACATATGGAAGTTACGGATGTGATGCTGATTTCGATTACCGTTGGCTTTCTGTTTATTGCGTGTGAAGAAATTGCAATGATTAAACGGTATTTTAAAAAGAGCAGCGGCAATTACCGTCCTGTATTGCGTTATTTTGGAAAATACTGGAAGTTAGTAATAGCAAATTTCTTTTATATACTGGGGCTTTTCCTTCACAATTTTATTTTTTGGACGTCGGATCTTCAAATGACGGTTGCAGACAGCTTTCTCTGCGCTCCCCCGTATGATATGGCAAGCTGTATTGCAATGTTTACCAATATTTCGATGACGGTAATTCTCATTACCCGGATTGAAATGCATTTTCACGATAAATATAAGGGATATTCGGAGGCGGTAATCGGCGGAAGGGGAATCGATATCAAAAGCGCGCAGAACCGGATGTTTCGGCAGCTTTCTGCGGAGCTTATGAATCTTGCGCGCATTCAGTTTATTATTTCGGTTATTTTATTTCTGCTCTGCGTTGTCTTCCTGCCGCAGTTCGGATTTTCCGGACTGATTATGCAGATTTATCCGTGTCTGGCGGCAGGATATTTTATCCTGTTTTTAATGTATGCCGCAATTATTTTTCTCTATTATTATAATGATTTGACGGGAGCGATGACGACGGCGCTTTCTTTTGTAGCCGTGACGTTTTTCGTCAGTCTTATCACTTTGCAGATGCCTGAAAAATGGTACGGACTTGGCGTGACGGCCGGGGCGGCAGTCGGATGGTGCATTGCATATTTCAGGCTGCGGTGGGTAGAACGGCATATGGATGTGCATGTGTTCTGCAACGGGACCATTATCAAAACGGGAAAGGGGATCATGCTTCCCTATAAAGTATATGACGCACGTAAAAACAGGAAAAGAAAAAAGGAGGTATCCGAACAATGACGGCAGATATGTTACGCGTAATCGTGGCGGTGGAAGGAGTACTGCTTCTGTGCCTGGATTTCCGTTCCTTTGTCTACAGAAAAATAACCGAGGGAATGGGACTTGGATGGGGATGCTTTGCATTTATTCTGATTTTGCTTGGGGCGGTTCCCGGCTTGTCGGACTGGTGCAGAGTACTTCCGAAAGAGGCTTATCCGGCGTTTCTGTTACTAAGCGTTTCTGTTTTGCTTGGAGCGTTTCGAATTAGCTGTACCATATCGCAGTTAGTTCGGAAAAATCGGGAAATTGCGATGCATGTATCTTTGCTGAATCAGGAAAACGAACGTATATTGCATGAAATGAAGGAACTGTGGGAGCGGGAAAATGAAAAAAAAGATACTGTTTGTCATTAATACGCTCGGACGCGCGGGAGCGGAGACTGCGATGTTAGAGCTCTTGCGGAAGCTGCCGCCCGAACGGTATGAAGTTTCACTGTATGTTGTATTGGAGCAGGGGGAGCTGGTTCATGAACTCCCGGATTACGTCGCTTTGAAAAATACCCGTTATCGGGACAGCTCCGTGTTGTCGGCGGAGGGAAAACGCGCGTTAATGAAAACGCTTTTCAAAAGCTTTTTCAGAAACGGACGGATGCTGAAAAAAACAGGGGATATTTTTCAGAACCTTGCGGATATGAGAAAAGGCTCCGGCATCAAACCGGATAAGCTTTTGTGGAGAATGGTTTCGGACGGCGGGGAGCGGCTAAACGAAACGTATGACCTTGCAATTGCCTATCTGGAAGGAGCGGCTGCTTATTATGTGGCGGAACATGTAAATGCGAAAAAAAAAGCGGCGTTTGTACATATTGATTATGCAGGCGCGGGCTATACCAGAACGATGGATCATGACTGCTATCGTTGTTACGATCGGATTTTTGCGGTATCCGACGAGGTGCGTGAGAACTTTTGCAGAGTTTATCCGGAATACAGTGATAAGACGTTTGTATTCCACAATATGATTAACCGGGAGAGAATCCGGGAAATGGCAAAACGGGGTCTGGGATTTTCGGATGACTTTGACGGTGTGCGTCTCTTGTCGGTTGGGCGGCTGACGTATCAGAAGGCGTTTGACATTTCGATTCCGGCAATGAAGATTTTAAAGGACGAAGGGTATCCGGTGCGCTGGTATGTCCTGGGAGAAGGGGACTGCCGGGAGAAACTGGAAAAGCAGATAAAGAGTCTTTCACTTGAAGAGGATTTTCTATTGCTCGGTTCGGTGGAAAATCCGTATCCCTATTTCCGGGAATGCGATATTTACGTACATGCGAGCCGGTTTGAAGGAAAGAGCATTGCGATTCAGGAGGCGTTTGTGCTGGGGTGCGCAGTAGTCGCCTCCGATTGCAGCGGCAACAGGGAGCAGATGGAAAGCGGCCGCGACGGACTGCTCTGTACGTTGTCTGCGGAGGGAATTGCGGACAGCATTAAGCGGCTGATAGAACATCCGAATGAGAGGGAATGTTTTGCAAAAGCAGCCGCCGCAAAAAATATGCAGTACGAAGAGGATATGGAGCTTTTGCTGACGCTGTTGTAAATCAGATTTTTATGGGGATATGGGGAGAGTTATGTACGAGAAGGATCAGAAAGAGGTACTGATTATTATACCGGCGTATAATGAGGAAAAAAATATTACAAAAGTTTTAGATAAACTGGAACAGCCGCAAATTCGGAGTATGGCGGACGTACTGGTAATGAATGACGCATCCTCCGACAAGACAAACTGGATTGTAAAAGGCAGACGCCGCACACTGGTAACGCATGTGTTTAACCTGGGTTACGGCAGCGCGCTGCAGCTTGGATATAAATATGCCATCCGGCGCGGTTATCAGTATGTCATACAGATGGATGCCGACGGGCAGCACGATGTTTGTAATGTTCCGTTGATTTATCAGGCGCTGAAAGAGAAGGGCGAGAACGGAAAAGCGCCCGATATTGTGCTGGCATCGAGATTTATGCCGGGCAGTACGGCGTTTCCGATTTCGGGCAGTAAAAAGCTGGCTTATCGTCTGTTTCGCTTTATGATAAAACTGGGTACCGGCAGGCGGATTACCGACCCTACGACGGGGCTTCAGGGGTTAAACAGGAGGACGGTTCTTTACTACTCACAGTTTAATCATTTCGACGATAAATACCCGGACGCCAATATTATTATGCAGATGCTGCTTTTGGGATTTCAAATCAGAGAAATTCCGGCCGTTATGCATCAGAGGACGGAAGGAGTCAGTATGCATTCCGGTTTAAAGCCGATTATTTATATGTTCCGTATGCTGTTTAGCATTGCGGCAATCCTGTTCCGCATCAAGGTCTTAAAAATCGAGACGGAGGGCAAGCTGTCGAATGAGCTTTATGAGGAAAAAGTGTAAAACAGTATTTCATAAGGCGGAGCTTTCCGAAAGTAAGGAGGTTCTTACCAATCCGGGCCGCGGGTGGTACCGCATTTATCCGTTTTCACTGGAGCGGGAACCGGATTTTGAAGAGTTGTTCTGGTGTCTTGTAAAGGAAGAGCGGCTGGCGCTTTTGCTGATCGATATCGGCGCGTATCGGGAAGGAAGTCTGCCGCAGGAAGCGCTGCTTCGCCTTGCGGAAATTTTTGCTTTTTTTCAGAAGCAGAAAAAGGAAATGATCATACGTCCTGTTTATGACCGTGAGGGAAAAGGAATGGAGCGCGAGCCTGATTTTATACAGACAGTTGAGGAGCATATGAGGCAGCTTGGTCCGGTCCTCTCTTCTTTTTCTAAAGCCGTTTATCTGGTACAGGGGCTGTTAATCGGAAGCTGGGGAGAGATGCACGATTCTAAATTTTTAGCGGAGAGCAGATTAATACGACTTTTTGACGTCTGGCGGGAAGCTCTCTGCAGAGAAATTCCGATTGCGGTGCGTACGCCGCGGCAGTGGAGAATTTTGCATCAGGAAGGGGCGGCGTCCGATACCTGCACTACGGGGCTGTTTGACGACGGCATGTTCGGCTCGCCGGACAATCTCGGAACTTACGGAAGTCTAAGCAGAAAGGAAGCCGGATGGAAGGAGCGCTGGTGCAGAGAGGAAGAGCTTGCTTTTATTCGTACGCTGTCGGCGAAGGTTCCGTACGGGGGAGAGGCCGTCGGATCTTCGGCTGTAACGGGGGAGCTTTGCCGCGCTGTGGAAGAGATGCGGCGGACGGGTGTTTCGTATCTGAACCGCACGCATGATATAGAGTGTTTGAACCGCTGGGAACAGAGTATCTGGCGGGAGAAGGGCGTTTTTAACGGGTGTAATGGTCTGGACTACATCGGATGTCATATGGGTTATCGTTTTGTCGTCCGGGAGGTCAATGGAAAGGGAATGACAAACGAAGTCTCTCTTCGTATCAAAATAGAAAATGTCGGATTCTCCGTTATGAGGGAAGAGGCGGAGCTGGTTTTGGAACGTGAGGACGGGGGCGGCGTAACCGATCTTACGAGACGTTCGGTTTTCCCGAAGGAGCTGCTGCCGGGCGGCCTGAGAGAATTTGCAATGAAAGCTGCCGGGCCGGCGCCCGGCGAGCGTTTCGAACTGTTTCTGCGGATGGAGAGAAAAAGAGACAGAGAGCCGATTGCTTTTGCGAATCGGCTAAAGGAGAAACGTGTGTATCTGGGGGTTATTTGTGCAGGCTGATTACGGCAAACGGATAGCCGCAGTCAGGCGTAACCAGCGCGTTGGCTAACGCGATCCGCCTGTCTAAAACAGGGTCTTTCAATGAGTAATACAACACATAGTTTCCTGTCTGCCAGTCACGGACATTTAAAGAGACGGAGAGCGTGGCGGAATCCGATCCCGACCAGCAGCGCGAATCGGCGTCTATCGGAATCCGGTATACGTTTCCGGTTTCCTGGTTGACGGCGGTAAGTTCGGAGGAAAACATGCGCAGGCTGGCGGAAAACCCGCTGTTTTCTATGGTAATGCGTAAAACGGCCGCGTCATCTTTCAGCGGCCGGAACTCAAATTCCGAAGCGGTCAGGGCATAGCGGTAGCCAAGATGCGAGCCGATATAGTCGAAACCGTTTGTACCGTAAAAGCAGTCGTTTCCCTGATAGACGGCAAAGCGCCATTTATCCAGAACCGTCCCGTCGTAGAGACAGTTCAGATAGGAAACGCGCATCTGCTTTAAATCGGCCAGAGCATTGGAAAAGTCATTATACGGATTGTCAAGGACGACTTCTCCGCCGTTCGGCACATAACTGCAAAGCCGGTTTTGAAATGCCAGTTCCTCTTCTCTGGTGCCTTTGTCGGAATATTGTTCGGCAAGTGTAAGCGAGACGTCTCCGTAGGTGCCGAGGTCGTTTCCGGAACCTAACATTCCGTCGTTAAAAAGTCCGAATCTGGCGGCGGGCGATCCGTCGAATGCGGAATCGGCGCCGAGGGGTTCATATGTTTGGTTGATGGTTCGCCAGTGGGCCGGAGTACGGACGGAGAGAAAAACGGAAGGGTCGATTACGGAGGCCAGATAATCCGCTAGTTCACGCATGGAGTCCTCTTCCATATAGGCGGAGTTATTCATTTCGCCGCAGTTGCCGACATAAATGCCCTGGAGAAGATAGATACAGTCTTTAAAGCTGTTCACACAGTCCGCGGTCTGCTCCATATGGCGCTTGATTACGGAAATGCTTTCCGGTTCGGTTTCTACAGCGCGTCCGTCCCAGTCGTACAAAAATCGGACGATAAGCTGTTTTCCGGCTTCTTTCCAGCTGGAAAAAATGCCGGTAAGCTGATTTAAGCCGTCCTGGCTGATGTCGGAATCGGCGTAGTTTTTGAGGTTGATTTCCAGCAGCACAATTTCGTACGGATATTCGCCGCTGATACGGGAAACGTCTTCCATAGAAACGGGTTCCGTATCGGAGAGCAGGTAGCCGTAGAGATGATACCAGCCCCGGTAGGGATTTTCGAGCGTTCGGTTTTGGACGGGATTTCTTAAAGGCCAATAGTTGACGGGCAGGCGCCGACGGGAAAGCGCCGACAGGAAAAGGCCGGCTGCAAGAAGAAGCAGCAGCAGACACGAAACGAGAAAGAAGACAAATTTTTTTTTCATGGATAGATCCCTCCTGTCCGTTTTGGCTGATTTTCACGATTTGTTCCTGATTATAGCATGATATGCCGGGGAAAGCTATCCAAAGATTTTGAAAAGAAAATTTACAGGAGGCGTTTATGAAACGGAGCGGAATAGATTTTGTCATATCATGGCTGGACGGAGACGACGCCGCATGGCGGCGCGAGATGAGCGGTTATCTGACGGGCAATAAAGCGGAGGCAAATGAACAGAGATTCCGTAACTGGGGTAATTTAAAATACTGGTTCCGGGGGGTGGAAAAATACGCGCCCTGGGTCGGCCGAATTCATTTCGTGACCTGCGGGCATCTTCCGAAATGGCTGAATACCAGCCATCCGAAGCTTCATATTGTGCGCCATGAAGACTACATTCCAAAGGAATATCTTCCGACGTTTAATCCCTGTACGATTGAGTGGAATATGCACAGGATACCGGGGCTGTCGGAGAAGTTTGTCTATTTTAACGACGACTTTTTTCTGACCGGATTTGTAAGACCGGACGATTTTTTCTGCGGCGGACTGCCCTGCGATATGCTGGCGTTCCAGCCGGTCGTAGCAAATCCGAAAGACCCGGTGATGTCCTATATTTATTTAAATAATACGCTGCTTTTGTCTAAGCATTTCAGGAAACGGGAGAATGTGTTAAAGCAGCCCGGAAACTATTTTAAGGCGGGCTACCCGCCGCTGTATTTTTTCTATAATCTGCTGGAACTTGCGTTTCCGCTCTACACCGGATTTTATACGGTGCACGGACCGTCTTCTTTTCTGAAAACTTCGTTTGAAAATCTATGGGAAAAAGAGCGTGAGCTCCTGCATGAAACATGCGGCCACCGTTTTCGAAATAAGGAGGACGTAAATCAATACGCGGTAAGAGAGTGGCAGAAGCTGTCGGGAAACTTTAAAGCAAAAAATATTACGGCGCGTTTTCGTTATTTTAATGTGCAGACGGACAATAGAAAACTGGTGCAGACACTGTTAAAGCGGAAAGCGGATATGATCTGTATCAACGATACGAGTGATCCGATTGATTTTTTGTATGCGAAACGCCAGATATTATGGGCCTTTGAACAGGTTTTGCCGGATAAGTGTTCGTTTGAATCAGATTGAAGCAGAGATGAAAGGGATCAATATGGAGTTAAAAAGCAGAACGGAATATTCGGCGCGCAATACATCGGTAGCCCTCTGTTCCCGTCTGACGGCAATTGTGATGGGATATGTTCTGCGGGTTGTCTTTACGCATACGTTAAGCGAGAGTTATGTCGGTGTAAACGGATTGTTTACGGATATTATTAACGTGCTTTCCCTCTCGGAAATGGGAGTCGGGACGGCAATTACTTATGCGTTGTATCAGCCGGTCGCTGCGGGCAATATCGAAAAACAGAAATCGCTGATGCGGCTGTTCGGCAGATTTTACCGTGCGATTGCCGTAATCGTGGGGGCGGCAGGGCTTTTGCTGCTTCCGTTTATGAATGTTCTGATTCAGGACTATGAAAATGTGGAGCATCTGACGCTGATTTATCTTCTGTTTCTTGCAAACGCCGTTTTGTCTTATCTTTTTATTTATAAAAAAATACTGATGGACGCGCATCAGCGTTTTTATATCGGGACGTTTTATCTGACGATGTCCTGGGTATTGCAGGACGTGCTGCAGATTATCGTACTGATCTGGCGCAGAGATTTTATTTTGTTTTTGCTGATTAATATCGCAACGACCGTACTTTGCAATCTTTGCACCACAAGAAGGGCAAATGCGCTGTATCCTTATTTAAAGGAAAAAAATGCCAGGGCGCTTGAGACAGGCGAAAAAAAACAGATTTTTCAGAATATCCGGGCAATGTTTATGCATAAGGCCGGGATGGTCGTGGTAAACAATACCGATAATCTGCTTTTATCGTCATTTGTGGGACTTATCAGTGTCGGAAGCTATTCCAATTATTACCTGGTAATCGGCTCGGTCGGTCAGATGCTGACGCAGATTTTTCAGGGACTTACCGCCAGTGTGGGAAATCTGGGCGTCACAGAAAAAGAGGGACATATCCGGGAAGTATTTGAAGCTGTTTTTTTCCTCGGACAGTGGGTGTACGGGTTTTCGTTTATCTGCCTGTTCGAGCTTTTGAATCCGTTTATTTCATTAAGTTTTGGAAAACAGTATCTTTTTTCGGGTGAAATTGTATTTCTTTTATGTCTGAATTTTTATTTAAACGGTATGCGGAATGCGGGGCTTACGTTCCGCGATTCGCTGGGTCTGTTCTGGTATGACCGTTATAAGGCGGTTGCGGAAGCCGTTTTAAATCTTGTATTTTCGTTTGTGCTGGCCGGATGGATGGGGACGGCGGGCGTTTTTCTGGGTACGACGCTTAGTATGGCTTTTACTTCGCTGTGGATTGAACCGTATATTTTATATAAAAAGGGGTTTCATGCTCCGTGTGCGGGTTATTTTTTCAAGTATCTGCTTTATACGGTTGTGACGGGATGCGTCTGGTTTGCCGCGGATTTTCTCTGCCGCAGAGTTTCGGGCGGAGACGGTATGGTACTTCTTATTCGTGTTTTGATTTGTGTAACCGTACCGAATCTGCTTTATTTGCTGATTTACTGCCGGACGGCAGAGTATCGTTTTTTAGTCGGAAAGCTTCGGGCGCTTAAGAAGAGGAGATGAGAAAATTGGAATACAGGCCGTGCGAATCGGAATTGTTTTTGTTTGAATTACTAAGAAGGGCGCTTGCCGGAGAAAGAAAAGAAGCTGCAACGGCGGCTTTTCCTTCGGAAGCCTGCCTGGAAGAGGCCGTAGAACTGGCGCAGAGACATGCCGTTCTGCCGTTTCTTTATGACGTGATTAAGACGTTTAAGGGAACGTCCGCCGTCGTTTGTCAGTCGGCAAAGAGCGCGGCCCGGATGGCCGTACGAACCAATTACAGGCTGTTGTTTCTGACGAAATTTGTAACGGGACTGCTGGAAGCAAACGGGATTACTGCGATTGTGCTAAAAGGAGCCGCTACCGCGTCCTTCTATCCTGTACCGGAACTGCGGAAGTCGGGCGACGTCGATCTTTTGATTCCCGAACAGGCGGATTTTGAGCGGGCATGTACGTTGCTGACGGAAAACGGATTTTACCGGCTGAAAAACCAGAAAGCGCTTCATCATGTGGAACTGAAAAACGACGAAGGCATTTCTGTCGAAGTGCATCATACGCTGGCCGAACCGTTTGAAAGCAGACAGATCAATTCGTTTCTGAAAGAACTTTTGCCGGAGTACGGGAAAAATACGGTAAAAAACAGTTCCTGGGGAGTTCCTTTTTACCAGCCGAAAGAGGCGTATCATGCGTTTTATCTGCTGCTTCATATGCTGCAGCACTTTCTGAGGTCTGGATTCGGACTGAAATATCTCTGCGACTGGGCGGTGTTTTGGAACCGGGAGATTGCGGCGGAGGAGAAGGCGCGGTTTTCGGAGCTGATACAAAAAAGCGGGACGGAAGGATTTGTTTCTGTTTTGACAAAATGTTGTGTAGAATATCTGGGGCTGAAGGAGGGAAACGTCCGCTTTCTGCTTGACGCGCCGCCTGAGGAAGAACTGGTTTTAGAGTTTCTCTATGAGGTTTTAAAGGGAGGCGAATTTGGAAAAGAGCAGCATAACCGTATGGTCGCAATGAGGGGAACCGGAATTTTTGCCTATTTTCTGGAGTTTCATCACCAGATGCATCTGAATTATCCCAAAAGCGGGAACATATTTTTGTGCTGGCCCGTACTCTGGATTTTGACGCTGGCGCGCTTTCTGCATAATAACCGCACCATACGAAAGGTTTCGGGAAGGGAAATTTTACGGGAAGCGGGAAGAAGGAGCAGGCTGGTCGGACGGATGAAATTGTTTGAGTCGGGAACAAAATAATAAGTAAGCTTTTTTTGACAAATCTGTTTGCAATGTGTATAGTTTCTTTGGAGGCAGAGGGAAATGAAATTATACGATAAAAAACAGATAGACCGAAAAAATCTCCTATTTGACCGTAAAGCGCTGTTTTGGCTGTTGGTTCCTATAATTGTAGAACAGTTTTTAAATTCCTTTATGGGGATGGTGGACACGATGATGGTTTCCACCGTCGGAAGTTTTGCCATATCGGCAGTATCTCTTGTCGATTCAATCAATAATCTTGTGATACAGATATTTGCGGCAATGGCAGCCGGCGCAGTCATTATCTGTTCTCAGTATATTGGCGGCGGGAACAAAGAGGAAAGCAACAGAACAGCAGGGCAGGTCGTGCTTACCGTACTTGCGATATCGCTGACAATTACAGCGTTTTGTATTTTCGGAGGAGAACGGCTTCTTCGGCTGATATTTGGATCGGTTGAAGATTCTATTATGGAAAACGCATTTCTTTACTTTATGATAACAGCCGTTTCCTATCCGTTTTTGGCATTGTTCAGTGCGGGAGCGGCTTTTTACAGAGCGTCAGGCAATTCAAAATTTCCGATGAAGATCTCTGTGATTTCCAATGTCATAAACGTGACCTGTAATGCGTTGTTTATTTACGGCTTTAAGTGGGGTGTGGCCGGCGCCGCTTTTGCAACGCTTTTATCAAGAGCTTTCGGTACGGTGGTAATCTATTTTGGCCTGCGCAAACCAACCCAAACAATTGTGATAAGGGATTATTTGAAAATTCGTCCCGATCTGCCCCTGATATTCAAAATACTGGCGATAGGCGTCCCGGCAGGAATTGAGAACGGTATGTTTCAGTTTGGAAAAATTGCGATATCCTCGACGGTTTCAACTATGGGAACAATTGCGATTTCGGCGCAGGCCATGACGGATATTCTTGAAAACGTAAACGGTATTTTCAGCAATGGGGTAGGCATCGGTCTTATGACGGTAGTGGGTCAGTGTATCGGTGCGCATAGAAAAGAAGAGGCAAAGTATAATATTGTAAAACTCATGGGCGTCGCATGGATTGGAGTGCTCGCTTCGTGTCTTTTCGTTTTGGCAATTACAAAACCGGTAACATGGCTTAGCGGAATGGAACCTGAAGCGGCAGACATGTGTTTTAAACTCGTAACGGCAATGACGATAGTAAAACCGCTGCTGTGGGTAGGCGCTTTTGGTCTGCCGTACGGATTTCGGGCTGCGGGTGACGTCCGGTTCTCAATGATTGTTTCTGTCAGCAGCATGTGGTGCTGCCGTGTGGCGCTTTGCGTTTTCCTTGTAAGGACATATCATCTTGGACTTTGGGCCGTGTGGATTGGGATATTTACCGACTGGATTGTGCGGGCAAGTATCTTTGCGGTACGGTATGTAAGCGGAAAGTGGCTTCACGAGGATATGACGATACGGAGAAAAGAGGGCGGGCTGACATGATTTCTATACGGGAATATCATAGAACAGATAAAGACGGTCTGTTTCGATTTTTAGAAAAATGTCTGCCGCAGTCAGGCAGAATATTGGAATTGGACGGACGTCATAATATGTATTGTAAAATTGAGGAATATTTTGAGTACTTCTGGTGTCTGTTTGACGGAGAAAAAATAATAGGAACAGCAGCTTAAAAAAAATTAGACGAAAAACGATGTGAAATAAAGTCATTATATCTTCTGGAAGAATATCATCAATTAGGATGGGGGCGCCAATTATTGAAAACGGCCCTGCTGAAAGCAGAGCGGGACGACTATAAAGAAATGTATCTGGATACCCTTGCTTCAGTGTACAAAGGATTACAATAAAAATGGACTGCCAACCTGCAACTTCTACCGCTCTTCCAAAGAGCGGTATTTCATTTTTCTGAAATGTAATGAT
>CANPGM010000018.1 GCA_947573605.1 uncultured Roseburia sp. | reverse complement strand
TTGTCATACCATGAAACAACCTGTACCTCATACAAATCGTCGGAAACCTGATTTACCATTGTCTGAGTAGCATCAAATAAGGAACCGAATCTCATTCCGATTACATCGGAAGATACGATCTCGTCCTCTGTATAACCGAAAGACTCGTTGGATGCAGCTTTCATTGCCTCGTTGATGGCTTCTTTTGTCACGTCGGATTTCTTAACAACAGCAGTTAAAATTGTGGTAGAACCTGTCGGTGTCGGAACACGCTGTGCGGAACCGATTAACTTTCCGTTCAATTCCGGAATTACAAGGCCGATTGCCTTTGCAGCGCCTGTGCTGTTCGGAACAATATTTACGGCTGCAGCGCGGGATCTTCTTAAATCGCCCTTTCTCTGCGGTCCGTCAAGCGTCATCTGATCTCCTGTATAAGCATGGATCGTTACCATAATACCGGACTGAATCGGAGCGTATTTATTGAGCGCGTCAGCCATCGGTGCAAGGCAGTTTGTCGTACAGGAAGCTGCCGAAATAATGGTATCGGAAGCCTTTAAGTTTGTATGGTTTGTATTGTATACGATTGTAGGAAGGTCATTTCCTGCCGGAGCGGAGATTACAACTTTTCTGGCGCCTGCATTGATATGAGCCTGTGCCTTCTCCTTGCTTGTATAGAAGCCGGAACACTCTAATACAACGTCTACTTTTAACTCTCCCCACGGGCAGTTGTTTGCATCCGGAAAAGCGTAGATTTTGATTTCTTTTCCGCAAACGATAATGGAGTCTTCTGTGGAAGATACTTCCTCTGCATGCTCGTATTTGCCCTGGGATGAATCATATTTTAACAGGTGCGCAAGCATCTTCGGACTTGTTAAATCATTGATTGCCACTACCTCATATCCCTCTGCTCCAAACATCTGTCTGAAAGCAAGACGGCCAATACGACCGAAACCATTGATTGCTACTCTTACTGCCATTTTTAATTCCTCCTAGAATTGTAATTGATATTTAAGATACTATTCCGGGCACTCGCCACCCAATAGATTCCTATGAGTACCAGTGTTCCCAAGCTTTTTCTATTTTAACCAATTTTATCCTAAAGTTCAAGTCCTTTTCTGTTCTTTGTTAAATTTTTCACTATATTTATATTTTTTCTGTTCATTTCCCGATATTTTGTACATATTTCTATCCCTTTTGAGCAAAGACGGCTTCATGCTTCCCTTTCCCGAAACATTTGGAACGCCGCAGACTTTCTAAAAATTTAAGAAATTTCTGTCTCATACTTCTTGCAGAAGAAATTGTTGTGGGTTATAATAGCGTGAAGAGAAGTTCTAAAGCTTCACGCCGAGGATTTGAGTTTCCGCAAAGCGGAATAGAACTATGAGGGGGTTTTCATGGCAGGTGGAGGGAAAAAGTTAATCGCGAACAACAAAAAAGCTTACCATGATTATTTTCTTGAGGAAAAATACGAGGCGGGTATCGAACTCCACGGAACGGAAGTAAAATCGCTCCGTATGGGAAAGTGCAGCATAAAAGAATCATTTGTAAGGATTGACAACGGCGAAGTTATTATTTACGGGATGCATATCAGTCCCTATGAAAAAGGAAATATATTTAATAAAGACCCGCTGCGCCCGAAAAAGCTTTTACTGCACAAATCGGAAATCAGAAAACTGCTCGGCAAGATTGCCGAACGAGGTTATACGCTGGTTCCCGTAGAAGTATATTTAAAAGGAAGTCTTGTAAAAGTAGAAATTGCCCTTGCAAAAGGGAAAAAGCTCTATGACAAGCGTCAGGATATCGCTAAAAAAGATATGCGGCGCGAAGCGGAACGCGATTTTAAAGTCAGAAATCTTTAATTCTCCTTATTGTTCCGCAATATTTTATATTTATGGGCCTGTAATGGTTTCGACAGGGATCATGAAGCCAGAGAAGCGAGCCGTACGGGATACGTCAAATTCCAAAATTAAAATTAAACGCTGAAGATAATAATTTAGCATTTGCAGCCTAGTCTGCAAATTAGTCAGCTTTTATAGCTGCTGTCTGACCAGGAGAACCTGCGCTCCGGGACCCAGGCATCGACGAAGCAGGAAACGATGCATGTTAAGCTTTGCCCATGCAGGCGTATGATGAAGCTACCAACCCCGGAACTGTGCCTGTACAGGTCCGGCAGAGGGAAAGCGCCGCCGATTTGGCGGCGGTAAAATGCAGGCTACGCTCGTAGAAGGATGGGGGATTGGTTTTTGGACACGGGTTCGACTCCCGTCAGGTCCATTTCTTACCATATCGTTGATATTACGGATTACATGCTTTGCACGGTTCATACCCCAGATCTGTCACGTCTTTTCTGTTCCCCACATACACCGTTTTATTCTCTTCCGTTATCTTTTCCACGCTTTGGCACGAAGGTTTATGAAATTTCATCGTGTTTGTATTTAAGATATATTCCGTACTGTCTTCCGTTTCCGCTCTGTCGTCTTTTTCCAGTCTGCTCTCGCCTGTCGCATAATCGATTGCCACACCCGGCTGTACGTTATAAGCAAAGACGCAAAAGCAGACGCCCTCTCCGTCGTCTTCTACCGACCTTGCCTCCATCAGAACGCCGTCCGCCAAAAGATTCTCCCCGTCAAATACCGGCGTTACCCGGTATAGAACATGATGATTTGTTTCCCTGACATAATCGGCCACTCTGTTTTCAAACGGAAGCATCCCCGTTACATTCAGGTATCTTGTCCCTGTAATCAGATTGCGCTCATTCGCATTTTCGGCAGTAAGCTGATATCCGATCAAATGACACCGATTATAAAGATAGCCTCCGTTTACAACATCATATTTTACGGTATGCCATCCCGTCGGCTTTACCTGTCCGATCGAGCCCTTTTCTCCCGTCGGCATCAGATCCTGTCCGACATTTGCATAAACCGTTCCGCATCTTCCCAATTCGTCCAACTCGCTGTAACTTTCAAAAGACTCCGACGTAATCTCTTCTTCCGTAAAAAAAGGAAGATTGTCGTTTATGACCGCATATGGCTCTCCGTCATACGGCGGAATATCTTCCGGCGATACGGTATTTTCTCCTTCGGCAAAATAGCGGCTCCTCTCCGTTTCAAATTCTGTCTGTTCCCCCTCATGCGTCGGATCCGTCTCTGCCCCCGGATTACCGGACTGCATCAACGTATCAATCTCGACGCCGCAGCCGGAAACCGCAATCGCCGCGGCTGTAAATAAAACCGCCAGAAAACAAACTGCTTTTTTTCTATTTGTCTTTGCTATGATACCGAACAGGTTTCTCATGATCGTCCGCCTCCCCTTGCGTTACTATGAACAAAAATAAATGTTACTGTCAGATTATGGTATTTATACTACCACAAATCCCGCTTTTCTTCAATGAAAACCCCTTTTTTGCAATTGACAAAAGTTATCATATATGATAACTTTCTTACTGTGACAGTCAAAATTGGTATTTTATTTCAATTTTACAATATTACACGGGGAGCAGTTTTCGTTTCTTACGAAAATCAGACGAAAAATGAAAGAAACCGATGCAAAGCGCTTTTCAAAGCAGGAGACGGCTTCCGGGAGAACCGGCTTCAATCAGACACCAAAAAACCCCGGGCTTAAGCAGAATGAACTTGCCCCGCGTCTTGAAGTCGTCGAGCAGCTAAAGGCGGCCCGTAAAGCACAGGAACTTACACAGGAAGCGTTAGCCGCCCGCGTAGGTACAAAAAAGTCTAATATCTCCCGCTTTGAAAGCGGCAGCTACAATCCCAGCCTTGATTTTCTGATAAAAATCGCAAAGAGCCTCGGAAAGCAGCTTCAAATCAGAGTGAAATAAAACAGATAAAACTCCGGACAAGGATATGGGAAGATACGCATGGGAAAAGTAATTTTACTGGGAAATCCAAAAGACATAGACAAAGACATCGATTTATGCTATACCGCAAGTGAAAAAATCAGCGAACAGGCCGTCAGACTTTTAATCGAAGACCAGATTCCCTTTAGCAAAACGCTGATGAGAGTTCCGTTTTTCCTGAAAAGGAAATTCAAGCATACAGATTATATTTATATCATTAACACCAACCGTAACCGCTACAGCCAGGCCAGACAGACGATTGACCGGCTGGAGCCCTCGGTAAAAAAACGACTGGTTTTAAGCAATTACTAATTCGTCGTTTATTCGATACAGATAACTGTTTCCCTTCTTGCCGACTCTGGTTACAAGAGCTAAATCCGTCAAAATCAAAAGAATCGTCCCGGCAAGTCTGACCGGTATTTTCGCCTCTTTCGCAAAATCCTTTGATGTAAACGGTTCCCGAATCTCATAAGGAATCAGCTGCATGTAGTCTTCCCTTCGACTGATATGGATTTCCTCGGCAAAATGAAGCGGAATCCTGTCATACCGCTCGCTCCCTTTTTTCTTATCTCTGCTCCAGCCGTTTAACAGACGATATTCCTCCATATCAATCAAAGCAAATCGAAAATGCAGATTCGGGTCGGAAAGAAACGAACGTATTTTATAAAGCTCGGAAAACGCCTGATAGACAGTTCCCCGTTTCGGAGATTTCCGCTTCGCCGAAGCCTCTCCCGTCTCTTCGTCAATCCAGGAAAGCCATTTGATACGCGGAATCGGATAGACGACCGTCACAGGATAAAGCGGCAGAAATGTCTCTAATTTCCGCCGCATATTCCCAAACGATCTGGTCTGAATCTCTATGATTTCTGTTCCGGTATAGATATCGGCAACAAAATTTTCCACACGGATCTCATGCATAGCGGTATCGGGCGCATAATAGTTCTTTAATACCGCATGAACCGTCTTCTCCGCAAGCGTGCCGATTCCCTGACGTTCCCTGTCTTTACCGATAATTTTATCTCTTGCGGCCTCAAACCGCGCCTCGTCTATGCACATATTTCCTGCCTTATTTCAGATCTTTTATAATATCAAAACAATCAAAAGTAGCAAAATAATCCGCGGGTGTTTCCGCGCGGCGGATTAACTGCACCGAACCGTCTTCTTTCAGCAGCAGTTCCGCGGAGCGCAGCCGCCCGTTATAATTATATCCCATTGAAAAACCATGCGCTCCGGTATCATGAATGACAAGCAGATCTCCTTTTTCTATTTCCGGCAGCATTCGATCAATCGCGAATTTGTCGCAATTTTCACAAAGAGAACCGACAATGTCATATTTATGATCGCAGGGAGCGTCCTCTTTTCCCATTACGGTAATATGGTGATATGCACGATAAACGGCCGGACGCATCAGATTTGCAGCGCACGCGTCCACACCCACATATTCCTTATACGTATGCTTTTCATGTATCGCAGACGTTACCAGACAACCGTAAGGCCCTAACATAAAACGCCCCATTTCACAGTATATAGCGACGTCGGAAAGTCCCGCCGGGACTAGCACCTCGTCAAAAGCCTCTTTCACGCCTGCTCCGATTGCCCGGATATCGTTCGGCGTCTCTTCCGGTCTATAAGGGATTCCGACGCCGCCGGAGAGATTGACAAACCGAATCTCGCAGCCGGTTTGTTCCTTTAATTCCACAACAAGCTCGAAAAGCTGCCGTGCAAGCTTCGGATAGTACTCGTTCGTCACCGTATTGCTTGCAAGGAATGCGTGAACGCCGAAATATTTTGCACCTTTTTCTTTCAGAACGCGAAATCCCTCAAACAACTGTTCACGCGTAAAACCGTACTTTGAGTCGCCCGGATTGTCCATAATACCGTTGCTCATGGTAAAGACGCCGCCCGGATTATAACGGCAGCTAATCGTTTCCGGAATATGTCCAATTGTCTTTTCCAGAAAATCAATATGGGTAAAATCATCCAGATTGATTATCGCTCCCAGCTTGTCCGCATAGGAAAACTCCTCTGCAGGCACATCATTTGCGGAAAACATAATGTACTCTCCCGTCATCCCTACAGCGTCCGCAAGCATCAGTTCCGTATAAGAAGAGCAGTCCAATCCGAAATCGTACTCCTTTAAAATATTTAGAAGAAACGGATTCGGCGTCGCTTTTACCGCAAAATATTCGCGAAAACCCGGATTCCATGCAAACGCCTCCTTTACCGCTTTTGCATTCTCGCGAATTCCTTTTTCATCATAGAGGTGAAACGGCGTCGGATATTTTTTTACGATTTCCTCTAACTGTTCTTTCGTTACAAATGTTTCTTTTTTCATATTGTACCTATACCTTTCTGAACCATTTTCTTCAATGGAAATTCTTCCCGTATAAATTTGTCATTTTTTTCTGTTCACAGACATATATTTGTGCTATAATGATGTCGTTAGTGTAAATCGGACAACGGTGGAGCCATTCTCTCAGGATGAATCTCCTCATGTTCTTATAAAATCAAAAGAAAAGGATGTTTATTATGAGTATTTCCATTCTCCCTTATCTTGATGAGTCCGCCTCCGAAATCATTGCCGCAAAAATGGCAAGAAATACGGCGCCGGCAAGCAATGTGTCATCAAACGATTTTACATCTATTTTAAATGAAAATGCCGCTGCGCTATCCAATCATCAGGCAGTGTCCAATCAGACGGCGCCTGCCGCCGACTTAAATACAACTGTCGACCTGGAGGCAATTTTTGAGGAAGCCGCCAATACATACGGCGTTTCAAAGAACCTGTTAAAATCTATTGCGAAAGCGGAATCTAATTTTAATCCCTCGGCGGTAAGTCCCGCAGGCGCTATGGGTATTATGCAGCTTATGCCGCAGACCGCCGCTTCATTAGGCGTATCCAACCCGTACGACCCCAGGGAAAATATTATGGGAGGCGCCTGTATGATCGGCAGCCTTCTGACCAAATATAACGGCGATACCGCGCTTGCGCTTGCAGCCTATAATGCCGGCAGCGGCAATGTGGAAAAATACGGCGGCATCCCTCCTTTTACCGAGACGCAAAATTACGTAAAGAAAGTATTAAACGGTATCGGTGAAAATTATGAACTTCCCTCCGCTTCCGGAACGACGCTCTTTGATTTAACCGGAGACAAAAGAGCGGAAGCCAATCGGATGCTGGAAGAATTTTTTAACGAGCACAATGTGACAAAGGACTCCCTCGATCTTATGGTCACACTGATGAAGCTTACCAGAATATCCCGCGGCGATGCGTAAAAACATGCAATTCCGGGATACGGTTATCATACGGCCGCCTATCCTGGAATTGCTTATTTTTTCTCGTGTCTGGTATACTTATCAATTTCAAGTTCCAGATATTCGTTAAATTCCTTCATAAATTGAATCAGGACGCAAAGCTCCTCTTTCGGATAACGGGACAAAAACTCCATATCACGTTTTTCCCAGAGCCGGTGACGCTTTTCATGCTCTTTAAAAAGTTCCATTCCCTGTGCAGTCAGCTTAAAATACACTTCTTTTTTATTGGATTCCAGTGTATATTTTTCAATCAATCCTCTGTCTGCAAGCTTTTTTGTCATTTTACTGATTGCGCCCCGCGTCATTTTCATCTGCTCTGCTATCTTTGTAACGTTCGGCTGTTCCTGCCTCCCGATTGAATCGATACAGTGTGTTTCAGAATAACCGTATTCATCCAGACAAACGCTCTCGGTCAGTTTTGAAAGCATATCCTGATGTTCAAGCATATAGGCCATTTCTTTTAACAAAATCCGTTGTTCTTCCATTTTGTTTCCTCGTAAACATTTTCTTAAAACACTATACCGCATCTATACTCTCTTGTCAATATCCCTTTTAGTTTCGAAGTCTGTCTACATTGCGTTTCAAAGACTCGACGGCCGCATCGATTTCTTCTTTTGTCGTCTCCCCGGATAAGGTCAGACGCACGGTTCCCGGCGCGTATTCTTCCGGTACGTCAAGCGCTTCTATCACATAGGAAATCCGGCTTTCTCCCGTGTTGCAGGCCGAACCGCCGGAAGCGCAGATCTGATCCTCTTCTAAAAGAATCAAAAGAGCGGAACCTTCCACGCCGCGAAAGCTAAAGCTGATATTTCCCGGAAGCCGCTTTGTTCTGTGTCCGTTAATTCGTACCTCCGGTATTTCATGCATTACCCGTTCCATCAAATAATTACGAAGCATGGTCTCCCGCTGCATCCGGCTTCGCATATTTTTAAACGCAAGCTCCGCCGCTTTCCCCATTCCGACGATACCCGCCACATTTTCCGTTCCGGCGCGCCTGCCGCCTTCCTGCCCGCCGCCGTGAATAAAGGAAGGAATCTGCGTCCCTTCTCTGATATATAAAAACCCGACGCCCTTAGGTCCGTGAAATTTATGCGCGCTCGCGCTTAAAAGATCAAACGGCATCTGCGCGGCGGAAATCGGTATCTGCGCATACGCCTGCACAGCGTCCGTGTGAAAAATAATCTGGCGTTCCTTCGCAAGCTTTCCGATTTGTGTTACGGGTTCAATCGTTCCCACTTCATTATTGGCAAACATAACGGAAATTAACGTCGTATCGGCACAAATCGCCTGACGTACCTCTTCCGGAGCAATGATCCCGTTTCCGTCCGGCTTTAAGTACGTAACCCGATAACCGAGCTTCTGAAGATACTCGCAGGAATTTAATACAGCATGATGTTCGATAGCGCTTGTGATAATATGCCTGCCCTTTGTTTTATACGCTCCCGCTATTCCCTTAACCGCCCAGTTATCCGACTCCGAACCGCAGGACGTAAAATAAATCTCGTCCGGCTTTGCGTGCAGCGTTTCCGCAATCAATTCCCTTACCTTTGTCACCGCTGCTTTCGCCTCCGTACCGATCGCATACGAAGTCGACGCATTGCCGAAATTCTCCGCCAGATATGGCTCCATCTCCTGTCTTACAGCCTCCGACATCTGCGTCGTAGCCGCATTATCCAAATATATTTGACGATTCATTTTTTCTCCATCCTTCTCATATACTAAAATGACGAACCGGCTTTACGCTCTTTATGGAGGCTGTCTTGAAAATAAATTCCACCAAAAACTCTCTGCTTACCGGAACTCTGCTCTTAACGACTGCCGGCATACTCTCACGTATCATCGGCTTCTTTTATAGAATATTCCTGTCGCGAACAATTGGTGCGGAAGGACTTGGAATTTACCAGCTTATTTTTCCGGTGATGGGCATCTGCTTTTCTCTGACCTCGGCCGGAATACAGACCTCTATTTCCCGCTTTGTCTCAATGGAAATCGGAAACCGCAATCCAAAGGGCGCAAGAACTTATCTTTATGTAGGACTTCTGATTTCTCTGGCGCTTTCTCTGCTTACCGGAGGCCTTCTCTGGAAAAACGCAGAGTTTATTGCGGGAACGCTTTTGAAAGAAGCCCGCTGCGCCCCGCTGCTTAAAATAATTGCCTATTCCTATGTTCCCTGTTGTATTCACGCCTGTATCAACGGCTATTATTACGGCATGAAAAAAGCCGCCATACCGGCGCTTTCCCAGTTGGCGGAACAGCTTGTGCGGGTCGGCAGCGTTTATCTTATTTTTGTAATTGCCCAAAGCAGCGGACGCGAGATTTCCATTGCTATGGCGGCATGGGGAATTACGCTTGGCGAGCTTGCCGGTATGCTGATTTCGGTTAGTTTTATCGGTTTAGAGCCCGCGTCCGGAAATCTTTACTTTACGGCAAAAAACCTGCTTGCAATGGCGCTTCCCCTTACTGCAAACCGAATTGTAATAAACCTCTTGTCCAGTTATGAAAATATTATGATTCCGGACAGTCTGCGCTCGTTCGGCTATACCTCTACCGAAGCCTTAGGCGTTTTCGGTATCCTGACCGGCATGGCGCTGCCGATTATCATGTTTCCGGGCGTCATTACAAACTCTGTTTCCGTTATGCTGCTGCCGATGATTTCGGAAGCGCAGGCCAAAAAAAAGCAGGAACTGATCAAGCGGGCCGTGCGGCGCACGATCGAATCCTGTCTGATTCTGGGCTTTTTATGTACGCTCGGTTTTCTTTTCACCGGAAGATTTATCGGGAACTACGTATTTAAGAACTCTCTTGCCGGAACTTTTATTCTCACTTTAAGCTGGATCTGCCCATTTACTTATTTAAGCAGTACCTTAACAAGCATCCTGCACGGCCTCGGCTATCCCGGCACAACTTTTGCATTAAACCTTATTGGCTGTGTAATCCGAATCATTTTTGTACTCTTTGTCATTCCTGAGGTGGGAATCAAGGGCTACCTCTATGCCCTGCTGTTTGCCCAGATTGCGGTATCGCTTCTTTCGATATACATCCTTTATCGAAATACTTGGAAAAAGCAGAACAGCGCCGCATTATAAGATGCTTTGGAATAGAGCAACACCAGTCCGTGCCAGCGCCGATTTGTCCCAAAAAATGCTTACCATAAAAATAAAACAGCGCTCAGAGGAAATTTAAGCCCTGAGCGCTGTCTGATTTTACCTTATTAAACGAAATACACATTCATTCACAAATCGCCGCAAACACAGATCGTGCGCGGATTACCCTTTTTATACACGCGATAAATACTCACCCGTTCTGGTATCGATTTTAATTACGTCATCCTGTTCTACGAACAACGGTACATACACGGTTGCACCGGTCTCTACAACGGCCGGTTTCGTAGCGCCGGTAGCCGTATCGCCCTTAAAGCCCGGCTCTGTCTCCGTAATCTTTAATTCTACAAAAAGAGGCGGCTCCACTGCAAATACGCTGCCGTTATGGGAACACATCTTCACCATTTCATTCTCTTTCACAAACTTTAACGCATCGCCGATATCGTTCTGCGACAAAGCAATCTGATCGTACGTTTCAACATCCATAAAATAGAATAAATCGCCGTCCGCGTACAGATACTGATAATCCTTTCTGTCAATGCGGGCCTGCGGACATTTCTCCGTCGGACGGAAGGTCTTCTCTACAACGCCGCCGCTCTTAATATTTTTTAATTTCGTTCTTACGAATGCTGCTCCCTTTCCCGGTTTTACATGCTGAAATTCAATAATCTGAAAAATATTTCCCTCTAATTCAATAGTGATGCCATTTCTGAAATCTCCTGCTGAAATCATGGATAACTTCCTCCTTAAATACGTATAAGCCCAAAAAGGCTCTGTGATTTAACTATTTTATAATAAACGGACATACATTTCAAGCTTTTTTTCCCGAATACGGCAAAAACTTCAAACCGCCGATCCGTCCGTATTTAGTTTTTTTCCTCGATACTATGTATCATATCAATCCGAATCTGATGCCTGCCGCCCAAAAACTCCGCGTCCAGATAAGCTTTCACAATGTCTTTTGCAAGCTCGATTCCTACAATCCGCGCCCCGAACGCAATAATATTCGCATTATTATGCTGCTTTACCAGACGCGCGGTCGCGCAATCCGAGCAAACCGCTGCACGCACGCCTTTTACTTTGTTCGCCGCAATTGAGATGCCGACGCCGGTCCCGCAGATCAATACGCCGCAGTCAGCCTCGTTGGCCGCAACGGCGCGTCCTACCCGTTCTCCAAAATCCGGATAATGGCAGCTCTCGTTTCCGTCCGTGCCGAAATTGATTACCTCGTGGCCCAGTTCCTTTAAGTAGTCCATCACCGCAAACTTCATCTCCGTTGCCGCATGATCATTTCCAATCGCAATCCTCATCTGAACTCTCCTCACATTCCGCCGCAGATACGGCTAATTTTTCTGATTTTTCCGATATCTGAAATAAAAAAATAATACGACTTTTTCGAGATATCTTTTTAATACGATCTGGATTTCTTCCTTCGGATGAATCGGCTTTACAAGAATGCTTCTGATTCCCGCCAGATTCGCACCGTATATATCAGTAAAAATCTGATCTCCTACAAATATAGTGTTTTTAACATTCGTTCCCATCCGTTCCATCGCTTTTAAATAACTTGCCGCCTTCGGTTTTCCCGCTTTGTGGATATAAGCTACGTGTACCGCGTCGTGAAACATCTTTACACGCGGTTCTTTATTATTAGAAAGCAGCATACACTGGTATCCCAGCGCTTTTAAACGGGAAAAAAACTCGATTGCTCTCGCATCTGCAGGCGCGCCGTGACGTACCAGCGTATTGTCAATGTCAAACATCACTCCGCGGTATCCCGACCGATAAAGAGCGTCAAAATCAATCTCATAAACAGAATCCAGATATTCATCCGGATAAAACTTTTTCAACATAGCATCAATAAGTCCTTTCCTTCTCCCTGCCTTCTTTAGATTACTATATTTTTTCCGAAATAGCTACCCCAAATTGCACACCCGCAGGAATTTACCATATTTTGGCGCCCGAATCCTCTATGAAAAAAGCGCCGGGATCTCTCCCTAGCGCTCCAGCATTTTTTTCAGTTCGCTCATAAATGTATTGACATCTTTAAACTCCCGGTATACGGAAGCAAAACGCACATATGCCACCGAATCGAGATTCTTAATCTTATCCATTACGATTTCACCGATCCGCGTGCTTGATATTTCTTTTTCTTCCATATTAAAAATCTCTGTTTCCACTTCGTCCACGAGCTCGTTAATCTGCTCTACGGAAATCGGACGCTTATGACATGCGCGGAGCACGCCCGCCTCAATTTTAGCGCGGTCATACTGCTCTCTGTTATTATCCTTTTTCGTAACAATCAGAGGAATCGACTCAACCTTTTCATAGGTCGTAAATCTTTTATCACATACGTCGCACAGCCTTCTGCGCCGAATAGACGTATTATCCTCCGCAGGTCTTGAATCAATAACCCTGGTATTGTCACTGCCACAAAAAGGACATTTCATAAACGCACACTCCCTTCCGTCTCTGACGTAAAACATAGCCGCTCTTTATCGGCTAATCTGTTACAGAACTTAAAAAGAAACACATTCCATATGTAGTATAACTTAGTATTGATAAAATTGTCAATCATATCTTGCATTGTCGGCCGTTCCCTATCCGATCTTATGTCTCGCTTCCTTCTCGTCAATGTCCACCAGAATAATATCGGGGCCGATCTTTACAATATTGCACCACGGAATAAAGATCTCAAAATCTCTTCCGATACACCCGAACCATTTCCCCGGCCCGGGCACAATCAGCGCGCAGATACAGCCGTCCTTCTCGTCAAAATCCAAATCGCTGACGCATCCTAAACATTTGCAGTCTGTCACATTGATTACTTCCTTTTGCTGCAATTCACAAAAACGCATCGTTCTCCTTCTTACCTCCCTCCCGCAGACGTCCATTCCTTCTTCCAATCTGCGTTCGGTCGGCAAACCGCTCCTTGCAGAAAATATATGCGCTTTTGCTTTTTTTATTCCATCTATTTTTTTAGCGCCTAAAGGCCGTCGGCGCCTTTTCCTATACGTTAAACCGAAACAGCATAACGTCGCCGTCCTTTACCACATATTCTTTCCCCTCAAGTCCGACAATGCCTTTTTCCTTTGCCGCCGACAGGCTGCCGCACTCCAGCAAATCCTGATAATTAACTACTTCCGCCCGGATAAAACCGCGTTCAAAATCGGAATGAATTTTTCCCGCCGCCTGCGGCGCCTTCGTGCCCTTTCGAATCGTCCATGCTCTCGTCTCATCTTCTCCGGCCGTCAAATAACTGATTAACCCCAGCAAATGATAGCTTGCCTTAATCAGCTTTTCAAGGCCAGATTCCTTTAATCCAAGCTCTTCTAAAAACATAGCCTTTTCCTCGTCCAAAAGCTCCGCAATTTCCTGTTCAATCTGGGCGCAGATTACAAATACCTCACTGTGCTCTTCCGCCGCCAGCTTCCGCACTGCCGCCACATGGGAATTGCTTCCTCCGTCGTCGGCCAAATCTTCCTCCGCCACATTTGCCGCATAGATCACCGGTTTTGCCGTCAGAAGATTATAGGAAGCAAACCATAAAACAGAATCCTCATCCTCCGGTACAACAAAAGTCTTGGCCAGATTTCCGGCCTCCAGATGCGTCTTTAACGCTTCTAAAAGCTCCAGCTCCTTCGCAAGCGTTTTATCCATTCTCGCCTGCTTCGCCACTTTTGCAATTCTGCGCTCCAAGATTTCGATATCGGAAAAAATCAGTTCCAGATTAATCGTCTCAATATCTCTTGCCGGGTCTACGCTTCCGTCTACATGAACTACATTTGTGTCTTCAAAACATCTCACTACATGCACGATTGCGTCCACTTCCCGGATATTTGCCAGAAACTGGTTGCCAAGTCCCTCTCCTTTACTCGCTCCCTTCACAAGTCCCGCAATATCCACAAATTCAATTACGGCAGGCGTTACCTTTTTCGAGCGATACATTTCTCCCAGCAATTTTAACCGCTCGTCCGGCACCGCCACAATCCCCACATTCGGGTCAATCGTACAAAACGGATAATTTGCCGATTCCGCTCCCGCCTTTGTCAAAGAGTTAAAAAGTGTGCTTTTTCCCACGTTGGGCAAACCTACAATTCCTAGTTTCATCTTCGATAATACCTGTTCGCTGATCCCTTTTTCAGGATCTTCCTTTCTCTCTATTTTTCAATCCCGTTCTGCAATCGATATCTTTAATCCCGTGACTCAATCACCAGCAGAATTCCGTCCTCAAAACAAATTTCGGCTTCCTCCGCCGTAATCTCATTGCTGATTCCAATCGAAGTAAAGCTCTCTAAACAATAATCGGCAAGCGGATATTTAAACCCTTTCAGATACACATGCGTCACTTCTTTACTATACGCAACTAACGAAACATATGCTCCGTACTGCGTTTCCTTTTTTATTTTAATTCCCGATGAAACCATCCGAATCCGGTTATGCGCGTCAACGATCTGCATCGAAATCCCGGTCTTTAGTCCGATTCCCAGCATTGCTATATTGGAAAGAACATGATCCAGCCTGTTCCCCGTCGCCCCAAGCAGCGTAAGCTCTTTTACCCCGTGCTCTACCGCAAAACAAACCGCAGCTTCCGTATCCGTGTCGTCTTTAACCGGATTCAGCTTCCGCCATTCGATCTTGTCCTGCAGACGGAAATAATCAAGTGTCTCCTCGCTTACCGAATCAAAATCTCCAAGCAGCAAGTCCGGTTTTTTCCCGATTCTTTTTAAAAATTCCATACCGGAATCAGCCGCAATCACGTAATCGGGCTGTTCCTTTAGCAGCCACTCCCGTCCGAAGGAATCGTCGATTTCTCCGCCCGCTACAATTACTGCCTTTTTCAATGATACCACACCTCCCCGGCACATCCTGCGTCAAGACCCGCTTTACGGCACAAATAGCGTACTATGGCCGCGCGTTTAAAATATCCAGAAAACGGCGTACGTTTTCCGTAATATCTCCGTGAAAGACAGAGCTGCCGGAAACAATAATATTTGCGCCCGCTTTCAAAATGTCCGCCGCATTTTCATGCGTAATTCCGCCGTCAACCTCAATATCCGTATGATACCCGGCCGCGTCGATTCTCTGCCGCAGAGCCCGTATTTTTTCTACGGTATAAGGAATCAGCCCCTGGCCGCCGAAACCGGGATTGACCGTCATGATCAATACCAGGTCCGTCTTCTCCAGAATCCAGTCGAGTTCCGATAACGGCGTCGCCGGATTCAGCGCTACCCCCGCCGAAAGCCCCCTCGCCTTTATCGCATCAATGGTTCGGTCCAAATGCGTACATGCCTCTGCATGAACAGTAATATGATCCGCTCCCCCCTCCGCAAAATCGCCGATATACCGATACGGCTCCTCCACCATTAAGTGTACGTCAAATATACGTTTCGTGCAGTCGCGAATGGTCCGAATCACCGGTATTCCAAAAGAAATACTCGGAACAAACATTCCGTCCATAACATCGATATGTACATACTGGGCGCCTGCCTCGTCAATGAGACGAAGCTGTTCTCCCAGCGTTTTAAAATCCGCCGCTAAAATCGACGGTGAAAGACAGTTCATAATCTTCCTCCCGGCATTCCTGCCATGCAGGCCACAGGCGCCTTATCTGCCCTGATAGCGTCTGATCCCTTTTAGTTCCCTGTAAAGCAGTTTATAATTTTCATACCGCAGACTGCTTATCCCGCCGTCCCGTACCGCTTCCCTGACCTTACAGTCCGGTTCTTCAATATGGCTGCATCCGTAAAATCTGCAGTCCGGCTCATACCGCTTAAATTCGTTGTAGTAATTTTTCAGTTCTTCCTTTTCAAATCCCGGAACAGACAATGTGCTAAAACCCGGCGTGTCCATAATATAAGTATCGCCGCCTAACGGAATGATCTCCGAGTGGCGCGTTGTATGTCTGCCTCGTTCAATCTTTTTACTGATGCTTCCGGTCTCCATCAGAACGTTCGTCTGGAGCGTATTGATAAGCGAAGACTTTCCTACGCCGGACGGCCCCGCAACGGCAGCCGTTTTTCCGGCTAAAAGCATACCAAGCTCTTTTATCCCCTGCCGTTCCTTCGCGCTGGTTTCAATCACCGGATAACCGCAATCTCTGTAAATCCTGACAAATTCCGCCAGTTCTTCTTCCTTTGCCAAATCCTTCTTATTAAAACAGACGGTTACGGGAACCTGCTGGTACTCCATCATTACCAGAAAACGGTCCAGCAGGTTAAAATTCGGCTGCGGCTTTGCCGCCGCAAAAATTATCAACGCCAGGTCAATATTGACTACCGCGGGACGAATTAATTCATTCCTCCGCGGCAGTATTTCCTCAACATTTCCCTTTTTTTCTTTTTCGTCTGTCACGGCGATTTCTACATCGTCGCCGACCAGGGGTTTTATATTTCGATTACGAAACACGCCCTTTGCCTTACATTCGTAGACTCCCGATTCTGAGGTGTGCACATAATAAAACCCCGATATTCCCTTTACAATTTTTCCACGCATACGAAAGCCCTAGCTCTCCGGCTTGAAGTCCAGATTCTGAATCTGCGGATTACCGATTACGGTTCCTTCCGCGTCGAGCCATTCAATCAAAATAGATCCGGAAGGCGTTGCGATGCCCTTCTTTGAAATAGTGAGCCCGTTTTCCCCGAACAGCGCAATCGACTGATTCGTCCACTGGTCAATAATCGTTCCCGTTCCATTGGCCGCATCATACAGATAGATATTGGCTGCGGCTACATTTCCGCTGTTTTCCGGCTTCTTAATACTTAAGCTGATCTGATAAGTCGTAGTCGGCGGCTGGTTCGGTTCTACGGTACCCCCTCCCGGTTCCGCGCCCAGACTAACGGTCAGATTTACGACCGTACCCGGATTTACCTGCGTTCCATGCGCGACGTCCTGACTGACTACATTTCCGGCAGGTACGTCGGGATGATACTGACTTGTCGTACTTCCCGGAGTAAGTCCTGCGTTCGTAAGCGTCTGTTTCGCGATATCTTCTCTGACATTATATAAATCAGGTACGGAAACAAGCGCGGCCGTTTCCGCTCCGCGGCTGATGATGATTTTAACCGTATCCCCTTTCTTTCCCAGCGTATTGCCGACCGGACTCTGTGAGATCACCTTCCCCTGCGGAACGGCTGCGTCATACGCGTATTCCTTTACCGGAATAAAGTCCTCGCCGGAAAGTTTGTCATATGCCGCGGTTTCGTCAAGCATCGTCACATCCGGTATACTGATTTCTCCTGCGCCGCTGCTGATCGTCACTTCAATCGTCGTGTTTTTCGCAACCGACTCGTTCATCGCAGGCGTCTGGCTTACAATCTGTCCCTCTTCATACTCGTTCGAAGAAACGGTTCCCGCCGGCTTAATGCCCAGTCCTAACTTGTTGACCGCCGCCTTTGCCTCGTCATACGTATAGCCTCGTAAATCCGGCACTTCAACGCCGTCTTTTTCCTCCGTCTCCGTCTCGGTATTCTGCTGATTCGGTTCGTTTCCCTTCTTTCCGAATTTAAAATCGCCGAAAAAGCTGATTAATATAAATGCAATCAACGCAAGAATGACAAGTCCCGCAGCAATTCCCATAATCGTAATCGCCTTATCCATCTTCGGATTCAGTTCGTCGTCATCGTCGTCTTCCTCTTCTTCATATACCTCTTCTTCGTACTCTTCCTTTTCCTCACGCATCGCGTTCTTTAAAAGATCCTCTTCCCTGATCATAACGCTTGCGGATTTCTGCCGGATTTTACTGACTTCTTCCTCGCCGATAATCCTCGTTTTTTCCTGGGACACAGGCGCAATCACGACAAAATCCTCGTTAGGACTGACTAACGACTTCCGAAGATCGGCTAAAAGCGCCGTCATCGATTCATAACGTCGGTCCGAATTCTTCTGCGTACACTTTAAGATAATCTTCTCCATGCTGATTGGAAGGTTCGGCGCATACACGCTCGGCGTCACCATCTCCTCCTGCAGATGCTGAATCGCAACCTGCACCGTTGTATCGCCGTTAAATGGAACGCGGCCCGTCACCATTTCATACATAACGATACCGAGCGAATAAATGTCGCTTTTTCCGTCTACAAATCCATTTCTTGCCTGTTCCGGCGAAGAATAGTGAACCGAACCCATAACGTCGGAATTAATCGTATTAGACGTCGCCGCTCTTGCAATTCCAAAATCCATGACCTTGACCTTTCCCTCGGTTGAAATCATGATATTCTGCGGTTTGATATCGCGGTGCACGATATTTTTATTATGCGCGGTCTCAATTCCGCGTCCGACTTGAATGGCAATACTCGCAGCTTCCTTGAACGTAAGCTGTCCCTTTTTCTCAATATATGTTTTTAACGTAATGCCTTCCACGTACTCCATTACAATATAGTGAATTTCGTTTTCGCTTCCGACATCATAGATATTTACGATATTCGGGTGTTCCAGTCCGGCGGCCGACTGCGCCTCCGAACGAAACTTTGTTACAAAATTTATGTCCTCTGAAAATTCCGACTTTAATACTTTAATCGCTACAAATCGGCCTAAGGTATGATCCTTTGCCTTATATACATCTGACATCCCGCCAGCGCCGATCTTTCCAATAATTTCGTAGCGATCTCCAACAAACATGCCCTGTATTAACATCTTTCCTCACATTCCGCCGCAAACGCAGCCTTTTATTTCATCTAACTTATGCAAACGGGTCAATTAACACTACCGTAATATTATCCCTGCCGCCGTTTCCGTTGGCCGCTTCCACCAGCTTTTCCGCCTTTTCCGCCAAATCGCGTCCTCCGAGTATGATTCTTCTGATCGACTCATCCTCGACCATATTCGTCAATCCGTCCGTGCACATTAAAACCGTATCTTCCGCTCCAAGCTCTATCTCAAAAAAATCGGCCTCGACTTCCGGCATCACGCCGACTGCACGGGTAATAATATTTTTATCAGGATGTTCTCTTGCTTCTGTCTTTTTCATTTCTCCCATACGAACCATTTCTTCTACAAGCGAATGATCTCTGGTAATCTGCGTGATCGTATCCTGATTCACAATATAAAGGCGGCTGTCGCCGATATTCGCTACATAAAGTATTAATCCAAGCAGCGTTGCGGCTACAATGGTCGTACCCATGCCTTTCTTCTCAATATCCTCCTCTGCTTTTTTCAGCAGTCCGCTGTTTGCGGCTTCCATCGCTTCTTTAAAAAGAATGACCGGTTCCGTCTGCTGTGATTCCCGAATATGTTCAACGATTGTCTCTATCGTAAAGCTTGAGGCGTATTCTCCGGCCTTATGCCCTCCCATCCCGTCAGCAACCAGAAAAAGGTTCGGAAGCGCTCCAACCGCATTCTCCGACGTAAACATATCATCCTGATTTATTTCACGCCGTCTTCCAATGTCTGTTATGGAAAACGTCTTCATACCTGTTCCTCCATTTTCTCCATCGCATTACTGTATCTTTTTCGAAGCTGTCCGCAGGCCCCGTTAATATCGCGGCCCATTTCCCTTCTAATAGTAACATTAATTCCACATTTTTCAAGCTTATTTTTAAATGCCAGCGTGACCGCCTCTTTCGGCTGGACAAACGAAAGACTCTCAACAGGGTTTACGGGAATCAGATTTACATGACAGTTTAACCCCTTTAAAAGCCCCGCCAGATTAGCGGCATCCTCGTCGGAATCATTGCTGCCCTTAACAAGACTGTATTCAAATGTCACCCGCCTGCCCGTTTTTTCAAAATAATAATTGCAGGCGGAAATGACCTCATGTATTTCGTATTTTCTGGCAATCGGCATAAGCGCTGCGCGCTTTTCCTGCGTAGCGGCATGAAGCGACAGCGCAAGCGTAAATTTCGGTTCTTGCTCCGCCAGTTCTCTGATTCGCGGCACTATGCCGCAGGTGGACACGGTAAGATTCCGCTGACTGATGTTTAAGCCGTTTTCATCCGTTAAAAGCTCCGTAAATCTAATCAAAGCGTCAAAGTTATCCAAAGGCTCTCCGGTTCCCATCACCACCACATTCGAAACGCGTTCTCCCGTATCCGCCTCGATCCGGTAGACCTGGTCGAGCATCTCGGAAGGAGTAAGCCCCCTCGCAAGACCGTCCATCCCCGATGCGCAAAAGCGGCAGCCCATCCGGCAGCCCGCCTGCGAAGAAATGCAGACGGAATTACCGTGCTTATAACGCATCAGCACACTTTCGATCAGATTTCCGTCCTCCAGCAAAAAGAGGTACTTTCTTGTGCCGTCAATCGAAGAAATCAGTACCTGTTCCTGTTTCAGGCAGACAAGTGCCGCACATTGCGAAAGCTTTTTTGCAAATGCTTTTGAAAGGTCGCTCATCTCCTCAAAGGATTCGGCATGTCTGATATGCATCCATCGGTAAAGCTGACGCGCGCGGAACGGTTTTTCACCAAGCTGCGTCACAAATTCCGTAAGCTCCGATAGATTCATTGATTTGATATCCGTTTTTTGCTCCATACTCAATTCCTTCTCATTTTTGCCGCAAAAAATCCGTCTCCGCAGGCCTCCTCCGGAAAAATCTGCCGCATCTGAATCAATTCAAAGTCCGAATGGCCGGAAAGAAACCATTCCACGTTCTCTTCGTTCTCCATTCGATTCATCGTACAGGTTGAATAAAGCAGCACGCCTCCTTTTTTTACGTAGGCGCATACCGTATCCAATATTTCCCGCTGCAGTTTTGCAAGCTCCGCTTCCTTCTCCGGCGTCATATGATACCGGATATCCGGCTTTTTCCGCATCACGCCAAGTCCCGAACAGGGAAGATCCGCCATAACAAGATCCGCCTTCTCTACGGAATCTTCCGTTAAAATCCTTGCGTCCTGTTTTCTGATATGAAGATTGCAAACGCCGTATCTGTCTTTGTTTTCTTCAATCAGCCCCGTCTTGTATTCCGTTAAGTCCCTCGCTTCTACCGTTCCCGATTGATTGAGCTTTTCCGCAAGCAGAAGCGCTTTTCCGCCCGGCGCTGCGCAGACGTCAATCACATAATCGCCCGCTTTCGGCGCGGCAAGCTCTACGGCAAACATAGAGCCGATATCCTGGACATAAAACAGTCCTTCCCGAAAGCTGTCAAGCGCATTTAAATAATCAAATCCGGATATCTTTAACCCGTAATCAAGCGTTTCACAGTCCTTTATAAAAATCCGCTCCGCCTTTACCTGTTCGTTTGAAAGCCGGCCCAAAAGCTCCTCCGTCGTAACCTTTGCGAGATTCGGCCTCACCGTTATGCCCGATTCCTTCTCAAAAACCTCCAGTAACCGCATGGTCTTCTCGCAGCCGTAATCGGCATTCCACTGCTCGATCAGCCATTCCGGCATAGAATACCGTACCGACGCATAACGAATCGGAAACCGGTTTTTATCCGGCATGGGAATATTTGTAATCGTTCCCGCAATCTTGCGGAGCACGCCGTTTACAAATCCCGCCAGTGAGGAAAAGCCTCTTTTTCTTGCAAGTTTTACAGCCTCGTTGCAGGCTGCGGACGCCGGAACGGAGTCCATATATTTTAACTGATAGACACTCATTCGCAGCAGATTGCGGATCAGAGGCTTCATTTTTTTCGTTTTTACGCTGGAGTACAAATCAATTATATAATCCAGCTCTATCATGCGCTCAAGCGTTCCTTCGGATACCCTTGTAATAAATGCGCGCTCCCTTTTTTCCAGATACTGATGCTTTAAAAGGACGGATTGAAGCACAAGGTGGCAATACCGCCCTTCTTCCGCCGTCTCCAGCAAAATCTCCAGAATCAATTCTCTTGTATGAATCATGCCCTCCTCCGACTTCAGTCGTCGCTGTGTCTTCCGAACAGCAGCACCAGACGAAGCAACTGTAAAATCGCAGCCGCTGCGCTCGCAACATAGGTAAGAGCCGCCGCCCGCAGTACCTTCCTCGTATACGGCAGCTCACTCTCGCTTAAAATCCCCTGATGTTCCAATGCCGCAAGCGCCCTGCCGGACGCGTTAAATTCTACCGGCAGCGTCACAAGCTGGAAAACAACGGCAAGCGAAAAGCAAATGATTCCAAGCTGAATCAAAAAGCCGCCCGTGCCGCCCGTAAAAAGAAATCCGATTAAAATCAGCGGCCATGCCGCCGCGGAACCGATATTTGCCACAGGCACAATTGCCGATCGAAAAGTCAGCGGAAAATATCTTTTCTGATGCTGTATCGCGTGCCCGCATTCATGGGCCGCGACTCCGATTGCGGCCACCGAAGCGGAAGCGTAAACGGAATCCGATAAGTTTAACGTTTTATTGGACGGATTATAGTGATCCGTTAAATGACCCGAAACATGCCGGATACTTACGTCATAAATTCCCGCCTGATGCAAAATCCGCTCCGCGGCCTGCGCTCCGGTAATTCCCGCGGAACTGCGGTACTCGGAATATTTTTGATACGTCGTCTTTACCCGTGCAGACGCAATCAGACAAATCACTGCTCCTATAACGACCAGCAGATAAGTCGGATCAAATCCATAAAAATAATAGGGCATTCCTGTTCCCTCCTTTTTAACATTTTGTAAAAAACATTCCTTCTTCTACCGGAAAACCGCGTAAAAACGCTTCCGCGGACATCCGCTTTTTGCCCTCAAGCTGAAGTTCTTTTACGGCAAGAACCCCTTTCCCGGTCGAAACGTAAATGGTATCTTTCGTGACTCGGATAATACAGCCGCAGGCCGCCGCGCCTTCTTCCGCGACCACTTCCGCCTTCCATATTTTCACATTTTTTCCGGAAAGCTTCGTATATGCGCTCGGCCACGGATTCAAGCCTCTGATCAGGCGCTCGATCTTCTTTGCATCGTTTGTCCAGTCAATATTTCCAAGCTCTTTACTCAGTTTTTTTGTATGAGTCGCCTTTGCATCGTCCTGCTTTGTATAAACCGCGGTTCCGTTTTCAATCGCTTCCATCGTCCTCACGCAAAGCTTTGCCCCTGCGACGGAAAGCTTCTCGAAAAGACTTCCTCCCGTCTCGTCCGCAGCAACGGCGACCTCATCTGTCAGAATAATATCTCCTGTATCAATTCCTTCATCCATCCTCTGCGTCGTCACTCCGGTTATGTTCTCCCCGTTAATTACCGCCCACTGAATCGGCGACGCCCCGCGGTATTTCGGAAGCAGGGAAGCGTGCACGTTCACGCAGCCGTATTTCGGCAAATCTAAAATGTCTTTTGATATAATCTGCCCAAAAGCTTCTACGATTATAATATCCGGCTGATACTGCTTCAAATATGCGACGCATTCCTTCTCACGTACCTTTTCCGGCTGATAAACTTCTATTCCATGCGATAATGCGCATTCCTTTACCGGCGTATATTTTAACGCTTTGCTTCGTCCTACGGCCCGGTCCGGCTGTGACACTACTAACAGAACTTCATGTCCCGCCTGAATGATTTCCTCTAATGTCGCTACCGCAAAATCGGGCGTACCCATAAAAATAACTTTCATCTGTTCCGTTCCCAATGCCTTTCCCCGCCAACGGCGTATTTTTTACTCTTCCTCGCTGTCCGTATCAATTAACTGACCTTCTACTTTTTCGGTATACATATGCCCCTCAAGATGATCCAGCTCATGACAGATCGCCCGCGCCAAAAGCTCTGTACCCTCAATCTCAAACAACGTCATATTCTCGTCATAGGCTCTTGCCTTTACATAGTTCGGTCTTGTAACCTGCCCCGCTTTTCCGGGAAGGCTTAAGCATCCTTCATTTCCGGTCTGTTCCCCGGAAACCTCCAGAATAACAGGATTCACCATAACAATCGGGCCTTCTCCAACGTCGATTACAACGACCCGCTTTAAAATCCCCACCTGCGGAGCCGCAAGCCCTACTCCGTTCGCCTCGTACATTGTATCAAGCATATCGCCGACCAGCTCTTTCATCCGCGGCGTCATTTCCGTTACCTCTTTGCATTTCTTCTCAAGTACCGGATCTCCTTGTATTCTGATATCTCTAAGCGCCATCTTTTTATTCCTCCTGATTTTTCCTGTTAAAATCCGTTCATCGGATTAAAATCAAACTGTATGGTTACGTTTTTATAAATAAAATGATCTTTCTTATGTAATTCCAGCATATCCTTCACCGCTACCAGTGTATCATATTCCGCCGCGCGAAGATAAATCACTTTTTTATAAATATCGTTTACTTTTGCAACCGATGCGTCGGCGGGGCCGGTCAGAAACAGATCGCGTTTTCCCTCATTCTTCGCACAGGCAGGCATAAAACGCCTGATTTCGTTCGCCATATCGTCCGCCGCTCTTGCTGCTTCCTGCTCTTTTCCCGAAGCGGCAAGGATTACAAGCATGTGATAGACCGGCGGATAGGAAAGCAATTTGCGGTAAGCGATTTCCTGTGTGTAAAACGCTTCGTAGTCCTGATTCTTCGCCGTTATAATGCCGTAATGCTCCGGCTGATAGGTCTGTATGACCACTTCGCCCGGCGTATCCCCTCTGCCTGCACGGCCTGCCGCCTGTGTCAAAAGCTGGAACGTCCGCTCCGACGCACGGTAATCGTTTACATGAAGCGACAGATCCGCCGCCAAAACGCCGACCAGCGTAACATTTGGAAAATCATGACCTTTCACAATCATCTGCGTCCCGATTAAGATATCCGCTTCCCTGTTTGCAAAAGCGGACAAGATCTGTTCATAACTTTCTTTCTTTCTCGTTGTATCAAAATCCATTCGAAGCGCAGACGCATTCGGAAACCGCGCCCGCACCACCTCTTCTATTTTCTGCGTCCCTGCTTTAAAGCCACTGATATAACGGGAACCGCAGGACGGACATACCGCGGGCTGCGGCTCTTCATGTCCGCAATAATGACAGACCATACGCCCGTTATTGTGCTGGCTTAACGATACGTCGCAATGCGGACATTTTATCACATGACCGCAGGCTCTGCAAGAGACAAACCCCGCAACGCCCCTTCTGTTGAGAAACAACATGATCTGCTGCCCGCAGCTTAAGCGTTCTTCCATTTTCTGCTCCAATGTCCTGCTTAAAATAGAACGGTTGCCGGATTTCAGCTCTTCTCTTAAATCTACAATATGACAGACCGGAAGCGGCCTTCCGGACACGCGGCGCTTCAGCTCCAAAAGGCGGTATCTCCCTTTTTCCGCTTGATAAAAGCTTTCTGTCGAAGGCGTCGCCGAACCCAAAACAACGTCGGCATGACACAGCTTTGCAAGCGCAATCGCCGTCTCTCTTGCATGATAGCGCGGTACTGTCTCGCTCTTGTAACTGCCTTCGTGCTCCTCGTCGATAATAATCAGACCCGGATTTAAAAAAGGCGTAAACAGGGCGGATCTCGGACCAATCATAATATCAATCTCTCCGTTCTTTGCCCGCAGAAACTGATCGTACTTTTCTCCGTCCGACAGCCGCGAATTCATAATCGATACGCGTTCTCCAAAGCGTCCGTAAAAACGCATTACGGTCTGATACGTCAGCGCGATTTCCGGTATCAGCACAATCGCCTGCTTCCCTTCTGCAATCACACCGGCAATCAATTCCATATAGACTTCTGTTTTTCCGCTTCCGGTCACGCCTTTTAACAGATATACTTCATTCTGCCCGCGCGCCCTTTCTTTTCGAATGGTATCCACGACACACTGCTGTTCTTCATTCAATGCAATCTCACAACCGCCGCCCCTCATATGAGGCAGCGGGTTGCGATATGTTCTTTCGGTATCTACTTTCAGCACACCAAGCGATTCCAGCGAACGAATGACACTGCCGGACACATTTAATTTCCCTGTCACCACTCCCCATTCGATCCATGAATCGGTAAGCAGCGCCGACAGCAGTCTTGCTCTTGCCGTCTGATGCTTTCGTTCAAATTCCGCAAGCTGATTTTTCGCTTCGGTCCGTTCCATTATAAGACGTACGGTCTTTTTCTCCGCTTTGGCCATTTTCTTTTTTATCGGAATGACTGTCTTAATTGCCTGATTCATCGTACCGCCGTAGTTTCTTCGGATCCATCCCGCTAAAGAAAGCAGCCGGCTTTCCACCGGTACGCTGTCTGTTAAAATACCCCTGATTTCCTTTAACTTTGCTTCTTCATATTCTGTTTGATCGGTAAGCTCCACTACATACCCCTTAATCTCCCGCGGTCCGAACGGAACGACTACCTGCATCCCGATTACAAGCTTCTGCCGCAGCGCGTCGGGTATCCGGTACTGAAATACTTTATCGAGCTTCCCGTTTGAAATATCCACTATCACATTCGCATATAGCGCCATTTTACACACGAATAACCATGCCTTTCTTTCAGTATGAAAAATTCATTTTTCACACTAACCTCCACGACTCCGCTTCACGGAATCTTAAAATTTCCGGCGTAAAAAAGCCTGCCCCGCATAACCGGAAGATTTCGGTCAGCTATGCCCCTGCTGCCGTCAGTCTTAGAACTTTTCTTTACGCTACTGACGCTATTATATGTCACATGTCCGCATTTTACAAGTTATCGTCATTTTTTTCAAAACTTCGTATAATCGATTCGTTTCCTGACATACTAAAAAGCAGAATACTGCACCGGAAAGGAGAAAACCTGTCTATGCTGCGAAAAAACTTTTTAATCTGCGGACTGACCGGATGGTGTATGGAAATTTTATTTACCTCCGCAGGAGCCTTTCAGAAAAAAGATTTGCGCCTGATTGGCCAGACGTCCATCTGGATGTTTCCGATTTACGGCATGGCCTGCATGATAAAACCCATCTCAAAGCTGCTGAAGAAAAAATCCGCTCTTGTCAGAGGCGGCATCTACTCTCTTGGTATCTTCGGCTTTGAATATCTAAGCGGAACGCTTCTAAAAAAACACCATCTATGTCCGTGGGATTACAGCGATGCCCCCACTAACATAAATGGTGTGATTCGTCTTGACTATGCGCCTTTTTGGATGTGCGCAGGTCTTCTTTTTGAACGTATCCTAAACAGGTAAACCATTCCGTACGGACTTCATCTCCTGTTTTTTGAAACAGGCGGACGAAACAACAAATCAAAAAACCCGTAAAACAGCCGAGCGCGGCCTCCCCAAAACAGCGAAAAAACGGTGTCAGGTAATTGCCGTTAAAATTGGGAATCGATTCGCATCCCGCATAAATAACCGCAGGGTAAATATTTCATACAAATCCTCATTTGTGCGCATGTTCCCTTCGCACTCAGCTCAATCCTCCAAATCGTCCGGCAAATCCGCAGCCGCGCCGATATCGAGCGTATTCAATGTGCGCCTCCGCAGTCTTGCAGCCTCAGACGCCTTTAACAGATAATTCTTAATCTCTTTCGCATGTTTGATATGCGTGATACAAAGTTCCGCATGCGTCACGTCTCCGGTGTAGCAGACAATCGTACCGAGTCCGAACATCCGCTCTGCAAACGTCGCCGTCAGTTTCACATCCTGCACCTTATAAAGATAACAGTCGTTCTCTTCTGTCCTGAAAAATCCCGTATTGATGGTAATGGTGCTCGGTGTAATCGTATATTTGGTAAAGGTCCACGGGAGGCCGAAAAAAAGCAGCCGCTTCCTCTCCCGGTATTTTATTTCATCCTCGTTAAATTCCTGTCTTTCGTTTCCATCTTCTGTCATAGCAGTGTTTCCTTTCCGTTCTTTCTTCTTATTTTACCTCACAATCCCCCATCCCGCAACTTGAAATTTCGCTTGCATTTGGCTTTTGATTATTATATGATAAAAAAAAATTCAGGAGGATTATTATGCGTCATTTGATGAGCCCATTAGATTTCTCCGTTGACGAGCTGGACAGGCTGTTAGACCTCGCTAACGATATTGAGAAGCATCCCGGCAAGTATAAGCACGCATGCGACGGAAAAAAGCTTGCGGCATGTTTTTACGAACCAAGCACCAGAACAAGGCTAAGTTTTGAGGCCGCCATGCTAAACCTCGGCGGTTCCGTTTTAGGCTTTTCCAGCGCCGATTCCAGTTCGGCCGCCAAAGGAGAAAGCGTATCCGATACCATTCGCGTCATTTCCTGTTACGCGGATATCTGTGCAATGCGCCACCCGAAGGAAGGCGCGCCTCTCGTAGCTTCCCAGAAATCACGAATTCCCGTTATCAATGCCGGAGACGGCGGACATCAGCATCCTACCCAGACTCTGACGGATCTGTTAACGATTCGTTCTCTGAAAGGTTCCCTTTCCGATATGACGATCGGACTGTGCGGAGATTTAAAATTCGGACGTACCGTTCATTCTTTAATCAATGCGCTGATCCGCTATCCCGGAATCCACTTTGTATTGATTTCGCCGGAGGAACTGCGTATCCCAAGCTATATCAGAGAGGACGTCCTGCGTGCAGGCAATATTCCGTTTGAGGAAGTCGAACGTTTAGAGGACGCTATGCCGCAGCTTGATATTCTGTACATGACACGCGTGCAGAAAGAGCGCTTCTTTAATGAGGAAGATTACATACGCTTAAAAGATTTTTATATCCTTACAAAATCAAAAATGGATCTCGCAAAAGAGGATATGCTGATTTTGCATCCGCTGCCGCGCGTCAATGAAATTTCGATTGAAGTAGACGACGATCCGAGAGCCGCTTATTTCCGACAGGTGCAGTATGGCGTCTATGTCCGTATGGCGCTTATTCTGACACTGCTTGAAATCGACACATCAACGCTTTCATATGCAGACAAAGAAAGTACAGGAGGTACGCAATGCTGAATATCAGTGGAATCCAGGAGGGCTTTGTGCTCGACCATATACAGGCCGGAATGAGCCTTAGACTCTATCATGATTTAAAATTAGACCGGCTCGACTGTTCTGTCGCAATTATTAAAAACGCTCGAAGCAACAAAATGGGGAAAAAAGATATTTTAAAGGTAGAATGTCCCGTTGAAGCCTTAGACCTTGATATCCTCGGCTTTATTGACCATAATATCACGGTCAATGTCATCAAAGACTCCAAAATCGTCGAAAAAAAGGAACTCCGCCTGCCGAAAATGGTAAAAAACGTAATATCATGTAAAAATCCGCGCTGTATTACATCCATCGAGCAAGAGCTTGACCAGATATTTATTTTGACAGATGAAAAAAAGGAAATCTACAGATGTAAATATTGTGAAGAAAAATTCAGAAATACAAAAAAACGCTGACAAAACAAGTTTGTCAGCATGGTCTTAAGCAGCAGCAGTTACATAGCATATTTAAAAACAGCATGCTTAGACACCAGTTGCCCGAACTGGAATACGGACGGTCGTAAGCTTTGCCCATATTGGCGTACCACGTACCGCCGTATTCCAGAAACTGCTGATACTGACGGTATTCAAAATTACTCGGCTCCATCTCTACCGCACGTTTTGCATGTTCTTTTGCCACAATATTATTGCCGGCTCCCTGATTCGCCATTGCGCTGTAATAATACCAGCGGGCCCCCCTCTCGCCGAACGGAATATCATTTAACACATGAAGCGCTTCCGCATAGCAGTGATTCGCAATATAATTCGCCGCTGCCGCAAGCTTCGGAGAACCGTTATTGGCGCGGGCGCCGCCGCTGCCGCCAAAGCCTCCGAAATCTCCGGCGCCCCGGTATCCGTAACCGTACGAGCTTCCGCCGGACTGCTTCTCCTTCATTATCTGATCGTAAGCCTGCTGCACCTCCTTAAAACGCTCTTCAGCAGCTTCCTTATTCGGATTGTTGACATTTGCGTCCGGATGATATCTGCGGCTTAAGTTCCGATATGCTTTTTTTATTTCGTCGTCCGAGGCATTCGGCGAAACGCCCAACACCTGATAAGGGTTCCTCATACGATTCACTGTGCCCTTCCTGCTTTTTGTATATGTTTGCTTTCGTGAGAAATCTTATTCTTAAGCTTCTTCGCGCTTTTTTCCTCCAGCTTCTTCTTTCTTAGCTGTAAATACTCATATTTTGACCATACGCCGGAATAGAGAATATTTCTCAGAATATCCGCATGGAGCAGAATCGGCAGCCGTTCAAAAGATTTCGCACATTCCGCCATCATGCTTGTAAGCAACAGGCGGCAGAACGTATCAAATTCCTGTCCGTCCTTTTCTTTCATAAAAAGCAGCGGATTATACCGGTTCCTTTTACGGTCTTTCGCCAAATCCTCATAGGCGTCCATCAGGTAAATAAATTTTCCCATATAAAAGCCCAACGTCTTCATTTCATCTTTCCAAACATCGTCTTTCCAGCAGAAAATCTCTCCCACCATCTCTCCCGTCAGCCCTGCCGCAAGATCCAGATTCGTCTCTCTCCGGCTCTCAAGCTCTGCGGTCTTTTTCATAAATTCTTCGACGGCTCTCACCTGCTTCGGATACCTTTCCATAATACGGGCATAATCCTTATCCAGTATTTTGGTAAACGCCTTCTTTGTATAGGACTTATCGTCCCTCCAGTCGTCCAGCATATTCTGATAGGCGAGTATCAGGTTCATATCTGCGGCATAGCCTGTTGCGTCGTTGAGATATGCCTTTCTCTTTTTGGTCGGATGAAGCGGACAGGTAAACTCCGCTTCCTCATTGGGCAGCTCATAAAGACCCGTCAGCAGTACTATCAGAAATGTAAGGTCATAGCTTAACAGCATCTGCCCCTTCGCTCCGCAATTCGTTTTCAGCCTTCTGCACAAACCGCAGTAATAGGACTGATATGCACTTTTCCCTTCCTCCGATAATTCGGACCGATTAATATTAATATATCCAAACACGGGAATTCTCCTTTTGTCGATTGGAATCAGCTCTTTTTCAAAAATTCATTCCTGCATTTCGGACAGGTAATACAGATCTTCCCTCTTCCCTTTGGTACCCGAACCTTCTGCCTGCATTTCGGACACTTGTAAAAACGGTGCGTCTTCCGCTCCGACATATGCTTTTTTGTCAACTCCCGTTTCGCGGTTGTCTTATTCCGCAGGTTTACAAAGCTTCGATTCTCTGAGTAACGCTTCATTCTGTCCTTTGAAAACATTCTGAAATAGATATATATCAGCAAAAGCAGGCCGATCCAGGAAAAAAAGCTTATCTTCGTAATCATAGACAATACAAACAAAATCAGGGTAATAATAAGGCAGAATCTCGATAAATCATCGCTTCCATACCGTCCTGTCATAAAGGACTGCATCCCTTCTCTCATGTGATTCATCGCCTGCTGCATTTTTTCTCTCATGATTCCTCTCATTCCGCCGCGCAAGCGGCATCTTAATCGGGGGAACTTTTAGACGCGCCGCGTCACAAATTCCGACTGCTTTCTTTCTACATGTTACTCCCAGGCAATCGACGCGTCAACACATCTATTGTCTTTTAAGAAACATTTTAGATTTATATTAGAAAGCTAATTCCGAAAAAGTCTTGTCAAACACCTCATTTTCACCGTTTACAGCCTGTACGCAAATGGAACCTTCGCCGGGTGCAATCATGATTCTGATATCCGTAATCCGTCTGCCTTTTTGGGAAAGCGCCTCGTTCTTCAACGCATCAATAGAATGATATCCTGTGATTTCTCTGATTTCCTGCTGTAAATTTGCTTCCGCTGCCTGATAGGAACCGGTATAAATATCAATTACCGTCACGCCGCTTTGTTCCAATCCGATCTCAGGATTGGAAAGAGCTTTTTCAGCCGCGGACAGATAGTATTCCACCAGCTCCAGATCCCTCGCTTCCTTTGCGCGCTCTAAGGGCGGCAGTACCTGAATGCCGATAATCGCGGCAAGAGCCGCCAGAATTGCAATTGCAATGATTAATTCGAAAAGAGAAAAATTTCTGTTTTTTGCTTCAAATGCCAACGATATGTCTCCTTTTTTCAAAAACGGCATACCCTTTTTCTATTCTGTTAAAAAAGGTATGCCGTCTGTTTCTATGAAAAAATAAGCAGAACGATAAGCCGGGTTCTGTCCGCCGTCTGCCGTAATGCGGCACGTACGTAATGATCATCTATCTAAAAGAACCGTCGCCGGTTCCTTTCAGCAACCTACCTAAAGCTGGCGGGCCACGTCAACGCTTTTGTTCGGTCTTGCTTCGGATGGGGTTTACATATGCCCCTCCCGTTACCGGGAGGGCGGTAGTCTCTTACACTGCCCTTCCAACCTTACCGGAGGAATCCTCCGGCGGTATATTTCTGTTGCACTTTCCTTAGAGTCGCCTCTACCGGACGTTATCCGGCATCCTGCCCTGTGAAGCCCGGACTTTCCTCGCCTGCGGTCTTTCGACAAGACCTGCTGTCATACAAACGCCTGGTGCGCCCGATGCAGCGGCCCCCGCCCGGCATCTCCGGGCGCCTGCAGCCGCGATCATTTATTCTACTTATTTCTTTTCAAAAGATCTCGCGTTCCGTCTGTTACAATACCTGGTATTTATTCGCATGAAACTTAGAAGTTCTTGGCGATATGCCTTTAACTTTGCGGAAAACTTAGAAGTGTCTTAAGCGTTCCGTCTGTCACAATACCTGGTATTTTTTCGTGTAAAGAACGCCGCTTTTGCGTTCTTTTGTATGAAATTTAGAAGTTCTTGGCGATATGCCCTCTGGCATGAGCCTTTAGAACTTCTTTTCATACTTTAGACACGAAAACAGCTTCCGCCGATAAATTCCCGGATAATGGAATTCGGACCGATCTCGTCCGCGGGCATCGGCAGAAAATAATCGAGAAACTTAAGCAGACGCTTCGCCTCCAGATATTCCGGAGCGCTTTTCTCAATTGCAAATAATAGGGGTTCCGCATAAACCTTTAATACGGCCAGCTCATAAATCATAGCGGAATTAAACATCACATCCGCGCCCTCCTGGAACGGAAAAATGTATCGTTCCTCGCCCCGTCTGACGGAATCCCACATTGCGATTGTATCCTTCGCAGAAGTTCCTCTCGCTCTCGCGTCACGTACGATTCGGCGTATGAGCCTTCCGTCTGTCGTTGGCAGATAATTATGCTCGTCGATATTTAACTGCGTCAAAGCGCTGATATAAATCTTAAACTTACTTTCGGGCGGAAGCGAATGAGAAAGCCTGTCGTTCAGCCCGTGAATCCCTTCGATCACCAGCACGTCGTCTTTGCCGAGCTGCATAAATTTATCTTTGTATTCTCTTTTTCCGGTAAGGAAATTAAAAATCGGCAGATTTACTTTTTCTCCGGAAAGGAGCTTTTTCATATCGTGGTTAAAAAGATCCACGTCAAGCGCCTCCAGGCATTCCAGATCCAGCTTGCCGTCCTCGTCTCTCGGACATTCGCTGCGGTCCCTGTAATAATCGTCCAGCGGGAACGGATGCGGATTTAAGCCCTTCGTCCGAAGCTGAATCGACAGACGGTGTGAAAAAGTCGTCTTTCCCGAAGAAGAAGGACCTGCGATCATAATAAACTTTCTGCCTTCCGCTTTCACAATCTGTTCCGCAAGCTGCCCGATCCGCTGCTCTAAGAGCGCCTCCTGCGTTAAAACAATCTGCTGTGTCTTTCCGCGTACAATCGCGTCGTTTAACGCGCCTATGGTGTCAATTTCCAGCATTTTGGCCCAATCTCTTGACCGTTTCAGCGTGGAAAACAACTTCTCCCGCGGTTCAAACTCCGCCGTTTCCTTCGTATTATCCCCGGGAAACAGCAGCATAAAGCCGTCCTCATAAGTCATTAAATCATAATATTGAAGATATCCGGTCGACGGAACCATAAAACCGTAAAAATAATCCCGATACCCGTCCAATTCGTAAATATTGACTCTCGAACTCCTGCGGTAGCGAAACAGTTTTTCTTTATCCTTCATCCCGCAGGATGCAAACAGCGCAACCGCGTCGTCCGTATTCATATTATATTTATTAACAGGAACGTCGCGTTCTACCAGCGCGTCCATTTCTTTTTTAATCTCGGATACAATCTCCGGCGTAACCGCAAGCGCCGTCTCTTTCTGTCTGTTCATCAACTCGCAGTAATATCCCTGACCGATCGAATAGCGAACTTTCACATCCGTACCGTCGTTCCCCCACAGACGGTTGATCGCCTTCTGCATCAATAATATAACGCTCCTGCGGTAAGTCTTTTTCCCGTCCTTATCCGCAGTTGTAATAAATTGCAGTTCACCGTCCGTCTCCGCTTTCTTCCTAAGCTCTCTGAGACGGTTATTGATCAGCACAAGCACAATATCGTCCCGATACTGCTCCTGATACTCTTCTGCAATCGTAAGATAGTGCGTTCCGGCCGGATATTCCTTTACTTCCCCCTGTATGGATAACCGTATCTTTTTTTCCTCCATTCGCTTTCCCCCTCTCCCCTAATCAGCAGATGTTTCTTCATAGTACGCAAGCGCCCTGCGGTTTGTGTCAATCTGCTCCGAAAGTTCTTCTCTTCTTTGTACTAACCGCGCGGATTCCGGTTCCGATAGAACCCTTTTTTTAATTTTTTCCAACTGCGCCCGTTCTTTCAGCAGAAACTCCTTTAGCACAGGATGTCTATCCTTAAGCAGTAAACCGCCGTAACGGTAACATATCCGCTGTTCGGCTTCATTTTTGCTAAAATTAATTTTAGCTCCCATACGGTTTATGCACCCGTCTGCAGACTGCTCTGAAATTACCGTTTGTAAAGGAGAAATCCGCATCATCGGATAAAATTTTCCCTCCTCCGATACAATGTCTTCATCTGTAATCCGATACCCGTTCTCCGCCAGATATCGCCTTAAACGCTCTGCTTCCGACTGCGGCTGCAAAATCAGTTCCTTTACTCCCTTACAAACCGCTTTGCCCTCTTCCAGAATATGAATCATTAAGCCGCCGCCCATTCCCGCAATAAGAATAGAATCCGCTTCTCCCTCCATTAAAGCGGAAACGCCGTCCGATCGTCTGGTTTCTATGTAATTTTCCATTTGAAACAGCCGGATATGCTCTTTCGCCCGTTCTAACGGCCCTTTATTGATATCCATCGCAATCGCCCTGCTAATTTGCTTTTTTTCCAACAGATAAATCGGCACATATCCGTGGTCCGTTCCCACATCGGCAAGAACGCCTCCCGCCTTCACCAGAGAACCGACCGCCAAAAGGCGCGCTGAAAGCGTTACCATCATTCCAGATAATCCTTTAATTTCCGGCTTCTGCTCGGATGACGAAGCTTACGCAGAGCTTTTGCCTCAATCTGACGAATCCGCTCTCTGGTAACATTAAATTCTTTTCCTACTTCTTCCAGCGTACGCGCCCGTCCGTCCTCAAGGCCGAAACGGAGCGTCAGTACCTTCTGTTCCCGATCCGTCAAAGTTCCCAGAACCTCTTCCAGCTGTTCCTTTAACAGCGTAAACGCCGCCGCATCCGCAGGCACCGGAACATTGTCGTCCTGAATAAAATCACCGAGATGGCTGTCCTCTTCTTCCCCGATTGGGGTCTCCAAAGAAACCGGCTCCTGTGAAATTTTCAGAATTTCACGAACCCGTTCCTCCGGCATATTCATCTCTGCCGCAATCTCTTCGGGACTCGGCTCGCGCCCCAGTTCCTGAAGGAGCTGTCTTGATACGCGGATCAGCTTATTGATCGTCTCCACCATATGAACCGGGATTCGAATCGTTCTCGCCTGATCTGCAATGGCTCTTGTAATGGCCTGACGAATCCACCACGTCGCATAAGTAGAAAACTTGTACCCTTTTCGATAATCAAACTTTTCGACAGCCTTAATAAGCCCCAGGTTACCTTCCTGAATCAGATCCAGAAAAAGCATACCGCGGCCTACATAACGCTTTGCAATTGAAACAACGAGACGGAGATTTGCCTCTGCAAGACGTTTCTTCGCGTCGTCTCCCACATCCGCCTCTTTTTGCAGATGAATGATTTCCTCTCTGTTTTCCTCTATCTCTTCTTCGGTCGCACCGTCCTCGCGTTTCTTCAAAATGGCGATTTTTTCCCGCGCAACAGCTCCCGTTTCCATCCGCTTTGCAAGCTCGATTTCTTCTTCAGCGCTCAAAAGAGGCACTTTACCGATTTCTTTCAGATACATACGTACCGGGTCTTCGATGGATACGCCGTCCGGCACGGAAAGATCGATTTTTTCGACTTCAATGTCCTCGTCATCCTCTACATCCAAAAGGATTTCGTCGTCACTGTCGTCGTCGGTGATACGAAGTACGTCGACATTATTGGATTCCAGATAGTCGAGAATTCGGTCGAGCTGTTCTGCGTCAAGCTGCATATCAGCAAAGAAATCATTGATTTCCTGATATTCCAGCATATTTTTTTTCTTTTTCGCCAGCGCGAGGAGTTCTCTTAACTTCTGCTGAAACTTTTCCCGCGCTACAGTTTCATCCGCCGTATCGCCCGGTACTTCAGAAACAGACATATTTTCTGTTTTCTTTACATCATCTTCACTCTTTTTCGCCATTTTGCTTCATCCTCTCAAGTTTTCTACTATTTTGTCCCTAATCAATGGAAATATGCAGATTTTCCAATTCTTCCAGGTCCTTCTTATCCTGCACAAGCCTCATAAGTCCCGCCATATCGGAGGGCGCAAGATGTGCGGAACGGTAATTCATACTATTCTCCTTTACCCGAAGTATCGTCTCTTTTAACGCCTTTTCCTTCTCTTCCTGCGTGTGGACTTCCCGTATCCTTGCATTGAAAAGTCCGGCAATTTCGTTTTGTTCCTCTTCCGTCTCAAACAAATTAATAAGCTGCGCCGGATTGGCGGCTTCTTCCCTGTCAAGCTGTTCAAACAAAAGCTCCGCGCACTTTTTATAAAATTCCTCCGTAAAATCCTCCGGCGTAATATATCTCTTTATTTTACCGTAAAGACCGGTATTCTCAATCAGCCATGTCAAAAGAAGCTTTTGAGACTGCTTCATGCCTTCCTCTTTTTTCAGGCCTCCCCGTTTTGTGTGATTTTCATCCGAACCCGGTTTGGGCCTGGCCCGCTCCATCGTTCCCTCGCTCATCTGCAGTCCGTATCTTCCGACCAGACGCTGTAAGTCCGCCTTCGGTATCTGATATTTTTCCGCTACCGCTTCGACATAGATATCTCTCTCAATTTTTTCCGGAAAAGAACAGAGCTTTTTCGCCGTTTCCTTATAAAAGGCCGCTTTCCCCTCCGGGTCGCTTAAATTATATCCGCGTTCAAGCATCCGAAGCTCAAACAGGAAACTGTTCTCGGCCGCATCGATCCGCTTCTGATAAGCCTCTGCCCCAAGCGCTTTTATAAATTCGTCCGGATCTTTGTAAGGATGCATATTCACAATTCTTGCGGTAATCCCCGCGTCCTTTAAAATCGGTATCGCGCGCAGCGCAGCCTTTACTCCGGCGCCGTCGCTGTCATAGGTCAGATAAACCTCTTTTGTATATCGTTTCAAAAGACCGGCATGTCCCGCGGTAAGCGAGGTGCCGAGGGAAGCGACTGCATTGTCGAATCCCGCCTGATGAAGCGCAATTACATCCATATAGCCCTCGCACAGTAAGATTTGTTGTTTCTTCGTGCTTTTTGCAAGGTTTAGTCCATAGAGATTTCTGCTTTTGTCAAAAATCGGCGTTTCCGGGGAATTTAAATACTTCGGCTCCCCCTCTCCCATCACTCTTCCTCCGAACCCAATGACCTTATTGTGCACATTCATAATCGGAAACATGGCGCGGTTCCAAAATTTATCGTAACACCCCCGCTTTTCGTCAATCGTCACAAGTCCGGAGTCCTTTAAAATATCATCTTCGTAGCCTTTTTTTCTTAAATACTGATATAAATCATTGCTGTACTGATCCGAGTAACCGAGTCCGAATTTCCGTATGGTATCGTCGGAAAGAGCTCTTTTATGGAAATATGCAAGCGCATGAGCTCCCCGCGCATTACGAAGCAGCGCATAAAAATACTTAGCCGCTTCCCGCTGCAGTTCAAACAGCCGCTGACGCCTGTCCGCTTCTTTTTTTTCTCCTTCCGTCTGTTCCCGTTTCGGAAGATTGACTCCGGCGCGCTCCGCCAGCGCTTCTACCGACTCCTGAAACGTGAAATTTTCGTATTGCATTAAAAATGTAAAGACATTTCCCCCGGCGCCGCAGCCAAAACAGTAATACATCTGCTTTGCAGGCGTCACACAGAAAGAGCCTGATTTTTCATTGTGAAACGGACAAAGCCCAAAATAGGAACTTCCTTTTCTGGTCAGATGCACATATTGAGATATTACATCCGTAATATCATTTCTGGACCTTACTTCTTCAATAATCTCGTCCGAGTACATCGGCATCCCTTCTGCTTCCTCCCTTTCCGCTCTTCTCTCAATAGCCGTCTGCCTGCCAGGCTCTCTACGCCGAAAGCCTTCCTGTTCTTCTCTCAATAGCCGTCTGCCTGCCAGGCTCTCTACGCCGAAAGCCTTCCTGTTCTTCTCTCAATAGCCGTCTGCCTGCCAGGCTTTCGGCAAAAAGTACTCGCTGAATTTGGCAATTGCGTACTGATCTGTCATTCCGGCTATATAATCGCAAACGACGCGCTCCTCTTTCTCCCCTTCGTCCAACATCCGCAAAAACCTCTCCGGCAAAAAATCAATATGCTCTCTGTAAAAGAAAAAAAGCTGTTTAATCATTGCTTTTGCTCTTACCTCTTCTCCCTTTGCAACCGGATTTTTATAAACATGTTTAAACATAAAACAGCGAAGCTCCAGCATAGCTGCCTCGACTTCCTGCGACATGCGGATATCCTCCTGCCCCTTACTGTTTGTAATAATATTGTGTATCAGCGTATTCAACCGCTGCTTTGTATTAGATCCAAGCGTTTTTCGAAGCTCGGCAGGAATATCCTCTTCCGTTAGAATCTGCGCGCGGATAGCATCGTCGATGTCATGATTCACATACGCAATTTTATCCGAAAGACGGACAATTTTCCCCTCCAGCGTATGCGGCGTAAGCTTTGTCTGATGGTTTAAGATACCGTCGCGCACCTCCCATGTAAGATTCAAGCCCTTTCCGTCCTTTTCCAGTTTCTCGACAATTCGCACACTCTGTTCGTTATGCAAAAATCCGTCTTCGCAGATTTCATTCAAAACAAATTCGCCCGCATGTCCAAACGGCGTATGACCTAAATCATGTCCGAGCGCGATCGCTTCCACCAATGCCTCATTCAAACGCAGCGCCTTTGCAATCGTGCGCGCATTCTGGGAAACCTCAAGCGTATGAGAAAGCCTTGTCCTGTAGTGATCCCCCTTCGGCGTTAAAAAAACCTGCGTTTTATTTTTCAGCCGTCTAAAAGCCTTACAGTGTAAAATTCTGTCACGATCACGCTGAAATACGGGGCGCACGTCGCATTGTTCTTCAAAACGTTCCCTGCCTCTCGTATTCTCGCTCAAGGTGGCATAGGGGCTTAATAATTCGCGCTCCATTTTCTCAAGTTCTTCACGTATTGTCATAATATCCCCCGTACAAATCGCGGACTCTGTCTTTGATCTGCCCTGAATGAATATCCCTTTATATTTATAATTCCGCGCAACTTCCCGATTTCCTTTTTTATTTCTGTTTTATGACAATTTTCAATTTAAAAATTTTTCCTGCAGTCATTTTTTAAGGCAAAAAACGGCTTAAACTCATATCTGAGTCTAAGCCTTATTTTAAAAAAATGCAGGAGATGGGACTTGAACCCACACGGTATTGCTACCACAGGCACCTGAAGCCTGCGCGTCTGCCAATTCCACCACTCCTGCGAACAACGTTTATTTTATCTGTTTTTTCTAAAGAAGTCAATACCTAAAACAAAAAAATTTTGCACTCATTCTTCCATATGGTCAATCGCATATTCAATACACTGTATCACTACCTTATTAAAAGACAAATCATTTTCATCCGCCAGTTTCTGAACAATGTCAATTAACTCCTTCGGCAGGCGCAGCGATTTATTTTCATATTCCGTGCTTTCTTTTTTCAGTTTAAACATTCCTATCATATACCACCTTTCCTCCTGCCCGGGCGCAGACAGCAGCAGCGCTTCAAAATATACTCTGAGCATTAACGCTAATATTGTATTATGAAAAATAGTATGATAAAATATTATTTATTATATTATAATTTATATTATTTATTATATTAGCCTCTCATTTACTACATAAGAAAAGGAATGTACTTCAAATGTTTTTTATAGCTGCAGGAATCTTTATACTCATATTACTGATTGGCGGTTACTTCCTGTATAAAAAAGCGAATATTCTCTCGGCGCTTCTTTGTATGGCTTTGCTCATCGGTTTCGCAATCGTCGTCCTCCTTCTGTTCTGTTTCTTTTTCAAATAAGCAAACATTATGACAGGCACGGAAAAGCGCTTCTTTTCCGTGCCTGTCATAATACTGTCTTATGTATTTACAGATATTTCTGTTCAAATGCTTCCACCGTCATCGGCTTGCCGAAATAATAACCCTGAATCATATGTACGCAGATTTCCTTCAACTTCTTTAACTGTTCGTAGAGCTCTACGCCTTCAACACAGATTTTTACGCCGATCGCATTTCCAAGCTCCGTTACCATTTTTACAAAAGCGTTTGAAAAATCATCCTTACCGATATCAATAATAAAACAGCGGTCAATTTTAATGATATCAATCGGCATCTCCCTGATATGATTCAGTGAAGAATATCCGGTTCCAAAATCGTCCAGAGCCACCTTCACGCCAAGCGATTTAATATCGCCGAGAATCCGCTTCATCTGCTCCATATCGCTGACGGCCAGACTCTCCGTTACTTCAAGATGCAGATGCTCCGGTATAAGCCCGGTTTCTTCGAGAACGGTTCTTACCAGTTCCACAATATTCGGCTGCAGAAGCTGAATTACCGAAAAATTAACATTGACCGTATATTCGGGATGTCCGGCGTCATTCCACAGTTTACAATGCGCGCATGCTTCTCGAAGCACATGCTCCCCAATCTGGATAATCAGACCGAGGTACTCCGCAAGAGGGATAAAATCAACCGGAGAAATAAACCCAAGCTCTTTTGAGTTCCAGCGTACCAGCGCCTCCGCGCCGACGCACGGGTTCTCTTCTCTTGTCACATCCATAATCGGCTGAAAATATACTTCAAATTCTTCCATACCGTTTTTCACGGCATTTCGCATACTCTTCTCCAGATCCAGACGCTTCACCGAATTGGATTCGACATTTTCGGCATAAAAGGACACGCGGTTTTTTCCCGCGCATTTTGCATCGTAAAGCGCCAGATCCGCCTTCTTTATCAATTCTTCCGCCGTCGTTCCGTCAGCGGGAAAATGAACGACTCCCATACTCATCGTACAGTAATAGCTGCCGCCCTTTAACATCCACGGTTTCGCAAACAGCGCTTTAATCGCATGAATAATCCGCTCCAGCATACCGTAATTTTTATGCACTACAATTATAATAAATTCATCGCCGCCTACCCGATAGCAGTGATCCTCGACCCCCGGAACCGAAAGGAGGCTTTTTGAAATATTCTGAAGCAGAATATCGCCATACTGATGACCCAGTCCGTCGTTGATATGCTTAAAATCATCCAGGTCGAGATAAAGCAGCGCGCCGGATTCGCCTGTTTCCCGCGCTTCTTCAATTAACTGCGTCATATCATGTTCGCAGCGTCTGCGGTTATATAGACCGGTAAGGAAATCATTATTCGCCTGTTTTTCAATTTTTTTCTGGTAATTCTTATTGTCCGTCACGTCGTAGATCGTGCAAAGTTCCGCCACTCTGCCGTCTACCCAATTAATCTGTATTTCATGAAAGTCAAACCAGCGTCCCTCTTCCTCGGAATAGATTTCCCGGAATAAGGCCTCACTGTTTTCCTTCGTCCGCTTCGGAAGGTATTTCTCCAACATCCGGTTTTCAATCGTTTTGCGGAAAGAATCTCTGAATTTCTGGTTCGTATATAGAATGTGCTCCGTAACCGGGTCTTTGACATAAATTCCGCATCCGACGTTTTCAAGAATTGCCTCTAAAGAAGCATAAGAACTTTCCAGTGAATTCTTTGCAATGCGCTTAACCAGAATACTTTGTATGATACGCTTTACGTCATTAATAAACTTAATATCGTTTACATCCCATATTTTATCTTCGGCTTTTTCGTAAAAACAAAGATACATACTCTGTCTTCCGCTTCCGTCAATCGGAAGGAAAACGCCCGCATTAATACCCTGTTTTTCAAACAGCTCATGAAACCCTTCCGGCATCATGGAATTCGCTGATATCATATAAGGTTTTCCGTTAAAAAACGGAAGCCTGTTTCGCGGACAGCCTTTGAACTTCTCCGACATCCGCTCCATATCGGGCGCAGCATATTCGCATACCATATCGACGGTATCCGTATTGATATTCTCCCGAAACAGCGCGCCGTTAGAAACCCTTAAATATTCACATACATCTCTTAAAATTTCATCTACAATTTCCGTAAAACCGCTTTCGGACTCCAGCATCTTTACAACTGCAGTCATCGTTTCATTCCGGCGAAGCTCCGCTTCCATCTGACGTTCCGACTCACGGCTCCTTAAAAAGGCCTCGTGTGCCAGTATTTCATCCAGTTTTACCGCAAACATCTGTCTCGACAGCGTTTCCAGAAACTCTAAAGATTTGTAATAACGATCCGGCGTGGTTTTCATGACAAAGTCCGGAACCTGATCTTTCGTGCGCTCCATCACTCCGATTACAATCCAAATAGCCGTAATCTCTCCACCGACCCGAATGGATACGCCGCACATTTTTACAAGCCCCATTCCGCAGTTTTCCTCAACGACGCTGTCGGATTCATTCTCAAACAGCCGGTTTAAAAGCGTCACATGCAAATCCATCCCAACCAGACTGTGGATATAGGTAAGCTCTTCCTTAGAACCGTAGGCTTTTGTAATAACCCCCTGCTTCCTGCTTAAACAGGCAAGATACAGATTATTGGCATCACAGAATCGATCCTGCAGATTCTGCATTAAAACACTGTCCAATAGCCCCATGTTAGACTCGGAATTTTTTTCTTCCCTTTTACGAATTGAAAATGCCATTTTAAGCTACCCTTTCATCCTAATAATATACAAATGAAAATTGTCTTTTTTCCGAATTAGAAATTCCTGCAGCAGCCGATATTCCGGCATCAATCGCAGTCTCTTTTTGACGATGCCTTCCTCGTTTGTATAAAGAATCATAATCCCGTCAGACTTAAGAAGACTTTTCGCCTTCTCAAAAAAACATCGGTAAAACTCATCCGTTTCCGCTCTTGTCCGCCTTGCGCCGGTCGGAAGATTGGAAACGATTTCGTCAAATTTATAATCGTGCCTGAAATCCAGGAAATCCCGACGAATAAAATGTATCCGCTCGCCGGCTAAAGACGCGTTCTCTCTCGCCTTCTCGATTGCCTCCCCAAAAACGTCAATTCCGTATTTATCGCCTGCCGGAACGCAGAGATCACGTTCAATCAGCATCGTACCCACGCCGCAGCATGGGTCTAAGATCTGCGCCCGTTCTTTTAAATACGGCTTTGCAAGCTGCATCATCATCGCCGCAGCGGCGGGATGTATAGATTGTGCAATCGTATTTTTTCGATAGGAAAACCGCTTTACGGGAATGGTAAAAAGCTTTAAAAAAGCCGCATAGTCTCCGCTTTTCGTTTTGATCAGACGAATCTCCAACTCGTAATTCTTCGGATCGTTAAAAAGCACCCACCCCGAAATACGTTCCAATTCGCCGGCCAGCTTTTTCACAAACGTTACGTCTGCTTTCTCCCGCTCAGATAACGCGCTCTCTTCTGCTGGACGCCCCGAAGGCGCAGCCTGCCGCTTTACATCTAAACGAAACGCAAACGTATCCCGCCCGTTATGGCACTCCTGTAAAAAAGCATAAATCCCGCTCTCCCATAATAGTTCCGCGGCCTTCAATGGCTGCTCCGTTATGGCGCTCTTTGTCTTTACCGGAAAAAGGAGTTCCCGGTAAGTACGCAGATTTACAAACGGCAATAACTCTTTCGAAACAACCGCAACTCCGAGAGGATGTAAATCAGCACGCCTTCCCGTTGTGTCCGGTATGCTTTGCATCTCGTTTCGCGTTACTTCACGCTGTTCCCGATTCGTCGTAAGCAAAAATGTATGAGGTTTTGCAAAACCTGTAAATACATGCTTCCCGCCGCCCTCCCGTTCAAAAAGCAGCGCCGTAAGCTCCTTTATTTCCTCGTCTATGTGCTTCCTGGCATCCGCCGGAACTTCTTCCGATTTAAGCTTTTGCAGCCGTTCCCTGAAAAAATCCGAATGCCCGTCTGCCCGTAGCTTTCTTAACGAGATAAGATAAGCGCTCTTTACAAAAAGCGTCTCTTCACTTCGGTACGCATCAACAAGCGGCTCTGCAGCGGTCATGAGCGGTAATTCTCCAAAAAGCAGCGCCGCATTTTTTCTGGTCTTAGCATCCTTTTCGGACAGCAGAAAAAAAAGCGCTTCCCCATCGCCTGCAAGACGCTTTAGCTCCTGTCGATGCAGAGGCTCTTTTATATCGCTTCTCAAGCTGCTGAGCGTCTCCCGGAGTTCTACTCTTCCTATTAGCCTTCTATACTTTTCTTCTAACATATCGCACCTTTAAGTCGTTTCTCTATTGTTTTATTCTAATTGATTTTCATATTTTTTTCAATACCATATGACACTTTAATATAGAAGAAAAACCCTGGCCATATGCCAGAGTCTTTTTTGCCTGCTGCTTCCGCTACTGCTTACTAAAGTAGTACTTCAGCATATATCCGATACACCATACGCCGCCCGCTATAGACAGATAGAAAAAAGCTGCTACAACTGCAGTCAAAAACGTGCCGACCGTTAAACTGCCGTCCATCAAAGCCGTAACTACCGTTTTGACCGGACCTCGCAGCACCCGGTAACACCCAAAATATAACCAGCCTAAACCTCCTAATATATTACAGAGCGCTGCAAGTACCGCCCTCCATGAAAACTTCATAACTATCCCCCGCGTCTGACAAAACAAACCAAAAATCGCAATAATCCATACATGGTATACTAACATATAAAATTGTTTTTTGTAAAGAGGCGATTAAAGGTTCCTGATTACAACGCTTCCGTTTTTTTCCGTTTCCGCCAGATCGATAATCCTCTGATTTTCCGATCCGCAGAACTTTAACGATAAATTCTTTTTTTCAAGAAGAAACGGGCCGTCTACCATAATGTCGCAGAGTGAAAGAAACGCGTCAGACGCGCTGCAATACGCTCTGCCCTGCGGCTTTAAATCCTCATAAAGATATCCGGTATAAATCCAGACGTCCTTGCCTGGAAGTTCCTTTTTTATCCTTTTTAAAAGCGGCAGCAGCGCCTCCTGATTTTCGGGCTCCGCCGGATCTCCGCCAAGCAGCGTAAGACCCGCGATATAATCCGGCCGAAGCGCCTCGATAATCTCCTCGCAGACTTCCTCCGTAAAAGGTTTTCCATATTCAAAATCCCAGGTTTCCTCATTAAAGCAGCCTCTGCAATGATGCCTGCACCCCGAAACAAAAAGCGATACACGAACACCCGTTCCATTTTCAATCGTATGTTTTTTTAATTCTGCATAATACATAGTTTCCTCCGTGACGGACGTCATTCACATTCCTTTATCAATACCTCCGCAGAAATCGAAGCAATCTCGACGCAGCCTGACACTCCCGCAGCCAGCGCCTTTGTACCGGATTTTTCTCCGTTGATATATACCTTCCATGTTCCCTCCGGAAGGGACACCTTCGTCTTCTTTCTTCTGGCATTGAAAACCACAAACATCTCCTCCGCCGTCTCACCGTTAATCCCTCCGAGGATTCGAAACGCCGCCACATTTTTTTCCGTACCGCCGACCGGAAGCACATGCGACTTTACCTCATCCGCTTCCCGTAAGCGCAGGACGCCGTGTGCTTTGCGGAATGCAATCAATCCCTTATAATACTGATACACCTCATAATACTCCTTTTTATCCAGCATATCCCATTTCAGGCAATTTATCTCATCCGGGGAATCATAAGCGTTTTCCACAACGGTACCGCTTCGATCCCGTCTGACGCGCAGCATTTCCTCGCCTGCCTGAAAAAAAGGGATCCCTTCGGCCAGCAGATAAATCGCAGCCGCAAGCTTATTCATTTGAATCTTACGTTCAAAAGACGTATCGGGCATAGAAAGCGAAATGCGGTCCATCAACGTATAATTATCATGACAGGAGGTATAATTTACCGTCTGTGTCGGCGATTTGCACCAAAACGGCATTCCCATAAAACACTGCTGAATCGTCTCCTCCAAACCGGGCGCGCCCGAAACAAACCCCGGTTCGCTGGCCTTAAAAACGCTTCCCTTTAACGCGTCCCGGAACGTATCGCTGAAAAATGCAAATTCCGGCGTCTCGGACGCATTTAACTGCGTCGTCAAAAGATACCCCTCTTTGGTAAGTACGGTGTCCATTGTCCAGCCCTCGCCGTAAAAAATAACATTCGGATGCTTTTTATGTACTTCGGCTATTACCGTGTTAATCGTCTCCGTATCAATTAATCCGACCAAATCGAACCGAAATCCGTCGATATGATATTCTTCCGCCCAGTAAACCACGGAATCCACTATATATTTTCTCACCATAGACCGTTCGGTCGCCGTATCGTTGCCGCAAAGCGAACCGTTCGAATAGCGGCCGTCTTCATCCGTTCTGCAAAAATATCCGGGGACAAGCAGATTAAAGCAGAATTTTTCGGCGTCGTAGACATGATTATAAACTACGTCCATAATTACGCTGATTCCGTTTTTATGCAGCTCCCGCACCATCTGCTTCATCTCTTTTACACGCACCTCGCCATGATAAGGGTCCGTTGCATAGGAGCCTTCCGGAACATTTACATTCACCGGATCGTATCCCCAATTGAACTGGGGAATATCGGGACGCGTCTCGTCCACCGAACCATAGTCGCAGACCGGCAGCAAATGAAGGTGCGTAATCCCCAACTCCTTAATATGGTCCAGCCCCGTCGGAATGCCGGAAAGCGTTTTCGTTCCTTTTTCCGTCAGTCCAAGAAACTTGCCCGCATAACGGATTCCCGCGCTTTTGTCCATAGACAAATCCCTTAAATGAAGCTCATAAATCACGGCGTCCGTAACCGACTTGCCCGCATTCGGATCGCAGTCCTCCTCCCATCCCGCCGGATTGACAGACGAAAGATCCAGCACCATCGCGCGCGTGCCTCCCGCTCCCGCGGCTCTGGCATACGGATCGCACGCCTCCGCCGTTTTCCCGCCGACCGTCACCTGATAGGTATAATAAATACCGTTTACGTCGCCTTCCTTTTCGGCAGTCCAGGTTCCCTGCCGCTCCTTTTGCATTGGCAGTCTTCCGATCAAATCCTTTGCCCCTGCCATGCCGGAAGCATATAAATGAACAAAAACTTTCTCCGCTGTCGGAGCCCATACGCGAAACGTCGTCTTATCTTTTGTCCAGACTGCTCCGAGATCCTTTCCGGTATAAGTATATTCTTTTTCAAATGCCTCTGTAGAATAAGTGCCCGGCATAAAAATCCCTCCTTAACACAATTCGATAAAAAATGAATTTGCCGTACAGTTTAAGTGTATCACAATTTTCCTGATTTTAGAAAAAAAATTCAGGCCAGAAACGATAAACGCACGGCTTCTCTGTAAATCTCTTTCGCAATCCGATAGGTATTTTCATCCTGTCCCGAAAAATATTCCATCATCACGCCGCTGTTGATTTCAAGCACCTTAATGCCTTCTGTACACCGAATCAAATCCACCGACGCAAACTTAAGCCCCATCTGTTCTGATAAAACGGAGATAATGCCTCTGATTTGTTCCATATCAGCGTCCGGTTCTTCCAAAACGGCGCAGGCGCCCTTGCCGAGATTATGCTTCCAGCTCAGATAAAACACGTCGCCCTTTTTCGGAACGGTATTTTGTACAGCCGCCGAAAGCTCCTCCATTCTTGCTTTCCGCCCGGCATCGCAGGCGATGTCCGTCATTATCCCGGAAAGACCCGCGCTTTGCTTTTGTAAAAGCATCCCTACGCTGCTCTCTCCGTCTCCGACGACATACGGCCGTCTTTTGGAATAAACCAGCTTTTTTTCTCCGTTTAATAGAATCACACGATATTCCTGTTCGATCTCATAAAACGGGGAAACCGCAAGCGCCGGATACGACTTAAAAATCCGAAACGCCGCCTGTTCCAGTTCATACTGATTTCTGACGCAAAATACCAGATTCCCCCCGGTTCCTTCATTCGGCTTTAAAACGAGCGCGCCGTATGTTTCCAAAAGCTCCTCCATTGCTTTCCAGTTTCCGTATTTTCCGATGTAATGCTGTTCGTCCGGAGACATGAAGTAGTAATGCGGCACATTCGGTACGCCAAGAGACGTCATTACCTCGCTCGCAGCGCCCTTGTCACAGCAGAGCGCATGCACGGAACACGGATTTAATCCGAACTGATATCCGATAATATAGCGGTATGCCCCGTCCTTTTGAAGACGGAAAATCCAGTCGCCGGAAAACGTCGTCCATTCAATCCCTTCCTCTTTACAGATTTCTTTGATGATTTTCACAAAATTTGTTTCCGAATTTATCATTATCATTTTACCCTTCCTGTTTCAGATAATTCTTTAAAAGCGTTTCAAGATGATTCATTTTGCAAATGACCACATTCCTGTCCTTCGTAGACTTCCTGTTCAAATCGTCAAACGATATCCCGGACACTTTTTTGCTCTGCAAAGACCGCCTGAATTCTATCATAAACCGGACAAATATATGGTCGGGCTTTCCGGTTTTTAAAAATCTGGCAAACAGCCCGAACCACAAAAAACTGTCTTTCGAATCAAACATATCGGCCGCTTCCCCCGCTACCGCCCGTTCAAGCCTTTGAACCATCTCCTCAAACGTATCGAAGTCGGTAATCTTCGCATGATCTCTGATATATTCGCACATATCCTCCTGCTTTTTCTTCCAGTCGTTTAAAAAGAAAACCGCCATCATACTTTCGATCACAACACGGTTAATCGTTCCGTTCTTCGTCTCCGATATCTTATAGCCTCCGATATCTTTAAAAAACGGCATCCCGGAAATCGACTTCACCATTCCGGCATACTCCTCCGAAAGTCTTGTGATGCCCTTCTGCGAAACCGTCATCGGCTTCCCTTCGTTGTATCGGGCAATATGATAGGCTATGTCGTCGCCGGAACAATTCAAATATTGTACAATTTCAAAATTATAATCGCAAAACCGTTCCTGTAATTCTTCCGGCAGTTCCGAAAACTTCTTTCCCCTGATATCATACTCCTTTTTCTCATAAACAGGAAAGTGATTTTCATCAAAAACCGGTTTTCCGTCTTTATCCGCAACAGGTGCCTGATATTCGATCATCCACCGTCTGATATTCTTCGTAATCCGATATCCGTCCTTCGTAAAGGAATACGCGTTTGTACAGCGCTGCTTTCCGTCCAGATCCCATATAATCGCAATGTCGTTTACAATCTGCTCCGCAAAGACCAGAGCCGGAATCGGATTGCCCTGCAAAATATCAGAAACCAGATTTCCTTTCATCGACGGACTCCACTGTTCCGATTCCCGTTGAAGCGGATGATCGAACCGGATCGTATGTCTGTCCATTTTTTTAATAATCGAAGCTACGCACAGCTTGTCGGGTTTGCTTTTTTCCATTGTCTGTGTCACCGTATTGTTATCCATAATTTCTCCTGACTGCGCTTTGCGGCGCGCGCTTACTTCAAGCGTCGGATACATACTTTTATCCGGCCTCTCCTCCTTTATGTCCGATTCGTCATTCCTTTCGTATAATATGCTTAAATTCGCAAACGCTTTCAGTCCCTTGACATGCTGCTCGTACTGCTTTTCCGTAAGAGAAAGCCGTTCTCTGATCTTTAAAACCGGTACGCCGCGCACTTTCATCTGTATTATCCGCCTCTGGATCTCCGATAAATTCGCAAGGTAACGCGCCGCCCTCTCTCCGTAGCCGTAACCCGGCTTATCTTCCAGCACGCGTTCCATATCAAAATCAGAAACCAGAGTATCTCCTAAAACCAAACCGTCCGCCCCAATGGGCGTCTCAAAGGAATCCGCCTTTTTTTCGGCAAGACGCTTCTTCCTGTTCCTTCCCGTCATTTCCTTTTTTACGGAAAAGCGGATCATGCCTTTTATATACTCCATAAAAGAACATTCCTTAGAAGGGCTGTAATTCTTCCCTGCCATTGCAAGCTCATAATTCACCCTTGAATAGAAATCATCGTAATCCTTCTGCGAAATCCCGCCGAACTTCCTCATTTCATTCCGGCAGATTCGACGAAGCTTTTTCGCATTGTCCGCATAAAGCTCCGCCAGCGTTTCCTCCCATTCCTTCAATAAAACATACCTCCTGTCGGAAATTCTGTTTTTTTCTACTTTATAATAGAACACACGTTCTATTTTGTCAATACCGTATCAAAATTTCATCGAAAAAAACAAAAATCTGGCAGCTCTGCATTTTCACAGGGGGCAAAAACAAAAAAACAGAGAATTACCGATTAGACGCCCCATCCCGGCAGGGCAGAACAAAAAAAGAGAAACGGAGAAAAATATGAAAAACCATTTACACAACACTTTCGGAGGCATTATTTATTCCTCCGATTTCAACACCAACCGAAAAGAAACATCCAAAGGAACCGGTTCCTCTGTTGCGGCGCGGATTCTTGCAGACAAACGCTTCGACGAAGAATGCAAAAAAAACGTCGAGAGGAGACAAAACAATGCTTAAACGGCAATATCACCTCTATTCCGTCGACACGGAACATTTTTTCAGCGGCCGCGAAAGATATTGGTTCGAACAATACGTAAGATATCGGAAAGAACTTCACGCGCTTCGTGAAAGTCACCCCGAAACAAAACAGACCGCCCGAATTTTTTCCCATAAGAGAAAAAAACTGAAATCCGCAAAGAAAAAGCTGCTTACCCTGTTTGCCAACAAAGTTTCCCAAAATGAACGAACAAACGGCGCCGATCATATCCGCGTTTTGGAAGAAAAAAGCGTAAAAGATTCGGACGTCATTTCCGTATTTGAGTCGTCGCTTAGCAGAACCATCGGTATAAAGGAAAACGAACTTACCGATACGCTTATTATTGTACGCGTCTACTATTACAGCGTGTTCAAAGACCTCTCGTTTTACGGATTTTTATACAAGGGAGAAAAATACCGGTATTTTACCTCGTCGGCCGGGCAGATCCGCAATAAAAAGGCAATGTTTATCAAAGAAGCCGTGTGGACGCGCATCGAAAAAACCGTTATGTGCGGTCTCACCCTCGATAAAATCAATGCAAAAGGCGGCAATAACGTAAACAAACACCTTGCCTATCTCGCTCTCGCCTGCTCGGCAACGGATCACTGGGAAGACTTTCCGATTGATCATACAATTGTAATTGATGATTTTGAAACAGAAGTATATGGAACGTATGATCTGGTAGACGAAACCGACTATTCGGTCACAAGACAAACCGGATACATCCCGATCTGCCATACCGACGGAGCCGGAATGATGCTCCCCTCCGTCTCCGAAAAAAATTTTATGTTCCGCGCCCCGTTCATCAAGGGACTGCTTTGCGTATTCGATTTCAGGCGTTTTATCAGGGAAAACGAATGCTCTCCCGTCATCCGCGACATATACGGAAACGAACATAACGTGATAGAGGAAGACATTCGGATTATTTTAACGAAAAGCCAGTTTAAAATGTACAAATATTACGATTCTTTTGAACAGTACAAAGCCTGCTTTAAAAAGTATCTCTGCGCCGCCGGACGCTGCAATACAGAAGAAGAACGCATAAAAAACGCAAAGCTCAACTATCAGATGCTCCAAACCCTCACCGACGTAACGGAAAAAGAGTTCGATTCTCTGACGGAAAAATCGGTGCGGAAAATAAAAAATATCTGCCAATCGAAGGAAACCATGATGGACCTTCTCGGTATCACACCGTACAACACGAATCCCACGCCGTTTCAGAGAGCGGTAAAAGCATACCCGGACCTGTTGAACGACGCTTACACAAAAGACTTGCTGCGCGAAATAAAAGAAAGCCTGTTAAAGAAATACAGAAGCGGAAAACTCGAAATAACCGGAAAATATACTTTCCTGCTCCCTGATTTTTACGCCGCCTGCGAATATTGGTTCGGCCGCGTAAAAAAACCGGCGGGCCTTTTGAAAGACGGCGAAGTCTTTTGCAATCTGTTCCCAAAATACGAAAAACTGGACTGTCTTAGAAGTCCCCACCTGTACAGAGAACACGCCGTCCGCCAAAACACGGCCTCACGAGCCTTTGGCGAACGCGCCATACGGATCGGAGCATGGTTTACTACAAATGCAATATATACAAGCACGCACGACTTCATCAGCAAGCTCTTGCAGTTTGATGTGGACGGAGACAAAAGCCTGGTCGTCGCAGACCCGAATTTTGTTACAGTCGCGGAGCGCAACATGAAAGATATCGTCCCCCTTTACTACAACATGAAAAAAGCCGCGCCCTCTGTCCTGAATAAAGAAACGATTTTTAACGGCTTATGCACGGCCTTCTCCTATGGAAATATCGGGCTCTACAGCAACAGCATTTCAAAAATCTGGAACCACGACGTATTCCGAAACGGAACCGAGGCGGAAAAAAAAGAAGTGTTAAGCCTCATCAAACTGTTATGCATGGAAAACAATTTCTGCATTGACGCCGCAAAAACGCTCTATATGCCAGACCGGGCGGAATGGTTCGGACAGGCTGTCGCAAAGTATACAAACGCCAGGCTTCCCGCCTTTTTTCTCTATGCAAAAGGGAAAGACGCAGCGCAAACGGAAGAACCGAACCAAAGCCTGGTAAACAGAATTTATGACAAAATACCGAACGTATCCATCCGGATGAGAAGCTTACAACTCGCAGAACCCGACTTCCGCATTATGATGTCCGACCCGATGCGAAAATGTGAGAAAAAAGTATCCGAATTGTATAACAAACAAAACAGGCAATACCGCTCCATACTTTACCGGAAGGACGACGGCGCGGACAACCTCGCTTATACCGCGTTAAAAATCAGAAAGGATTTTCAAAGCCTCGGCCATTCGGACGAAGTAATTTCGGATATGCTCATCGAATACCTGTACGGAGGAAATAAAAGGTATAAACGCCTGTTATGGTTCTGCTACGGCGATCTCATTATAAAACAGCTTGAAAAAAATCTGCCTCCGCAGGAGACGCGGCTCGTAAAGTGCCCCGAATGCGGCGAATGGATGGAAACGGAAAAGAACAGCAGGCAGATTTTCTGCGAATGCTGCAGGAAAGAAAAACGCAGCGCTTATAACCGAAAAATCTATCAAAATCAAAAATTCAACAAAGCTCGCGGGCAGTAAAAACCGCCCACTCTACATGGGCGAAATAAAAAACGAAAAAAATGATTTCGCCCATGCCGCATGGGCGGCCGTTTGTGGCAATAAGGGAAACATGTGCAATTGCCGCATGAAAAACAGACCGCGATATCGAACAGGAGGGAATCGAACTTTGATTGTCACACAGGATAAACTGCTTCGAAAGCTGGCGGAAAAAGAAAATATCAGCCTTACGGCTCTCAGACGCCTGTTCCGTTCTTATGAGGAAATTATTTTCAACTGCCTGAAAGAAACGGCGCCGTCTGAAAGCACCGTACTGAAAGTACTGGACGGCTTGTCTTTGGAGTGCAGCTATACGCCCGAAAAAGAAATTCATACGTTCGATAAAATCGTCTGCAAACCCAAAATCTGGGCCAGACCGAAAATAACCAGATACTATAACAGAAAACTAAACGGTTATTACGAGCGGCCCAACCCTTGACTTCCATGCAAAGAAAGGAGGCGAATCATGTCAAATCTCTATTACGCCGCATATTACAAAAGACAAATCATCCGGCTGTTAAAGGAACACCCGGATTTTACCGCCGTTATGAATCAGGGACAGTTTTCCGACTGTACCCCGCCAGACGGCATACCTTCCGCAGAACAAACATTTGCCGCAGTCGACGTTTGCATTGACGCAGTCAGACAAAACACCTGTGTCGATTACAGTCTGTACGTCTATCTGTATACCAACAGAAATCTTGCGACGCTTGACGGCCAAAGCAGCCCTTCCGCCGAAGCCATTCGGGAAATGGGTTACTGCGCGGACGAAACAGCGAACAGAATCGACGTGCTCTGCGACATCGTAGACCGGATATTAAACGGTACGGACAAACTGCCCGGTATCGGAAAAACGGAACCGGCTCCCGAAGAGTATGTCACAAACTTCTGCCCCGCCGACTGTTATTACGGGAAACGCTTAAAGTACAAAATTTCCAACTGCAATGAAGAAGGAGACGGTTATGGAACCTGACAGACAGACGCTGTTTCCCTATCTGCTTTTTGACAGGGAAATTGCATACAACGAACAGATTACGCTCTATCCTGTAAAAATGAAAGATGTCGTCGCTTTCCAGCAGCTTCTCCCGGCGCTTATCCTCCGCAAAGATTCTATTTTCAGGGAAAAACAGATTATAAAAATGGAGTATCTCGATTTTCTGAAATTTGCTTCGCACAACGATGCGCTGGCAGAGCGCTACCGGATGCCGCTGCTGCCGTTTTACTACGACTTTCTTCTTTCCCTGTTCGGATTGGTCTGCGGCAAAAACGCGGAAATTATACCCTGTAAAGAAAGCTCCGGTTTTCTGGTAAACGGATGCGAAGTATCCGGCGGCATATTCAAAGACCTGCGGAAAATCATTCTGCTTCAAAACGACGTAGACTTCGACACGGAAGAATTTATAAGCATCGATACCGTTTCCGCGCTGGAAAAAGCAAAAGAATTTGAGGCGAAAAAAAACGGCGAATCGGCGGATTTGGAGGATTACATTGATTCTCTCGTAATTGCATTGAAGCTTACCAATGAGCAGGCAAAAGAGCTTACCGTACGCAAGTTCTGGAGATACATCAAACGTATCAACCTGCATGAAGAATACGAAGCGTACCGCCTGGGGCAGATGAGCGGCATGGTTACTTTTAAAGAGCCGTTAAAACACTGGATGGCGGGAATCGACGCAGCGGATAAATACGACAGCGTAAAAACAGACGAAAGCGAATTACGAAGCAAAATTGAATAATGAAAAAATGAAAGTGAGGAAAAAATTATGACAACAAACAAACGCGCAAAGGACTTTTTAGTATCAACGGCAGACGTAGCATTTTTCGTAGACGACATGCTTGCCTTCACCGGCACAACTTCCTTAAACACTTCGATTTCCGTATCGATGGAGGATCAGGAAATCACAGGCGGCAAGGGAAACAAGACGCTTTACAAATTTAAATACGGCAGAAAGCTCGCGCCGTCCGTAGAAATGGCAGAATGGAATCTCTCCTATATCGCAGCAAACGTGGGCTCCACTATCTTCGAGGGCTTACGGGACGTCTTCTCGGTTGCGGAATGTGTGACGCTTACAAAGGGTCTTGGAAAATTAAAGAAGGTCCCGGTCGGAAAGGTATTTGTAGAAAAACCGGACGGTTCCACCGTTACCGTTACTCCGACAGGCTCTGAAATTACGGTCGGCAGCGAGGACTGCATCGTTCTTGCCACCTACCAGTACAGCGCAAACGTAAAGCGCGTCACGGTTGACGCAGAATCGACGCCGCTTGTCGGACGCCTTGTTCTGAGCGCGGACAAGCACAACAACAGAAAAGGAAAAGTCGGCGAAGTACAGATTGAAATCCCGTCCTTCCAGCTTTCCGGTACCTTCGACATTTCTCTTGAAGCAAGCGGATCCACTACTACCAAATTAGACGGCGACGCACTCGCAGTCGATGGCATCTCCTGCTCGGCAGGCAGCGTCTATGCCTACATAACGGAAGTACCCTCTGCGGAATCGCTTGTGTCCGTATCGGAAATCGCTGCGCTTCCGGCCATTATGTGTCTAACGGCAGGCGAAACAAAGCCGATCACCATTGTCGGCTTAAAGGGCGGCCTCTACAGCAATATCGAAATCGACGCCGCAGACTGCACCTTTGCCTCGGATAACGACGCAACTGCAACGGTTGCAAACGGAGCGGTAACAGGCGTTGCTGCAGGAACTACATACATCAACGTAGACTACAATGGCGTTCAGGACGTTATCAAAGTAACGGTTGCATAAAAAAGGGCGGAACGGAGGTCGCTATGAATGAAAACCTGTTTCAGCTTATTATAAGCATTATTCCTATACTTGGGGCGATTATCACTTATTTTATCGTTCCTTATCTGAAAGCCAACATCGGTTCCGAAAAACTGAACCAGTATAAAGAGTGGGCTGCGCTCGCCGTAAAAACGGCGGAAATGATCTGGCGTGAAACCGGATGCGGCCCGGAGAAAAAAAGCTATGCGGCCGATGTGTTAAACCGACTCTTTAATACAAAGAAAACGGTAATTTCGGAGGAACAGATTCATGTATTAATCGAAGCCGCCGTACAGGAATTAAATAAAAGCAAAGCATAATCCGCCGGTATGCATAAGGCCGTCCGAAATCCGGGCGGCCTTTTTTATCGTATAGGGTTCGGGCGCCAAAAGGCAGGTTTTAGGCTGTTGGCTGGCAAATTACACAAAATATCACTCACTGTATGTTCCGGCAAATGGATTCTCTAAATGCTCTGACCGAGTGATTTGTCAGCAATGCAACCGCTCGCCAATCGCCATCCTGGCTCATTGCGGGCTTTTGGGGACTTCCATGTCCCCAAATTGCAGATAACGAACAGAGCGTTAAGAGAATCTCATTTCCCTGCACAAAACAGCTCCGTGATTTATTTTGTGCAATTTGCCAGTTCAAATCGAAAAGACTGCCTTTTAACACCCGAATCCGTATAGGAAGCTTCGTCCCCTATACGATAAAACCCTCCGGAGGAAAAGAAGTTAGCGCACAAAAAACGTGCGCAGAAAAGAGGATTTTTATGAATAACACAAAACCAATCTCTTATTTACAGACCGACCCGCGCTGGAAAAATAACAACTATTCCGCCGCGGGAGAAAGAAAAACCATCGGCAGCTCCGGGTGCGGCCCCACCGCCGCCGCTATGGTGATTGCGACATTAAAAGACAAAAGCGTAACGCCTGCCGAAACGGCGGAATGGTCGATGGCGCACGGCTACAAAGCATTTAATCAGGGAACTTACTACAGCTATTTTCTTCCGCAGTTCTCACAATACGGCATCGCTGCGGAAAGACTGAACTCTTCGAGCGTCTACGGCCAGACTGCCTCCGCCGCGCATACAAAGGCGCAGAACGCGTTAAAACGGGGCGACTGGATCATTGCCTGCATGGGAAAGGGAAACTGGACGACCTCCGGGCATTTTATTCTTGTCTACGCTTATGAGAACGGAACCGTCTTTATTAACGACCCCGCCTCTACCGCAGCGTCAAGACTGAAAAATACCTGGAATGTGTTCGCACCCCAGACAAAGTACCTCTGGACGATATCCGTTCCCGAACAATTCAAACATACTGCAGCCGATTCTACCGCAGATACGGCCGGAAACACAGTCTACGACAAACGGACGTTTATCCGGGATATTCAGGCCGCTACCGGCGCCAAAACAGACGGCATCGCAGGCCCCGAAACACTTTCCAAAACCGTCACCATCTCAAAAAGTAAAAACAATCGGCACGCTGCCGTAAAACCGCTTCAGCTCTATCTGAATGCGCTGGGCTACTCCTGCGGCGCGCCGGACGGCATTGCAGGAGTAAAATTCGACGCCGCCGTAAAAGCATATCAAAGAGACCATTCCTGCGTTGTCGACGGAGAAGTAACCGCCGGAAAACGCACCTGGAAATCTCTGCTTTTTTAAAAAATTTAATATAAAAAAAGGAGTCTTTTGAAAGTATGGACGCAATCAGAGAACTGGCAGGTATCGATTTTCCCTCCCTGTTCCTCTCTGTCTTAACGGTATTAATTGGAATAAAGGCCTGTCATTCTATTTTGGAATGGGTTACGGGAAAGCTTGGCCTTGAAACGAAATGGATGCGGAAAAAAAGAGAAGACCGCGAGCTTTTGCTTCACACCTCCAAAAATCTTGCCGCGCTGCATGAACAGCATAAAAAAGATATGGAAGCCTCGGACCGTCATGACGAAGAACTCTGCCGGGAAATCAAGCGGCTGACAGAAATGTTTATTGATAAAGAAATCGACGACATGCGATGGGAAATCAATAATTTCGCCACAAGAGTTTCAGAGGGAAGACCCTGCAACAAAGACAGCTATACGCACTGTATCCGCATTTATGAAAAATACGAAAAGCTCTTAGAGGAAAACGGCCTTGAAAACGGAGAGGTAGAAGTTTCTATGGAGCTGATCAATGAATCTTACAAACAAAAACGGAAGGAGGGGATCTTCTGATCCCCGTTTCCGCCATAATCAAAAAGGAGGACACATTATGTTAACAATTATTCGATGGTTTTTACTCAAACAGAAGGAAATTAAATTAAAGCTGGCGTTTTACCGTCAGTTAGAACAGGGAGTAGAATATCTCGCAAAGCATAAGGACGAGCTTGAAACGTTATTTGCCTCTGAAAATGCAAAATCAAACGATTCCGGAAAGGAACGCTGAAAAGACAGGCCGCCCCACCTACGCGCGACGCGCAAAAACACTAATTACCAAACTCATCCAGACAACAGGAAAGGAGAACTTATGTCAGACGACAGCATTTTTAACAAACTCGGCAGTTACTTTAAAGAAGGGCTTAAAGAAGCCGAAGACAGCCTCACAGGCTGGCTCTCCTTCGGCTCCGCCCTTTCTTCCGTAGTCAGCCAGACAAAAGAAACTATAAACGAACTAAAGGAAATCGATACGCTTCTGATGGAAATCCGAAAAACGGACAGCAGCCTCTCCAAAACCGACTTAACCCGCTTCAAAGACCTTTCCTTTGAAACGGCCGGAAAGTACGGAAAAAAAGCGGCGGACTACCTTTCCGCCGTAAACGATGCGCTCTCCGCCGGGTACCGCAATGCAGACGGCTTTGCCGAACTCTCGCTTGCGCTCCAGAACGCCTCCGGCATGAGCGCAGAACTGGCGGCTGAGTCCATAAAAGCCGCGGACGAATCCTACCGCTTAGGCGGCAATATCGAAAAACTGACCGCCCTCTTCGACGGCGCGGCCGCCGTCTCAGACCGCTGCTCCATCGATATGGCGGAGCTTACGAAAGGAATGGATGCAGCGGGCGAAACCGCCGTATCGCTCGGCGTCGGCGCGAAAGAAACCGCCGCCGCGCTTGGCGCCATGATTGCGGCGACAGGAAACAGCGGCGAGGAAGCGGCCGCGGCGTTTACCTCCATCCTCTTCCATATCCGCCAGACCGCCGATGAAGAAAGCGGCATTGACGCGGCCGGGCTCTGGAACTTTAAAGACGCCTGCGACAGTTTAAACGTATCGCTTAAGGAAACAAAAGACGGCGCCGTATCCCTCCGCGACCCCATGTCCGTCTTAGAAGACCTTTCCGACGCATACCGCGCCTTAGACGGCAAAGACAGCAGAAAAGCGGACCTTATCGCCTCGCTGGACGGCAGCGCGGACGGCGCGCAGCTTGACGCCCTGTTAAAAGACCGTTCCCTCATTGCGGAAATGCAGAAAGCCTATGCGAACGGCGCAGGCGCGATGGCCGCCGAAGCCGGCCGGACCGCCGATTCCTGGGAAAGCTCTTTAAGCCGCCTCTCCAATACCTGGACCAATACCATCGGAAACATCGCCGATTCCGATTTTATCGTTTCCATCGTAAACGGCTTAAATGGAGCCTTAACGGTATTAGATAAAATCACAAATACCATCGGACCGCTTGCCTCCATCGGAGCCGGAGTCGGATTATTCGCAGGCTTTAAGAACACCGGTAAACGCATACAAGTGTATGACCATTTTCATATGTTTTGGAATATGCCCTTCATGCCCCAGAAAACGCTTCTTTTCAAGGGCAGGAATGTGCGGGATTCGTCGCCCCGCGGTGTTCTCTAAAACAAACCGTAATTGGGAGAAAGCCGTCTCCCTGTGCTGGAAAGAAAGATTATACAGAATGAATAGTGACCGCACGCTACAACGCAGCCGGAAACGGCAGACGTGACACGCACTCCGAAAGGATACCGGCAACGGTAAAAAAAGTCAGAAACGCAGAAGCCTGTTACCCTTCTGCGAATGCGGTCAGTCATAAGGCGAAAGCCTAAGTGAAAGCCCGAATACCGGGCGAAACCTGCAATCAGCAGCGGAACCCCTAAGTCCGGGAACAGCATATGCTTCAGGCCCGGATATGGAAGTGTTCACAGACTGTAAACGGTTTTGAGCCGGAAGGCTTGTAAGAGACAGTCGAAACGCAGTTGTCCGCCTGCCCCCTGACCGGGTAAAAACGGACAAGAGTGATGCTGCTCTCCCGCTTCTTACGGCGCCGTGCCATGCACGGAAAGAAACGGGATAACGCGCGGAGTTCTCCTTGCCGGTGTGGAAGAAACGGAGAAAACAATACAAAACGATAAAAGCTCCTACCACGTATACCCGCAGCTTCGGCATTTATACGATTTATTGATCTTCTTGCTGAACAGCCCGAACAATGCCACCGACGCCGCCCGCTCCCCCGTCCCGATTTTCTGCACATTCTCCGAAGAACAGTTCGGACAGGTAATGCTTGTCGTCGGCACGTACCCGGCCCAGACGCTTTTCGGATTGGCCTCCCGGTACTCCCTTGCCTTTGGGTCGTAGGTATCTTTGATAAGAGTGTCGATGTAATGCTGGACAATCTCCTCCCTTTTACTCGGACTTTCTTCATGCAGCCAGTCTTCAAATACTGTTTGCGTATCTATCATTTCGACATTACAATACGAACATACCCCTCCCATCTTAAAATTTGCACATTTCGGACAAATACTCATATACATAAGCCCCATAAACATCTACCTCATTCCTATTTATTTTTATCAATAATAGCATATCACGAACAAAACGTAAAGAAAACTATTACGATCGTTTTTTCCGGATCCCCCTGAAAGCTCCACCTGTCAAGAAAAGCAGGATACTCAGAACATATGCCACAGATCTGGATCAAATCTCCGCTAAAATCGGTTTTCAGAAAAGAAGCATTAAGGAATGGGGCACGCAGATAAAAGCGGCGTTTACGGAAGCAGGAAAAGGGCTTCCGGGCGTAGAAAAAGCAATCGGCGCAGCCTTCTACAAACCGAATCAGCCTGCGGAAATCACAGCCGTCAAAAAGGAAAATTTTTCCAAAGTTTTTAAAACAGACGCCGACAGCTTTTTTGAATCCTTTAATAAAGAGGGCTCTGCGTCGCTCGCGACACTGTCCAAATTTAGCAGTGATTTTGAACGCATGGACTCCACCATGCGCGCCTACCTTACCGAATGCATGCAGAAGCAGGTTCCGGCCTCTTTTGAATCCTACAGCAGCTATGTACAGAAGGCGAATTTGAAGAGCAAGCAGCTTTCCCTCTCCTTCAGAGCGGGACAGGCCGCGCTCCAGACCTTTGCGGCAGCGGTAAATATGATTGTCCTTGCCGGCCTTTCGATGGCAATTGAAGCGGCCGTTACCGCCTTCAGCAACTGGGTCAACCGGGTTGACATCGCTAACGAAGCAATGTCCGAAGCCGTAGACGAATATGAGTCCGCAATATCAGCGCTGGAAAGCACCAATTCCGAACTCGACGAACAGAACAGAAAAATGGACGAGCTGCTTTCCAAAGAAAAGCTTACTTATGTAGAGGAGGGACAGCTTGACGAATTAAAGGAAATTACAAAAGAGCTGACGATCCAGCAGGACATCGATAAGCGGAAAGAAAAACAGGCGTTGGACGACGCCGCGAAAAAAACGGTAGACGCCTACGATAAGCAGTACGGATCTTTTGACATCTCTGATAACTTAATCAATTTGAAACTGGAGCAATCCAGGACCCTCGGCTATTTCCCAAATGCAGAAGATGAAGACGATATTACAGGCAACATCGCAATCTACCTCCGGGCAAAAGAAATTTTTGAAGACGCTCAGTCGGAATACGAAACCGCGAAGCAGACGAACAGCGGCGACGTTTCCCAGCTTGCCGAAAACGTCCAGTACTGTATGGACGCCGTAACGGACGCCTCCGAGCGGATTAGTGATAATATCACAGATTTGCAGGAAAAACAGCTCGGACTGCAGGACGCCTATCAAATTGCTAAGGAAAAACAGAAAGAAGGCAACACGCTTTCCTCTCTGGACAATGACGTAATCGAAACATACGAAGCAATCTGCGGCAATCTGAAGCTGATCTACGAATATACGGCCCCGGAGGAATGGAACCAGATGGAAGCCTTCTCCATATTTTCTACGCAGGGGCTGGAAAAATCCAAAGACGAGCTTATCGAAATGGCGGCAGACGGCACATTGACCAGAGAGTCCCTCATGCATAATAAAAATTTATGGGACGCCGTGCAGCAGAGTAATTTCATTGTAAAAGAAAACCAGGACAACATAGACGCCTTCTGTGAATGGCTCACAAATTATGCCGATACTCTGGATAATGCCATGAATTATGTATCCGACTCCTCTTTTGCCGATTATCTAAACATTGATTATTACGCCGAAACAAAAGACCGTCTCCTCTCCCTCGCGAAATCCGGCGAGCTTACCCCGGAAACCCTCTCTTCCACGGAAGAGTACGCAAAGCTTTTAAACGATACCAAAACGTCTGCAGAGGACGCCGCAATACAACATTATGGCAGAAATAGAATATCAAGGACAAAGACATGTCCGTCGCAGACCTGCATAACCTAAATTTCAATACTGGAAAGATATTTCACAAAAATTTCATTGTAAACACTGGTAATATTTTATATAATAAGATTGAAAATAATATTTTCAATTGCGGGATTTGTGTCTGCTCACTAACTGCCACAAACTCGACATGCGCAGAAAGCAGCGCAAAAATGAAGTAATTATAATAAATGCAAACCAGTATTTCCAGCGGGTTCTTATAACCAGTCCCCGCCAGACAGTCAGAATAACGAATGGAGTAACAGCATGGCGCAGAACCTGCCAAAACGCAAAATTAAGGACAGCGTATTTACAGACCTGTTCCGAAATAAAAAATACCTGCTTCAGTTATACCAGACCCTGCACCCGGAGGACAGCGGCGTAACGGAAGACGAAATTGCAGATGTCACGCTCAGGCATGTCTTAATCGACGCCGATTATAACGACCTGGGTTTTTCTGTCGGAAACCGCCTTGTGGTACTTGTGGAAAGCCAGTCAACGTGGTCCCTTAATATCATCATCCGCGCTTTGATGTATCTGATACAGACCTATCATGAATACTTTAAGCGCACGAACCAGAACCTGTATGGAAGCAAAAAGGTAAACCTTCCAAAACCAGAGCTTTACATGATATTTACAGGCGGCAGAAAAGATGTCCCTGACATCATTTCTTTGTCGGATGAATTTTTCGGTGGAGCGCGAGCCGCCATTGATGCAGAAATAAAAATACTGTACCATGAGGACGAAAATAACATCATCGGACAATATATCGTTTTCTCCAAAATATACAGCGAACAGAGAAAGCGCTACGGCAGTATAAAGCAGGCCGTAACGGAAACGATCCGTATCTGTAAAGACAGGAATGTACTCAAAGAATATCTTGAAAACAGGGAACAGGAGGTAGTTGATATTATGATGACATTATTCGACGACGAACAAATCCTAAAGGCTTATGCAAAAGATATTGAAAATAACAAAGAAAAAGAAACAGCGGAACGGATGATTAGAAAAGGTAAAATGACTCTTGATGAAATCGCCGATTATGTTCCGTCCTTATCGCTTGATGAATTAAAGAAGCTGGAAGCCGACATTATGCAGTTAGCGTAAACCGGAAATAACTTGAAAAACGGAAGACAAAATCGTGGACGTCACGCTCAGGCATGTCTTAATCAACGCCGAACGCAGTAAAAGAAAAATGACTCTTGATGAAATCACCGATTGCGTTCCGTCCTTATCGCTTAATAAATAAAAGAAACAGAAAGCCGACATCATAATCCAATGATTTTAAAATATACACGCGCCCAATCAGGCGCATTTCACAGGCGTATGGGAAAACCATACGTCTTTTTTCTATCCCATCAGAAAGGAGTCTCCGCCATGCAGAATCTGATTCTACTTTTATCACGCGGGCAAAATACCTACGCCGTCCCGTACATGTCTGGCGCGCGCCCGCGGGACCCGCCGCCCTCCGCCGCGCAAAGACACTCATTACCAGACACATCCAGACAACAGGAAAGGAGAACTTATGTCAGACGACAGCATTTTTAACAAAC
>CANPGM010000017.1 GCA_947573605.1 uncultured Roseburia sp. | reverse complement strand
TTTGGTCTGTTATGATTGAGATTTTATCTCTGTCCCAATATATTTTATTCATAAACGTTACCTCCCTCTATGCTTAGCTTTTTCTTTTCTTGTCGCATAACGTATTGTCGTTCTTTTTCGGCTTCTTTTTGTTCTCTGCTTTGAACTTTCCTTTCTATGTTTGCCTTATTCATGCTGAAACTTTAATACTCACTTAGGATTTCTTCTTTCTTCTATCAATAGGCTTCTCGGCAATTATCGGTATAAGCCAGACACGGTTGATGTTCATTGCTCCTTCAATACGATTTTCTTTGCATAACCGCTGCACCCACCTAAGCGATACGTTCCATTTTTCTGCGGCTTCCTGTGCTGTCATATATTCAAACATTTTTGACCTCCTATTGCGTACTGTATATAGTATAGCCGCTTGAACGAACTGTATCAAGTAGATAAATATGAACATTCCTTTTAACTTTCCGAAAAGAAAAACGACAGAGCTTTTACCCTCTGCCGCCATGTTGCCTTGCTTATGTGTATATAATTTCCTCGTTTACAATCTCCCTCGCACACGCCCTTATGTTATTCATTCTTCCTGTCCATTCCAGGGCATTTTCTTCCTTTAGGCGTTCTGTTCCTGCGCCTGCCTGTTAATTTCGGTAAGGTATGTATTCAGCCTGCCGCTTGTGAGAAGATTGGTGTATGTAACCTTGCGGTACTGCTTATGATAGTCCGGATGCCTCTTTCTCGCCTGTCGGCTCGGTCAGTTCGCAGCTTGAGTGCCACTGGCACTCGCTCACCCCCCCCCCATATGCCTATCGGCTGTTCTTCTTCGGCGGGTAAAGCTATACATGGAATTAGATAATCCCCTTGCCTTTCGTATTTGCTGCCCAGTTCCTCAAAAATCGTCTTTGTCATTGTCTGTTACCTCCACAATCTTTTTTATTTTGAATGTCCGCAAAACCCGTCCTACATCTCCTGCATTTATAGGAGGTTCTGTTGAGTCAGGAATTTCTATCGCAGCAGCAATCAATTCTGCAGGCTTATTGTTAGCCGGTTATGAATGATCAAAAAAGCTTTTTTATTATCAGCCTTTCTTATGGTAGGAGCCGCCTATCGTTTTGTCTAAAACCTCCAGTACGATTTCTCCGTTTTCATTCTTGCTTACATAAAATTTAAAATACGTTTTCTTTGGTATACAATAAAAACTGCCTTCTTTTACTTTCGTTTCTCTATTGTACTCACCTAATTCATATGAGGATGATATCTTATATTCACCTGTAAAATCTGATCGAGTTACCCCGTCTTTACTTCCCATATAATATAGGTAGCCTTCCGTTGTAAAATAAAGGTAGCCTCTGTGAACATCTGACGCATCGTCTTCTTCCCATATTCCAATTAACTCATCCTGCGTAATCGCAGAGGTGGGATCGCTTTTTATTTCTTCTTCAATTAACAGGTTTTCCATTTCAGAAACGGCCTCAGAAAGTATTTCGTAGTTATCAACCAATCCTTTTTGTCTGCTGGTTAAAGAATTGTACATCTGTTGGACTACGTATATCATATTTTCTTTTTCCAGCGTTATATCGCCTATATTGTTAATTTGTTCCACAACCTTCTGCGCAGTGGCTTTATCTTCCTCAGAAGTGCATCCGGCAAATGTGATCAAAAAAAGACACAACGCTATAAGCAAACCCATATTCCTTTTCATCATTCGTATTCTCCCCTGATTATCTTTCATTAAATTTTTATCGTTCCTCCACCACCTGAAAAATATAAAACTTCAGATAATAGCTTTCTTCCGCCGCCCATAAAATCGGATGGTCCGGCGCCTGAGTACGGTATTCCACCTGGCGCAGCCGCTTATGCACATTCTGCGCGGCCTGCCGGATTGTTTTCGTAAACAGCTCGTAATCCATAAAGTGAGAACAGGAACAGGTCGCAAGGTATCCTCCGTTTTTTAACAGCTTCATGGCGCGCAGATTAATCTCCCGATACCCTTTTACCGCATTCTTTACGGAACTTCTCGATTTTGTAAACGCAGGCGGATCTAAGATAATCACGTCAAATGTCTCGCCTGCTTTCTCAAGTTCAGGTAAAAGTTCAAAAACATCCTCACATCGAAACTGAACCGTTTCCGAAAGCCCGTTCAGCTCCGCGTTAAGCCTTGCCTGGTTTACGGCCAGTTCCGAAGCGTCCACGCCTAATACGCTCACTGCCCCGGCGATCCCTGCGTTTAATGCAAAGGAACCGGTATGCGTAAAGCAGTCGAGCACCTTCGCGCCTTTGCAAAGTTTTTGTATTGCAAGGCGGTTATATTTCTGGTCAAGGAAAAAACCGGTCTTCTGACCGTCCTTCACATCCACCATATATTTCACGCCGTTTTCGATTATTTCTACATTTGTATCAAACGGTTCGCCGAGAAAGCCCTTCACGCGCTCCATTCCTTCATTTAAACGAACTTTTGCATCGCTTCGTTCATACACGCCCCGAATCACAATGCCGTCCTTTGCCATGACCTGTTTCAAATCCTCGACAATTTCCTCTTTAAACCGATCGATTCCAAGCGCCAGCGATTCCACAACCAGCACGTCCCAAAATTTATCCGCTACAAATCCGGGCAGAAAATCAGCTTCTCCGAAAATCACACGGCAGCTTGCGGTATCCGTCACCTTCTTTCGGTACTCCCACGCGTCCCGCACCCGTTCCATCAAAAAAGCAGAATTGATTTCCCGGTCTGTCCTTCCCGTCATCATACGAACCGTAATTTTAGATTTTCGGTTGAGAAACCCCTGTCCCATCGGATAGCCGTCAAAATCCTGAACCGTTACAATATCGCCGTCTTCCACATCTCCCGAAATCTGAGCGATCTCATTGTCAAAAATCCACATCCCGCCCTCTTTCACCGTGCGGCCTTCTCCTTTTTTCAGTATAACCGTCGCGCTCGTCATCTCCGCTTCCTTTCCGTTTTCCCGCCGTCTTTACAGACGCGTGTGCTTATTTTCCGCAAATAATCTTAATTTTACCATATGCGCCCTGCGGATTCCATCTATTTCTATACTATATTTCTCATGCAGGCATTGCTTTAGCGTTCTAAAAGAACTATAATAAATCTATCAAATTTTGGAGGTGTAACCGATGCACAAAAGAAACCGTTTTAAGTGTCTGATCAGTCTGACTTTGGCCGGCTGTCTGTTTTTTTCCGGGTGTTCCATGCCCGCCGTTTCAAAGAGCGCAACACCGGAGGATTTTGACGCCCGTATGGACGAGTTGTTCAAAGAGGATATTGCGTCAAATACAATCAACCTCCATTACACGCTCGCCCATCCCGAAAATTTCGGAATTACGGACTATGACGTTACTCTGGGCGGGATTTCTGCGGACGATATGAAGGAAAACAGTAAAAACCTTCAGGAATTAAAAAAAGAACTGCTGCGTTACGATACCGAAGAATTTTCCGACAGCCAGCTTTTGACTTACGATATTCTGATGGACTATATCGAAAACGAACTGGCCGCAAAAGATTTAACGCTATATGCCGAATTTCTTTCTCCCGTAAGCGGCTATCAGGCGGAACTTCCCGTCCTGCTTGCAGAATATACCTTCCGCACCGAACAGGATATCGAAGACTACCTTACCCTGCTTACGGAATTTGACGACCTGTTTACGGATATTATTGCATTTGAGCGGGAAAAAGCAGACGCCGGACTCTTTATGCCGGATTATTCGGTAGACGCCATCTTAGAACAGTGCGAGGATTTTACCGCGGATCCGGAACATAACTATATGATAGAAATTTTTGACGGAAAAATAGACGACTTCGACGGACTGACTGCAGAACAGAAAGAATCCTATAAAGAACAAAACCGCACGCTCATTACAACCGAAGTCGTAGACGCCTACGAGATTTTAATCGACGGCCTGAATGAACTGCGCGGCAGCGGTACAAACGAGCTGGGACTTTGCTATTATGACAACGGGAAAGATTACTACGAGTATTTAGTCCGTACCGGCGCAGGTTCCGATTGTTCCATCGAACTGTTGAAAGAACGTACCTCTGATTTTATGGACGCTTCGCTCGAACATATCATGGAAGCCGTCTATGAAGATCCTTCCGTTTATGATACGATGTTTGATTATGCTTTTCCAATTACGGATCCGGAACAGATTCTCATCGATTTAAACGAAAAATTTACACAGAATTTTCCGGAAGCGCCGGCGGTAACGTATGCGATTAAAGAGGTACATCCTTCCATGCAGGAATCCATGTCCCCGGCATTTTATCTGACGACGCCGATTGACGATATTGAACATAACGTTATTTACATCAATCCGAAATATATGGAAGGCGACGGCAGTATGGCGGATGAACTCTACACCACTCTGGCGCACGAAGGCTATCCGGGCCACCTTTACCAGAATGCATTCTCCAACTCCAGCGATCTGCCGTTAATAAGGAACCTCTTTTCCTATTCCGGTTATTCGGAAGGATGGGCTACATATGTAGAATATGCATTTTCCTACGGCTACGGCATGTCCGATTCCAATCTGGCAAAGGCGATGTCCTGGAACGGCGCCGCTTCTCTGGCAATGTCCGCTTATATTGATATCAAAATCCATTACGACGGATGGGACCGTTCCGACGTGGCGGAATACCTTGCAGGCTACGGCATCGAAGATCAGGAAACGGTGGATGATGTTTTCGAGTCAATAATCGGGGATCCTGCAAACTACTTAAATTACTTTGTCGGTTATATTGAGTTTCTGCATCTCCGCGCAGTTGCAAAAGAAGAGTTAGGCGAACGGCTTGATCTGAAAGAATTTCACCGCTTCCTTCTCGAAACCGGCCCAGCGCCCTTCTACATCATTAAAAAGCATATGGACAAGTGGATGGAAACGCAGAAAGCAGTCTGATATTCATTATGGGGGAGAGTTATGATTACTGTCAGCTTATGTATGATTGTAAAAAACGAAGAAGCGGTTCTTGCAAGATGTCTTGATTCGCTTGCGGGCCTGATGGATGAAATCATTATCGTAGATACCGGCTCGACCGACCGGACGAAAGAAATTGCGGCGCAATATACGAATCAGATTTATGATTTTCCGTGGAACAACGATTTTTCGGAAGCCAGAAATTTTTCTTTTTCCAAAGCGTCGATGGACTATATCTATGCGCCGGATGCGGACGAAATCTTAGACACGACAAACCGGGGGCGTTTTCGCCAGCTAAAGCTTTATCTGCTGCCGGAAATTGAAATTGTACAGATGAAATACCATACCGTTTCTGAATTTAATACGGTATTGAATGTAAAAAAAGAATACCGTCCGAAGCTGTTTAAGCGGCTTCGGACCTTTACATGGGTAGATCCCGTTCACGAAACCATACGGACTACGCCCGTCGTCTTTGACAGCGACGTTGAAATTCTGCATATGCCGCAGGCCCTTCACAGTAAACGGGATTTTTCCGTCTTTTTGCACGCGCTTGCAAAAGACGGGATACTTTCCGAAAAAATTCGGAATATGTATGCAAGAGAACTGATAAAAACAGGCGACACGGAAGACTTTTTAAACGCAGAAGCATATTTTCGCTCCGTTCTGGAAAGCGCTGCCTCCGAAGACGCAAAAAAAGAAGCTGCCTGCGTCCTGGCGCGTCTTTACCGGATTACAGGAAAACAAAATGAATTTTTCAAACTCACGCTAAAAGAAATGGTTTCCGAACCGTGTTCCGAAATCTGCTGTGAACTCGGATTTTATTTTCTGTCCGAAGGCGATTATGAAGAGTCGATCCTGTGGTTTTTCAACGCCGCATATGAAACGGAAAGCATTTTAGATATCCGCGCAGGCGGCGATATTCCGTTAAACGGCCTGGCATCCTGCTATGAAGCGCTTCTTACGAACGCACGCAATAACGGAGATATCCCGATGCTTACCATCTATGAATGCGAACTGGAAAAATACAAAACGGCTGCCGCAGAATGGCAGATTCCCGATGAAAATTAATCCATCGGCAAGCCGTCCTGCAGACATCGGCTTTGCAGGCGGCAGGCCGCGCTCCTTCTCTATGCCGTATTATTCTTTGGATTTCAGATTGCGGATATGCATATACACCGTATTTTTGGAAATTCCGAGAAGCGCGGCTACTTTAATAACAGAATCTTTAATATTAAAAATTCCCCGGCTGTATAGTTCTATAATAATCTCCTTATTTTTGTTCTGAGAAGAAACGGACAAATCATTCATAATCGTTTTCTTTATTTCCGCAAGGGACATTTCGATCAGCTCATCCGCGTTTTCCGCAAAATTTTCCCGAATTTCCGGCGATACCGGCTGTATAGTGGAAGAATCAAATGAAAATTTCTTTAAAACGGAAGAAAACGGAAGATCCGTATAAAAATTAATACACAGCAGACCAATAATCCGGTTGTTTTCCCCGAAGATCGGAATGGTAGAAGAGCGCAGCGGCACGCCCGATTTAGAACGGTTCATATAACAAATATTGGCATGACTTTTATCCTGTTCAATTTTAGACAGCATGGAAAGCGCAAGGTCCGTAATCGGAGCCCCGTTCGCTCTGCCCGAATAATGTCCGTTTACATTCTGAATGACCGAATGCTGTAAATTCTCAAGGCTGTGAAGAATTATCTCATACCCTTCTCCCAGATATTCACCCAGATTCGGCACCATTGCAGCATAAGACTGTAGAATCGCTCTGTCAGCAGCGGTCAGTTTAAGATATGGTTTGTCATTCGTCATAATAATCCTCCATACCGGAGCAATTTATTGTGAAGGCATGCGATTCAGATTTGTGGCTCCGACACAAATCCGGGTGTGAAAGATAAGCGATCGAGCTTATTTTTCACACTATTCACTCCCAACAATTTAGATAATTCTATTATATTTGCAAATTTTATATTGTACAAGTTGAATAAAAACAATTTTATGATTTCGTAAAAAATAGCAAACAATATTTTATTTACTAAAATAAATTTTAGTGATATTATTTAATTACAGCAAATGAAAAAAAGTAATGTAAAGGAGGAAGGTATGACAAAATTGATTCAGACAGCAAAGGCTGCGCCGGCAATCGGCCCTTATTCACAGGCGGTCTCCTGTAACGGACTGCTGTTTACGTCAGGGCAGATTCCGGCGGAAGCCGGGACAGGTAATATTGTCGGCACGGAGATACGGGCTCAGGCGGAACAGGTAATGAAAAATATTTCAGCCATTTTAGAGGAGGCAGGGGCAAAGCCTGAAAATGTCGTTAAGACAACCTGTTTTCTTGCAGACATGAACGACTTTGCGGCATTCAACGAAATCTATGGGGAATTTTTTGTGAATAAGCCGGCCAGATCGTGTGTAGCGGTAAAAACCTTACCGAAAAACGTGCTCTGCGAAGTAGAAGTAATTGCAGCATTGTAGTCCCCCCATTCGGACAGGAGGAATTTAGAATATGGAAAAAACGAAAAAAATACGTGAGAAAAAACAGCCTGGCTTTTTACTGGCAGTACTACCGGTTATTGCAATGATTTTCCTGCTTGGAATCGGTTACGCGGTCCTGGGACTAAGCGCAGAAGTTTTAATGCTGGTATCGGCTGCAATTGCGGCGGTTATCGCAGTATTTCTGGGTTATACCTGGGATGAGATTATGAACTCAATTGTAGAAAAACTATCCAAAACAATGCCGGCGATTTTTATTCTGATTATCGTTGGTTTTCTGATCGGCACCTGGATGATCGGAGGAACCATTCCCATGATGGTATATTACGGATTGAAAATTATAAATCCGTCCTTTTTGGTAGTGACGGCCTTTCTTGTAACCGCTATCGTATCCATCTGTACCGGTACTTCCTGGGGTTCTGCAGGAACCATCGGCGTCGCATTAATGGGAATCGCTTCCGGACTTGGCGCGCCGCTTCCGATTGTAGCGGGAGCAGTCGTTTCGGGAGCCTACTTCGGAGATAAAATGTCTCCCCTTTCCGATACCACAAACTTAGCTCCGATTGCAGCGGGTTCCAAACTATACGACCATATCGCGCATATGCTTTGGACGACCGGCCCCGGATTTATTATCTGCTGTATCGTATATACTGTTGTTGGAATGAACCTGGACGGATTATCCGGAACAACGCCGGAAAAAGTAACTGCTATTTTAGATACTCTGCACCAGATTTTTTCCTTTAACCCAATGATTATCCTTCCGATTGTAATCGTATTATACGGCTCCATCCGCAAGAAACCGACCATTCCCGTTATGCTGATTTCAAGCGCGGTAGCAATGTTCAACGGCGTTGTTTTCCAGGGATTCAAATTAGCGGATTGCTTTAACGCCGCGATCGGAGGATTTAAATTAGATATGATCCAAATCGCAGGATTTGACACCGCAAACCTGATTTCCGATATCCCGACGCTACTTCAGCGCGGCGGAATGTTATCCATGTTAAGCACCGTTCTGATTGCTTTCTGTGCATACGGATTTGCCGGAACGCTGGCTGTTACCGGTTCTTTGGATATCGTTTTAAATCGGATTATGAAATCCGTAAGAAGCACCTTCGGACTGATTTTCTCCACAATCGTGTCCTGTATTACGGCAGTTTTTGTTACATCGAACGGACAGCTTTCCATTCTCATTCCGGGAGAAATGTTCCATAGTACCTATGTAAAACGTGGGCTGGAACCAAGAAACCTCTCCCGTACGCTGGAAGACGCGGCCACCGTTATTGAACCGATTACCCCCTGGACCGCCGCCGGCGTATACATGGCGACTACCTTAGGCGTTCCGACACTTGCCTATCTTCCGTGGGCATGTCTGAATTATACGGGTATTCTCTTCGCCCTGCTTTGGGCCGCAACCGGAATCGGCATTATGAAAATCAAAAAAGGCAGTGAAAATTATGCGGAATACGTCGCGCTCAATAAAGCGGAAGGAATTGACGTGGAAGCCGAACACAAATAGGGATCATCTATTAGAAACGAATCACTGAGAAAAGAAAGGAAGCGCTAAGATGGCAAAACCTGAATTTGAATTTGATTTTGATACAATTGTAGACAGAAGAAATACAAATTGCGGCAAGTGGGATACGATGGATAAAAAATACAAAAACAGCCAATTGATCCATCTTGGCGTTGCCGATATGGACTTCCGCGCTCCCCGGCAAATCATCGACGGTTTTCAAACATGTATCGATCACGGAATCTTTGGATACACGGATTTAAACGATGCGTTTTATGACAGTTTTATTTCGTGGATGAAACGAAAGCATTTTACTGAAGTAAAAAAAGAGGAAATCGTATTCTGTCCGAGAATTAATATTTCTTCCCGCCTGTGTGTGGAAGCCTTTACGAAACCGGGAGATACCATTATAATCAATACCCCCGCTTACGGGCCGCTGTATGACGCAATTGTAAAAAATAACCGAAACGTACTGGAAAGCAGGCTGATTTCCGAAAATGACAGATACCGGATTGACTTTGAACATCTGGAGCAGGCCGTAACGCCGAATACAAAAATGTTTCTGCTCTGCAGCCCGCACAACCCGGTCGGACGCGTCTGGACCAGAGAAGAACTGGAGCAGATCGGCAATTTTTGTCTCAAGCACCGGTTAATCTTGTTTTCGGACGAGATACACGGAGACATTACGGCAGAAGGCGTGGAATTTATCTCAACGCTTTCTCTTCGGGAAGAAATCCGAAAACTCCTTGTCATGGCCGTTTCGCCAACCAAAACATTTAATATTCCGGGCGTCATATTATCTTATCTGGTAATTCCGGACGAGAGGCTGCGCGAACAGATGAAATCCGAAATTGACCGTATCGGAATGCATAACCCTACCGTGTTTGCAGTAACCGCAGCGGAGAAAGCCTATACGGAATGCGACGGCTGGTATGACGCAGCGCTTGCTTATATCAACGAAAACGATATTTACACGCGCAATTTCTTCGCGAAACACATGCCGGAATTTCATATTTATCCAAGAGAGGGAACCTATCTTCTGTGGATGGATTATTCCGGATTAGACTGTACGGAAGAGGAATTGGAAGAATGGTTCCTGAAAAAAGCGCATGTAAGCGTATATATGGGAACGGTCTTTCAGGAAGACGGACGCGGTTGTATCCGAATGAACATTGCCAGTCCAAGAGCTTTATTAACGCAGGCTTATGAACAAATGGCAAATGTTTATGATGAACTGAAAAAGAAATCGTAGATAAAAATCATCTCTTATCGCCGAAAAGCGCCGGAGAACTTACGGTTTATCCGTATTCTCCCGGCGCTTTTCGGCTCAAAATAAAACGTCTTTAACGCTTGATATCATAATTCATATTCATCAGATTCCTGATACTGCTGACATCGTCCGTAATATTCGCATCGCCGCGGATCGTATGCTTGATTACGCTGCTTGCAACCGCAAAATTCACCATGTCCATCGGCTTATAGTTATGCATCATCGCATAGATCAGGCCGCTGGCAAACGCATCGCCGCCGCCGACACGATCCAGAATATTAAACGTAAACAGCTTACTCTCAAACGTATGATCCTCATACCATAAAAACGCCTTTAAGCTGTTTTCGCTTCCGCTATGCGCATAACGCACATGACGTGCGATACACTTCAGATTCGGATACCTCGCCACAAAAGCCTGGAAAATTTCGTCCTCCTGCTCATAACTCGGCTGAAGCGGTATTCCGTCCTTTACGTCGCCTTTGCTGTGATCGGATTCATCCTTCCAGAGATGATACGGCTCGATTCCAAGCAGCACATCCACATAGGGAAGACACTCGGTACAAAAATCTCTCGCTTCCTCCCATGTCCAGAGCTTACTGCGGAAATTGCCGTCAAAGCTGACGGTCAGACCAATCTCCTTTGCAACTTTCAAACAGTCGAGTACAAGCTTTCTGCAGTTTTCGGAAAGCGCCGGTGTGATTCCGCTTAAATGCAGCCAGGTAAAACCGTCCAGCAGTTCATGCAGATCAAGCCTGCTGTAATCGTATTCCACAAACGCACTGTTTTTGCGGTCGTAGATGACCTTGCTCGCACGGATTCCGTATCCGGATTCCAGATAGTAGCTGCCGAGACGATGCGTCGGCGTCTCCTCCGGCGTGCTTAATATCGACGGCGTACAATGCACATCATTGCTTCGCAGCATACGGATTGCGCTTTTCCCGAGGCTGTTATTCGGAACAACGCTGAAAAACGTACTGTCAACGCCTAAATTGGCAAGCGCAAGCGCAATGTTCGCTTCACTTCCGCCATAGCTGGCCTCAAAGCTGGTTGCCATACGGATTTTTTCATAACTCGGCGGCGTAAGCCTCAGCATAATTTCACCGATCGTTATAAATTTGTGGCCGGAATCGCCATCTGTAAGTAACGGATTGTGATGTTCCATAAACGTCCTCCTTTATATACCGGCAGCTTGTGCGTCTGCCGCGCTTTCTGTCTGCCTTTATTTTATTCTAAATGCACAATTATTTCAAGAAATTATTGTCCCGTATTGTAAATTACTGCATAAAGTGATAGGATATGTTTGAAATGAGAATTGGAGGTACCTACTATGGATTTTTCACAGGAATACAGACAGAAGCTTGTTTCCGCAGACGAAGCCGTAAAAATAATTCAATCCGGCGACTGGGTTGACTACGGCTGGTGTACCGGCACAGTTGAGGCGCTTGACAAAGCGCTTGCAAGGCGTACTGACGAATTAAAAGACGTAAAGCTGCGCGGCGGTATTCTGTTAAAACCGCTGGCTGTCTTTGAACGTGAGGACGCGGGAGAGCACTTCACATGGAACTCCTGGCATATGTCGGGAATTGAACGAAAGCTGATTGCACGCGGATGCGCCTATTATGCGCCGATTCGCTATTCCGAGCTGCCGCGCTATTACCGCGACTCAGACTGCCCGGACGACGTCGCCATGCTCCAGGTCGCGCCGATGGATAGACACGGATTTTTTAACTTCGGACCGAACGCCTCCCATCTCGGCGCGCTTTGCGAACGGGCAAAAAAAATCATTGTAGAAGTCAATGAAAACATGCCGCGCTGCCTCGGCGGTACGGAATGCGGTATACATATCTCAGACGTTACCTATGTCGTCGAAGGAGACAACCCGCCGATCGGAGAAATGGGTGCGGGCGGACCGGCAACAGATGTAGACAGAGCTGTTGCAAAATTAATTGTAGAAGAAATTCCGAACGGCGCCTGCTTACAGCTCGGCATCGGAGGTATGCCGAACGCCGTAGGTTCGCTGATTGCAGAATCCGATTTAAAGGATCTCGGCGTTCATACCGAGATGTATGTCGACGCTTTTGTCGACATTGCAAAAGCAGGAAAAATCAACGGTTCCAAAAAAAGCATTGACCGTTTCCGTCAGGCCTATGCCTTCGGCGCGGGAACGAAAAAAATGTATGACTATATGGATGAGAATCCGGAACTGATGAGTGTTTCCGTCGATTATACAAACGATATCCGTAAAGTCTCCGCGCTCGATCATTTTATTTCGATCAACAATGCGGTCGACATCGATCTGTTCGGACAGGTAAATGCAGAGTCCGCAGGCGTAAAGCATATCAGCGGCGCGGGCGGCCAGCTTGATTTTGTATTGGGCGCTTACCTCTCCAACGGCGGAAAGAGCTTTATCTGCCTTTCCTCCACGTTTCGTTCAAAAGACGGCGCCCTGCAGTCGAGAATCCGCCCGACGCTGGCAAACGGATCTATTGTCACGGATACCCGTGCAAATGTACACTATGTAGTAACGGAATACGGAAAAGTAAATTTAAAGGGGCTTTCTTCCTGGCAGAAAGCCGAGGCTTTGATTTCCATCGCACATCCCGACTTCCGCGACGAACTGATAGCGGAAGCAGAAAAAATGAACATCTGGCGTCGGTCCAATAAATAAATAAATAAATAAATGAATGAATAAAAAGAACCTTTAAGATCTGCAAATTAAATCTTAAAGGTTCTTTTTTGCTTCTTTCTGTTATAGTTTCGCCATCCGCTCTCTGATTTTCGTCCCTGTAAACGTTCCGGCCAGCCCGCCGATACCGGTTTCTTTTATATTCTCATGCATATTGCGCCCGATGCTCTTCATCGCGTCAATCACTTCATCCGGCGGTATTTTGCTGAAAATTCCCGCCATTGTCAGATCCGCAGAAGTCAGTGCATTCACAGCCCCCATGACATTTCGCTTGACACAGGGCACCTCGACTAAACCGGCCACCGGATCACATGCCAGCCCAAGCAGATTTTTCAGCGCAAGCGCCGCCGCATTTGCAATTTCCTCTGCATTTCCGCCTTGTAATTGCACGGCGCCGCCGGCCGCCATCGCCGAAGCGGAACCGATTTCAGCCTGACAGCCGCCAGCCGCCCCTGAAATAAACGCGCGATTGGCAATTACGCCGCCGATTCCGGCTGCAGCATAAAGCGCCTCAACCATTTGTTCGTCCGTATAATGTCGTTCTTCCTGCATCGTTAATAAAACCGCGGGAACAACGCCGCAGGAACCTGCCGTCGGCGCTGCTACGATTCGTTTCATACACGCATTTGACTCGCTGGTTTTTAACGCCTTCTCCATCACTTTTCCGATAAAACTCCCGCAGAGCAGCTCTCCGGCTTCTCTTGCTTTTTCCATTTTCAGTCCTTCGGACCCGATTAAGCCGCTCGCCGACTTTAACCCTCCGTCGTAGTTGGCGTCTGCCTCCCGCATTGCATCATACATTTTTTTCATCTGCGCAAAAGATTCCTCCTCTGTGATCCCCCGTTCCGCGCAGTCATCCGCCTGTACTACCTTCCAGAATGGAATTCCATCTTCTTTCTCTGCCAGTATAATATCCGCCAAAGCCTCATACATACCGTAATTCTCCTAAACAAATCCGTATTTATTCTGCCTGTCCGTAATTCAGACTCAAATAAGTTACTTTTAAAATCCCTTTTCCCTGCAAAAGCCATTTTAATACGTCTTCCGGAACTTCTCCGTCGCACTCAATAATCATAACCGCGTTTTTTCCGCGGCTGAATCGTGAAAGCTGCATGGTAGCGATATTGATGGATTTTTCGGCCAGCATTGACGTCACCTCGGCCACATGTCCGGGTTCGTCTATGATTCGAACAATCAACGTCGGGTAATCTCCGCTGAAATTCGCAGCCAGACCGTCTAATTCGCAGATTTGTATGCTGCCGCCGCCGACAGACGCCGCCACAATCTCTAACGTTCTTCCCGTAACTCCCGTCAGATACATTTTGACGGTATTCGGATGCACGTCCCCCAGATCAATCCCCGCAATTGTAAAATCCAGTCCTTCTTTCCGGGCGACGGAAAAACTCTCCGGAATAGCCGGATCGTCTACCCTCATCCCCAAAAGCCCCGCAATCAGCGCCCGATCCGTACCGTGGCCTTTTCCGGTGGCCAGAAAGGAGCCGTGAAAAAAAATATCGGCTTTTCTTACTTTTTCCGCAAGAAGCATTCTCGACACCCGTCCGATTTTTGCCGCTCCCGCCGTATGGGAACTGGAAGGCCCTACCATAACCGGACCGATAATATCCAATAAATTCATACTTTTCCTCATTCCTGCGCCGCTTTTCGCATGACGGTTTCAGACAGACAAATCACAGACTCTGCCTGCAGCTTTTGATTACGGAAAGAGCGTCTTCGCTTATCGGAAGAGGCGTTTCTCCCGGTCTCGCAAGATAATATCCCTGCAGGAAATCGACGCCAAGCTCTAACACCTTCTCAAGTTCTGCCGCAGTCTCCAGTCCCTCTGCAATAATCATCATATCCCGTCCATGTGCATAGTCCACAATATTACGGATAATCTGCTGTTTATTTGCGTCTTTATCTACATCACGAATGATACTGATATCAACTTTGACATACTTCGGATTCAGCTCCAGAAGATTTACCTCACTATTATACCCGCTTCCATAGTCATCTAATGCAAATATGCCTGAAAAATTCTCTACGCTGCGCTTTCTTTTAATCAGTTCCATATCCAAATGCTCGGCCTCCGTTATTTCCACAACAACCCGGCTCTGGAGATCATGAAACCGCTCCTGATACTCTTTTTCCTCATCAAGGGTCATGCATTCATTCGCAATGGAATTAATAAAAACCAGCGCCTCCTGCGACACGGCGCCGCGGTTTAACAGCTTCCTGTAACACTCTGTAGCGCGAAACAGCGTAATAGATTCAATCTCATGCATACGCCCTTCTTCTTTTGCAATACGCAGCACCGTTTCCGGCGAACGAAGCGTAGGCAGATTTACCCGCATCAGCGCCTCATAGGCGTACACCGCTCCTTCTTTGCTGTCAAAAATCGGCTGGAAAAAGTAAGTGACGTCCTGCGTCTCCAACATCTGATAAAATTCGAGCCTGTTCTGGTTCTGCAGCAAATGCCGTTCGTATATCTCCGCCTCAAATTCCCGGTAGCTTCCCTTTTGGGAGTGTTTTACCTGATACATGGCAAAATCCGCGTATTTCATCAAATCCGGAAGATTTTCACTGTCTTCGGGATACCAGGCGATACCGCCGGAAGCGCTTAAACCCATATTATCTCCGTTTGGCAGCACAAACGCTACCTCATGGACGGCGCGATAGAGTTCCGCCACTTTTTGACGTATTTCCTCGCGGCTGTCATATCCGTAAAAAAACAGAATAAATTCATCCCCCGACATTCGGGCGCAAAGTGTATTTCCTGGCGTATTCTCCGTAAAACATCTGCCTGCCGTCTGAATATACAAATCTCCGAAGTTATGCCCGAAGCGATCGTTTGTCGTTTTCAAATTGTCCAAATCGATCATCAGCAGTCCCGCATGCTTTAAAATTTCAGGCCGTAAAAAAAGTCGGTCCGCTTCCCGCTTAAACCCTCTTCTGGCATACAGCCTGGTCAGGCCGTCGCTGTCCCGCTCCCGCTCAATCCGCAGCTTTTCCAATGTAGACGCCGTTACGTCCTCAATCAGTCCGACCTGGCGTCCATCCTTCTCCTGATACTCGGAACGCAGATAACGCACACTTCCGTCAGACTTTTGCACACTGTAAACAATGCTGCCATCCTCCGCTTTATAATGTTCCAGCGACTCGTGCAGCTTTTGCTGCAGCTTTAAAAATTCTTCTCTCGTCAGTTTGTTTATATCAATTCCGTCAAGACCCAGCAGCGGAAAATAATTCTCCGTCACATAAATGCTTTCATGATCTTCCTGGATTTCATAACCTGCAAGCTCCACGCTTGCCATATCCATAATACTAAGCAGTCGGGTAGAAGATTCGACCACTTCCCGCCCCAGGCGCGAAATAGAATCCGCAAAACGATCGATTTCCCGGATTCCCGTAGGCGGCAGATCCGGCAGGCTGTTCTCCGTCTGCGCCTTCTCTACTTCCTTTGACAAGTTCCGAATCGGCTTCGAAAGTCTGTAGCTGGCGTATAAGATTCCCGCCAGGCTGATAACGGATGTCAGAATCACGGACAGATAAAGCACCCTTTGAATCTGTCCCGAAAAAGCAAACAGATTCTTCTTAGAACCGATTCCCAGCAAATACCATTTGTCGGAATCAAACGGCGCATGATTGCTGTACAGTATCAAATGCTTTGCAGCCGCGTAATAATCTCCTTCCTCATTTTCGGCGCTTGCACCGTCCTCATTCAGTGTAAAGCGCATCTCTTCCGCCATGTCTATCTCAATTGTATCGCTTGATATTACGATCGGCGTCAGAAGCGTATCCTCACCGGATGCCGCCGCCAGCAGATAAGATCCCTGCTTTTCATCGAAAAGTTCCGTATCCGGCAGAAGCGCCTCAACATAATCCGTCAAAAGCTCAATCCCCAGCACTCCGTACACGGTTCCGTTATCCAGCATTAAAGGGATGGAATACGATATCGCCTTGCGATTGTCTCCTTCAAGGCTATACGCAGTCGTCGTCCAATAACCGTATTCCTTTTCTTTTAATTTCTGTGCATTCGTACAGGCAGCGTCATATGTTTTTCGAAAAACCTCCCATTCCGCTCCCTGATTTGTCGTAAAATTAGGCATCCATCCGGAATCTGTGGCAATAAAACCGGATCTGACAAGTTCCGCCGGAGCGCGTTCCCAAAGCAGGTCCGCATTTCTTTCTGAAGGTGTCGCCGTCGGGTCCAAATCCCTCAGATAAATTCCCGGCATTGTTTCGGGCACTTTTCCCCTGCCCTTCGTATTAAAAATCACAAAAATGCCGGAAATTCTTTTATTATACATGGTATTAATCAATTCCGGGCTGATTTCTTTCATCAATTCAATGCAGCCTGCGCTGTTTGAGTTTAAGTCGTCCAACTTAAGCGTACCCTGCTCCAGCCTGCTCTGTACTTTTTCGTCGATTCCGTCCGACAGCATCCCAAGATCCGACCAGTTTCCGATCATTTCGTTTAACAGATAATTTCCTCTGTTTTCCGTCTGCTGGGCAAGCATGTCCGTAGCATACCTGTCGAGTCTCTCTATGACGCCGCCAAATATAATGGCTCCTATCATAAACAGCATTTCAAACAAGAGCACGCTCAGAAGCGGTACTAATATTTCACGGAAAATCGTTCTCTCCCTCTTCTTCCCAGACATGTCATTCCTCCTCCCGCCTATTTGTTTTCAAATGCCAAAAGGCGTTCCAGGGTTTCCTCATACCACGCGTCAAAATACTCGTCTGTGCAAAATTCCGCAACGGCATCCTCAAGGCTTTGTCCGCCGGCCATCCGTTCCGTCACAGTAATCCGATCCGCCGCTGCTTTATCGCTCAGGGCATATTCCAGTATATTACGCGCTTTCGTCCCTTCTTCAAACGCTCTTGTCGTATAAGTCGTATTTTCATTTACCGTATCGACGGCTACGGGAAGCGTTTTTTCCATATTCGGACTGATTTCCGCTCCGCTGTTTAAAATCGCCTCCTTGTTATTTGCGGTTTTTTTCACCGGCAAATATCCCGACTGAACCGAAAACAGAATATTTTGCTCATCCGCCGTAAACCATTTTAAAAATTCCACGGAAGCGCAGATTTCCGCTTCGCTGCCTTCCGTAACGACCATTCCCGCGCCCTGCTGCACCGTATAAGCCTCTCCGTCCATAAATCCAGGACAGGGAAGCACCTCAAGCTCAATCGGATAGCTCTCGTTCTCGCTTCGGTTTACCGTTTCCGGGCAAAAAGTCACACCGGAGGAAGACCCTACATAAGCAATAATATTCCCCGTCTTAATATCGTCGCTGCGAAACCGGCCGGCCGCCGCAAAATATCCTTTCACAAAAGGAATATAATAGCAGTCCCATAGCTTCCTGGCTGTCTCCTTCTTGAAATTCAGCGTCATTTTGCCGTCCGACACCTGAAATATTTCCGTGCCAAGCTGCATACTTCCGATTAACATATAGTTCGCCATGGCGTCTCTTCCATAAAACGCCCGTCCGTCCCCGGCGATATCCGGCGTCGCGGCGTCCGTCCACTCATAATAAGCCTGCGCCGTCTTTACCAGTCCTTCCACATCCTTAAGATCTTCGTAATTCGCGCCCGTTTCCGCTGCGAATAAATCCCAGTCCGTTTTGTTCAGTACCAGAACTTCCGTAGACTTTGCCATCGGAAAAATCTTAATCTCCCCGTTGCCGCTGAAATCTCCTTCTGTAATATAACTTTCTATATAAGAAGAAATTTCCTCCTCGCTCAAATATTCCTTTAAATCCACGATGCCGCCCATCTGATCCGCCGAATAAGCCGTATCCGCATACGCCATAAAAATATTCGGAACCTCGGCCGCTCCAACCTCTCCCCGGATGGCGGCAAGCACATTATTCTCCAGGTCGTTCACCGAACCCTGACTGCTGCTTTTTACAATAATTCCCTTTTCTTTTCCTAACGACTCGTTAAATGCCTTTACCAGATTGTCAAACGCGGTAAGCTGATCGCCGTTATAATAATTCCATACTTCAATCGTTACGGGATGACTGGCGTCCAGCGGCGAATCTTTGCCCTTTCCTGCAGCGCAGCCTGCAAACGCAGTACACACAGTCAAAGCAACACAGAATGTAGTCATTTTCTTTCGTATCATAATAATCCCCATTTCTGCGCACATTCTATTGCGCAAATCCACATATGGATTACGAGTTTGTGCCAAGTGCGCGCAGACACAAATCCCGGATGTGAAACATTTATTTTTCACACGATTTCCTATCCACTCGTTCCCTTAACCGGCTCCATCGGCCGTCAGTCAGATTTATTTTGGTAATTATATCAGATATGTCCAACGAACACAAGTTTTAGGAGATTTCAGTTGCAGAAAATATACAAATGCCGCCCGTTTTGTTGCTTGATCCGATCAGGTGTTTTCTCAGTTTTGCATTTTGATCTGTTCCTTCCGAATCAGCGGATATCGTATGGGCCGTATTCCGCCCAGGTTCTCCCGATACATGTGAACTGCCGTAATCTGGTGGTTTTCGTACGTGGTATAGTAATACGTTCCGGTTTCGACATTGCAGCAGGAAGAATAGCTTGTAATTTCATAGGTTCCGTTTTCCAGTTCGCAGCATCCTCTCTGCTGTGCTACGGATCCTAAAATATGAAAAAACTGACTTACGCTTTCTTCTTCCGAATCTCCGGATACGGAGTTCATTTTCGTAAAAGCCGCCCTTATAAAACGAGACTGTGAAGACAGGTCCCCCGGAAGCCCCAGCGCGCCCATACCGCGGCTGTACGGCTTTAACTCCAGTTGTTTGGAAAAATGGTTCTGCGGCTCCTTCGGAGACAGGCTCATATAATTATTGAGCTGAAACATCTGTTCGTCAAAAGGAGGATTATTCGTCAGCACACCGACCGGATTGTCATAAATCCGCAGCCCTTCTTTTACCGATTCCACCGTTATCGCTTCCTTCCGATCGACAATCATCCAATGGAGCTGCGCCGGCGGAAGGCTTTCGTTAAACGCTTCATTTGTCAGGTTCATTTTTTTCAGCAGTATTTTTGCCTCCGACACTGTTGTACACTGTCCCAGAATCCACGGTATCAGTTCGAACGTCGCCACATTCTCCTTATCCGGTTTTTGTTCCTGATAGACTGCATTGCCGACAAAATTCAGTCCCGCCATTCCGAGCCCCTTTTCATTGACCGCATCATAGTAAAGCGGATATCCCGCCTCGAGATGCGCTGCTCCTATCATTGCAAAGTGATGCTTCATATCGCCCATATCGCGAAAATGAAAGCAATAATTGCGTGGCGTCACCATGATCTCTTCGCCGTAAGAAATTTCAATATCCAATGTCCGTCCAAAATAAAAATCTTTTGTCCGATAAGTTGCCGCTGTACACATACTTGATCCTCCCAATTTTTTTCCACAAATACAGGTTCTGCCGTCTTTTGTCTCCTACCAGTATACCCTGTATTTTACAAATTCTTTAATATAAGATCCAGAAAAAAAGCATGACAACCGCTGTTGCTTCAGCGGCCGCCATGCCTTTTTAATCAATATTATACACTATCGGTTGTCGATTTTTTCCGGATACATGTCATGATTCGACAGTCGGTAAAACGCGGCTTCTTCCCATTTTGTTCCCTTTTTTCCGTAATTGCAGTACGGATCGATGGAAATGCCGCCCCGCGGCAGGAATTTCCCCCATACCTCAATATATTTCGGATCTAACAGCCGAATTAAATCCTTCATAATTTTATTACAGCAGTCCTCATGAAAATCCCCGTGATTTCTGTAAGAAAAAAGATACAATTTTAACGATTTACTTTCTACCATTCGTTCATCCGGAACGTAGGAAATGTAAATTGTCGCAAAATCCGGCTGTCCTGTGATCGGACAAAGCGATGTAAATTCCGGACAGTTAAACTTTACAAAATAATCATGATCTTTATGCTTATTTTCAAAACTCTCCAATACCTCCGGCGCATAATCCGACCGGTATTCTGTGTGTTTTCCAAGCGCATTTAACCCGCTCATTCGACTCCCCCTCTCTTTACCTTTCTTGCAAGGTAGACAAACGGCGTATCGCAAAATGCAACAATCGCCTTAAACAGATACGTTGTAATTAAAATACTCAAAAACACCTCTATGTTGTAAACGCCCCAAAATGCAACAGATGTAAATACGATCGTATCGACTGCCTGTGAAAGCAAAGTAGAACCGCAGTTCCTGAGCCAAAGCATTTTTTCGTTATCGCCCGTCTTCTTCCAGATAAAATGGTAAAGCGTAACGTCAATTGTCTGTGAACAGATATATCCGACAATACTTGCAATCGCAACGCGCGGTACCAGCCCGAACAACATCTGCATCGACGCGTCCATAATATCGTTTTCGTTCGGCGTAAAACGAAGCAGACCCTGTGTGCCGATTAAAAAAACGATCGTCGTAAAAATACCGATATATACCGCTTTTTTCGCGGCCTTTTTTCCGTGATTCTCCGAAAGGATATCCGTCACCAGAAAGCTTGCCGCATATAGCGCATTGCCCGCAGTAGTAGACAGCCCAAGAATATCTACGTTTTTACAGACCTGTATGTTCGCAAGAATCGCTGAAATTGCGGTAAAAACATAAAGCCCTGCCTCTCCGAACAAACGGTATGCGAGAATCACCGCCGAAAGATAAAAAACAACGGCCACAAAAAATAAAACTGAATTTAACATTTCTTTTCTCCTTTTTCATATTCTGCCGGATCCCTTGCACCGTTTAATTCAAACGCTTTTTTTCTGTCGATGCAGGTCGCGCATGTTCCGCAGGGTTTCTCGTCTCCTTCATAACAGGACCATGTCAGTTCATAAGGGGCTCCTAACTTAAGTCCTGATTTAACAACATCCGCTTTTGTTTTATTGATAAACGGCGCCGCTAATACCAGCTGTTTTCCGCTGCCTTCATATACGGCCCGGCTGATTGCATCGTGAAATGACGCAGACGTATCCGGATAAGCGTTTCCCGCACTATCGTCCGCGTGCGCGCCGTAGAAAAGCCGTTCACAGCCGTTCGCCAATGCTATGGAAGCCGCCGCTGACAAAAACAAACCGTTACGAAACGGAACATAAGTAGAAACCGGTTTTCCATGAAGCGCCTTTAATTGACTTGCATAATCCTCATGCCGCATTGCCGCTCTTCCTTCCAGCAGCGTACAATCCGAATCGGAAAACATCATGCCCAAATCTATTTCTCTGTGCGGCGTCTGATAGTATTCGGCTATTTTTCGTGCTGCCAAAAGCTCTTTTTTGTGTTTTTGCCCGTAAGACACCGACAGACTTATTACATTTTCTCCTCCGTACTCTAAGACGGCCAGTGCGAGGCATGTTGTAGAATCTATACCCCCGCTTGATAACACCAATGCTTTCATAAAAAAAATTCCTCCAAACGCAGGAATCTCAAAAAAAAGCAGAACGGGAGCGTTCTGCTTAGGGTTCCCTGGTTTTTTTTAACGACAGGATGGCACGCCCGATTGCCCGGGCCGAACTGTCTATGAACTTGTATCGCAATTATATGACAGATATTGTCGTCTGTCAATCTTTTTCAACCATGTCCCATATTTTTCTCCGCAAGCCTTAACGCCGAAATAACCGGCACAATCAAAAGGCCGCAGAAAAAATTACTTACGCCGTGCATAAAGTCCCACGGGAGACCTGCAATAATCCAGGCAATCGTTCCTTTAAAACTTAAACCGTACAGCAACGCCTGTGCCGGCGCATACAATGTACCGAATAAAAACCCGTGCGCGGCGCACACCACCATGTAGACAAATGGCCGCAGCTTTTTCGGCATATCCTGCGGAAGAAGCATAACCGCGCCCCAAAGAACCGTCCACACGTATAAATACGGAATCCACCACGCAGCAAACCCGTAAAGAACCCCGTTCAGCAAAACATAAGTATAAATCGGATAAAGAGCCTTCTTTCTGTAAACTACCGTATAGGAAACGGTAAATACGCCCAGCAGATGGATATTCGGAGCAAATTCCATTACGATTTTGGAAACGTACATCACCGCTCCCAGCATCGCAAATACCGCAATCTCTCTTGTCGTCAGCTTCACGGTTACTCTACCTTAAAGGAATAGCTGTCCCCTTCTGTTATAGCAGTAGCATCGACGCCCGTCTGCGCATATTCTCCGTTGATATAAAATGCCCAATACACACCGTCCGTATCGTAATCGGCGGTAATCCCGTTTACCGTTTTTACAAAAAGTCCGTATTCGCTCTCTTCCCCGGCAATCAAATCAAGCTCTAACAGCGCTTCTCCCACCGTCTCCTGATCCGTGTGAATTACAAACGCCGTTTCGTTTCCGTCCTGATCCGTCACGGTAAGCGCAAACTCTTTGCTGCCCTCTCCAAGCGTCTTACCGCTTTCGGCATTGCCTGCCTGTCCGCTTTCGGAAAGCGTTTTGCCGTCCCTGCCGTCATTACATCCGGTTGTACACAGTGCCATAGCCACAATCAGCACGATACAAAGGAAGAATGACAGATGTTTTTTACTGCATTTCTTCTGCATAGTTTTGTTCTCCTTTGATCAAATGATTTCCCCGGGGAAACCGGCGCTCGCGGTTTTATCTGTTCGAGGATACGACTGTGCGGATATTTCGACTTGGCACTTCCTGCGGCCGGCCTTCTCGGATTGCTCCAATGGCGTTTCCCGAAACTGTGGCTTTCGGTCAGGTCGTAAGTATGTTCCGTGCTTTACGGCGACGGGCTCGTACAGGATTTTCACCTGTTTCCCCGGACAGTCCGTTACTATCATAATATGTCGCGCGCGTTCCGTCAACCGCTATTCTACCCCATTTCCGTTTCGATCAAAAAATTCCGCCGCAGATGATTCAACAAATTCACGAACCCGCATAAAATCTGATATGGCCCTATTTGGGTTTTTCAGATTCAGGTGAAAAAACGTTTTGCCGCGGAGGATTTTCATGAAAAAACAAATTGCCTTTCTGAATCGATATTCTCTTATTTTTCATCTTGTGCTTGCCTGTCTTCTCACTCTTTTGATAGAAACCATCTCAAGACACAGCTTCGGTTCTGCTATTACATTTGTAACCCAGCATACGCTTGCCTATTTCTACAATGCCTTTATTATCTTCTCCTCGCTTACCGTCGTCTACCTGTTCCGGATGCGGGCACAGATGCGCGTACTTATCAGCGGAATCTGGCTATTTCTCGGAGCGGTCAATGGCTGTATTCTCTCCAACCGGGTTACGCCGCTTTGCTATACGGATTTAAAATGCATTTCCGATTTATTCGCTATGCGCAATACAAACTATTTTACAAAAGAAGAGGCCGCCCTTGTTCTGGCGCTTTCCGTCCTGTTTTTTGCCGGACTCGGCGTGCTGGTCGTAAAGGGTCCGCGGTATCAGGGAAAGCGCCGTCCGATTCTCGCGTCCGGTTTTACTGCCGCGCTGCTTTTTATCGGCCTGCCCGCTACGACTTTGGCCGCTCAGGAAACCGATATTCTTGCGTCTTATTTTTCTAATATCGCACAGGGTTATAGAGATTATGGTTTCGTATACGGTTTTTCAACAAGTATTGTGGACCGAGGCATGAAAAAGCCGGAACATTATTCAAAAGAAATGATTGAAGCGATTGAATCTGCCGTGAACGCTTCCGGGCATGTGACGCAGCTTCCTCCGTCAGAGAAACCGAACCTTGTCTGCGTATTGTTGGAATCATTCTGCGACCCTTACGAAATTCGTTTTCTTACAATATCGGAAGATCCCATACCGAATTTTCACCGTCTTGAAAAAGAATTTTCAAGCGGATATCTTACGGTTCCTGTCGTGGGAGCGGGCACCGCAAATACGGAATTTGAAATATTAACCGGTATGAGCATGCGGTACTTCGGAGCGGGAGAATATCCGTATAAAACAATTTTAAAGAAGACCGACTGCGAAAGCATTGCCTCCGCCCTCTCTTCCATCGGATACAAAACCCATGTAGTCCACAATAATACGGCCACCTTTTACAGTCGGAAAAACGCTTTTTCCAAAATGGGGTTCCATACTTTCACCAGTAAGGAATGCATGAATATTACACAGTATACGCCGAACGGAAACTGGCCGCTTGATGATATTCTGGTTTCCGAAACAATCAAAGCGCTCGACGCTACCGAAAACGAACCGGATTTTGTATATACGATCACCGTCGGCGCACACGGCGATTATCCGAAAGAGCCGGTAATCAAAACGCCGGAAATCCTGGTTTCGGTATCCGGGGCCGATAGAAATGTTTTTCAATGGGAGTATTATGTGAATATGCTTCATGCTGCCGATCGGTTTATCGGAAAACTTGTAGACGCGCTGGAAAAGAGAGACGAAGATACGATTCTGGTTCTGTTCGGCGATCATCTGCCGACGCTCGGTCTTTCGGACAGCGATGTAAAATCGGGGGATTTGTTTCAGACAAAATATATTACCTGGAACAATATCGGTCTTACAAAAGAGGACGCCGACCTTGCCGCTTATCAGCTTTTGGCGGAACTGACAAATCGCGCCGGCATTCACGAAGGCACCATGTTCCGCTATACACAGGCGCAGTCCCGTTCCTCCGCTTACCTCACCGGCCTTTCTTATCTGCAGTACGATTTGTTATATGGAAACCGCTTCGCTTATCACGGAGCGGACCCGCATCTGGCCGCTGAATTGGAAATGGACGTCGAAGACATACTCATTACGGCGCTGGAAAAGTACGAAAACAGCAATCTGCTGTTCGTCCGCGGTTCCAATTTTACGAGAAACACCAAAATTTTCGTAAACGGCCGCCAGATCCCTACTTCGTTTCTCAGCGAATCCATTGTAATGACTTCGCTTGACCATGTCGCGGACGGAGACGCCGTCACAGTTAAAATTACAGGCTCAAAAGGCATTCTCTTAAGAGAATGCCCGATGGAACTGATTTACAAAGATAAATCCTATACATAAGTACGGTCAATTTTTACAATGACAAAATACATTTCTCCCATATCAAGTGTGACCTGTCTCTGAATCTCCGCGGCCAGCTCCTCGTCCGTACGCTGATATTTAAACGGAGCCACCACGTCAAAAATCAAATTTGTATGGCTGGCTCCCTCAACCATCCGAAAATCATGCATGGTAAGCACTTTATCAACTTTCTTCAGCGCTTCCTGTACCGATTCCTTTCTATTTCTTACCCGTTCATCAGAGGTCACAATCGGGTCCATATGTATCGTCGCATCGCAGCAAAGCCGCTCTCTCAGTTCATTTTCAATCTGGTCGATTATATCATGTATCGCTATAATATTTCCGTCCGCCGGTACCTCCGCATGAAGCGATATCATCTGTCTTCCCGGACCGTAATCATGAACAATCAAATCGTGTATCCCGCAGATCTGTTCCTGCGACAATACGATTTCTTTGATTTTCTTCACAAATTCCTCGTCCGGCTTCTGTCCTAAAAGCGGATTTAAAGTATCTTTTGCCGCGGAAAATCCGGCGTAAAAAATAAATATTCCCACAAAAACGCCGCAGATTCCGTCAATATGAAGTCCGGTAAAATAACCGACAATTGTTGATATCAAAACCACAGTTGTAGCACATGCGTCGCTTAAACTGTCCGTCGCCGTTGCCCTAAGCGAAGCGGAACCGATCTTTTTTCCGATACTGCGGTTATAAGAGGCCATATAAAGCTTTACCAAAACAGATACAATCAAAATCGCGACAATCAGCGCCGAACACTCCGTGTCTTCCGGATGTATGATTTTTTCTATGGAACTGCGTATCAGTTCATAAGCCATCAGCAAAATCGCAGCCGAAACCAACAGTCCCGACAAATATTCCAGCCGCCCATGTCCAAACGGATGTTCCGTGTCCGGTTTTTGACCGGCCAGCTTAAATCCGATTAAAGTAACAAAAGAAGAACCCGCGTCGGAGAGATTATTAAATGCATCCGCCGTTATTGCAATCGAATTGCCAAGCGTTCCGGCAATAAACTTTCCCGTAAACAGTATGATATTTAAAACAATCCCGACTACGCCGCATAAGACGCCGTATATCTGCCTTACCTTTGCCTGTTCCTGACCTTCCTTTATAAAAAAAACTGCAAGGATCGATACCAAACTATGTGTTCCTCCTTTTATTCCATTTTACCCGCATGATCAAACGGCCAATAAATGAATACGGCCTTTCCGAGAATTTTATCCTTCGAAACATACTTATTCTGCCAGTATCTCGCATCCCAGGAATCGTTGCGATTATCTCCCAGCATCAGATAACAGTCTTCGGGTACAAAAAAGGAATACGGGCCGGTCGCCTTCACCCATTCTTCTTTTAAATAATCTTCCTCCAGAGGCGTTGAAAAATCATTAATATATACTTTACCGTCCACGATCAAAACCTGTTCTCCGGGCAGACCGATAATTCGTTTTACATAGATGTCTTTCTCGTTGTCCGGATATTTAAAAATTACGATATCGCCGCGCTTCGGGTCCGTTCTCATATACGCCAGTCGGTTTCCGACCAGCCGGTCGCCCGGCATAATCGTATTTTCCATAGACCCGGTAGGCACATTTGCGTTAATAATCAGAAAATTTTTAATCAGCAGCGCCGTCGCCATTGCAATTACAATTGTAAACACCCAACTCAATATTTCCCGGAAAACACTCCTGCCTTCTTCCTCATGGTTCCCGTCTTTGTCTTCTTTTCCCGACGGGCGGCGGCCTCCGCCTCCATATCCGCCGTTCCTGCTCTCCGACAAATCACGATCAACCATTTCCATAAATTCTCCGTCGTCCACCTCACGGTTTAAATCTTCCACACGAATCTGTGCCATCTTCTTTCTGTCTGCTCCCTTCCCGCCGCGTCGCGCGGCCGAAATAGAATTCCCTTCTTAAACCCGGAATCCACATACACTATCTTCTATTGTATCACATTTATCCGGAAAGAAAAGAAAAACAGACAGATATCATTATAATTTCACATTTTCATGACAGCAAAAAATAAACGGCTGCCTTTTGACGCCTGAATATATGACAAAAAACGACTGCGTATTCCTGCTTCCGCATCAATACGCAGTCGTTTCTTTTAGTATTCCTCTTCTTCCTCTTTCTCGGAGATATCGCTGACCGGCTTTTCCAGTCCTTCGATTTGAATGTGATTCTTCTCGGCATAATCCCATAATGCCGCATGAATTGCTTCCTCGGCCAAAAGAGAACAGTGCACTTTTACCGGCGGAAGGCCGTCTAACGCCTCCATCACCGCCTTATTCGTCACTTCGAGCGCCTGCTGAATCGTTTTTCCTTTCACAAGCTCCGTCGCCATACTGCTGGTCGCTACTGCGGCGCCGCAGCCAAACGTCTTAAACTTACAGTCCAAAATAACGCCGTTTTCGTCAATATCCAAATACATCCGCATAATATCGCCGCATTTTGCATTGCCGACGGTACCCACGCCGCTCGGATTCTCAATTTCGCCCACATTTCTCGGATTATTAAAATGATCCATCACTTTTTCGCTGTACATAATTCCTCTCCTTCTGCCGTACGTGCGGCACTTTAATCAATGGAACTTTGGGCCGCACACAATATTAAAAGATCTGCTCGTGCTCCCCGTCCTGCTTTTTCACAAAATCCTCATAAAGAGGCGACATGCTCCTTAGCTGTTCGATTATTTTCTTCAGCTCGTCAACCACAAAATCCATTTCCTCAATCGTATTGTTCTCGGAAAGCGAAATTCTCAAAGAACCGTGCGCGATTTCATGCGGCAGACCGATTGCCAGCAGCACATGAGAAGGATCCAGCGAACCGGACGTGCAGGCGGAACCGCTCGACGCACAAATTCCAAGCATATCCAGCTTAATCAGCATGGATTCTCCTTCGATAAACCGGAAACAAAAATTCGCATTGTTCGGCAGACGGTTTGTACGGTCTCCGTTTAACCTGCTGTACGGAATTTCGTTTAGTACCCGGTCAATCAGGTGATTCCTTAACTCTGTTTCCTTTGCGCTGCGCGAAAGCATTGACTCTTTTGCAAGCTCCGCCGCCTTGCCGAACCCGACAATTCCCGGTACATTCAGCGTTCCGGCCCGGCGTTTCCGCTCCTGCGCTCCGCCATGAATAAAGGACAGTATCTTTACGCCTTTGCGGATATACATTGCGCCGATTCCTTTTGGGCCGTTAATCTTATGACCGCTTGCGCTTAACATATCAATCTGCATCTTTTCCACATCAAGCGGAATATGACCGAACGCCTGTACCGCATCCGTATGAAAAAGTATGTCGTGTTCATGCGCAATGCGTCCGATTTCCTCAATCGGCTGAATCGTGCCGATTTCGTTATTCGCCGCCATAACGGAAATCAAAATCGTATCCGGCCGGATTGCGGCTTTCAGCTCGTCTAACCGAACCGAACCATTCTCGTCAACACCTACATAAGTAACCTCATACCCGTTCTTCGCCAGATATTCGCAGGTATGCAGAATCGCGTGGTGTTCTATTACAGTCGTAATAATATGTCTGCCTTTTGAAGCGTACGCATCCGCCGCGGCTTTTAACGCCCAGTTGTCGGACTCGCTTCCGCCTCCGGTAAAATAAATCTCTTCTTTTTTGGCGTTTAATAGCTCCGCAACCGCTCCTCTGGCCTTATCCACCGCTTTTTCGGCCTCCGACGCAAATGTATAAACAGAAGACGGATTGCTGTATATTTCCGAAAAATAGGGAAGCATTTCTTCAAGCACTTCAGGGTAAACCTGAGTCGTAGCGGCATTATCCAAATAAATCCGTTTACTCATAATGGCTGTTCCTTCTTTCCTTTTCTATTAAAGTATCCTCCTTAACGGAGTATTTTATAATATGATTATTTATTTCCTACTTACTCACTAGGATAACTTGATTATACAATAATATTTTGCATTGTCAATGTAGGCGCATAAAATTTATTGTTTTTTTATTCATGCCGTTTCTTATTTCATCTTCTGCAACAGAATTTATTTGAAACAGGGTCCTTTTGCGGGATATAATGTCTCTGTTCCACTCATATTCGCCTTATCGGAGATGTACTTTTGCGCTCGGAAGCATTACGCTAAATACGTAAAAACATAAAAATCTCACTTAATCCAAATGGAACGCCGCAAAAGCGGCAGAATGGAGGATCATCATGAATCAAACGGCTACCGGCAAGTTTATCGCATTCAAACGGAAGGAAAAAAATCTCACGCAGGAACAGCTTGCGGAAAAACTCGGCATATCAAACAAAACCGTCTCCAAATGGGAAAACGGAAAATGTATGCCGGATTACAGTCTCGTCCGGCCGTTGTGCGAGGCATTGGAAATCACCGTCGCCGAATTAATCGATGGAGAAGCTCGTACCGAAGGCAGTATTCGCGTTTTTGACGAACAACAGATGGTCGATATGATGGAACGGATTCAGGCATTGGAGCGGCAGAAACTGACGTTGTTCGGCCTTGCGCTGACGATTATGGGAATCGCTCTGCTGGCTCTTTCCCAATTTCTCGAAGGTACAACTGTCCGCGACTTTCTTTCCGGCTTATTAGCAGGGCTTTCCGTCGGAGAAATGCTGATCGGAGTCTATCTGACGGCGCGCTCCCTCTTTCGCATAGATTAAGCAGCGCTAAGGCGCAGCATAACTTTGGCGGAAACATAAATCAAGCGTTGGCGCGGCACAGACCTGCCGCATCAACGCTATCTGACAATTCGCAGTAATTAATATGTTTCCAGAACCTTCGCCGCAATAAAATGAGAAACATTAAAATTCCGCAGATGAATTTCACTCATTGCTCCCTGGTTTCTGTATAAATAAACCTCATACCAGTTCATTCCGCTGCGCGTGTACGGCTCCGTCTCCAGCGACTGGGGGTGCTCTTTCACATAAGCGGCAATTACAGGAGCAGCGTCGGTCGACAGGCGGGCAATGTAGCGATAATCCGTCGTTTCACCTGTTTTTTCCACCTGGGACAGATTATAAGAAGCAATCAGGGCGTCAATATGTGAAAATGCAAAGATCACATAAACGATACTGACTACCGCAAATCCGTATCGGAAAAAGGAAAATCCCGGCTTAAAAATCATTGCTATGACGCCCGCCATTAACAATGCAATCGTAAAAAGCGCTGCAAGAACCGATACGCGCAGGAACGTAAGCTGATACGCTTCAATATAAAGCAGCATCCTGCAGGCGCTCGATGCAGTCATAATATAGGTACAGCCGGAAATAACAAGGAGTATCCTATCCAGCGCCCTGTTTTCCCTGAAGTACTTTTTTACGGCAAGCACCAGCATCAGATTAATCATACATACGAATAAGAGCTGGAAAAAGCCGGTTCTTGCATATTCCGCATAAGTAACCCCGTCGGGAAGCCGCAGCTTTCCCGCAAAAAGTCCTGCAATCTGGATCACGGAAAATACCAGATAAAGGAACGCAATCATAGCCGTTACCGTAATCGCAATCAGCGGCTCCCCGTTTCTTTTGTCCGTTACGGTAATCTTATCCGCATGGCTTTCCACATAACGCACCCCGCAGTAGGAAGAAAAAAAACCGAAGCACAGCATAAATCCGATCCCGAATATTCTGGACGGAATCGCAAATCCCGCAAACATACGGTCAATTAAGTGCGCAAAAACCATATCGGCGCTTGCAAGCAGCGCCCCTAAAATAAGCAGGCAGGGAATTGCAAGTAAAATTCCTGCAGCGATATAACGCCCCTTCCCGTCCTTTTTCTTTTTCCTGCTTTTCAAAAATGCACTGCCGTCGGTAAAGGGTTTTGCAATCATACCGACCGCTCCGAAAACAGCCACTATAATTTCCCAAAAATAGGTTCCGAAATCCCACGACTTATCTTCCGCAAAATTATGCAGAAGAAGACTTGCAATCAGCAGAAAAACTGCGATATAGTTCATCAGAATTATCCACTCGTTTCCTGTCAGAAATGTAGATATTCCTGTCAGGCATAACACAATAATGATAAACAAACTGTCTCGTTTTTGCTTCTTTTCAAATAATTTTAACGTATAACAGACATACCCGACGGCTGTCCCGACCCATAACGGCATCGTTACTCCGCTTGTGTTTTTATAAATGCAGAAAGTATAAACCAGCGTATAAATCAAACTTGCAAGCGCAAGCTTTCCAAAAAGCGCCGCTCCCTTTTTCTCCTCCGCTTCTTTCTTCCGATTGATTTCCATGATATCCGCGCCGGTTAATCCGGGTACCGGCGCCGGATATCCAGGCTGAAAGCCTGCCCCGGGCATTCCCTGCCCCTGATTTACATATGCCGTCGGCTGTCCGCTCCCATGTAATTGCAAACCCTCGCGGTTCCTGTTCTGATTCTGCTCCATCCTTTCCTCCTTTTCTACGTGAACTTCTTTCCTTACCTTCACTCTGCATCCTGTACATACTCCAGCACATCCCCCGGCTGACAGTCAAGCGCCCTGCAGATTTTATTGAGCGTATCAATTTTAATCGCTTTTGCCTTTCCGTTTTTTAGCACGGAAATATTTGCCATTGTAATACCTACTTTTTCCGATAACTCTGTGACGCTCATCTTCCGCTTTGCAAGCATAACGTCAATATTAATAACAATTGCCATGTAAAATGTTCCCCCTAAATCGTCAGCTCGTTCTCCTTCTTCATCTCATACGCTTTCCGAACCAGATGCGACAGCGCGGCTGTAAGCACCGCAACCGCAATCCAGATAAAAATCATAAGAATCATCTTCATCGCGATTTCCAGATTCATCCACCGCTTCACCGAAAGCGCCAGAAGAATCAGAAACCACAGCTCTGCAAGTACCACTAATAACCTGCTTATTATCGTAAACGACCTGGCATTTTCAAGTGAGAAAGAATTATCCTTCCCAATCTCTACGCAGACTTTCCAAAACTGAAATAATATGGCATAGCAAAATATCCCGGTGACTCCGGTAAACAGGATGCCGGGCCAATACAAAAACGCCAGTTCCGGATAGGATATTACGCATTCCTCCGCCAAAACAGGAACTACAAATACAAAAAACAAAATCCCCATCATACCAACTGCAATTGTAATGGCTTTTAGCCATTTTGAAACTTCCGTCTGCTGCATAGCCTTCTCTCCCCTGATATTCATTTTCGAATGCGCGGGACAAACCGATATCCCTTTTTCCTGGCGCAATCAAATATTTATGTTTTATTATATCCAATTTATTCCATATGTCAATATAAATTTATCGAGATACAATATAATTATATTGTAATCCTATATTTTATTCAATTGTATGCAATATTTGCGTTTTGGGATGCGGTTTCCTATAAGGATTCGGGTGTCAAAAGGCGGTCTTTTCGATTTGAACTGGCAACTTGCACAAAATAAATCACGGAGCTGTTTTGTGCAGGGAAATGAGATTCTCTTAATGCTCTGTTCGTCATCTGCAATTTGGGGACATGGAAGTCCCCAAAAGCCCGCAATGAGCCAGGATGGCGATTGGCGGGCGGTTGCACTGCGGAGAAATCACCCGGTCAGAGCATTTAGAGAATCCGTTTGCCGGAACATACAGCGAGTGATATTTTGTGCAATTTGCCAGCCAACAGCCTGAAACCGGCCTTTTGACACCCGAATCCTATAAGGTAAAAAAACAGGATTACGCAGAATAAAACGAACGGCATCTGCACATCCTGTCAAAGAAAGGAAGGATAACTATGAACCCTGATAAAGTTGTATGTTATTGTTTAAATATTACGAATGGAATGATTAAAGAAGCCGTAGACGCCGGTGCATCTACTCTGGAAGAAGTACAGGAAGCGACCGGTGCAGGCACCGTCTGCGGCGCCTGCAGAGAAGATGTACGTCATCTTGTAGAACAATTTGTAAGAGAACGAAACTAGACCATATTTACGGCCGGACAAGCTTATTTTTTTCTGAAAAGATAATCCGCCGCCAGAAGCACGAAAGCCGTCGCTGCCAGAGCAGCAATTACGCAGATATCCCATACATCAAAAAGCGATTCATTCAGCAAACCGGATAGAATACCGTTAATGGCGATATGCAGCGGAACCGCCAGCAATGCATCTGCTGCAATGGCAGGCAGGATTATCTTTTTCTTGAAAAAATACTTATTCAATACAAAAATAATCCAAAGGTACAGTATGGAAACGATCGCCGTTCTGATTCCGATCGGAAGCAATAGCGGACTGTTTTGAATCAGCGCATTCAGAACACACAGGTAAGGAATTAACAACAGACTAAGCAGAAGCAGCGAACCTGCAATTCCGCGCCTGCCGGATAGAAAAATCGGAAGCAGCAGCGCCCATCCAAATAAAATCGAACTAATCGGATAAAGCGACCAGGTAAACTTCCGAAACACAGCGACGTCACAGATTGCACATACAACGATACCGATAAAAAACAGCGCAGACAGTACGATTCCGCAAATTCCCCGCCAGGACTTTATCTTTTTTTTTGCTGCAAAATCTGCATATGCAAGCGCCTGTTCCGCTTCTTGTATTTTGTGATTTCCGTCCGAATTTTCCTGCCCGCCGTTTAACAATTCTCCTACTGACACATCAAACAGTTTCGCAAGCGCAGGAAGCGTCGAAATATCCGGGCAGCTGATTCCGCGCTCCCATTTAGATACTGCTTTATCGGTAATATTTAAGTTTTCCGCCAGCTCCTTTTGCGTCATATGCCGTGCTTTTCTGCACTCTAAAATAAACCTTCCCATTTTCTGACTATCCATAGCAATCCTCCTTGTAAATTCACCCCCGCCCAAAGACGGTAAGAAACGATAATCTCATCTTACCGAATCACCGTCTTTCTGTCATCCTACCGTCGGTTTCCTTCTGCAAGTAAACTACTGGTAGAGACGTTTTTTCCTGTCCGAATAAATTTTCAAGCCTGCGAGCAGAACTAAATCTATGACTACCACAACCGCAACGGAACCCATTCCATAAACGATTCCGGCCTCATCTGCAATTCTTCCGATTACGGCAGGCATCAGAATAGAGCCGAAACTTGCCATTGTAAGCATAAAGCTCCACGCCAGACGGTATTTCTGTATGATAAGTCCCGAAAGAGAAACCGTCGTCGGATATATCCCTGCCATAAAGAATCCGAATCCCATGATCCCGCACACAATCGTCCCCGTACTTCTTCCGAAGAGCAGCACAAGAAAGAAGAGTGCGAATCCAAATCCCATAATCAGAAGCAGATTCTCCTTTCTTATTTTTGTCGATAGCCATGCCGCAGTAAGGCGCCCGACTAAAATCATAATCCAGAGCACGCTTGCCATTACCTGAGAAAGCGCCGCGCTTAAAAGACCCGAATCCTTAAAGTAAGTAATCAGCCATCCGATCACTCCCTGCTCCGCACACAAATAGAAAAACAAAATCGCCGTACAAAGACAAAAAAGCGGCTCTTTAAAAAATCCGAAATCCGACTTCTGATCCTGCGCTTCCTTTTTCGCCGAAACGGCGCCCTGTTCCGTCGGTATCAAAAGATAAAGCATCCAGCATAAAATTCCCATCGCCAGCATAAAGTAACAGGCATAAATCCAGTAATCCGCATGAAACGACGTAAGCAGCGTGAAAAGAAGCGGAAACAGAAACGCTCCAATGGAAAACATCGCATGAAGACCGTTTATCGCCCATGCCTTTCCTGGAGCAAGTTGATTGATTGTCGTATTATTAAAATTGCTGGCTGCTCCCCTTGCAAGCCCCGTCATCAGGAAAGCCAGCGCGACGGCTGCTTTGCCGCTTCCGAATATCAGAAGAAGAAATGCCGCTGAAAAAAAACTTTCAAAAATCAGAATACTCTTTTTTCTTCCGATAAAAACCGGAAAAATACCCCCTGCAAAGCCAGAGATCAGATTCCCGACAGAATGCAGACTTACCAGAATACCGCCGAATGCATAATCAATTCCCTTTGCTTGTCTGACAAACGGCAATAGAGAACCAATCGAAAGCGCAAGCATTCCGTTAATCAAAAACACGCCGTACGTCATAAAAAACTGTTTTTTCTTTTCCGCTGTATTTAACATTTCAAACATAATTCCTCTCATCCCGCCGCATACAAGGCATCTTAACCAGTTTATCCTTTTGACAGCCACATTCTAACACATCCCCGTTCTTTTTTCTATCCCCCATTTCCATCCTGCTCCGCGATAAGTCTCCGCCAATTTTTTCCAAACATTTTTCGGGAAAAAGTTTCGGGAAAAAGTTTCGGGAAAAAGTTTCCTGTAAAAACGGCTGGCAAATTCGGTCGAATGTGATATACTTGTTCAATAAGAAACGTTACACAGAATGAAAGGACTCTTATGCATAACGAACTGTTTTCCATTGGCGGCATTACAATTTACGGATACGGGCTAATGATTGCCATCGGTATTTTTACGGCTTATCTGATTACGGAATATCGGGCAAGAAAATATCAGTTGGACAGCGAACCGATTTTTGTTATCATGATTATCGCGGTTGTATTCGGATTTGCAGGCGCAAAGCTGCTCTATTACATTACCATTTTTGATCAGATAATAAAAAATCCGTCGCTGCTCTACACCGGTATTACCGATGGATTCGTCGTTTACGGAGGCATTATTACCGGTATTTTGGCGGTTTTCGTATACTGCCGCAGAAAAAAACTGCATTTTTTAAAATATATGGATCTCATTCTTCCGTCTGTCGCGCTTGCACAGGGCTTTGGCCGGATCGGATGCTTTCTGGCCGGCTGCTGCTATGGCTGTGAAACCTCCTCGGCGTTTTCCATTACCTTTACGCATTCGCAATATGCACCGAACAACGTCGCTCTTTTTCCGTCCCAGCTGGTGTCAAGCGCCTTTGATTTTCTGCACTTCTTCCTTCTGTGCGCGCTTGCACGGCGAAATAAAACGCCCGGAAAAATCGGCGCGTTTTACCTGATTTTCTACAGCATCGGGCGGTTTTTCATCGAATTTTTCCGCGGGGATTTAGACCGCGGAAGCGTGGGCGCGCTGTCAACGTCGCAGTTTATCTCGATCTTTATTCTGATTGTCGGAATCGCAATGGCCGTGATCTTATCCAAAAGAAAAGCGGAAGAATAAAAGCGCTTGCGTCTGACGACGCCGAATCCTATAAGTTAAAAAAGGCGTAGGATATCCGTTTAGATATCCTGCGCCTTTTTTCTTTTCATTGAAATTATGACACGGAAACGGTAAAATTTTCCTTCCTGTAACCGGCGGATGTTTCCGTTCTTCCGGCATTTGAAACAACTGCTTTAATATTTTCAAGCCGTTCTTCGTTCTCTTTTTGTATTTTACCGACTTTATCCTTCCGTTCCTCTTCGTCTTTCATATTCTCGGCTATCGTATCGGAGATTTTCCGTATTTTTTCTCCCATGCTTCTGGAAACTTTACTGATTCGCTCCTGAATGCTGCGCTTTTCCTCTTCCGTCTCCGCAGTGCGCATCTTTCCTTCCAAAGCCGTCCGTATCCGCCTCATATCTGAAATCTGGTCTTTGGTCTGGGAAATCGTGATAATGACGCCCGATTCTTTGTCGCCAAATCCTCTTTCCTCCGGTTCCGAAGAAGCTTCCGCGTTTTTGCTTTCATTCACAGCAGCTTTTGCCTCGGCTGCATCTTTTTCCGCTGTCTTTGCCGTCTCTTCCTGCCGCTTTGCCGTCTCCTCCTGCTGCTTCTCCAGCCGATACTGCTTTAATTCACTGTTTAAGTTCTGAATCTGCTCTTGCAGTTCTTTTTTCTCGTTCGTTTTCTCCTCGGCTGACTTCTCTCTGTCATAAGCGACATTTTTCACTTTTTCCTGAAGATTAGAAATCTGCCTCTGAATGTTCTTCTCATGGCTGTCCTGATCCGACCGACCCACAGGCATGATATTCGACCTCTGACTAATACCTGCTACGCCCATAACTCTCCTCCTGTCCGCCTTCTCAAATCAATGCTGCCTTTCTTTATCGTTACAATTTATCAATAGAAAAACAGTTGTCAGACTATTCCTCTAATTATATATCGGATGAAACGTCGAAAAAATTTAACATTTCCGGTTCTTTTTAGGCAAAATATTTACTTTTATCCTTCCCGGCTCGCATTTCGGTACTGCATTGGAGTCATATCAAACGTTTTCTTAAAGGTTCTGTTAAAATGCTCCACATTCTGATACCCAATCGCCCCGGAAATTGCTTCCACCGTCATATTTCCGTTTTTTAAGAGCGTCTTCGCTCGTTTCATGCGGATACGGCTTACGTGCTCTCCGAACGTCTTCCCGGATTTCTCTTTGATATATTTGGAGATATACGGCTCGGAAAGATGAAACTGCTTCGCCATCTCCTCTAAAGTTACATTCTGATAGTTGGTCTGGATATAGTTTAACATGGCGACCAGCCGATCGTCCTTCACGTTTTCGTCTCCGCAGACGCCGGGCAGCTTGTTTACCGCTACGACCAGCGCATGAATGGACGCCTTGATAATATCTTCGTCTATTCCGGCTCCCCAGTAATTTTTTCCGTCGCAGGTAATACCCACATATGCCATCGCCTTAGAGGAAGAGCCGTGGGAAAGCGCATGTTCTTCGTACGTGGAAAGCTCGTAGCTTACGCCGAAAAACTGTTTTATGGTATTGCTGACCGCATCTAAACGTCCGTTTCCGTTCGCGGCAACGACCGTTTTCTTTTCACCGCAGACAATCGACGCCTCCGCCATAATTCCGTCGTCCTGTTTAAAGTGGCACTCGCAAATCTGAAAATACGGCATCCGGTTTACATAATTTTCTTCAAAGATTTCATAAACCCACTGCGGAGAAAGCTCCTTGTGCTCCTCGTCGGATACCTGTTTGACCGTGTAGCCGACCTCTTCCCGCATTTTTTCCGGGACAGAAACGGAAAAATTCTGTTTCAGGATATAACTGATACCGCCCTTACCCGACTGGCTGTTAATGCGAATGACATCGGCGTCGTACGTTCTTCCCACATCCACCGGATCAATCGGCAGATACGGAACCGTCCATGTTTCCAGATTTCTTTCTTCTCTCCATGCCATTCCTTTGGCAATCGCATCCTGATGTGAACCGGAAAATGCGGTAAAGACCAAATCTCCGGCATACGGCTGTCTTTCATAGACGTGCATTCCCGTCAGACGTTCGTATTTTTCCCGAATATACGGCATATTCGCAAAGTCGAGCTCCGGCTCTACTCCGTAGGAAAACAGATTCATTGCAAGCGTAATAATGTCTACGTTTCCGGTCCGCTCTCCGTTTCCGAACAGCGTTCCTTCAATACGGTCGGCTCCCGCCAGTATTCCGAGCTCGGCATCGCAGACGCCGCAGCCTCTGTCATTGTGCGGGTGAAGACTTAACACGACGTGCTCCCGGTATTTGAGATTTTTGCTGACATATTCAATCTGCGTCGCAAAAACATGCGGCATTGCCGTCTCCACCGTCGCCGGAATATTAATAATCGCCTTGCGTCCGCCGTCCGGCCGCCAGATATCAAGCACTGCATTGCACACTTCTACCGCGTATTCCACTTCCGTTCCGTGAAAACTTTCCGGGCTGTACTCAAACGAAAAGTCTCCTTCCGTTTCATCCGCCAGCTCTTTTAACAGCTTTGCGCCTTCTACCGCCAGTTCCTTTATCTGCGCCTTATCCTTTTTAAAAACCTGCTCGCGCTGTGCTACGGACGTAGAGTTGTAGAGATGAATTACCGCATGAGGCGCGCCTTTCACCGCTTCAAACGTTTTTCTGATAATATGCTCGCGCGCCTGGGTCAGTACCTGAACCGTAACGTCTTCCGGTATCATATCGCGTTCGATCAATGTACGCATAAAGATAAACTCCGTTTCCGAAGCCGCCGGAAATCCGACCTCAATTTCCTTAAAGCCGACGTCTACCAGCATCTGAAAAAATTCCAGCTTTTCTTCAAGACTCATCGGTTCAATCAGCGCCTGATTTCCGTCTCTTAAATCTACGGAACACCAGACGGGAGCTTTTTCGATATGATCCTTTTTCACCCAGTCATATTCACAAACCGGAGGCATAAAATACTGCCTCTCATATTTCTTTACATTTTTCATAAAAATCCTCCATGTCAGCATATATCTCATGTGACAATTGTCATTAAAATAAATCAATAAGAATGATGTTATCTTAACATATTTTATGATTAAAGTCAATTACAAAGCTCTATAGCTACAGGATCTCGGTCTTTTCCCCCGCGTCAGCCATTACTCAAAAATAAAAAGCATAAATTTTTCATTTTTTCTGTCACAAAAGAATTGCCAAACGGTCTAATAAAGTGTAACCTAAATTATCCCCTGATGAGCAAATGATTAAAACGTACGCCACGCTCTGACGGAGACTTTTCGCGGGCGCGCCCGCCATTTATACGGAGGTATCATCCATGCAGAAAAACACAGACGAGGAACTGCAGGCCCTAATCGAGGAAGCCGCCGCAGGAGATAAGGAAGCTTTAGAAACCGTAATTAAAAGCGTGCAGGATTTGATTTTTAATCTTTCCCTGCGTATGCTCGGAACGTTTCCGGACGCGGAGGACGCCGCACAGGACATCCTTTTAAAAGTAATTACGCATCTTTCTTCCTTTAAAAAAGAAAGTTCCTTCTCCACCTGGGTATTCCGAATTGCCGTCAATCATCTAAACAGTTACAAAAAACATATGTTCGCCCGTTATCCGCTGAGCTTTGAATACTACGGCAGCGATATCGAAAACGGATCGGAGAAAGATCTTCCTGACCTGACGCAGAATGTTGAGCAGGTAATTCTGGCGGAAGAACTTAAAATGTCTTGTACAAACGTTATGCTTCAGTGCCTTGACACAGAAAGCCGTTTCATTTTTATACTCGGTACGATGTTTCGCATCGACAGCAGGATAGCAGGAGAAATCTTAGGACTGACGCCGGAAGCATACCGCAAGCGGCTGTCACGAGTTCGAAAAAAAATGGCGGACTTTCTTACGGAATATTGCGGAGAGTACGGAGACGGCGCCTGCAGATGCCGCGACCGGATCAATTATGCCATACATAATCATAGAATCAGCCCCGCCAGGTTAGATTATACAAATGCCTCCGAACTGCCGGAACAAACCCTGCAGTCCGTTAAGGACGCGATGGAAGAAATCGACGGTCTGTCACAGAAGTTCTCTTTCTGCCGCTTTTATGAGTCGCCGGAGAACACGAAACAATTTATTCGTAATTTTTTGGACTCCACGTCCTTTTCGGTAATCCGGAACAGTTAAAAAGCCGGGGTACCGCTTTAGATGCCGGTTCTGAGAATCAAAGTGAAACGTAAATAAACACAGGAAAGGAAGAAATCAAAAATATGAACACACAACTTATTCTGCAATATCTGTCCGAATTAGCCGACAACAACAACCGGGAATGGTATCATGCCCACAAACCGGAATACAAAGAAGCAAACGAAGCATTTGAATCGTTTTTAAATGAATTGATATTGGAACTCGGTACATTTGACAGCAATATCTTACATCTCCCGCCGAAAGAACTTACTTTCAAGCTGGTAAGAGATACGCGTTTTTCTCATGATAAATCGCCGTACAACCCTGCTTTTCGCGCTCATATCGGCCCCAAAGGGAAACTGCCGGTTCCGGTTGGCTATTATATTATGATAAAACCCGGAAATCAGTCGTTTTTAGGCGGCGGTCTGTTCGCCGATATGTTTAAAGACGCAACGACAATGGTTAGAAATTATATCGCGGCGCATCAAACGGAGTGGGAACAGGTTATATCTTCTGAAGAATTTAGAAATAATTTTACCGTCAAGGGAACTTCATTAAAGAACGTCCCCGCAGGATATGACAAAGAACATCCCCTGGCCGAATATATAAAAATGAAAAGCTGGTATCTGGAATATCCTCTGAACGACGGAGATTTTGCAGACGCTGCTTCTCTTATTCAAAAATCGGCCGAAGTATTTAAAATAATGAAGCCTTTCAACGACTGCTTAAACAACGCGCTGGCGGATTTTCAAATGCCTGAACGTTAATGTGCGTAAAACTTCTAACGCTCACAGCAGTTTCCTATAGGGATTGGGGTGTCAAAAGGCCGGTTTCAGGCTGTTGGCTGGCTACTTGCACAAAATATCACTCGCTGTATGTTCCGGCAAACGGATTCTCTAAATGCTCTGACCGGGTGATTTCTCCGCAGTGCAACCGCCCGCCAATCGCCATCCTGGCTCATTGCGGGCTTTTGGGGACTTCCATGTCCCCAAATTGCAGATGACGAACAGAGCATTAAGAGAATCTCATTTCCCTGCACAAAACAGCTCCGTGATTTATTTTGTGCAAGTTGCCAGTTCAAATCGAAAAGACCGCCTTTTGACACCCGAATCCTATAGGGTAAAACAAACGGGATACTGCAGACATGATTTGTCTGTAATATCCCGTTTGTTTTATATTACGTAATCTCCTACATGCTGTAGCTCAATCTCCGCTAAATCCGCAAGCGTGATATGATCCACTACTTCATTGATAGCATCGTTCATTTTCTGCCAAACCATAAGCGTCGCGCATTCATGCATTTTATCGCAGAGGTCGTCCTCCTCTACGCATGGAACCGGCGCAAGACTTCCCTCCGTCAGACGCAGAATCATACCGACCGTATATTCCTCCGGCTTTCGTGCCAGAATATAACCGCCCTGCGCCCCCCGGACGCTTTTTACATATTTCGCTTTATTTAAAACCGATATAATCTGTTCGAGATATTTATCGGAAATCCCCTGTCTTTTGGCTATTTCTTTTAAACATACCGGTTCGCCGGTATTATGAATCGCAAGATCCAGCATTAAATGCAGCGCGTATCTTCCTTTTGTCGAAACCTTCATTCCCATGTCTCCTTCGTTCGCGAAAGCAGACCGGCTTTTTCCTCCGCTTCCTTTTGTGTTTTTAAGTATATTCTCCTATTCATACCATGTCAATAGGAATTAAATCTCAGAATACTGATTTTTTCCACTGGAAGGTTGAAAGGTCGACATGATTTTCATGCACCGTAACCCCTTCTTCCTCCAGCAGCAATTTCTGCCGGTTCACTCCGCCAAATGCAAAAGCGTCCGATAAACGTCCCTCACGGTTTACCACACGATAGCACGGTATTCCTTCGGGATCCGGATTTACATGCAGCGCATACCCGACTACCCTCGCCCACCTGCAGTTACCGGCCAAAGCAGCCACCTGGCCGTAAGTCGCCACGCAGCCCTTCGGAATCTGACGCACCACTTCATATATTTTTTCGTAGGAATTTTTCTCCTGAGCCATTTTATTCCCGTTTCCTTTCCTCTTCTTCCACGAATGCGATCCGGCTGCCGGGTTCGCGTAAGAAACAGGCCGATGCCAAAAACGCGCTTCGATCTCCTTGTCAAGAGAGCGTAACATCCGTAAAATTATACCTGAAAAAAAACAGATTCGCAATAATTCTTGAAATCCATGCTGCAGCGTGCTAAAATTTTAAATTGTGCTTACCAAAAGATACCAAAAAGGAGTTTTGTTTATCATGAATGAATTAAAACCAAAATTGTTTGAAGTTATGAAAGGCTATACGAAATCGCAGCTTATAAAAGATATTATTTCCGGCATTATTGTTGCGATTATCGCCCTCCCCCTTTCGATTGCGCTGGCAATTGCCTCCGGCGTCGGACCGGAACAGGGTCTTTACACCGCCATTATCGCCGGATTTTTTATTTCTTTTTTTGGCGGAAGCCGCGTACAAATCGGAGGTCCGACTGCTGCCTTTGTCGTTATTATCTATGGGATTGTCGCGGAGTATCAGACAGACGGACTCATCGTCGCCACTATTTTAGCGGGAATCATTCTGATTATCATGGGAATCTGCCGGTTCGGTTCTCTGATTAAATACATCCCCTATACGATCACTACCGGATTTACGTGCGGCATTGCCGTCACCCTTTTTGCGGGACAGATTAAGGATTTTCTGGGACTCTCTATCGATTCCGTTCCGTCGGAATTTTTACCGAAAATCATTTCCTACATAACAAATATAGGAACCGCCAGCCTGCCTGCTGCGGCAATCGGTGTCTGCGCCATAGTCATTATGCTGATCTGGCCGAAAATCACCGATAAAATTCCCGGTTCGCTCGTTGCCATTGTCGTAACCACTGCCATTGTATTTTTTGCAAAACTACCGGTCAATACAATCGGCAGCGTATACGGAGAACTTTCTTCCGCTTTTCCGGCTCCGCATGTTCCTCATATTACGATGAAGCTGGTACAGCAGATGATTTCGCCGGCTTTTACCATCGCCGTATTGGCGGGTATCGAATCCTTACTCTCCGCCGTTGTATCCGACGGAATGATTGGCGATACACATAAGTCAAATGCCGAATTGGTCGGTCAGGGACTCGGAAACATATTTTCCGGAATATTCGGCGGCATTCCGGCAACCGGCGCAATTGCAAGAACAGCGGCAAATGTCAGAAACGGCGGGCGCACGCCGATTGCCGGTATCGTGCATTGTATTACATTGACCGTAATTCTGCTCGCGCTGATGCCCCTTGCCGCTTTAATCCCTATGACGACGCTCGCCGCCGTTCTGCTGGTAGTGGCCGCAAATATGGCGGACTGGAAATCATTTTTCCATCTTTGCAAAACCGCGCCGAAAAGCGACGTAATCGTCTTAGTTACAACGTTTCTTTTGACCGTGTTCTTTGACCTTGTGGTTGCAATCGAAATCGGCGTTGTCCTTGCGTCTCTTCTGTTTATGAAACGCATGGCGGAGACCGCCGACGTAAGATCATGGAAATACTGCGAACAGCCCGACGTCACTCCCGGCGAAGCGGAAAAACTCCGCGACATCCCCCGAAGCATCCGGGTATTTGAAATCAGCGGTCCTTTGTTTTTTGCAGCCGCAGATCAGCTTCTTCATATTGACAGTAAAAAGTATACAAAGGTAATTGTAATTCGTATGAGAAGCGTTCCCGCTATCGACGCCAGCGCCATGAGGTCGCTTCGCGAAATTTCGGAACGGGCGAAAAAGAGAAATATTACCATGATTTTCTCCCATGTCAACGAGCAGCCGCTTTCCGTTATGAAAAAAGACGGTTTCATTGAATGGATCGGAAAAGAGAATTTCCGAAGCAATATTGTTGACGCGCTTGATTATGCGGAAGAAATCGTAAAAAAGTAACCTGTATCTCGAACGGCTTTTTTGTTTCAGATGCGCAAACGAGAAACAAAGGGAATCCTCAGACGCAAAAAAGAGCGCTGCGTATCTGCAGCGCTCAAATCCAGCGGAACCCGTAACATACCGGTAACTTCCTGCTATTCGCTATAATTGTTCTTTTCGTCTTTCACAACAAGATTTACCGCATCCAAGCCCGAAATATTTACATTGCGGTTGACCTTAGCGTCATAGGAGTCCGCATTGATGATGTTCGCCAGATCAATTCCGGTCGTTTCTTTCATGCTCTCGAACACCTTTGCCATAACGGCCGGCACATTTCCGGCGACCTGGTCTATGCCGCTGCCGCCTTCGCCGCCGCCGATAATCGTAATCTTATCAATCTGTCCTAACGGCTCCGCAACTTTGCCCGCAATATCCGGCAGAACCTTAATCATCATTTCCGCAACGGCCGCTTTATTATACTTCGCATAAGCCTCGGCTTTCTTCTCCATCGCCTCCGCTTCCGCCAGACCTTTTGCCTGAATCGCGGCTGCTTCCGCCTCGCCGACGGCGCGGATTCCTTCCGCTTCCTGTTCTCTCGCAAAACGGTCCGCCTCAGCCTGCGCTCTTCTTGCCTCCGCTTCCTTTTCATACTCGAACTTCTTCGCTTCCGCTTCGCGCTGTCTCTGATAGAGCGCTGCGTCGGCTCTCTGCTGTGCCGCGTATTTATCGGCTTCGGCCTGCTTCTTAACCTCCGCCTCAAGCGCGCGCTCTTTAATGGCAACTTCTTTCTGCTTTAATTCGATTTCGCGCTCCTGCCGCGCAATGTTGGCGTTGGCTGTCGTAATTTCAATTGTCTTACGCTGCTCTTCCTTCTGGATTTCGTACGCCGCGTCCGCCATAGCCCGCTTTGTATCGGCGTCCATCTGAAGCTCCGAACGCTTGATTGCCAGTTCGTTCTGCTTCTTTGCAATCTCTGTCTGCGCCGCAACCGCCGCATCGTTTGATTCCTTATCCGCCGACGCCTGCGCGACTTTAATATCTCTTTCGCTTTCGGCCCGGGCAATTGCCGCGGCCTTTTTGATTTTTACAATATTGTCGATACCGAGGTTCTCGATGACTTCATTTCCGTCTACAAAATTCTGAACGTTAAAGCTGATAATATCCAGTCCCATCGCCGCAAGATCCGGCTCCGCATTTTCCTTTACCAGATTCGCGAATTTCTGACGGTCGGAAACCATCTCCTCCAGTTTCATCTTTCCTACAATTTCACGTACGTTGCCTTCGAGCACTTCTCTTGCCACCGCAGCAATATATTCGGTCGGTTTGTTTAAAAAGTTCTCGGCCGCCAATCGCAGCTTTTCCGTCTCATTACTGATTTTTACATTGACCGTCGCGTCTACATTGATATTAATGTAATCCGCTGTCGGCACCGCATTACTGGTCTTTACGTCAATCGGTATCAAACGCAGATTTAATTTATCCAGACGCTCAAAAAACGGAATCCGAATACTGGCTTTTCCGATGACTACTTTCGACTTTTTCTTGATACCGGAAATGATATACGCCATATCCGGCGGAGCCTTCACATACCCCGTTGCAAATAAAAGAATAACTATGATTATCACGGCAATTGCAATAATCGCCGGTATAGAAATAAAACCTGGCATAATACTCCCCCTTTTCCTTTGTAATATATATTTATTATAAAGAAAAAACATGAACTTGGAAAGTGTATTTTTCTCCCATATTCCGTTTTTTTGAAGTTATTCTTTCTTTGCCAGCTTTTTATCTGCCATATGATAAATCAGGCTAATGACAAAGCACAGAAGTCCGCTTACAAAAAAGCCCGCGGCACGAAGCGGCACGCTGTCATAATAAATATCCAGCAAAATCAGCTTTAAAATACCGAGAAACGCCAGTACAAGTCCGTAAATTCGAATGGCGCCAAAGTTTTTTTCTGTACGACGCTCCGCCAAAAAGCCCGCGGTAATAAATACCGCCGCAAAAATCAGGCCTGCCATACTGATACAAAAATCAGGCGCCGAAAATGAATCGAGAACAGTCAGAACAAAAATCAGGAATTTCGTTCCCACATACACGTTCCCCCATCTTCCGCCGTATTGTTTCAGCAGATTGCCGGAATTGATCATAAAAATCGCAAGCCCCTGCAAAATTGCCCATGCGTGATAAAAGAACGGTTCCGTTTCCCGGATACAAAATAGCGAAACCGCCATTAAGACCAGATTGACGATTCCCGTTTCCGTAATCACTCCGTTCTCCTTCGCACCGGTACCCGGATGTCTTCGTAACGCCGACACCTTACTCATCACAAAATTCACGGAAGCCAGCAGTAAAAGCAGGAGCAGAATCTGCAGCTCAAACGGCCTCATCCGCAATTTCCCAAAAATCCGCAGTCCGTCTTCTATCAGAAAAACCAAAAACAACGGATATGCCGTTACTTTTATCCGCGTATCATATTGCTCTCGAAAACGGTAAAGTAAGATCGTAAGAACGGAAACAATAACGAATCCCCAGAAAACATGCAGCCAGCAATGCATCGGAACGAGCAGAAACAGCGCTCCGTATACAAATCCCGCCGCTTTATAGACGGCGTCCTTGCGGCAAAACCCGTAAATCAGACAGCAGACGGCAAATATGGACACGGATACATGTTCTCTCGCCCACCCGGCGCCCGTCAACCCGCAAAACATAGCGATAAACAGCGTAATCTGAAACATCAGTCTGCCTGCATTCACGCCGCGCTTATTTTTAAACCGGAATTCCATTCCTATTAAAAGCAGCGCCGCCAAACCGGACATAACAAGCGTCAGACGCTCAAATCTGCCGCAGAAGGCCAGCCACATTACGGCAAAATAAAGCGTATTTAAAATGCCGAAAGAAGCGTCCGTTTTTTCTTCCGCAGCAAAAAATGATAAACTTAAAAGAACCGGCGCCAAAGCCGCTGCCGACAGCAGAAGCGCCGCGGCAACTCCCTCCGGAGACTTCCTCATAAATCCCGCGCGAATCCCCGGCAGCAGCAAAAAGAAACAGACTGCAAGAAAACTATGATTTAAAAGGTTTTTCTGATATTCTTTCCGGATATGCGACAGGTAAAATACCGCTTCTGCAGCCAAAACATAAACCGCCAGAAACAAAAGCTTTTTTTCATCCCGCCCGGCACAGCAGAGCACCGTTCCAAACAGCACCGAGATTGCAATTCCGATTTGCCCGATCGTCAGAAAAACAGCCGATTTGTGACGCGACAGCAGACACACAACAAGCGCCCACAGAAAAATAAAAACGTAGAGCGTAAGATCATGGAATGCCCTGAAATAAATGCGGCTGACAAACAGGGAAAGATAAACGGCTCCCATCCCGCAGCCCGCGACGGACAAATACCATTTATTGTCCCTATTCTTTCTCAGCAAAATCATCCCGAATGCGGCAAAGCTGAGACTGACCGCATACATCAATCCCATTTTTACCGTCTGCGTCAGATAGGGCAATACAAGTGTTGCAAACAATACAAGACTGATAAAAATAAGAACGGACGCGCAAATAGCCATAATAGACGTTCCGAGTGTCTTTTCCATATTCGTTTTCTTTGCAAAACCGCCGGGCATACCTTTGTTTTGCTCCGGCGTTAATTGCTGTAGTTCGGCCGGTCCCTGGTTGAGCGGGAAGGGCCGGACTCCTTCCTGCCGGTTACGGTCATACTCCTGTCTTATCAGTGCAAGCTGCCGGTTCATATAACCGACTTCCCGCTGTAAATTTTCGATTTTTATTTCGATAATCCCGGATATATTCCCGGCCTGACATTCCTCCGTCAACTCATTGATCAGCTTTCTGTCCTTAAGCAGGCGGTTTTCACATTCGATTAACTGTTTGATTCGTTCCTCATTCATACAGAATCCGTTCCAATTCATTTGTCGTCTCTAAGTAATAATCGCCGTACTGCCGCATAAATTCCTTTACGACCGGAATCTGGTTTTCCGACCATCCGGCGCAGGCAAACGGCACGCCGCAGGACGCCGCCATATCATAGCCCGGTTTCAAATCGTCCACCATCAAAAGTTCTTCCGGTTTAAACCCGTAAATTCGCATAATTTCTTCTAAGGCGTATGGATTCGGCTTTCGTTTTCCGTCCGGACATTCCCAGTCAAAAATAAGATCCGGTTCCGGAAGCCCCGACGAGCGATAATCCCTGACAATCGTTGTTCGTAATGAATGAGAAGATACGCATATTTTTCCGCCGCGGGACGCATAACGGTTTAAAATATCGGGAAGCCCGTCATAGACGTCCGGCGTCATTTTTGCGGACGCTTCACGCCATACCTGTTCCTGATACGCCATTTCCTGTTCCGTAAATCCGAAATGCTCCATGCACATTACATAAAAACCCGGTTTAAAGTTTAACTTAATAAACGATTCATAATCCAGTTCTATTTCGGGCCTTAAAACGGAAAGCGCCGTCTTAAACGCCGGGTAATTGATTTGCGGCGTACTCTTTACTACCGTATCGTCGTGATCTAACACCAGACACTTTACCTTTCGCATTTCGCCGCCTCCTTTCTACGTTCTCTATTCATCATACTATATTAACTGAAAGAATAGCAACCGGAATACGAATCGATTCTTGAATTCTTTCCTTAAAGCGACTGAACGGAATATATCACATATGGACGAACCTTCTATTCCGCAACCAAAACCCCCGGCGCCACTTTTTTTATCTTCCCGGAAGAAAGCCATGCAAAACTGAAAAACAAAAGCGTTACGACAGCGCCCGGTATAAGCATCGGAATCAGAGAGAGACTGGAAGTAAACCGGCTGATTCCCACCGTTTTTAACATTGCCTCCGCCATCGGGTCCGTAAAATAAGCGCTGGATAAAATGCCTGCCGCCGCGCCAACTGCTGCCGTAATCAAAAATCGAAGCGCAAACGAACCTCTTAAACGGCGTGAAGAGAATCCAAGCGCCTTATAAATACCGAGGTTTTGCCTTTCCTGATTCAGTACCTTTTTCTCCGTCATAATTACAACAACAAAAATAAAAATCACGGTCACCAGATACATCAGAACTTCCAACGCATCAAAAACAACAAGAACCGCCGAAATACCGCTCCATCCGCTTTCCCCAATTGTCAGTTTCCCCTCATAGCGCGACGACAGGATTTCCTTAATCTCTTCCGCCGCTTCCGGATTTTTCAAAAGATAATGGATCTCGTTATTGTCCGTCTCCTGTCCCGTCAGCCGCCAAAACCCCTCTGCAGAGATGCCCGCGTTTGCTCCCACATCATTTGCGCACTGATAAATCCCTGTAATCAAAAACCTGTCGCTGCTTTCTTTATATGTCACTTCAACCGTATCGCCGATATGTACCCCAAGATCAATCGAAACATATTCCGTTATTACAATTTCGTTCTCATATCTGCAGGTCCGTCCGTCTAAAATATTATAATATTCGGGGTCCGAAATCCAATAAAGCTGATAATCCAGCCCGTTTACCGCCCCATGTACCCTTGACAGCCCGTACTGCCCCATGATACCCGCTTTTTCCTCAATCAGCTCTTCTGTCTCTTCTCTGATCTCCTCTTCATAACGGATTGCTATGTCATTTGGCGCCACGTCCAGCGCATATATAAGCCCCTCTCCTTCCGGTCCCATCCATGCGTCGATTCTTCCCATCAGGGACAGACAAAATACCAAAAGCGCCGCGGCGATACAGACATTAAAATACTGTTTTTTTCCGGATACTACCTGCCGGAACGCAAGCCAGAACGAAAATCCTCTTTTATAAATCGGCGCGTGCAGTCTGCTTTTAAAATATATGTCCTCTCTGCCGCCCCGAATCGCAAGAATCGGACGAACTTTTCCGATTTTAACCGTTCCTGCGGCAATCACGCCGGTCAAAACAAGCAGCATGAAAAAAAGTACCAGCAGATAGATACCGGCCGGAAATTGAATGGGTGTAAGCATGCCTGTGGTTGTAACCGTCAGCCGAATCAAATATTTTGCCGCCAGAACCGATACCGGGATTCCGGGCAGCATTCCCGCCAGAATCACAGTAAAATACTGCTGCAATTGTATCAGAGTAAGCTTTCTTTTTGTATAACCTAACGCCTTAAGTATCCCCAAATCCACATAGTCCTGCTCGATACCGCTTTTCATGTTGTGTCCGATTATTATCATTGTAATAACGAAAAGCACTATTGTAAAAAGCAATAACACCCCTGCAAAAATATCCTGCAGCAGCAGCATAAATCCCAGTATATTTGATTTCGTATATAACATAAACCCCGCCTGTTTGATATCGGTCTGCTCGTTCAGCAGCTTTTGATACGCCCCGTCCGAAAGCGCGCTGTTTGGACTGCAGTAGATATTGATGACATGTCCGGGTATGCCGACAGCCGTTTCTTTTGCATCGGCATACGCCTCTTTGAGCTTTTCAATATCCGCTTCCGTCATTAATATGGTTTTGATTCCCATAATCGCGCTGCCTCCCATCGGGTCTTCAAAGAAGCCGGCAATTTTAAAACCGATGATATCCGAATCTCCCGAAATCTTTACTTCAATGGTATCTCCGATCCCGGCATTGCAAAGTGAAACAAAAGAGGGCGATACCAGCGCCTCTCCTTCTTTCAGGACAACAGGCGTTTTCTTGTATCCGCTTAAATTGTCGTCGAAAACCTTATACCGCTCTGGCTCATAAAGCATAAACAGACCGTCGCTCCCGTTTTCCGTATCATTGACGCGATATGGCGAAAACAATATTTCTTCCGTTTCCACACGCTCTGTTTCTTCAAGCGCAAGAATCTGATCTGTCAGACTGCCGCTGTCGTAAGCTGCCGTAACCCAGAGCGCAAGGTCTCCGTACCCGACTCTGTCTAACTCCTGTTCATTATAACTCTTCGCATTGCTTAAGATGTTCAGCACCGCGCCAAGCGAGACCGTTATTAAAAACATCAGTATTCCGATTCCGGCGAACACACCGCGTCCCCGTTTCAGATTCGCTTTTATCAATATCAGATTTTTCATCGCGCGCCTCCTACCATTCCATTGAGGACAGCCATGCCTCAACCTGCTTTTCCCTGCTCCTGCCGTCTTCTTTCCGATACGGTTTTAGCGTCATTTCTCCGATAATCCTGCCGTCCTCCAGGTACAAAAGACGCGTCGCCCGGATTGCCGCGCGGACGTCATGCGTCACCATCAGAATATTCTGCCCGTCCCGGTTCAATTCCGCCAAAAGGTCAAGCACCTCCTCCGTATTTTTCTTATTCAGCGCTCCTGTCGGTTCGTCCGCAAAAATCATCCCCGGTTTCCTGATCATTGCGCGGGCTATCGCCGCGCGCTGCGCCTCACCGCCGGAAACCTGCGACGGAAGACGGTCTTTCGCCTCTTCCACATTCATTCTCGAAAGCAGCTTAAGCGCCCGCGTTCGAATCTCCTTTTCCGATTTTTCTTTTTCCAGAAAACCGGCGGCAAGCACATTCTCAAGAAGCGTCAGATTGCTTACCAGATGCGTTTGCTGAAATACAAAACCGAATTCTTTCGCCCTCAAACCCGCCATCTCTTTTTCCTTCAGATTCTGAATCTCCCGCTCCCGATACCATACTTTTCCGTCCGTCGGCACATCCATACCGCTTAATACGTAAAGAAGCGTCGATTTGCCCGCTCCCGACGGCCCCATCACGACTGTAAAATCACCGTCGTAAAGCTCCGTACTGATCCTGTCAAGCACATGATTTTGTATGCCGCCGATTGCAAAACTTTTACAAAGCCCGTCAGCTCTCATTACAGGTACTTTCATATTTCCTCTCATTCTGCCGCTTCAGCGGCTTTTTAATAAGGAGGAATTTTGTGCGTCGGCACAAATTCCGGGTTGAAAGAGTTTTTCTTTCAACCTTTGTTCTCCTTTTCTTTTCTCGTCATATGTTCGTTATACCGGAAAAATGTTTAAGAAATCTTTAACAGATTAAAATTATTTGTCTTGAATTTTTTAACGTAACCGATTAAGATAAATATAAGAAAAATCATTTCAAAGGAGAAGGAAGATCAGATATGCAGTGTCCAAGATGCGGTGCCGAAGCAAAAGGAAAATTCTGTGAATACTGCGGCAGCCAAATGCCCAGAATCGCTCCGGAAACCATTAATCACAATAATTCCCATACAACTATTATTAATAATTATTACAATATGGACGGGGAAGAAGAACGTCCTGTTTCCGTTCCCAGACAGCAGCCGGCATACAATCCCCCGGAATATCATCCGCCTGTATCTGCGGCGCCGGAGCCTGCGGCTTTAGCGGTCAGCCCGAAGTCAAAATACACCGCGTTTTTTCTTTGTCTCTTTTTGGGATCTTTAGGCGTACATCATTTCTATGCCGGAAAAGTGAGCATGGGTGTTTTATATCTCTTAACAATCGGCTTATTCGGAATCGGATGGTTTGTCGACATTATCTTAATTTTAGCCGGCGTTTACAAAGATTCTAATGGTCTTCCGCTGAAAAAGTAAAAAGCGGAAGCCATATCAGAACTTCAAGCCCTTCGCTTTTATTTTCCAGCGTTATTCCGCCCTGCATCCGTTCCATCAGATAGCTTACAATATACAGACCAAGACCGGACCCCGGCATGTCTCCCGCATTCTTTCCGCGGTAAAATTTATCAAGCACAAAAGGCATATCCTCAGGCAGTATTCCGTTTCCGTGGTCCCGGACAGAAATCTCGTAATGCTCTTCAACCGTTTTTGTACTTACCGAAATCTCCGTGTCAGGAGCATACTTTGCGGCATTATTCAGCAGATTTTCCAACACCTGGGCCAACCTCTTCTCATCCGCAAACACCCTGCCCTTTACAAACGGTTTCATAAGATGCACATGCACGTCTTCAAGATCCTCAAGTATTTTCTCAAGCGCCTGATCCATTTCAAGGGGCTGTCTCTGCACCGTTAAACGTTCCAGTTCCGACAGCGAATGCAGCATCAAATCATTGGTTAGCCTTGTCACCTCGTCGCATTTTCTGATAATTACCGAAACATAACGCTCCCTCTGCTCGTACCCCGATTCCAGCCCGGCCTCCAATCCCTCCGCATAGGCGCGTATAGATGCGATCGGCGTCTTGATATCGTGAGAAAGCGTCGCAATAATCGTTTTATTCTCATTGACTGCAGCCGCTTCATTTTTCCGCGCAAGGTTAATTTCTTCTCTCATATGGTCAAACGCCCAGGTAAATGCTCCGAAAAAATTGGTTCGCTCATAAGTAAGCGGAACGTCCAGATTTCCTTCCGCCACCCGTCCGGCAAACGCTTCCAGTTTTCCAAACGGTCTTAGTATCCGAAACCAGACATAAAAAAAGACCAGGACGGCGTAAAGGACAGATATGCCGGCAAAACTCACGGCAATCTGTCTTTCACGGCTTTTAACGCCTTCCGGTTCTTTACTTAAAAGTTCTTCACGCAGCAGTGCGATTTCCGTTTTTACCGGACTTTCATTTGCCCCAATCGCTGTCATCTGTTCAATCTCATTGAGCAGAACAAGGCCGTTTTGCTTTCCCTCCCCGCCGTTATGATCTGTTCCGGCGGACTGACAGAGAAGTACTGCCGTTAGCAGTAAATAACCTGCTGTAAAATATAGTATGATTTTTAATAACTGTTTTTTCATTCTTATCGGATTCCCTTTATTAGCTGTTCTTAAGTTCTGCACAAAACCGGTATCCCACACCCCAAACTGTCTGTATCAGCTTCGGCGACGCCGCGTCTTCCTCCAGCTTCTCCCGAAGCCAGCGGATATGCACGGCGACAGTAGCGGGTTCGGCTTCGGAAAAAGCGCCCCAGACCATCTGAAGCAGTTCTTCCTTTCGAAGCGCCTGATTCGGATGCGCGCACAGGCAGGCAAGCAGGTCAAATTCCTTTAACGCAAGCTTTATTTCTTTTCCGTCCCGTTCCACCGTACGCGTCCTTGTATCTACTGTAAATCCTCCGAAACAATAGACAGGCTCCTCCCCCTGCACGCCGTATGTCCTGCGCATTAAAGCATTGACCCTCGCCAAAAGCTCCTTTAAAGAATACGGTTTTGCCAGATAATCGTCCCCTCCGATTTCAAACCCCGAAACTTTGTCGTCCTCCGAACCCCTGGCGCTCGCAAAAATAACGGGAACCTGTGAAACGCGGCGAATTTCCCGGCAGATTTCAAAGCCGGTACCGTCCGGAAGATTAATATCCATCAAAATCAGGTGAAACGTCTCCGTCGTCAAAACCTGATAAGCGCCTGCACAGTCCGGTACCGTCCAAACCTCATAGTTATATTTAAAAAGCATATCCCGGATAATTTCAGCAAAATCCGCGTCATCTTCAATCAAAAGTATTCTCCGTTTCACACGACTCCTCCGTTTTGGCCCGATCTGCACACCCTTTTTTTATTATACACATCCTTTCCCCAATTTCCAGACAAATTCCGTTTCTTTTCCAAAACTTAAAATTCTTCTTCCGTCAGCAGTTTTACAGGATCTATTTTTCTGATTTTTAACGCCGCTAAAAATGCAGCCGCCAGTGCAATAACCGTTATTGCCGTCACCGCGCATATCCGCCAGAAAAGGCTGACCGGCAGACTGACCTTTTTAAAGCCAAACAAAGAAAAACAGACCATTGCCAGACGATTTCCAAGCGGTTCACTGACGATGGCTCCAACTGCCGCACCCAGAACCACCAACGGCATATTAGACATCATCGTCCATATCGTAAGCTGTGCTGTCGTATAACCCAACGCCTTATGGATGCCGTAATTTTTCTTTTCTCTCGCCACCTTTGAACGTATCAGCAATATTTCTACAAATATAACTACAAGACCCGTAATCACCAGAAAAACGACGCAGATCATTCCGATACTGAACGCAATACCCGAAATAGACTCGGCAATTACTTTCCGCGAATCCGAAATTTCAATATCCGTATAATGTTGTTTCAGCTTTTCTTCAATTTCAGTAAAAGAAACGCCTTCCTTCAGATATAGATAAAGCGCGGGTGCATGAGCCGACACATCCGCCCGTACCATGCCTTCTACCGTCAGAAGCGCTTTTTTGCCCATATGATTAATTTTCTGGTCAATTCCGGTAATAAGGTAATCCAATCTGCCGCTTCTGCCTTCCAAATAAATGACGTCTCCCACTGTCACGCCAAGTTCGTTTGCCGCGTTTGTAGAAAGTACCATTTCGTTCTGATGCTTCGGAAACCGGCCCTCCAGTAAAATATCATGCTGCAGAAGTCCGAAATCGTCCCATATATCGCAGGATATCGTACGCTCCGCATCTTTATAAGCCAGTTTTAACTCTGTTGTCTGATAGGTAAGAACGCCGGAAATTTCGTCCCATTTTTTCAGTTCCTCCTTTATCCCCGTTAAGTCGTTTCCATATATGGCGACATCACCGTTATCAATCCCCGCAAAATCCAACAGCGTATCCGACTCAATTACAAAATGTTCAAAAAGAGAGAAACTTACGCATGTCGTCACAGACAATAGAACCACTATTCCAAGTATTCCGATACTCTTCCTCTTTTCACTAAAAATTCCTTTGAACGCAAGTAAGAGCGGCAGCGGCAGACGGTTCGATTCGATCGGAAAAACGCTTTTTTTAAAATTATGAGTATGTATGCCGCCCCGCAGCGCATCCAATACCGTAATTTTTTTATAAGTTCCACCGGATAAATATGCTGTCCCGCAAACGATAAACACGATAGCGGCAAATACGGAAAACGCAATGCCGATATTTATTTTTTCTTCCCATCTGAGTCCTGAGAGGATCGCCTGAAGGCTGCCCGTGACTCCGCTTCCCAATATTCCGAAAATCACGCCTGCAAAAGCTCCCGCCGCAGATACCAGCCCCATTTCCAAAACGGTTTCACGCCGTAATTGTTTTGCCGTATAGCCTCCCGCCATAAGAATGCCGATGTTTTTCAGATTTCGTTCCATGAAGTTTCGAATCCCGAAACAGACAATAATTAATGTGACACAGATTAAAAGTCCCGAAAAAACAAGCGCCAGTCCCATTCCAACATATGACATAATGCAGCCTGCACCGCGCATCCCCATCCAGTTCAGTGAAAAACGCGCCGTCCCTTCCGCAGCTTCCGAAACTTCCCGCGCAATCAATCCTGTCATCTCTTCTTCAAATTCTATGGTATTGATTCCCTCTTCCAGACGAAGCCTGTAAAGCGTAACAGTCTGTTTGGAAAGCGCCGGTTCCTCCTCCATCATTTTGTCATAATAAGCCTGAGAGATGTAAACGTGGTACACCGTTACACTTAACGGCGTGCTGAGCATAGGGTCTTCAAAAAAACCTGCAACCCGAAAGCGGTACTCTTTCCCTCCCGGCGCAAAATAAAAATCGTCGTCTATGGCATAGAATGTTTTCAAATAATAAGGAAGCAAAATATCATTTTCTGCAGGCTTCCACGCCGGGTCCTGCGCATCGGTTCCGTACAGCGTACCGATGGTTCTTTTTTCCTCTATTCTGTCTATCCAAAAAGTGTACTCGCTTGGTTCCATCGACAAAGAGCTGCGATATTCCGCCATCCCCGCCACCAGTTCGCTGCTCTCGTATTTGGTCACCCTCTGATCCGAATCAAAGAGTTCCGTCAATTTATCCTCGTGCCCCTTGTCAAAAAGATACATCACATCCGCCGTATGAGCGTTTTGGTAAGCAGTGTCGAGGATATTGGTAATCCCGGTTATAACAGACATACTGCAGTAACAGATCATTGCCGATATAGCCGTCAGCAGTATTAATACAAATACTTCTCCTTTTTTCTTTTTCAGATTATTTTTTGCCATAAATATAAGCGCGTTCATCGTTACCACCCCATCTCCTGTAAAAATCCGAACAGGCGGCCGCGCCGTTTTTCGTCGTGTCCCAGGTAACCGCCCAAATCCAGTTCACTTGTAATCAGACCGTCCGACAAATACAAAATCCGGTTTCCCCGTTCCGCCGATTTCAAATCATGCGTTACCATAACAATACTCTGTCCTCTTTGATTCATCTTAGAAAGTACATCCAGTACGGCTTGTGTATTTTTCGAATTTAACGCCCCGGTGGGTTCGTCGGCAAAAAGGAGTTCCGGTTCATTAATCATCCCCCGCACCATCGCCGCCCGCTGTTTTTCGCCTCCGGAAATCTGCGTCGGAAATTTATGAAATGTGCTTTCTTCAAGTCCGACGGCATCCAGCAGCTCTTTTGCCTTTTTTGCAAGAACTCTCCTGTCCTTTTGCAGCAGCAGACCGCTTACCATAATATTATCCAGAACACTCATGGTGTCGTTTAAATAGTTCTGCTGGAACACAAAACCACAGTGCTTTCTGCGGAACAATGCCAGTTTGTCGTTGGAATACTTTGAAATTTCTTCTCCGTGATAAAAGATTCTGCCTAACGTGGGCCGGTCCATACCGGATAACGCATATAAAAGCGTACTTTTTCCAGAACCGGAATTTCCCATAATTACAGTAAAATCCCCTTTTCTTATTTCCAGATTTAAGTTTCTCAATACATGTTGCTGAACACTTTCGTTAGAAAATGTTTTACACAGATCTTTTGCGGTTAAAATCGCTTCCATTCACATCCTCCTCATGCAATCCTGTTATCTTCCATTTACATCCTAAAGTCTACACCTCACGCTTCCTAAAGTCTTAATCTGATTCCTGTCTGTTTCTTAACTAATCCTTAAACAGAAAAAATTATCCCCTGAAAACACTGCTTTTTATCAGAAAATCCAGTATTTTCAGAGGATTCAGGTAATTTTAAACAAATCTTCAAAATGTGACATGCGCGGGAGCTACGCCGCCTTTCGCAAAAACAGTTCCGCAATAAATCCGTCCTCGCAGTATAATTCCAAACCGCCCTTCATCTGCTCCATAAAATTCTTTGCCAGATATAGCCCCAAACCGGATCCGCTTTTCCCTTCCGCGTTACTGCCTCTGTAATATTTTTCCGTAATACGCGCCATCTCCTCTTCCGGCAGTCCGTCTCCGCTGTCTTTTATCCGAATCACAATCCCGTCCGTCTGTTCGATAAAACGAACTATAATCGGAGTCCCGGCATACTTTAAACTATTATGTATTATATTGTCGATCACCTGTTCCAGCCGCAGTTTATCCATAAATACAAGACATTCCGGTAATTCGCCGGAAACGGAAATGTTTCCGTATCCTTTCATCTTCACAAAAAATGCTTCCAGCTCCAATGAGCTTTCCTCTTTTGGCTCTACCTTTAAAATCGAAAGTTCTTCTAACGTAGCATGGAACATATTATCGGCAAGACGCGCAATGGTATCTGCTTTTTCCTCAATCATATCGATTCCTTTCCGAAACCGCAGATCTTCCTGGGACTGCTCTGCTTCAAACGTCCCGGAAACTCTCGCAGGTGTCTGTCCCGTTTCTCTGGCGCGAATCACCTCACAGACGGCTTTAATCGTGGAAACAGGCGTTTTAATATCGTGCGAAAGCTCCGCAACCAGCTCCTTTTTGCTCTTATTGGCCTGATACTCGCGTTCCTTTGCCTTTTTTAGTTCCACCCGCATCAGATCAAAGCTTTCTGTATAGGCCCCGAAAAAATTATTTCGATGTATCGGCAGCGGTAAGTCCAGATTCCCTTTCGCAATTTGTCCCGTATATTCCTTCAGCTTTTGAAACGGCCTGATATAGAAGATATAGATGAAAAAAAGCAGCAGGGCGCCGCACAAAAACAATGTCAGCCAGATAATTGCCGACCTTCTTTGCAGCCCGGATCTCATTGTTTCAAAATGACTCTGTTCTTCCTTCCATGCGGCTTTTCCAATGATTCCGCCGTCCGTCTCCAAATCGAAAATCACTGCGCCGGAAGAAATCAGCTCGTTCAGTTTTGTTTTATAATTTTTGTCCTCCGTAAAAAGAAGGGAACAGGAAAATACCGCTTCCGCCGTTTTCGGATCCGTTCCCTGCTCTAACGCACGGGATACATTGCAAAGCTGTTCGTTATAATATACCATATCTCTCGTCTCATACGTTTGGTCCGTCAGAAATCCGTACGCGGCAATGGCCGTAACAAGCATAATGGCTAAATATAATATAAAAATAATACGGATTCTCATTTAATCGATCTCCAGAATATATCCGGTTCCCCAGACAGTTTTAATCCGCTTCGGCTCATTCGGGGTTTCTTCTATTTTTTCCCGCAGCTTCCGAATATGGACGTTTAATGTCCCGTCGCTGTAAAACGAATCTCCCCATACTTTTTCAAATAATTCCTGCTTTGTCACAATGGTATTTTTCCTCTCGTAAAGGCATTCCAGCAGCTCGAACTCCTTTGCCTTCAATCGGATATTTCTTCCGTTAATCGTAACGCTAAACGTCGGCCGATCTAAAAAAAATCCGGGTCCCACGGCTAAACGCTCGGTTTTTTGTTCCGCCGCGCTCATCCGCTTCAAAATGACTTTCACCTTTGCAAGCAGCACGCTGAGCGAATATGGTTTTTTGATATAATCGTCTCCGCCGATATTCAGTGCGATTAAAACATCATCGTCACTTTGTCTTGCGCTGAGAAACAAAATCGGAATATCCGTACGCTCGCGCAGCTTTTTACAGAGTACAAATCCGCTCTCCTGCCCCAGATTAATATCCAGAAGCAGCAGATCCGCCTCATTCTCCTCGAAAAACCGAAAACAGTCGTTCGGATTTTCTACAAATGTACAGGATACGCCGAACATCTCAAAATATTCGCATGTCAGGCCTGCCAGTTCGGTTTCATCTTCGATCATCAAACAGTTATAATGCATTATTTTTACTCCTGTTTTTGCTTTTTCCTACGCTTGTCCTCATACATCATCTGATCCGCCGTATCCAGGAAATTCCCTTCTTTTAACAAACAAAACCCGATTGCATAACTGATGGGAACCGCACAGGACTGGTTATATTCTCTGCACCTCATTTCCAGACTTCGTAAAAAATACTGCGCATCTTTCGCATATAGAACAGCAAATTCGTCGCCGCCCTGTCGGTACGCCCTTCCGTCTTCTCCGACTGTGTCGGCGAGCATACCTGCAAATCCCTGCAGCAGCTTATCGCCGGCCGAATGGCCGATGGTATCGTTCACTTTTTTCAGATCATTCAAATCGGCAATAAAATAGTATATATTTTCATGGTTCCGCGTTTTGTTCAAATCCCGCTCTAAAGCGTTGCGATTATAAATATTCGTCAGATAATCAATGTAAGCGAGACGGCTGCTCGTTTCCGTACAGAAAGCAATCATATTACGCATACAATTATATTTTGCACCGGCGGCGTCTCCTGACAGAACCTTCGTCTCAATACTGACATTCTTTCCTCCATATCTGCTTTGCACATAATTTTTGATCTTTTCTAAAATTGTAAACGTCTCCTCTTTCGCATTGCTGATAAAAACTACGCCATTCTCACATACCCGGTATCCATACATACGATTTTGCCTGAGTTTCCTGTATATGTCAGAAAGAATCAGAACGTCCTGTTTCCATTCCAGGCAGTTCTCCGTTTTACAAATACAAAGAATCCCTATAACAGGCTTCTGCCTGTCAAAATCATATTCCTCCAATACCTTTTCAAGAGAATATTGATTAAAAAGCGAGGTATTCTCATCCACATATTTTTCCGTATTCTCATTACTGAAAATCAAACCGAGAAGTATCAGCGTGGAGCAGACCGCCACTATTAATATTTCCGGAAACATCATCTGAATCACCGCCGTAACTGTATAAAGCGGAACGGCAATCACAATCGCCCGCCTTTTCCCGTCGTCCAGCAGCTTCCAGTACCGAAGGCAGTAATACAGAATCAAAACCAAATAAACAACCAGACTTCCGTAAAGAGCGTAAGCCTTCGGACCTAAAGAATAATCTGTTGTTTTCCCATGAACATAGCTTATCGGCAGCAGGATGATTCCAATCGTCGACGCGGCGAATGGAATACCGTGCAGCGTGCGGATTCCTCCGGAAAATTTAACGTCCGTCTCCAGATAGCTCCTTAAATATAAAAACAGCAGATAAATATAGCCCAAAATAGACATTAGATAAATAATATGTACGATCAGATTTATCAGCTCAGGAACCGTCTCTCTCTGGTTCACTGTGCAAATTGTAATCAGGTCGAACGATACATTTAATAATGCCACGGCAATCAAACGCTGAAAAATTCTGGTAGACTTCAACGGGATATGAGGTTTCCGATAATAAAAACCAACCATATATAACGTAAATAAGAAACATGTGATTGGCGTCTTAAGCAGCATCAACATAGAGACGATTCCTTTCCAATGTCATTCCTTTGTTTGATTCTCAGCATACCACATTTTCTTAAGATTTTGTAGAACATTTTTCTTCCATAACGGAAACCGAACGCAATACGGCAGTGCAAATTTAACAGCATTTATTCTCTATCGTGTTCTTCCAGATACTCTTCGAGACAGATTCCCCTCTCATAAATTTCTGACGCCGCTTCCACACCTACATACCGGTAATGCCATACTTCCTCGGCTGTACCGGTGATTTCTGTTTTATTGCCTGGATATCGGAAAATAAAGCCGTATTTATAGCTGTTTTCCTGCAGCCACAGATAGAGATCATAAGTTGCCCCGTTAATGTCTACTGCAAAACCGAGCTGATGCTCGCTGTATCCCGGTACGGCAACCCATTGTTCCGCCATCGTTTTCGCCCTGTTTTCCGAATATCCCTGTCTGCGGTATTGTGCGACCTTCTCATCATAAAGCTCCTGCTGCCTTTCTTTTGTCCGATAACCGGACACTACAATTGGAAGTTGATTCCAGTTGCTTTCCATTGCCGCCTCCAGCATCTGTGACAACGGCTCATAAATGCGCTGGTCGATCCGCTCTCCGCCTGCAAGTTCCACCAGATTCAGCTCATAATTTTCCGGAATCGGGTTCCATTTGTTTACCAATGTGAAATACCAGGGATTCTCCGTATCCGTCATGTTCGCATTTTTTTGAGTCCCCGGCAGGATCTCTCCCGAATCAATTGCGGAAAAAGCTTCCGGCGGCGCAGGAATTTGCGGCGCAGTTTTTGAAGGAGTATCGTAAGAAATCCCGATTACTGCAATTACCGAGAATAAAAAAAACGCCATGCCTCCCAAATACCACAGGCGCCTCGTTCTACGCCGCATACGCCTGTTATTACTTTGAATAAATCTTCCCTTCATACTGCACTTCCTTTCGAAATAAAAAACCCATAACACACTTGTCAATGATCATCTTATCAGACAAGAATATTATGGGTTTTAAGATTTTATCGTTAGATTCCTAATAAAATCCTAATTTCTTATGAATTTACCTTATCCTTCCGCAGGAAGTTCGACTATAAATGTGATTGTTTCGTTTTCACTGGTCACACGGATGGACCCGCCGTGCAAAAGAATAATTTCTTTTGCAATCGCAAGCCCCAGACCGGTACCGCCGGTATCGGATATCCGCGCTTTGTCCAGACGGTAAAATTTATCAAACAGTGACGACAGCTTTTCAGCGGGAATGGAAGCGCCTTTGTTCTGAAAAGAAATTAAGACAACGCTGTCGTACTTTTCGGCAGAAATTCTGATTTCCGTATTCGGATAGCTATACGACGCCGCATTTTTCAAAATATTGTTGAAAGCCCTCGCCAGCTTATCCGCGTCGGCGCATACGGTCAGATTTTCATCGGCCTCCAGAACAATATCGTTGCCGCGGCCGGAAAATACAGGATATAATTCGTCGGATAACTGCACCAGCATGAAACACAGGTCGACCGGTTCTTTCGTCAGCGTAATCTGCTGAGAATTATAGCGGGTTATTTCAAAAAACTCATTAATCATTTCTTCCAGACGATATGCCTTTTCCAGCGTAATGTGCAGATTTTTAACACGTTGTTCCATCGGCATATCCGGGGCTTCTTCCAGTAAATTCAAATAACCGATTACCGAAGTAAGCGGCGTGCGGATATCATGGGCAAGGTACATTACCAGTTCATTTTTTCTCTGCTCTGCAAGCGCGGTTTCCGCTTTTCGTTTTTCAAGCGTTTGTTTTACCGCGTTTAATTTGCGCTCAAAAGGCTGCATTTCCTGCGACAGACAAATCTTCGCCCCTTCGCCCGCGAGCAATGTATCAATACCCTGATTGATTTCTCTGAAATATTTTCTTATCCACCGAAACAGGCTCCAGAGAAGCAGGGAAAACACAAACAGGATTGCCGCAACGAAGAAAACTTCTTTATATCCGCGAAAATATTCATGATAAAACAAAAACGCCGTTTCATGCTCTACATGAAAAAAATACTCCAGCAGACTTACGGTCGTATCGCCCAGCCGCTGTTTCCACAGAAACAGATACAATCCCATCACAATAACAAAAGACATCAAAGCGTTTCCGCAAAAACGCCGCATAAGTTTTACCTGGAAAATATCAAACTCGTCTTTCTTATTGATCTTCAATTTTATAGCCGACCCCCCATATCGTTTTAATGTATTTTGGCTTGTCCACCGAATCGTTTAACTTCTCACGCAAATGGCGAATGTGAGCGGTTATTGTATTATTGGCTTTACAATAGTACTCATCCTGCCAGATTTGACGAAATAATGCTTCCGCGCTGATTACCTTTCCTCTGTTTTTCAATAAAATATGCAGGATAGAAAACTCTGTTGGCGTCAATGTGACAGGCGCTCCTCCCACCAGGCATCTGTGCGCAGTTACATCCAATTCCAGATCCGAATGAACGATCACATCCCTGCCCTCCTCCATACAGTGAGCCGGATTATATCGTTTGTAACGGCGCAATTGAGATTTTACCCGCGCAACCAGCTCAAGAGGGCGAAACGGTTTCGTAATATAATCGTCTGCGCCAAGCGTCAGCCCGTTGATTTTGTCCATTTCTCCGTCTTTGGCAGTCAGCATAATAATAGGATATGTGTGAGTCTCTCTGATTTTCTGACATAATGCAAATCCGTCGATATCCGGCAGCATGATATCCAGAATGGCAAGATCAAGTTCGGTTGTATGGATACATTCAAGAGCAGCTTTTGCGGAATAAAATTTAAACACGGTATAATTTTCGTTGTTCAGATATACTTCAATCAAATCTGCAATCTCGGATTCGTCGTCGACGACTAATATTCTTTCCGACATCATGCACCCCCTTTTTGTTGCTCCTTACGGCGCCCCTGTTCTCCACAGGAACGCGCGGCTACACACTCTGCAATTGAAACTTGTATGTTCGATCTTATTCCAGTTCCCGTGTAACATTCCGGAACTGATTTAATCGCAGGTTCTCTCCCGTATCAGATCCGCAAATCTGCCTCCGACGGTTTCCGCCAGATTCCCCGGCGACAATTCTATCTGGAATCCGACCTTCCCGCCGCTGACATATATTTTCTCATTTTGATTCGCCGTTTCGTGAATATAAGTCGAAAATTGCTTTTTCATCCCGATCGGGGAACAGCCGCCGTGCACATAGCCGGTCAGCGGAAGCAGTTCCTTCTGTTTAACCATGCCGACCGCTTTTTCACCTGCTGCCGTTGCAGCTTTTTTCAAATCCAGTTCTTCTTTTACCGGAATTACAAAAACATAGTGCTGTCCGGACTTTCCCTGCGTTACAAGTGTCTTAAACACCTTTTCAGGATCTTCGCCAAGCAGCCCGGCGATCTCTTCGCCGCTCATCGTAGCGTCCGGCTCATAAGTATGCCCGATATAAGGGATCTTTTTCCCTTCCAGCACACGCATTACATTCGTCTTTACATGATTCTTCATTTTTCATTCCATCTCTTGTCCGGGGCCGGCCTAAACCTCCTGAAGCTTCGTCAGCAGTTTATCTTTAACCGGCGATTTTTCAATACTTCGTCGCTTTCTTTCTCTTACAGCCATTATTATACCCATTGCCGCCTTGAAATTCAATGCAGAGCTTCACAACAATTAAATCAATCAAACGCCGGACGACATGAAAATCTTCTTTTTATGCGTAGCGATACTTTTCCCTGTTCTTATAAAGAAAAACCAGTGCTACAATCATGGTACTTAGTTCTGCTATTGGTACTGCAAGCCATACCCCCGTTACGCCCAAAAGATTCGGCAATGTAAGCAACAGCACTGTAATCAGTCCAAAAGTCCGCAGGAATGACAAAATTGCTGACAGCTTCCCGTTTGATAATGCCGTAAATATGGCAGAAGTAAAAATGTTCAACCCGCAAAACAGAAAGCTAAAGGGGAAAATCAAAAATCCGTTTCGTGCAATTTCATAAACAGGAGTTCCCTTTTCTGCAAAAAACATTCGATGTAAATGATATTTTGAATAATGTACAGCCGCCGCACAAGGTAAGGGCAATCAAGCGGGCGCAGGGACGGTCGGAAGAACATCTGACGAAGCCGCCGCAGTGGTGAAAACAGATTTTTAATTATTCAAAAGCTATTTCAAATCCCACAAGCTGAAAAAGCGGATTCCAGCCACAAAGGAGCAGATCGTGTGGGGCAGGATATTCGACGTGACCACCCTTTTCTTTGATGACATGATCGCATTTAAGAAAATGATGTATCAACAGCACTCTGCCGGACGGAAAAGGAAATGAAGCGCAGGAAACGGGAAGTTGGACAGACACAAAAACAGATAGCGGAACTTGACCATATCTTCAAGCGGATTTATGAGGACAACATAAGCGGCGCAATCAGTCACGACAGATTTTTAAAGCTGTCCGCAGGGTATGAAGCCAAACAGCAGGAACTGAAAGCAAAGGTCAGGGCAGAGCAACAGGCAGTCGATACCTGCGAACAGAACAAGAGCGATTATCAAGAAAATCATAGTCCATGCGCCGGAAAAGGTGGACGGGAAGCGGGTACAGAAAGTGGATATTGTTTTCAACTTTGTAGGGGAAATCAATTTCCTTT
>CANPGM010000016.1 GCA_947573605.1 uncultured Roseburia sp. | reverse complement strand
CAAGTTTACAGGAAAATATCAGGTATTTCACTACACATTCTTATTTAACGCTTACAAAGCATCTTCTACTAAAAGAAAAATTCTGAGAAAGGCAAATCGCCATATTATCCAACAGGGAGAAGTTTGTGGGTATTTTGAATAAAAAATGGCAGTATATTATGCAATACGTTGTAATAAAATAGGCGCGTGGTTGACCGCCTGGCTGTCAATACCTGTTCCGGACAGATAATCTTCCGAGGAGGATTTGTTGTGCAAAGAAGCGGTAGAACCGGCGGAGATCGGGGTAATACACATCTTGCTGCCGGTTTTGTAGCAATTAAATTGATGGGAGATTGTATGCAATTTACATGGAATGATATCGAAAAGCACATAGCCGTCTGTACGCAATGTCCATTGAGTCGGACCAGACAGATGCCGGTCATGGGACGAGGAGACCATCAGGCTGAAATTATGCTGATTGCCGAAGCGCTGGGAGGACAGGAAGATTTGCATGGAATTCCGTTTGTCGGGCCTTCCGGAGAAATACTAGACGGCCTTCTTAGGGACTGCGGGCTATCCAGGGAAAAAATTTATATCACCAATATTATAAAATGCCATCCTCCCGGCAACCGTGAGCCGAGAGAAGAGGAAAAAGAGGCGTGTTTTTCATATTTGAAATACGAAACATTTCTTTTAAAGCCAAGAATCATCGTGTGTCTTGGACGTGTGGCGGCGCAGCGCATTATTTCACCGGATTTTAAAATTACCAGGCAGCATGGTACCTGGACACACCGGAAAAATTGTGCGCTGACCGCAACGTATCATCCTTCGGCAATTTTGCGGGATTCGTCCAAGTACGAACTCGCGCAGGCGGATTTTTGTGAAGTTGTAAAAAAACGGGCGGAATTTAACTGACAACATTTATATATTGTATTACGCCGATTTTTTACAGATTATCGAATGCAACCGTTTCTCTTTTCAGACCTTGTACAATTTCCTGGTTGGAGCCCATGCGCTGTGTGATATCTTCCATATCATCGGCGAGATCTTTGGTATTGCCGGCGACACCGGCGATACCGTTAGCGCTTTCGTCAACCGCTTTCGTAATGGTACTAATAGATTCGGCAATCCCGGACATTGCATTTTTCAAATGTTCCGTCTGGTCATAAAATTCATCCATAACATGACGGATGTAAGCGGCGTCTTCTTTATACTGGCTGCCGGATTGTACAAACGCCTGAAATTCCGTAAGAACAGACTGATTCATATATTCGATCAATTGACGGGCATTTTCGGACAGATTATATACGGCTGTAGTAACTACGTCATTGATTTCCTGTATACGGTTTGCGGTTTCCTGGCTGGAATTGGCGAGATCACGTACTTCACTGGCAACAATCGCAAAGCCGTTTCCTGCGTCTCCGGCATTGGCTGCCTCTACGGAGGCGTTCAGAGAAATTAACCGGGTCTGCTGGGAGATGGCCAGAATTTCGCCGGTAAGCGTCTTAATTTGATCCACGCTTTTGCTTTTTTCAATTGCCTCGTTAAGCGAACATAGAATTTCTTCCGCTTTGGCGCTGGTGATCTCTACGCTGCTCATTGCGGACTGCTGCATAGCGTCTGCACGGGCATTCATTTGTACGGTATATTCCGTAATAGCGCCGCATTCTTCCGCGATATTATGAACGTCTTGCGCGACACTTTCCGTATTGCCGTTGATGGATGATATGTTGCCTGCTACCTCCTGAAAGGCTGCCGACATTTGCTCGGCAAAAGAGGAGAGATCCGCCGCGTTTCCTTTTGAGGCGCGGGTTCTTTTAAGTACTTCGCCGGTCATGTGATTGATGCGTTCGGAACTTTCCTGAATCGTTTTCAACATACTTTTCACAGGAATTACTACATAGCTGATAATGAGTTTAATATCTGCAAAAATAAGTATCATACAGGCGATTATTGCAGCCGCAGCGACTGCAAGAGAGACAAGATAAACGGCGGAAAGCTGCGTCCTTGCTTCTGAAGTCTGCGTATGAATGGAGGTATTTAAAGAATCGATGTCGTTCTCCATTGCACTGATATAATTAGCAACATCGCCGTTTGCTAAAGCATAGGCGTCCTGGGTTTTATGGCTGGCGCTTGCGCAGACCAGAAATACAAGCGCGTGTTTAAAGCCGGCATAATCAGACAGAAGTAAGTCGTACTGTTCCTGATCCGAAGGCGTTAAAAATGATTGATATTCTGTAAGCATATCATCCAAAAGCGCCTCTTCCTGTTTGATTTTCTGTACAAGGTCAATCATGGTATTGTAATCTGTTGCAACGATATGACTTAACGCCATATTATGTATGTTCAGAGAAGAGTGGCTGATTTCTGCCAGCCGGCTTTTGCCGTCCATATAATTATCGGCAATATTAGAGGCGCTTGCGTTTACATTTCGAATATTTACTATGGAAAGGATATTCGATAAAAGCGCCACAATACCCAAAAGAGCGATAGGTATGATCAATCGATGTTTTAAACTGATTTTCTTCATCATAACGGGTACTCCTTTAAATCCGGTATAGAATGTTTTCATCTTTACGGGGCGGTAATCCCTTCAACCATCGTATCAAGCTGTTCCTGAAGACTGATACCGGAAGGGTTTCCGGCCAGAATTTCAGCGGTAAATTGGGTGACAGGTTCCCAGTAATTTCCGCCGATGCGCTGCAGGCAGGAATACTCCGACTGTTCTAACAACGCAGAAATGGCAGGCGCCTTTTTCACTTCTTCGGATGCTGCGGCATTGATATTGGACGGTCCCTGTCCGCGCATCAGAAATCGAAGTTTTTGATTGTCTTCGTTTGCGATCCACTCGGCCAGTTTTTCAGCCCATTCCTTATGCTGCGAGTAGGCGTTTACCCCAATCAGTTTATAACCGGAAAAAGAGGCCATTTGAACCTCTTGTCCGGCGCAGACGTAAGAGGGCAGCTTTGCCGCGCCGAAATCATCGCCCCAGACTTCTTCCAAAGCGACCGCATTCCATACGCCGTTGACACCGGCAATGATAGTATCGTTTTTGACGCCTTCGACAAATCCTGCGTCATCCGTGCTGATAAAACCCGGATGTGCTGCGATATTCGTCATAGCCTCTGCCACATCAATACCCTTAATGGTTCCTTCCGCGCTGTTCCAGGTGCAGTAGTTGGTGATGCCGTCGTCATTTAAACCGACAGTCAGACCGGTGTTGCCGAACAGGGAATACACATACCATCCGGAAGACCATTCCATCGATACTTTTTTGTCGTGTTCCGCGGCGATGGTAAGCATTCGATCGAAAGAGGCAATGTCTTCTTCAGAAAAATATTGCTTATTGTAATAGAGAAAATATCCGTTATCTGCGGTGAGTGGCATGGCGTACAGCGTATCGTTTACCGATGCGGCAAGAACGGATTCCGGCAGATTCGAGTTTTTTATATCGTCTGCACGCGATACCGGATCTAACGCTCCGGCGGCAACCAGCGTATTGAGCTGATCGTCTGCAAATGCAAATACGTCCGCGCCATGTTCAAGATCGGCCATAAGCGCATCCATACAGGTGCTTTCACTCTGCGGTTCATAAGTAATAAGAAAATCCGCCTGACCGCTGTATTCCTCCTTAAATGATTCGATAATCTGCAGCAGCAGTTCTTCGTCTTCCTCTCCGCCCCAGACAGTCAGACTGACTGTTTCCGAATCGGGAAGCGGTTCTTTTTCCGAAGGCTGTAATTCCTGTTTCTGACATCCGGTCAATGATACGGTCAGCAGAAGGGCCGCCAGGCAAAGGCTGTTTTTTCTTTTCATAGCATTCTCCATAACAGTAAAAAATTTCTATTATAATAGCATTTTTTGCAGATTTTTTCAATCGAGTTTTTAAGACGCATTCTCTCTTTTTTTGTTTGACATGAGCAAACCAATGTTTATAATAAGGATATAATAGCTGTTTCGGAAACGGTACAGGCAGGTGCGGCAGCAACGACGGGGGAAGGAGCGGTTTTGTGATGATTGAGGTTAGCCATGTTACAAAGGACTTTGTAATGCCAAAAAAGTATCCGGGACTGCGCGGAGCAATCAAAGGATTGTTTTCCAATGAAAAGACAGTAAAAAGAGCAGTTGACGATATATCGTTTCAGATTGGACAGGGGGAAATTGTCGGTTATATAGGAAGTAACGGCGCGGGTAAATCCACGACGATTAAAATCATGACGGGAATTTTATCTCCGTCTGACGGAACCTGTTTTGTAGCAGGCATCGATCCAAACCGAAGGAGGAAGGAAAACGCACAGAATATCGGCGTTGTCTTCGGGCAGCGGACACAGCTTTGGTGGGATCTGCCGCTAAGCGAATCATTTACAATATTAAAAGAAATTTATAATGTATCGGATCAGGCTTATCGGGAGCAGATGGAATTTCTAAATCAGGTTCTGGAGCTTTCCGCCTTTTTCGATAAGCCTGTTCGAACGCTTTCCTTAGGGCAGCGTATGCGCGCGGATCTCGGAGCGGCGCTGTTACATAACCCGAAGGTACTTTATCTGGATGAGCCGACGATTGGTCTTGATTTGGTTGTGAAAGATAATATCCGAAGAGCAATCAGGGAAATAAATGAAAAATATAAAACTACAGTTGTATTGACCACACATGATATCGGAGATATTGAAGAACTTTGCAGCAGAATCATTATTATTGATGAGGGAAAAAAGATTTATGACGGTTCTTTAGAAGCGCTGAAAGATACTTACGGAACAAAACGGACGCTATCTCTTGAAGTGAAGCAGATCCAAAAGGCGTCCGGCTTTTCTCCGGCCGAGATACTGGGAGTAAGGGAGGAGGAATGTATAACGGAGTTGGATTTCGAAAACAGTCTGCTGAAAATTACTTTTGACGGGCATAAATTGCAGGCGCCGCAGATTCTTTCGACAGTTATGAATGAAATCGAGATTACGGATATACAGCTCAAAGAGACGGAACTTGCCGAAATTGTGAAGGAGATTTACCGGCACGGAACGGAGGGAGAATGAAAAGAAGAATAAAGGCTTATCTGCCGTTTACGATAAATGAGCTGAAGCGGCAGATGGCATATAAGGGAGCGTTTTATCTGTTTATACTGGTTAAGATGTTCGGCGCTTTTATCAATTATTATCTCTGGATGGCTATCTATGGCAGCACGAACCAAAATACGCTGGGCGGACTGACGCAGGGGGAAATGGTAATCTATATTTTTATGGCGTATCTTACAGGAACCATCGTAACGGTTTCGGTCTCGAACTGGGTTAGCGAAGACGTTGTTCAGGGAACGGTTGCAATGAATCTGATCAAACCGATTGATTATCGTATGAGTTTGATTTCAAGGGCATCTGGCGATATGATCTATCAGTTTCTGGTTCCCTCGGTGTTTATCTGGATCGGTCTTGAGATCTACAGAGCTGCGGTACCGGGGCTTCCTCCTTTTTCGGCAGAGAAAGTTTTGTTTTATTTGGTCAGTACGGTGTTAAGCTTTTTGATTTATGTATTGTTTGACTTCTGCTTCGGAATGATTGCATTTTTTACGACGTATATTTTCGGACTTATGATGGTAAAACAGGCTTTGATCGCATTTTTAACGGGGCAGCTCATTCCAATCAGCTTTTTTCCGGAAGCAGTACAGCGAGTGTTTGATTTTCTGCCGTTTTCTTCTATGGTATATACGCCGGTTATGATTTACCTCGGAAAATATACCGGAAACAAGCTTTTCTTTATGCTGCTTCGCCAGGCGGCGTGGGTTGTACTCTTGTATCTGTTCGGCAGTCTTATCTGGAGAAAGGTTACAAAACGTTTGGTAATATTGGGAGGCTGATTTGCAGACTGTCCTGAAGTTTTGATTCTGAAGAATGGATGATGAGGAATGAATGATGAGAATGAAATGCAGGCGATATCTGCGCCTTTACCGTGTAATAATTTCACAGTTTTTTAAAATAATTCTGCAGTCAAGGGTTGATTTTTTTATGGGACTGTTTGGATTTTTCTTTTCTCAGATTTTGGGAATTGCCTTTCTTTATCTGGTATTTGAACAGATTCCGTCCCTGCAGGGATGGACGTTGGACCAGTTGATTTTTATCTACGGGTTCGCGCAGATTCCAAGAGGAATCGACCATCTTTTTACGGATAATATCTGGATGGTGGCGTGGCGCTTTGTTGTGAACGGGGAGTTCGACCGCTATATGCTGCGTCCGATGAATATTCTGTTTCAGATTATTTCAGAGAAGCTTCAGCCGGATGCGCTTGGAGAACTTCTTGTGGGAATTCTTCTTGTTACCCGTTCCATGATAAAGGGGATTGTGATCACAGACGCGCTGCATACGGTTTTGTTTTTCGTTTCAATATTGGCAGGAGCTCTGATTTATACTTCGATAAAAACGTTTTTTGCCGCGCTGGCATTCTGGTTAAAGGTCAGCGGTCCGTTTCTGCAGGTGGCGTACGAGACGGCGAATTTTGCAAAATATCCGACTGAAATCTATGCGAAGGGAATTCGTTTTATGATTACGTGGGTGATTCCGTTTGCGTTTGTAGCCTATCTTCCTGCTTCTTTCTTTTTAAAAGCGGGCGGCTCTCCCGTCGTCATCGGAATGGAATGTGGGATAGCGGCCGTATTCTGTTGCATTGCATACTTTGTATTTGAGCGGGGAACGCATGTCTATGAAAGCGCCGGAAATTAGAAGAACGGATGGAAATTGACGGTGAAAAAAATAACAAGTGACTTTTGTAAAATAAGATGATAAAATATTGTATAGATTCGACGAATGAACAGGAGACAAATGAATGCAAAAATTCATTCATATTTTTTATACGGTTTTACTGGCCGGGATTTTTCTATTAGTCATCTATCTGTCTGTCCATTTTAAAGAAGATATCTATCAGAAAAGAACGGACGGAGGATATAAACAGCTAAAAGAGTATGAGACATCCTGGCTGAAGGATGAGGATGCTCCGCAGCGCATAAAAAGCGAAATCAGTTTTACGATTCAGGATGTTTCGGACGGAAACTTCAGTCTGATTTTTTTTACAAAGCATCAGAATGTGGAAGTATTCATCAATGAGGAACTGGTTTACAGCTTAAAGCCGGATTCTGAGAATTTGTTTGGAAAAACATCCGGAAAAAGCTGGAATTCCATTCCGATTTTTCACAGGGATGAAGGAAAGCCTGTGCGTATCCTGCTGACGCCGGTTTATGAAAATACGGTTGGCGTAATACCTGATTTTTATCTCGGAACGCAGTATACCCTGTACAACGATATTATCAGGAAAAATATTTTTATCTTTTTCCTGTCGGTTGTCGCGATTGTGCTGGGATTGGTTTTTGTGATGTTTTCGCTTTATAATTACAGAAATACGGAAACCGACAAGAGCCTTTTAATGCTCGGTATTTTTTCCGTAATGATCGGAACCTGGAAGTTTGCGGATATGGATGCGGTGGCGCTTTTGTTTCCCGGCTCTCTCTTATTTGCCAATCTGCCCTATCTGGCGCTATTGCTTGTAGTGGTGCCGTTTGTTCTGTTTGTGAAGGAATTGTTTACGAAAAAGAACGGCCTGGTTTGGGATATTCTTTGTATTGCAGGGCTTGCGGTGGCAGGAATTTCTCTTCTGCTTCAGTTTTTACATATCAGGGATTTACGTGAAATGCTCTGGCTGAATCATTTGGTGATGGGAGCGCTGATCGTTGTTGTACTTTGCCGGATGCATCAGGAACTGCAGCAGCACGGATGGAATAAAAGGCTGAAAGCGACGACGGGATGCATTGCGGCATGCGTGACAGGCGTTGCGGCGGATATTGGGGTCTATTATATTTCCAAAGGGACGACAATGACGGTTCTGGGGATTATGGGTTTCGTAGCGTATGTTGTTGTACTCGGCGCGCTTTCTTTACAGGATACGAAAAAGCTGATGGCGGCGGGAATGCAGGTAAAGCGTTTGGAGAAGATGGCATTTAACGACCAGCTTACCGGGCTGTATAACCGGGCCGCCTATGTCGATTTTACCTGCAACGATAGTTTCAACGTAAAAGACTGCATTGTCGTGATGTGTGATTTAAATAATCTGAAAAAATGTAACGATACTTATGGTCATGAGGCGGGGGACCGATATATTATCCAAAGTGCAAAAGAAATCCGGGCCATATTTGAAAATCTCGGAAGGTGCTTTCGTTTGGGTGGAGACGAATTTTGCATATTGATAAACGGCAGTACGATTGAGGAATGCAAAGACAGAATACAGGCGTTAAAAGTAAGTCTGTCGGAATATAACAGGACGCATCCGGAGGAATTTCCGATTCAGATTGCATGCGGATATAAGATGTTTGATAAATCGATTGATTATGATATTGGGGATACGCTGCGGCGTGCGGATAAAATGATGTATCATGAAAAGCTGATGATGAAGCAGGAAAAAATAGCGGCATGTTAAGGTGGGAAGAAAAGTGGGGAAAAAGAGCAGAAGCAGATTTGTGAGTACAAGATCACTTCAGAACGGAATGAAAATCGACCAGACGATTAAAGACAGAACAGGGAGAACGCTGATTGCATACGGTACCGTTTTAGACGATTTTATGATTGAAGCGCTTCCGCGCCTCGGTATCAACGGCATCTATGTCAACGACGGAGAGGATGAGCCGGAAGAGACAGAGATTCCCGAACAGACGCAGAAGCTGATTGAAAAATTAAAGGTTTCGGATCGTTCACGGGTAAAGCTGACGGAAAGTGTAAAGGCGCGCGTGGTGGAAGGCGTGCAGTTTCTTTACGGGAATACGGAGTCGACGGATTTTGAAAATGCGACCAGCAGTATTACAAACGAGTTGATGAAGGCAATCACGGACAACGACGCCATTGCAATAGATATCGATATGTTAAAGGTCAGCGACGAGTATACATTTAAACACAGTGTCGATGTCGCGACGATGGCGATGATTATTGCGAAGCAGTATGGATTAAGTAAAAAAGAGATTTACGATATCGGTATTGCAGGTCTGCTTCATGATATCGGAAAATCGAAGATTCCGAACGAAGTTTTGAATAAGCCTGATCGATTGACCGATGAAGAGTTTCATATTATGAAACAACACTCGCTTTTCGGGTATGATATTTTAAAGGAAAAAAAGGACTTGTCCAAGCCGATTTTGATGGGAGTATTGCAGCACCATGAAAAAATAAACGGAAAGGGCTATCCGTTAGGAGTGGCGGAGGAGAAGATTAATCTGTATGCGAAGATTATTTCCGTTGCGGATATTTATGACGCGCTTGTGACGGAGCGTCCTTATAAAAAAGCGTTTTCCAAACGCGACGCCGTTGAAATGATTATGTCGATGACAGCAGAGCTTGATATTTCCATAATGAAGAGTTTTATGGACAGCGTGATTCTCTATCCGGTCGACAGTATTGTGCGCTTAAGCAACGGAGAGAAGGCAAAGGTAGTTGAAAATAATGCAAATTATACGATGCGTCCAAAGGTAGTCGGCATTCTATCAGGAAAAGTATATGATCTGGCAAATGACATGAACTGCGCCAATATCATTATCTTATAACGAAGGGGGCGGATTTTGCCCGGTAAACATGTATGACGAAGCATTTTACCTTATAGGAAACTGCGTCGCCGGATACATATAAGAGAGTGCGAAGCACTCTTTTTTATCATATAGGAAACTGCGTCGTCAGACGCATGTATTCACAAGTTCGCTTTGCGAACTTGCAGAGAGTGCGAAGCACTCTTTTTTATATATAAGACAGATGTATTAAATTATCGAAAAAAAGGAATAGTAAATGAAAAAAGAAAGGCAGGATATTTGATGTACGATTGTATTATCGTTGGAGCAGGCGTTGCCGGTGTCTCGGCAGCCGTGAATTTAAAAATTCGTAAAAAGCAGTTTCTGATTCTTGGGAGCAGGGAGTTCAGTACAAAGGTCAGAAAGGCGCATCATATTCAAAACTATGTCGGAATGCCGGAATTGTCGGGTATGGAGCTTTCAAATGCGCTGTCGGATCATTTATCGGCGATGGAGATCGAAATTACGGAAAACCGTGTAAATTCCATTATGTCCTCCGGAAACGGTTTCTTTCTCTCCGCCGGCAGCGAAGTGTTTGAAACGAAAACGGTAATTTTGGCGACCGGAGTCGAATTTTCAAAAAAAATAGAAGGTGAGGATGCGTTTTTGGGCCGCGGCGTCAGTTATTGCGCCACCTGCGACGGAAATTTCTACAGGGGTAAGTGCATTGCGGTCGCAGGTTCCGGCAGCGAGGCGGAAACGGAACTTCATTTCCTGGCGGAGCTGGCGGAAAAAGTTTATTATCTGCCGCTTTATCAAACCTCTGAAGATTTTCGGCCCGCCGCTAATGTGGAAGTGCTTTCCGACAGGCCGAAAGCGCTTTCCGGAGCAGACCGGGTAGAGACTTTGACGCTGAATTCCGGAAAGGAACTTAAGATCGACGGAATGTTCTTTTTGAAAGATGCGCTTGCGCCGTCGACACTTTTGCCGGGTTTAAACGATGACGGAATGCACATTGTAACGGACCGCCAGATGCGGACAAATCTTCCGGGGTGCTTTGCCTGCGGAGACTGTACCGGGCGGCCTTATCAGTATATGAAGGCGGCAGGAGAAGGAAATGTCGCCGCGCACAGCGTACTGGAATATCTGGCCGGGCTGGAAAAGGCCCAAAAAGCATAGGAAGGGAGAGGTTTGGTGAAGGAGAAAACGATTCTGTCCAATAAACTTTATTTGTATCTTACGGAATTTTTTGCAGGTATGTCCGTAATGGCGGTAGAGCTTGGAGCCAGCAGGCTGTTAGCCCCGTATTTCAGCTCTTCTCAGATTGTATGGACGATTATTATCGGGACCATTATGATTGCAATGGCGCTCGGCAATATTTACGGCGGAAGGGCCGCGGATAAAAATCCGAATCCCGACAGGCTGTATGGCAGAATTGTCATTGCCGCCGTCTGGATCGCCGCTATTCCGGTTGTCGGAAAATATATTATTCTCGGCATTTCCGCCATACTTATCTTTTCCGTAAATACAAACTTTCTGATATGGGCGGCGTTTGCGGCCTGTATGGTGATTTTTGTGTTTCCGCTTTTTCTTTTGGGGACGGTTACGCCGTCTCTGGTAAAATATACGATAGACAGCCTGGATGACAGCGGAAAGACAGTCGGCACGTTAAACGCATTTAATACCGTCGGCAGTATCATAGGAACTTTTCTGCCTACATTTGTGACGATTCCGGCGGTCGGAACGTCGGTGACATTTTTGATATTCGCGGGAATTTTGCTGCTTTTGGCGTTGATTTATTTTATCAGCACGAGGACAAAGAGTAAAAGAGCCGTGGCAGGAGGCGCTGTCTTTTTGTTCTGCTGTGTGTTTGGAGCATCCGACAGCTTTGCATTTTGGGAAAAGAATCTGCTTTACGAGGGAGAATCCGTTTATAATTATCTGCAGGTAAAAGAGGATGAGAATAAGATTATTTTATCTACAAATGTCTTGTTCGGCGTACAGTCTATTTTGAAAAAAGATGAAAGCCTGACCGGAATGTATTATGATTACGCGCTCGCTGCGCCTCTTATGGCGGGTGCGGCGGAAAAGGAAGAGACGGAGACGCTGATTCTCGGAATGGGAACGGGAACCTACGCCGCTCAGTGCAGACGTTATTTTGACGGCATGAAAATAGAGGGAGTGGAGATTGACGAAAAAATCACTACGCTTGCCAAACAGTATTTCGAACTTCCGGAAGAGGTAACCGTTGCTACATATGACGGAAGAGCTTACCTGAACGCGATTGACAAAAAATATGATGTCATTATGGTAGACGCTTATCAGGATATTACGATTCCGTTTCAAATGTCTTCGTTAGAATTTTTTACGCTGGTAAGCGAGCATTTGAAAGAGGACGGCGTAATGGTTGTCAATATGAATATGCGCGGACAGAGCGAGGGCAATATCAACCAGTATCTTTCCGATACGATTGCGGGAGTTTTCCCGTATGTCTATACGATTGACGTGCAGGGTTCCACAAACCGCGAATTGTTTGCATTCAACTCGACGGATGCACTCCGGATGTTAGAAGAAGGAAAAGAGACCGTAGAGGATGAAAAGCTTTTACAGCTTATGACGCATGTATCGGACTGGCTTTCCGAATATGAGGCGGGGGATTACCGGATGACGGACGACAGAGCGCCGGTCGAGCTTTTGGGGATGCAGGTGATCGATGATCTGATTCAAAATGAGGTAAGCTATTATAAGGCAATTTACGAAAAAGAAGGTTGGAAAGGATTGATCAAATATTTGTAAAAAATTTATAAAAAACAGTACCATAAACTGGAGAGTTGTGGTAAAATGGTACTATCCTAAATAGGAGGTCAGTGATTATGGAAGACAGTATCAACAAAATTTCAATGGGCCAGTTTAAAGAAGTGATTGATATTTTAAATCCCTGTATGGATGATTATCTCTATATATTTGATATCAAAAATGACCATTATTGCATTTCACCGAACGCACTGCTTCGTTTCCGCATACCCTCAAGTGAATTCACGGATGTGACGGAAACGCTTCGAAAGTTTGTCTATGCCGATGACTTTGCAGTACTTCAGGAGGATTTGGACAGGGTTTTCAGTAAAAAGACGAGTTTCCATAATCTACAGTATCGGTGGCTTGATAAGAAGAATAAAGCGGTTTGGATCAACTGCAGAGGTAGTGTGATTGACGACGATAACGGAGAGCCGGAATATCTGATCGGATGTATCAATGAAATCGGAAAGAAGCAGAAGGCGGACAATGTCAGCGGACTTCTTGGAGAATCCAGTCTTGAAAATGAAATCCGGGAACGTCGAAATACGCGGATGGACGGTTTTATGCTTCGTATCGGCATTGACAACTTTAAAGAGATTAACGAGAACAAAGGAATGGACTACGGCGATATGATTCTTCATAAAACCGCAGAGTGTATCGAATCCGGACTTTTACCGGAACAGAAGCTGTTTAAAATTGTGGCCGATGAATTTATGATTCTCGATTTATCCGGAAGAACGCTTGAAGAAGCGCAGAAGATGTACGACCAAATCAGGGACAAAATCTGTGCATTTATTGAGGCGAACTGCTATGAAGTGTTTTTTACCATTTCCGCAGGCATACTTATTTTAAACGATGTGACCGAGCAGCGTTATTTTAACCTGATGAAGCTTTCCGAATTTTCTCTGAACAAGGCAAAGGACACGGGAAGAAATAAGCATTATGTTTACTGCAAAGCAGACTATAAAGCGTTTCTGAGGAAAAGAGAGCTGCTGCAGAAGATACGTCATTCCATAAGTACGGATTTCGAAGGTTTTGAGACTTATTTTCAACCTATTGTAGATATCAGAAACGAGCGCCTGTCGGCTGCGGAGACGCTGCTTCGATTCCATACGGAAGAACTGGGCGACGTTTCTCCGGTAGAGGTTATTCCGCTGCTTGAGGAGAGCGGTCTGATTATCCCGGTCGGCAAATGGGTCCTGCACCAGGCGATGAAGGCCTGCAGGGAGATTCAAAAGCGGATTCCGGATTTTCGTATTTCGGTCAATGTATCGTATGTACAGGTGTTAAAGAGCAATGTGCTTACGGAGATTATATCTGCGCTTGAAACGAATCATCTCAGCACGGGCAGTATTATGATAGAGCTGACGGAAAGCGGATTTTTAGAGGCGAACGAGAATTTTATCAATTTCTGCGAAGGGCTTAAGCGTTATAATATTCCGCTTGCATTGGATGATTTCGGAACCGGATATTCAAACTTCCATTATCTGTCCGAGTTGTATCCGAATACGATTAAAATTGACCGCAGTTTTACTTTAAAGGCATTGCGGAGCGAATACGAATACCGTCTGCTTCAATACATGGTAGATATGACGCACAGCATTGATTTAAAGCTTTGTATAGAAGGAATTGAGACGAAAGAAGAACTGAACAAAATATGCGGGATTAATCCGGACTACATACAAGGGTATTATTTTGGGAAACCGTGCAGATTTGATCAGTTTGCAAAGGAATTTATTTACGAAAAATAAAAAACAGCGGTTTTTCCGCATTATTCGGACGGCAAAAATAACAGCCCTGCGTCAGTTTGTACGCAGGGCTTGTTTTGGTTATTCAGGAAACTGTGACCAACGATTATTGGATGTTTTCCAGGATTCGGATATCGATATCCACATAATTCATTTCGTTTTCCGGCAGGGCACCTTCCAAAAGATAACGGGAGAGCAAATCCAGAGGCCAGTAGCCTTGCTTGTAGGGCTGCTGACAGATGGTGGCGGATATGACGCCGGATTTGATTAAATCTTTCGTAGTGCTGACGTTGTCGTAAGTAAAGATTTTTACTTTGCCGGACAGACCAAGCGATACGACGGCTTTACAGCCTCCGTAGACGCCGGCTGCGGCAAAAAACAGAGCGTTAATTTCGGGGTGTTCCGACAACATGGCAGAGACCTGTTCAAAGCTTTTGCTGTCGTCATCATGGTTTTCCGTAGTAGCCGCAATTTTGATGTGCGGAAAGCGTTCGGAAAGTACCCGTGTAAAACCCGCAATCCGTTCCGTATGACAAAGTACGTGCGAAGAACCGGAGATGATTCCGACATTTATATCTCCAAAAGTCATCCGCCCAAGCAATCCTGCCGCCGTTTCGCCGGAGAGCAGGTAATTGCTTCCGACATACGCGATTCGTTTGGAATTGATATCCGTATTTACAGTAATAACCGGAATACCGAATTCGTGGTAGCGGTCAATCTCCGCTGCGATATAGGGAGAATTATAAGGGGAGATCACCAGTCCGTGAATTCCTTCGGAGAGTAATTCTTCCATTGCTTTGTATTGTGCGGTTTCGTTGAAAGAAACCTGTCTGATAATTATTCTGCAGTTATAGCAGGAAAGCTCTCTGGCTTTTGCATGAACGCCATTCAATACCTCGCAAAAAAACGGATTGCTTTCGTTAAAAAGAATCACGCCGAATTTCAGATTTTTTTTCTGGGCGGCCAGAACAAGTCCCGCTTTGTTTGGGGTATAATTAAGTTTTTCTGCAATTTCCCTGACGCGTTTGGCGGTCTCTTTGCTGACGGAGCCGCGGTTGTTTAAGACGCGGTCTACGGTTCCTCTGGAAACGCCGGAAAGTTCTGCGATTTCTTTGATGGTAGCCATGATAAATTCCTCGTTTTTCCCATGTCGATTTCTATTCATTTAAAGTAGCATTATAAGCGGAAAAAGTCAACAAAATACAATGGTGCAAATTGTACAGCATGTATAAATTCAAAAACCTCGAAAAAACTGGTTGCAAAAACGGAGGGCAAGTTGTAGGATGATATTAGAATGTGCACGGGCACAAGCACAGGCAAATTGGAGGGTTACTATGAATTATATTGGAATTGATCTGGGAACATCCGCTGTAAAATTGCTGCTGATGGAAGGGAGCGGAAAGATCTTAAAAATTGTAAACCGCGAATATCCGATCAGCTTCCCGAAACCGGGATGGTCCGAGCAGAATCCGACGGACTGGTACATACAGACGATGGACGGATTAAAGGAGCTTTTGGAAGGATCCGATAAAGCTCTGGTCGCAGGTATCAGTTTTGGAGGACAGATGCACGGTCTTGTGGCTTTGGATGAGAAGGACGAGGTCATTCGGCCTGCAATTTTATGGAACGACGGAAGAACGGCGAAAGAGTGCGATTATCTGAATGAAGAAATCGGAAAGAAAAAGCTCTCCGAATACACGGCCAATATTTCCTTTACGGGTTTTACGGCTCCGAAGGTTTTATGGATGAAGGAAAACGAGCCGGAGAATTTTGCACGAATTTGTAAAATTATGCTTCCGAAGGATTATCTGGCATATAGACTGACTGGCGTACACTGTTCGGATGTATCCGATGCTTCGGGTACGCTGTTCTTTGACGTAGAGAACCGCTGTTGGTCGAAGGAAATGTGCGAAATCTGCGGAATAAAAGAAGAATGGCTCCCGAAGGTATTTGAAAGCTATGAAGCAGTCGGATGCGTAAAAGCGGAAGTTGCGAAAGAACCGGGGATCTCGGAAACCGTAAAGGTTGCGGCGGGAGGCGGCGACAATGCGGCTGCTGCAGTCGGAACGGGAACCGTCGGAGACGGAGCCTGCAATATCTCGCTCGGAACGAGCGGAACCGTATTTATTTCGTCAAAGAATTTCGGCGTAGACGAAAACAATGCGCTTCATTCGTTTGACCATGCGGACGGCACGTATCATCTGATGGGTTGTATGTTAAGCGCGGCATCCTGTAATAAATGGTGGATGGATGAAATTATCGGAACAAAGGACTATGCCACGGAGCAGGCGCCGATTGATAAACTGGGAGAGAACCATGTGTATTTCCTGCCGTATCTGATGGGAGAGCGTTCTCCGCACAATGATCCGAACGCAAGGGGAACCTTTATCGGACTTACGATGGATACGACGCGCGCCGATATGACACAGGCCGTATTAGAAGGCGTGGCATTTGCGTTAAGGGATTCGTTTGAGGTGGCAAAGTCTTTGGGCGTACATATCGAACGATCGAAAATCTGCGGCGGCGGCGCAAAGAGCCCGTTATGGAAACGGATTGTGGCTAACGTACTGAATATAAAAATAGACGTACTTGAAAGCGAGGAAGGGCCGTCGATGGGCGGCGCTATGCTTGCAGCCGTAGCCTGCGGCGAGTATGCTTCGGTAGAGGAAGCGGCTAAGGCGATTGTGAAAGTGGTTGATACGGTAGAGCCGGAACCGGAGCTGGCAGCAAAATATGAGGCGCGCTATGCGGCGTTTAAAAAGATTTATCCGGCCTGCAAAGGGCTGTTTTCAAAGTTGCTGTAAAAAAGTCTCAATAACGGATTTTCCGTAAAATATAAAAAATGGAGGATGAGAACATGAATAACATTCCACAGGTAAAGGTCGGTATTGTTGCGGTAAGTCGTGACTGTTTCCCGGAATCTTTATCCGTAAACAGAAGAGAAGCGCTGGTGAAGGCATATACCGATAAATACGGCGCAGCGGATATTTACGAATGTCCGGTATGTATTGTAGAAAGCGAGATACATATGGTACAGGCTTTGGAGGATATTAAAAAAGCCGGATGTAATGCACTTTGCGTATATCTTGGAAATTTCGGACCGGAAATTTCAGAAACGCTTCTTGCAAAGCACTTTGACGGACCGAAAATGTTTGTAGCCGCTGCAGAAGAGACGCAGGAGAATTTAGTTCAGGGACGCGGCGACGCGTACTGCGGTATGCTGAATGCAAGTTATAATTTAAGACTGCGCAACGTAAACGCATATATTCCCGAATATCCGGTCGGAGACGCTTCTGACTGCGCGGATATGATTCATGAGTTTTTGCCGGTAGCAAGAACGATTATCGGTCTTTCCGATTTAAAGATTATATCTTTTGGTCCGAGACCGACGAATTTCCTTGCATGCAACGCACCGATTAAGCAGCTTTATAATCTGGGTGTTGAAATTGAGGAAAATTCCGAACTTGATTTATTTGAATCTTTCAACAAACATGCCGGAGACGAAAGAATTCCGGAAGTCGTAGCCGATATGGAAAAAGAGCTTGGCGCGGGCAATAAAAAGCCGGAAATCCTTGCAAAGCTTGCACAGTATGAGCTGACGCTCCTTGATTGGGTAGAAGCGCATAAGGGATACCGCAAATACGTTGCAATCGCAGGAAAGTGCTGGCCGGCATTCCAGACGCAGTTCGGTTTTGTACCGTGCTATGTCAACAGCCGTCTGACAGGAAGAGGCATCCCGGTTTCCTGTGAGGTTGATATTTACGGCGCGTTAAGCGAATTTATCGGAACCTGTGTCAGCGAAGATGTCGTAACGCTGCTTGATATCAATAACTCCGTACCGAAGGATATGTACGAAGAATCCATTAAAGGAAAATTCGACTACAGTCATTCCGATACGTTTATGGGCTTCCATTGTGGAAATACCTGCTCCAGCAAGCTCTGCAGTCATGAAATGAAATACCAGATGATTATGGCAAGAAGTCTTCCGGTTGAAGTAACAAACGGAACGTTAGAGGGAGATATTGCGCCGGGCGATATTACGTTCTTCCGTCTGCAGTCCACCTCCGACAGCCGGATTCGCGCATATGTGGCGCAGGGAGAGGTACTTCCGGTAGCAACGCGTTCTTTCGGAGCGATCGGCGTATTTGCGATTTCGGAAATGGGCAGATTTTACCGTCATGTCCTGATTCAGAAAAACTATCCGCATCACGGAGCGGTTGCGTTCGGACATCATGGAAAAGCGCTGTTTGAGGTATTTAAATATCTTGGCGTTCCGATGGAGGATATTAACTACAATCAGCCGAAATCTCTGCCCTATCCGACAGAAAATCCGTTTGCATAGGTGAGACAACAGATAATTTTTTTTCAACCGGCGTGGCGTAAGTCACGCCGGTTGTGCGTTTATACATGTCTTTCGGAGGTAAATCAGATGTATGAGAAAATATTAGAAATGACTGCGGCATTTATTGATACGGGATTTGGCATTTTTACTTCCTGTAAGATTTTTGCAAGGCGTCGGGTGACAGAAACTTAAAGCACGTTTTTCTTAATCGCCTCAAAACTTTCTTTGCTGATGACATGCTCTATTTTACATGCGTCTTCAGTAGCGATTTCCTCCGGTACGCCAAGTGAAATGAGCCAGGAGGAAATCCGTTCATGGCGTTCATATATCATTTCCGCAATTTCTCTGCCTGTGTCAGTCAGATAAATAAAACCGGCGTCCGTAACCGTAATATGCCGTTGTTCTCTCAAATTCTTCATGGCTATACTTACACTTGATTTTTTAAAGCCAAGTTCGTTTGCGATGTCTACCGAACGGACAACGGGAAGCTTTTTGCTTAGAATTAAGATTGTCTCTAAATAATTTTCCGCAGATTCGGTTGTTGTCATAAAAGCCTCCATTCCCGTCCGATTCAGATGTTCCGAACGAAAGAGATATCTATGTTGATTCTGTGTTTTATTGTAACATGAAGGAGAGGATTTTTCAAATATTTCATAAGCAGAACCGACGGAAGAAAAAAATAAAATAATTATTGACAACTAATGAAGGTTAGAGTATACTAACTAACAAAGGAAACGATTCTAAATTGTGAAGACAGGAGGATGAGCGAATGCCGTTATCAATGGCAGGTACAGGAGAGCCGAATATCATTAAAAGAATCGGCGGGAAGGAAGAAACCCGCAGATTTTTAGAAAATCTTGGATTTGTTACGGGAGGAACGGTAACTGTCGTATCGGAGACGGGAGGGAACTTAATTGTGAATGTAAAGGACTCCCGCGTAGCCATAGGGAAAGACATGGCAAACAAAATTTTAGTGTAAAAATGGAGAAAAGGAGCTTATGTAATGAAAACATTAAAGGAGACTGCCTGCGGCGCGACTGTTACAGTCAAAAGACTGTCCGGCACAGGCCCGGTAAAAAGAAGAATTATGGACATGGGAATTACAAAGGGTATAGATATTTATGTCAGAAAGACAGCGCCGTTTGGCGACCCGATTGAAATTACGGTTCGCGGATACGAGCTTTCGCTTCGAAAAGCCGATGCGGAAATGATTGAAGTGGAGTAAATTTTTTTTGACCTGTAGTTAGTTTAAACTAATATATTATAGCAAGAACAAATTGAGAGTAGCAAAGACAAACTATATGCAGAATGCGCGCTGCCTTCCGAAATTCGTTCTGTGAAATAGCAGCGCAGAAATGGAGAAAAAATGTCAGTTAAAATTGCGTTAGCAGGAAATCCAAACTGCGGTAAAACCACATTATTTAATGCGCTGACCGGTTCCAACCAGTTTGTTGGAAACTGGCCGGGCGTTACGGTAGAAAAAAAAGAAGGGAAATTAAAGGGATGGCAAGATGTAACCGTTATGGATTTGCCGGGGATCTATTCCCTGTCTCCTTATACGTTAGAGGAGATCGTAGCCAGAAATTATCTGATCTCCGATCGGCCTGACGTTATCGTTAATATTGTCGACGGCACGAATATCGAGCGTAATCTCTATCTGACAACGCAGATTATGGAACTTGGGATTCCGGTTCTTGTTGCGGTCAATATGACTGACGTCTTAGAGAAAAGAGGCGATCGGATTCAGATTGATAAGCTGGCTGAAAAACTGGGCTGCGAGGTTGTGGAGATTTCCGCTTTAAAAGGTACCGGAATCAGAAAAGCGGCGGAAAAAGCGGTTGCCCTGGCCGGAAAAAAAGAAGCGGCTGTTTGGAATCATAAGTTTGCGGAAACGGTGGAATCTGCGATTGCATCGGTGGAGCAGAAGCTTTCTTCCAGGGTCTTAGAGGAGCAGAAGCGTTTTTTTGCCGTCCGGCTTTTGGAAAGGGACGATAATATAACGGAAATGATTCACGGAAACGTTCCCGACGTATCCTCCGAGATAAAAGAGCTGGAAGACCGTTTTGACGACGATACCGAAAGTATTATTACCAATGAAAGATATGTCTATATTTCTTCCGTAATCGGGGAATGCGTTACGAAAAACAGGAAAGAGAAACTGACCGTATCCGATAAAATTGACCGTGTCGTTACAAATCGATGGCTGGCGCTGCCGTTTTTTGCGCTTGTCATGTTTTTGGTTTACTATGTATCGGTGACGACGATCGGAGATCTTCTTACCGGATGGACGAATGATACGTTATTTGGCGAATGGATTGTTCCGGGCGTAAGAGGCGGCCTTGAAGCAATCGGCTGCGCAGACTGGCTTACCGGACTTATTTCGGACGGCATCGTAGGCGGCGTCGGTTCCGTTTTGGGTTTTGTTCCGCAAATGCTCGTATTGTTCCTTTTTCTTGCATTTTTGGAGAGCTGCGGCTATATGGCGCGCGTCGCCTTTATTATGGACCGGATTTTTCGTAAGTTCGGTCTTTCCGGAAAATCGTTTATTCCGATGCTGATCGGAAGCGGATGCGGTGTACCGGGCATTATGGCTTCGAGAACGATTGAGAATGACAGAGACCGGAAAATGACGATTATGACAACTACATTCATACCATGCGGCGCAAAACTGCCGATTATTGCTCTGATTGCAGGAGCCTTTTTCGATAATGCGGGATGGGTGGCATGGAGCGCTTATTTTTTGGGAATCGGGGCGATTATTTGTTCCGGGATAATAGGAAAGAAAACACGAATGTTTGCAGGTGAACCGGCGCCGTTTGTAATGGAGCTTCCCGCTTATCATATGCCGACAGTCGGAAACGTGTTTAGAAGTATGTGGGAGCGCGGATGGTCTTTTATCAAAAAGGCCGGAACGATTATTCTGTTATCAGCAATGGTGCTCTGGTTTTTACAGAGTTTCGGATGGGTGGACGGACATTTTACCATGTTGGAAGCAGAACAGCTAAACAGCAGTATATTGGCGGTAATCGGCAGTGTGATTGCACCGTTGTTTGTTCCGCTTGGATGGGGCGCCGGTGCAAACGGCTGGAAAATGGCTGTTGCAGCGGTAACGGGCCTGATTGCTAAGGAAAATGTAGTAACGACATTCGGAATCCTTTTTGGGTTTGCGGAAGTAACGGAGGACGGCGTCGAAATATGGCAGGCGCTTGCAGGTACCATGACCGGCGTGGCAGCTTATTCCTTCCTTGTATTTAACCTTTTATGCGCTCCGTGTTTTGCGGCGATGGGGGCAATCAAACGTGAGATGAACAATACAAAGTGGTTTTGGTTTGCAATCGGTTATCAGACGGCGCTTGCTTATATTGTTGCGATGTGCGTATATCAGATTGGAACATTCCTTACAACCGGGACGTTCGGAATCGGAACCGTAATCGCTTTTCTGTTTGTCATCGGATTTCTATATCTGCTGCTTCGTCCTTATAAGGAAAGAGAATCGCGGAATATAAAAATAAAAATGACGGCGCAGGCCAAATAATGGATGGAAAAAAGAAAGGGGCGTGTTATGGGAACAATAATTGTGGGAATTGCGTTAGCAGTTCTTGTGGGATTGGCGATTCGCAGTATGATTTCCGATAAGAAGAAAGGAAAATCGTCCTGCGGGGGCGACTGCAGCCGCTGTCGTGGCTGTCATTCGTGAACGGAAAGCGCACTGGCGGAGGATGGGGGTTTCTTTTTCTCTGATAGTATGCTATAGTGAATTTACATGTTGTAATTAGCTTGGGCTTTGTGCTTTTTGCACAGAGCCTTTTTGGCCATATAGGAAACTGCGTCGTCGACGCATGCACTCGTCACGAAGAGCCGCTTTTTTGCACGGATCAGAGCTTGTGCAGGGCGAAATCATGGGGGTTAGAGTGAAGAAAGACAATCTGACAAAAAATATTACGGATCAAATGAAAGAAGCGCAGTTAAAGCTTGGCTATGCAGAAGAGACGACAAGACTTATTTTTCCGCTTTCTTCTTTGAATGCGATCCTTTCCGTGAACGCGCGGAATGCGCAAGAGATGAAAGCGATTTTAGAAGAAGCGTATGCAGTCCCCGCAGAGCTGGGAGCGCTGTCGTTTACTGTGAGAGACGAACGGATTGAGATCGGCGTTCCGCCGGAGGGAGCGCGTTATGTCAACGAACAGGTGATAGCGCCTGAGCATTTGGCTGCGCTGATTGCTTTGTTCCGGGAAAATCATCATTGCAGTCTGGAACAGATAAAAGCTGTTTTTGACGCGTGCGGCAATGATTATGTATGTGAACGGATGCCGGAGGGAGCGGATTTTGACTATGTATTTTCGTTTTCCGATGAATCCGTCGATCGGTATTATTACTGTATAAAAATGGAAATGGGGCATACCGTCTATCACAGATTTTCAAAAGAAGACTTTCTTTCATTGCAATTGTAGTTAATAAGAAAGACGTTTTTTGTATTTTCTCCGAAGGAAACAACGAAAGGTTTCACGCATACCTTAAGATAAATCATACGGAGACAGTATTTTTTTAAATGATAGAAAAGGTTTTCCAGGGGATAATGATACCGTTTTTGGGAACGGCAATCGGAGCTTTTGGTGTATTTTTTATAAAGAAGAAAATAAATGCCGCCATGCAGGGCGCTTTAATCGGCTTTGCCGCCGGGGTTATGGTTGCGACGTCCATTTGGAGTCTGCTGATTCCTGCGTTTGAACAGGCGAAAGAACTTGGGCGATGGTCGTTTTTACCGGCAGTGATCGGATTTTGGATTGGAATTTCGGTATTGCTTCTTTTCGATTATTTGATTCCGTATCTGCATGAAAATATGAAGACGGCGCATGAGAAAAATTGCAGGATTCAAAAATCTACAATGCTGGTATTGGCGGTGGTATTGCATAATATACCGGAAGGTATGGCGGTCGGCGTTGTTTATGCCGGGTGGCTTTCCGGAAACTCGCAGATTATGTTATCCGGCGCGCTTGCGCTGTCGGTCGGAATTGCAATACAGAATCTGCCGGAGGGAGCGATTATTTCCATGCCGCTTTGCGCGAAGGGCATGTCAAAGCCAAAAGCGTTTGTCTGCGGCGTTCTTTCCGGGATTGTGGAACCAATCGGAGCGTGTTTAACGATTGCCGCTGCGGGGATTTTTGTACCTGCGCTGCCGTATCTGCTGGGGCTTGCCGCAGGAGCGATGTTTTATGTTGTGATTAAGGAATTGATTCCCGAAGTAACGGAGGGGAATTGTGCGAATTTAGGAACCGTGATGTTTGCGGTGGGGTTTTCACTAATGATGGTGCTGGACGTGGCGTTCGGCTGAGTTTCAGGAATACGAATGGAGGAGAGGAATGGATAAGATGAAGGTTGCAGTGATCGGTATGGGGAATATGGGATCGCAGTATGCGGAAATGATTGCCGGGGGAAAAGTGGAAGGGCTTAGGCTTGCTGCGGTAACAAGAATGAGAAACGAGGTAAGGGAGCGGCTGAATCAGGTGCTGCCGCCTGAGCTTCCGGTATATCCTTCTGCAGAGGATTTATATGAGGCGGTAAGACAAAAAGAGTTAGAACTGGATGCCGTTATGATTGCTACGCCGCATTACGCGCACAGAGATCAGGCTGTTATGGCGCTAAAACTGGGTCTTCATGTGCTTTGCGACAAACCGGCGGGCGTATACAGCAGGCAGGCGCGGGAAATCAATGAGGCTGCGTCAGAAGAGAAGCTTGTATATTCCATGATCTTTCATCAGCGTACCAATGCTGTTTACCGTAAAATGAAAGAACTGGTGGAAAGCGGTCGTTATGGAGCGGTCAAACGAGTGAACTGGGTCGTGACGGACTGGTATCGGCCGGATTTTTATTACAAATCGGGAAGCTGGCGCGCCACCTGGAAGGGAGACGGCGGCGGAACGCTTTTAAACCAGTGTCCACATAATCTGGATTTGCTGCAATGGATTTGCGGTATGCCGAAACGCGTGCAGGCTTTTTGCCACAACGGAAAATATCATGAGATTGAGGTAGAAGACGAAGTTACGGCATATCTGGAGTTTGACGGAGGCGCTACCGGCGTGTTTTTTGCATCGACTGGGGAAGCTCCGGGTATTAATCGGCTGGAGATTTCGCTGGAGGACGCCCTGCTTGTCTGTGATAAGGGAGCGCTTAAGGTCTGTGAACTGGGGTTCCATGAGCCGGATTACCGAAGAACTGCGACGGAATGTTTTAAGAAATTAAACGGCGAATGGCATACAATCGACTGCGGCGGAGAAAACCCGCAGCAGCTGGGAATTCTGCAGAATTTCTCCGATGCGGTATTGAAAGGAGAATCGTTGATTGTAGACGGAAAAGAAGGGATTCTTAGCCTTTTCCTTTCCAACGCTATTTATCTTTCCTCCTGGGAAAAACGGATGGTGACGATACCGGTAGAAGGAAGCAGGGAAGAGCGGGAGTTTGAGGAAGCGTTCGAGCGCCGGCTTGCGGAGGCTGTCGCGGAAAGTAACGTAAAATGATGGAGGTAAACAGGCCGCACGGATAAAAGATCCGTGCAGCCTGTTAAAAACATTACATAATTCGTGGCATAACGGAGGACAGAAATCTCTGACAATGTATTCCTGCCTTTATAAATATGCGTTTCGACAACGGCTTTCCGTAATAGTAAGTTTGAAACTTGATTGTATTATGAGTTAGTATGATAATATTCATCAAATTTTTCGGTAGAACGAATGTCATACTGTTCTTTTAATATCTTAAAATCTCTGTCAATGACAGAAATCATATTAATTCCGTTTATTGCAGGTTCAATCTTGCATTCTTTACATAACAGAAAAAATGTGCCGCGAATGATGTAATAAAGCATCATTGAAATTTCAAAGTAATGCAGTACCGGATATTTTGCAATTTGGATACTGCCGTGCGTATATGCATGACATGATTTATAAAACCATTCAAGCAGATTTAATTCTGGAATTTTATCTGTATACTTGTATTTAAGAAAAGTTATAATACCGGAAACCGAATAGGGAGACTGTTTTGCTATTTTATGATATCCGTCAATCTCGTCTACCCAGCCGTAATGAAGATAAGCAGACTTTTGTCTTTGGTTTTGGCAGATACGCTTTTAATGTCCTCTTATTTTTTTATGAAATAACTGCCTTAACGTATAATCGCTTTGTTCGGCAAGAACTTCCGGATCTGGTATAAGGGGCAATACAGTAAATTTTTCGTTCAAAAGACCGCCTTCTTTCATCTTTTTTCCCTGTTAGTAAATTTATCTTGTCTTACAATTCTTTTATTTTATGATTATAATACGTTTCCCAGAAGAACTCACACTTATCTGAACATGCTTTTCCCTTTTTTACTAAAAACATCAATGAATTTACCGGATTCTGTTTGTTATAATAAAATTAACGCTTGCCCTGAAAATAAAAACAGTAAATTTGCAACCAATCAAATTCCTGAATCGTATTATAATTAAAGATAAAGATTTACAGGAGGAACAAGAGGAAAATGGGGATCACAGGAATCGGAATGAATTATTATTACAACAGCATATCGGCATATCCGTGCAATAAAAACAGGGCGGGGCAGCTCTGTCCGCAAAATCAGGATACTGCGCCGCAGGAACAAACGGGACTGCAGACCTGGTACGGAGGAAAGCGATTAGAAGAATGGGCGTCAGAAGACCCGAAATATACAGATGCCAAAACAGGTTGCTCATGGTACGTCAGAGACGGAAAGCATCCCTATATGATTGGCGAAGATGCAGTGAAGTTTAAGAAGATGTGTCAGGAACAGGGAGAGCCGTGGCTGAAAAAGTTTGCTGAAATGACGGGAATCATTCAGTATCCTGACGATGATTCGGCTGCATATGTGGGAACGAATGGCACCGTCATAATTTCAAAAGACGGAAGCGGACGGTTTGTTGACACTTCGTCTTTATCCTATGATATGATTATGGATTTACTTAAAAATCCTTCTATAAGCTAAAGAATGAGAAAAGGCTGAGTGCAGATAGACAAACGACGCTGTAGCGGGTATAAAAATGAACTATGGGACAAATCGGATTGAACATTATTTTAAAGAATATTATGCACTTTGCTATCGCATTGCATTTACAAATGTAAAAAGACATGCCGACGCAGAGGATATTGCGCAGGAGGTTTTTATGCGTTTGATGCGGGCGGAGCCAGGGTTTCTCAGTGAGGAACACGAAAGAGCATGGATGATTCGGACGACGGTAAATCTCTGCAGGGATATGTGTAAAAATAAATGGCAGAGCGTGACTGTCGGTATGGAAAAAGTGCCGGAGCAGGAAAAAGCATATTTTCAGGTTCCGTATATCGAAGAAGACGATACGTTATGGGCGGTGTTGGAGCTGCCGGAAAATTACAGGAATTGTATGTATCTGTTTTATTATGAAGATTATGCGGTGAAAGAGGTAGCGGAGATTTTAAAACAGCCGGAAAACACGGTAAAAAGCAATTTGCGGCGCGGCAGAGAGGCATTAAAAAAGATTTTGAAGGAGGCGGGGCAATGAAGACCTTTGGAGTGGATCGATCGTCTTATTATAACAAAGTAAATAAGGGCCGCAGGGACAGCCGGAAAGTGCTCGGAGCGTTTTACTGTGAAACGGAAACAGAAAAAGAGGAAAGTGTACGAAATCTGTCTTTCAAAGAGTGCGACCGTATAAAAATCTGTGCCGCAAACGGGTATACGCTTAAGGCAAAAGTGGAAGGCAGACAGGTTTATGTGGAACAAAAGTCAGAGGACGGAACCATAAAAAGCTGCCGCATCAATCCGATGAACGTTCAGAAGGACACAAAAGATCCGATTGAGCGGATTGCAATGGAAGCATGGGAAAAGAAGGGAGAAGAAAAAGAAATGTATGTATCGGAAATAATGCCGGGGTTTCTTTATAATATTTATAAGGGACGTACGGCAAACGAAGAGGGAGCCGCAGGATCGGAACAAAAGCAGGGAATCATGGAAAACAGTCTGCTTGGAAAAATAGAATTAAAATCTGCGGATTCAGACACAACCTGCGTCATGACGGCGAAATATGCAGAAAATTCCACAGAGGCGGATCCGGTCATTTTAGTCACTGCGGAACAGGACGGAAAGCAGGTTTCCTATCAGGTACATGTCAACGATGTAGATACGAGAAACGCAACAGCGGTAGAAATGTTTGCTTTGTGCAGTTATGCCGACGCGGCAGGATGGAGCTTTGGAAAGGAAAATTCTTTTCAAATGCTGAAGGACTTTGTAAAGAACGCGCCCGGTATGAATATAAACGGCATTGACAGTTACGCAATTGAAAATCTTGTGGGCGGAAAAAAAGACTGGGTGAAAGCCGTAGAGAAAACGATGGAGGAACACGGAAGGAAAAACGGGGGTGAAATACAATTCCAGGAGGGGATTAAGCTGCTTGGTATTTTTTATAAGGCCGGTGCGGACGAAAATCTCGAAGACGGCAGCGAAGCCGTTTTTTCACCGGAAAAAATAGAAGGATATTTAGGCGTTCTGCGAAAGTTCCGTGACAGTCAGTTTGACAGGGGCGAGATGGTCGGCTGCAGAGAAACGGCAATTATCTGCAACGATTTGCTCAATATTAGCGACGATATGACCGGAAAGAGCGAATATGCCGCCAATTTAGCAGGCTTTGGTCAGATTTATCGCATGGAGGGAAGAACGCAAAGCGGCGTGATTGGTTTTGAATCGATTGGGGCAGGTAATCATACATATCTGATGCATGCCAGATATGCGGATAATTCCACACAGGAAAATCCGATTATTCTGGTCAGCGTCTATAATCCGGTGACGGACTCTTACGAGGAGAAACAGACCGTTGCAGTCAATAAAATTGATCCACAAAATGCGACGCAGATTGAAATGTTTGCATTATGCAGTCATGCACAGGCGCAGGGAGATGTCGAAGCAGGCAGGATCTACCGAAATCTGATCGATTATACCGCAGGTTATTATGAGGATGGATATACAGCGGATACGCTGGATGATTTTCTTACAAAAAAGAGAAACTGGATTGAGGCGGTTCGAAACGGAACTACGGAAGAAATGGCGTTAAAGGATGGTAATGCCGCGCGTTGGAAAGATTTATTGCTGGACTTTTTAAAGCGTTGTGCAGAAAATAAATTTGAAGAAGTCCTTGACGAGGAAGAACGGAGCGGAACGGAAAAGATAGAAAGCGGAAAAGAAAATGAAGAGACGGAAGACGTTGTATCGGAGGATGCGGTGAAAAAGCTGTTTGAAGACAGACAGATATAAGAACTTAAAGATTGTCTATTTTTTATCATTTGTTGTGCTGTCTGCCAATTTATGTTAATATGAATAAAGGGTATTTAAAATTAACGTATTGGAGGTACATATGGCAAAGAATGTAATTGTAGGACAGTCGGGCGGACCGACCGCCGTTATTAATTCCAGCCTTGCAGGCGTATTTAAGACGGCAAAGGATCTCGGAGCCGATAAGGTATACGGTATGAGACACGGGATTCAGGGATTTTTGGAGAAGAAAATCGTAGATATGAGCGAGAAAATTCGGACAGACCTTGATCTGGAGCTGTTAAAGAGAACGCCGTCTGCATTTTTAGGTTCCTGCCGCTATAAGCTGCCGGAGATCAACGACAACAAAGAGCTCTACGACAAAATATTTGAAATTTTAAATGAATACGAAATTACGGCGTTTTTTTATATCGGCGGAAACGACTCGATGGATACGATCAAGAAGCTCTCGGATTATGCAATTGTAATTAACAGTCCGATCCGCTTTATGGGCGTTCCGAAAACGATTGACAACGATCTTGCCGTTACCGACCATACGCCGGGCTTTGGCAGCGCGGCTAAGTACATTGCTTCCGTGACAAAGGAAGTAATCCGCGACGGACTAGTTTATGATATTAAGAACGTAACGGTCATTGAAATTATGGGACGTAATGCGGGCTGGCTTACCGGCGCGGCTGCGCTTGCAAAATGTGAGGACTGCGAAGGCGTGGATATGATCTATCTGCCGGAGCTTCCATTTGACGTAGATTCCTTTGTAGAGAAGGTCGGAGCGCTTCTGGAAAAGAAGAATTCCGTAGTGGTAGCCGTATCCGAAGGTATTAAGACAGCGGAAGGCGAATACGTATTTGAGCTGACAAACCATACCGAATATGTGGATTCGTTCGGACATAAGCAGTTAAGCGGTACGGCAAGATATCTTGCTACGCTCGTAAGCGAAAAATTTGGTTGCAAGTCGCGAACGGTTGAACTTTCTACGCTGCAAAGATGCGCCGGACATCTGACGTCCCGAGTGGATATTACCGAGGCATATCAGGTTGGCGGTTCTGCCGTAAAAGCTGCTTTTGCCGGAGATACCGGAAAGATGGTAATTTTAAAGCGCGATTCCGACGACCCGTATATTTGTACAACAGATTTATATGACGTTCACAAAATTGCAAATATCGAAAAAAAAGTTCCGATGGAGTGGATTACAGAAGACGGTACCAATGTCACACAGGATTTTGTAAATTATACCAGACCGCTGATTCAGGCGGAACTTACTCCGATTATGATTACGGGTCAGCCGCGTCATATTGTAGTTGATATGAATTAGTTTTTGCTTATATTACCCTCTCTTGACAAGGGCATACACGTTCCGAAAGGAGAGGGGAGAGATTCTTGCAATACGAAACAGAATTTTATGATGAAAAGAGATTCGGCCGACAGGGCGAATCTCTTTTTCACTTTAATGTAAAACTGCATGGTCAGGCATATACAAAACGTCAGGATCGGACGTCTTTCATAAAATCTGTGAAAAATCAAATGATATTGAAAAGGAAAAAATTTTTCCCGGAGTGAAACTTTTTGGATCCGCGCATTGTCTAATTATCAGAAACGACGGGGAGGTGAGAATTTTGATTGGTTTTTCTCAGAAAGAAACAAAAGAAGAAACGGTGGAACGGATTTTACTCGAAAATTATAACCGGTATTATCGGCTCGCATACAGTTATGTCCACAACGATGCGGATGCAAGTGATATTGTGCAGAACGGAGCGTATAAGGCGATTTTAAACAGCGGTTCGCTTCGGAAACAGGAATTTGCGGCCACCTGGATTTACCGGATTATGTTAAACGAAATTTTTCGTTCTTTTGAAAAACGCGTAACGGTTTCATTTGAAGAGGTATGCGTTGAAATGGAAACGGAAGACAGTTATACGGATACGGATTTAATGGCGGCGCTTGAAACTCTTACAAAAGAAGATAAGGCTGTGATCGAACTTCGCTTTTTTGAAGAAATGAAGCTGGAGGAAATTGCGGAAATCTTAAACGAAAACAGGAACACCGTAAAAAGCAGGCTTTACCGCGGACTTCGAAAATTGAGACTGAAGCTGGAAGACGATGGCACCGGAAGAAAAATATGGCAGGAAAGAGGGGATCGGAATGGGAGAAATTCGCAGGCAGGATATCGAATGGAGCAGACAGGAGTACAGACAGAAGTTTATGACGGAGGAACAGTTTGAGGCGATGAAGGAAAAAATGGAACAGGCTAAAAGGGTGAAGAGGAAGAGAACGTATAAGTGGAAAGCGGCTGCCGCTGCCGCAGCCGCTGCAGTAACGGTAATGCTTATGCCGAATGTATGGCCGGACGCCGCATATGCAATGGATGGCGTGCCTTTTGTCGGAAATCTTGTAAATACCGTATCGTTTCAGAGTTTCCGTTATGAGGACGAACGAAACCGGGCAGAAATTGCCGTCGATAAAATAGCGGTATCGGAAACGGATATGCAGCAAAAAGAAAGCCTTGAAACCTCCGCAGAAGAAATCAACGCGGAGATTGAAAGAATCACGGATGAAATAGTGAACGAGTTCAATAAAAATCTCGAACAGGAACAGGGGCGCCAGGACATTGTGGTGAAGACAGAGCTTCTTCAAACAACGGATCAATATTTTACGCTTAAGCTGATTTGCTATCAGGGAGCGGGAAGCGGCGCCGAATGGGATTTTTTTTATACAATTGATTTGAACACGGGGGAACGTATTGCGTTAAAAGAACTGTTTTCAGACGGCGCCGATTACATTGGGGCAATCAGTGAAAACATTAAACTGCAAATGGCGGAACGAATGGCGCAGGATGAGAATGCTTTTTACTGGCTCGATTATGAAAAGGTTCCGGAATGGAGCTTTACGGCTATAACGGACGAAACGTCATTCTATGTCAATGAGGACGGAAACATTGTGATCTGTTTTAATGAAGGAGATGTGGCGCCTATGTATATGGGATGCGTAGAGTTTGTCATTGCACCGGAAGTTCTGACAGACATTAGAAAATAGAAGAGATTGTATTATACGACAAAAGCGCTTATGCCTACAGACATAAGCGCTTTTGTCGTATTTTGTTGAATTTAGTTCTTTGATATGGTAAATTAATAGAGAAGATTACCAATTTCTTCCAAAATTGGTAAATTATGGAAGCAGGAGGGAGTGTAATTTGAAAAAAAGGCTATTGGAAGAAAACGTATATGATGCTTTTTTAATGCGGATGAAATATCTTTTTGAAGAGTTTGACAATGTCTATGTCTCATTTTCCGGCGGGAAAGACAGCGGCTTGCTTTTAAATATGGTATTGGATTTTCGAAAAAAGTATTATCCGCAACGGAACGTCGGTGTGTTCCATCAGGATTTTGAAGCGCAGTATACGGTAACGTCGGAGTATATCGAACGAACGTTTGAAAGGATTAAAGATGAGGTAGAATCATACTGGGTATGTCTTCCGATGGCGACAAGGACGGCGCTTGGCAACTATGAAATGTACTGGTATCCGTGGGACGATACAAAGAAGGAAGTCTGGGTCAGAGAAATGCCGGACAAGGAATATGTGATAAACATGGAAAATAACCCGATCAGTACATATCGTTATCGTATGCATCAGGAAGATCTTGCGAGGCAGTTCGGACGCTGGTACCGTCTGTCGCACGGCAAAAAAAAGACGGTTTGCCTGCTTGGTATGCGGGCGGACGAGTCCCTGCAGCGTTATAACGGTTTTTTAAACAGAAAATACGGCTATAACGGACTCTGTTGGATCAGCAAGGAATTTAAAGATGTCTGGTGCGCGTCTCCAATGTATGACTGGACTTCACGGGATGTCTGGCATGCCAATTACGAGTTCGGATACGATTATAATCGTCTTTATGACCTTTATTACAAAGCGGGTTTAAAGATTTCTCAAATGCGGGTGGCATCTCCGTTCAACGATTATTCGAGGGATGCGCTCAATCTGTACCGCGTCATCGATCCCGAGATCTGGGTAAAGCTGGTGGGAAGGGTGCAGGGCGCCAACTTTGCGAGCATTTACGGCAGGACGAAGGCGATGGGGTATCGGAACATAACGCTGCCCGAAGGCTATACCTGGAAGTCGTATACGATGTTTCTGCTGGATACTCTGCCTGCAAGACTCCGAAATAATTATGCGAAAAAGTTTAATACTTCAATTGAATTCTGGCATAAAACCGGAGGAGGTCTGAACGAGGACACGATCAGGGAACTGGAGGAACACGGCTATCAGATTCGCCGGAACGGCGTATCCAATTATACCAGAAGTCAAAAGACACGGGTGATTTTTATCGGAAATATTCCGGACAATACGGACGATATCAAAACGTGCAAGGATATACCGAGCTGGAAGCGGATGTGCTACTGTATATTAAAAAATGACCATATCTGCCGTTTTATGGGATTCGGCATAACGAGGGAGCAGAAAAAACGTATCGATGTGCTTGAGCGCAAATATAAGGTTGTGGAGGAAATGGAATATGGAGTATAAAAGCCCGGTATATGAAGTGATAGCGGTTCCGATTGAGAAAGTAAAGCCGAATACCTATAATCCAAATTCGGTGGCGCCGCCCGAAATGAAACTGCTTTACGAAAGTATCAAGGCGGACGGATATACAATGCCGATTGTCTGCTGCTACAGCAGCGCAAAAGATATTTATGTGATTGTCGACGGGTTCCATCGCTATCGGATTATGTTAGAACATCGGGATATCTATGAAAGAGAAAACGGTCTGCTGCCGGTTTCCGTGATAAAAAAGCCGATTGACCAGCGTATGGCAAGTACCATCCGGCATAACCGGGCAAGGGGAAGCCATGATGTCGATTTGATGAGCAATATCGTAAGAGAACTCCATGAAATGGGACGATCGGATTCCTGGATTGCCAAACATCTGGGCATGGATCGGGATGAAATACTGCGTTTAAAGCAAATAACCGGACTGGCGGCGCTGTTTAAGGATGTAAAATTCGGGCGGGCGTGGAGACCGGAGGAGGACGTGGAAGAAACGTATAAAGGAATTGCCGTTATGGAGAAAATGCAGGAAGATCTGCAGTCTGAACAGGAAAAAGAAGTGAAAGAGAAGGTATTATAATGGGGAATGAAAACAGGGAATACGGTAAAAAGCGGTCAAAGAGTCTGGCAACGGTACTGGTGGCTATGATTCTTTCTCTGATAGCGGTAACGGCGGTCGTCTTTGGAGCGCTTGGCATTACGTTTCTGCAAAAATTTATGAAGGAAGACATGGAAACATATGAAGAGGCAATGTACGACGGGTATAAGACGGAAATCAAGTCCGAAATACAGGGTGCAATTAAAATTGTGGAAGCATACTACGAACGTTCTAAAGCCGGTCTGATGACAGAAGAAGAAGCCATGACGATGGCAAAGGAAGCGATTCGAAGTATGCGGTATCGCGACGATGATTCCGGCTATCTGTGGATTGACGGCGCCGATTATAATTTGGTTATGCATCCGATTCTTACGGAGCAGGAGGGAACCAACCGCTATGATCTGACCGATCAAAACGGCATAAAGATCACTCAGAGTATTGTATCGGCAGCGGAAGCAGGCGGCGGGTATAATGAGTTTTACTTTACCAAAGCAGACGGCGTAACGGTTGCGCCTAAGCTTGCCTATTCCGAAATATTTGAGCCGTGGGACTGGGTGATTGCTACCGGTAACTACATAGATGATATGAATGCGGAAATAGAGACAAAGAAAACGGAAATCAGACAGGAGTTTTACAGAATGCTGATGGCTTATGCAGTATCTATTTTGATTTTGTTTGCATTGGCGGCTATTATGTCCATTCTTTTCGGAAGACGGCTTGCAGGCGGGATTCAGAGAGTCGCGGCGGCGCTGCAGCGGGTATCGGAAGGTGACCTTTCTTTTGAAATCGATCCCGCGCTTTTAAAACGATCGGATGAGGTCGGCAGAATCGCGCAGTCTATGGATGCGGTAAAGCGGTCGCTTGCAGGAATGATAGGCAAGATCGGAGAAGCAAGTACGCAGTTAAAAGAAAGCAGTACGGATTTCAGCGATAAGTTTGGAAACATCACAGAAAGTATTAACAATACAAATCAGGCGGTTATGGAAATGGCGCGAGGAGCCGCCAGTCTGGCGGACGAGACGGAAACAGTCAGCGTAAAGGTACAGGAGCTTGGCGATGTCATCGACGTCGAGAAAAACGAGATGGATAAGTTATCCGTGTCCGTAGGCACAATGATGAAGTTTTCGGACGGCGCTTCAGAATGTATTAAACGTTTATATGAAATTACGGAGATTACCAACAGCGCAATACAAGTGGTTTCGGAACAGACAAATCAGACGAATGAATCCGCGGTCCATATTAACAATATGGTAGAAATCATTAAAAGTATGGCGTCCCAGACAAATTTGCTTTCATTGAACGCAAGTATTGAATCCGCCCGTGCAGGAGAGGCCGGAAAAGGCTTTGCAGTTGTCGCGGAAGAAATCCGCAAACTTGCGGAGGAATCGGCAGGGAGTGCGGCGGAAATCGAATCTGTTGTAAAAGAACTTACGACGAATGCAGTGGTATCTTCAGAACGGATGCAAGAAGTGATTACGAATGTAAATGAACAGCAGCGGCAGCTTCAGGAGACACAAACTGCATTTGAAAATCTGTATGCAGAAATAAATACGGTAGATGATGTTGCAAAGACAATCGGCAGACAGACCGAAGTGCTAAACGAACTGAAAATTGTCGTTTCCGATTCTATATCGAATCTTGGGAGCGTGGTTGAGGAGAGCTCGGCTTCTGCGGAACAAACAAGCGCCGGTATGCAGCTTGTATCAGATTCGATTGACGAGTGTTATACCGATACGCAAAAGCTGGTAGAATTAAGCGACAGACAAAATGAGGAAACACATCGGTTTCAGATATAAGTAACTGATAAAGCGGCATAGTCGTCTTAAGAGCGACTGTGCCATTCTTGTGTCCAAATAGAAAAACAGGATTGACAAATACGCCTGAGGTGATATAATACAGTCAAACATATGAATAATTGTTCATACAAAGTAGAAAGGGGCAAAAATATGAAAAAAACGTATAAAATCGAAGTAGACTGCGCGAATTGCGCCAACAAAATGGAAGAGGCGGCGAAAAAGACAGCGGGGGTAAAGGACGCGGCCGTAAATTTTATGACATTAAAAATGAGCGTTGAATTTGTGGACGGAAGCGATCCGCAACTTGTAATGCAGGACGTTTTAAAGAACTGTAAAAAAGTAGAAAGCGACTGTGAAATATTTTTATAGTAAGCTTGTCCCGGATTGGAACGCGGCAAAGCTTGCGACATGGAGGTTAGCATGGAAGAAAAAGAATTGGAATGCTGTGATTCGAACGAGGTACATGAGGATCTGCTGAAAATAGTAAATGAAACAATGCCTGAGGAAACGGAGCTTTATGATTTGGCGGAACTCTTTAAAGTGTTTGGGGATTCGACCCGTATCCGTATTTTGTTTGTTTTATTTGAGGCGGAAGTCTGTGTCTGTGATCTGGCGCAGGCGCTGTCGATGACACAGTCGGCGATTTCGCATCAGCTGAAAATTTTAAAGCAGAGCAGACTGGTAAAAAGCCGCAGGGAGGGAAAGTCCGTATTTTATTCTCTTGCGGACGGTCATGTAAGGACGATAATCGCCCAGGGAAGAGAGCATATTGAGGAGGATTTATAAAATCTTGACGGAAAAACAAAGTCCCGACGATACTTTTTCGTGAAATTTAATGAAAAAGTAAGGGTTTCAGATATTGCAAAATAACGAAAGAAAAGGTATGATGTAGGTGAGTATATTTTACCGTCTTTCGTCAGGAATGTATACGCCCACGGACATTTGTCCGGGGCGTGTTTGCCTTGTATAAAGACTGTAATTACCAACGATGGAATGGACGTGTTTGAAGGATGAACAATACAAATATTACCGACTATCAGACTGCACCGGATGAGTTTCAGATGTTTTACGGCAAGGCATCGCTGAAGGGCGAGTTTTATATTGCGACGGCAGACGAACGATTTTATCACCTTTTAGGGAAAAAGGCCTGCTATTCCATACCGGAGCTGCTCCATCCAGAGGATGTGGCGGAGTTTATGGACGCGGCGGAAAAGCTTGGAGAACGGCCACAGTGCCTGATTGCGAGAATGATGTGTTATAACGATAAGTATCGGTGTTTTTATATGATATTAAAAGACAACGGAAAGGTGTACAAGGGTTTCCGTTCTTTTGATATGGAACTTTGCGAAGTAATGACACTTGCGGAGCGTTATATTATTTATACGGATATTGTGGAAAAGTACAGAGAATTTATGACGCTCTATCCGGGTATGTTTTTTGAGTATGAACATAAAACAGATGTTTTTAAGTTTTATTTATATCATAACGTGCGCGGTCAGATTTTATGTAACACTACTTTGGAGAAAATCAGAAAAAGAGTGGAAGCGAATCCTGAATTCTCTGAAACACAGCGCGCAGAATTTCAGATTTTATATGAAACGATTAAAAACGGCAGAGATCAGTTCAAGCTGGAAGTGGATGGGCTGCTGCTGCAGGAAGAGATGAACGGATGCCGTTACGAACTGAAATGCAGTACTCTTTATAAGGATGATGTCCGTCATATGATTATAGGGCTTGTCCGCAGCATAAACGGGGATGAGCCGAAAAAAAGTTATTATTTATCGGATAATGCCGTTGATCCAGGTACGGGACTTTTAAACAAACGTGCGATTAACGAATATGCCATTGAAAAAATTCAGAAAAAGACAAGCGGACTTTATCTGGCTATTCTGGATGTGGATGATTTTAAAAAGATTAACGATGTATTCGGGCATATGTGCGGCGATGAAGTTTTGTCTAAAGTTGCGGAGATTATTCGAAGTGTTTCAAAAAAATACGGCGTTGCAGGCAGATTCGGCGGCGACGAATTTATGATTGTATTTGAAAATATTGAAAACGAGCTGGAGCTGCGCAGGCTTTTGACGACGATTAATACCCATACAAAATGGGCGTTTTCGGACAGAGAAGACTTAAAAATTACATTTTCCATCGGAATTTCCAAATTTCCTGAGGACGGATCTACCTATGAAGAGTTGTTTTTTAAAGCGGATAAATGTCTTTATATTGCAAAGGCCAAAGGAAAAAACCGCTATATTATTTACAGAGAGGCGATGCACGGCGCAATCGTAAGAGAAGAAGATTCCGTGCGGAATATCGGACTTAAAGCGGCGCTCAGTAACGACAAAAAGAATGAAGTCGTATCGGAGCTGATCTTAAAACTTCATAAAGAAGGTGTGGCGGCGATGGAAGAGGCTATGAAGCAGATACAGACCTGGTTTGATATTGACGGAGTAGCACTCTACACCGGACCTGAGATGACCCGCAGCGCATTTGCGGGAAAGTATGTGGAACCGATTCAGAACTATACTTGTATATTCGATAAGGATTATCAGGAACTGTTTGACAAAGACGGTTTTTACAGCGAAGGAAACGTTCCGCGTCTGATGAATAAGTTTCCTGATGCGTATAAGCTCAATGAGCGGCAGGAATGCAAAAAATTTTACCAGTTTGCAATGTTTAAAGAAGGAAAGCCAGTTTCACTCGTATCCTTTGATTTCTTTAACCGCGGACCGAAATACGGTGTTTTAGACAGCGGTCTGATTCGGCTTGTAGGTCTTATGATGGCTGCTGTTGCAGCGGATTAAAAGGAGTGCCGGAAAACGATTCGGCCAAAGGCCGGCTTATGACAGAAAATTTGCTTTTTTTGACAGAAAAAGGTTGTAAAAAGGGAGAAAAAAGCGATATAATAGAGGACGGAGAAGGGTTGAATAAAAAGGCGTATTCAACCGTTGTATTTGGGCGCACACCGCAAGGCGCAGATGGAGACAGCTATGAGGATTGAAGAATATGTGGATATGGATGGTTTCGGAAAGATAATGAGTAACTGGGCGGCCGCTACCGGTCTTGCTACGGTTGCGGTGGGTATGGACGGAAAGTACATCTCCGATTGCTTTAATTTTACGGATTTCTGTATTAAATATACGAGGGGGAGCGACGAAGGGCGCGCCAGATGCGAACGGTGTGACAGAGAGGGACGCGGTGTCTACAATTGTCATGCGGGATTGATTGACTTTTCCATTGATTTGGTGTTAAACGGAGAGAAGGTCGGCGCCGTAATCGGCGGACAGGTGCTTCCGGAGAAGCCGGACGAGGAGAAGTTCAGACAGGTTGCGCGTGAGATCGGTGTAGACGAGGAACGCTATCTGCTTGCTTTACATAAAGTAAATGTTCGCAGTAAGGAGGCGATCGAAGCTTCCGCAGAGCTTTTGGGACAGGTGCTTAACAATTATATTAATGCGGAGTTTAATCAGAAAGTAAGAGGCCAGGCCTATGATACGCTTCGCGGCGGAATAGAAGAGACGAATCGGCTGGTGAATGAAATCAAGGAAAACACAAAGGAACTAAAGGCGATTCAAAGCAGGCAGAAGATTTTAGCGCTGAATGCTTCCATAGAGGCGGCAAGGGCAGGCGAAGTCGGGGCCGGATTTGCGGTAGTTGCGAAGGAAGTCGGAAAGCTTTCGGAAACGAGTTCTATTGTGAATGCCAAGATCGAGCAGCGCGTGACGCAGATTGCGGAGGTGGTTGCCGATATGGAGAACAAAAAGTAAAGACGGATATAACAGGCTTCCCGGGAGCGAATGGCTTTCGGGAAGTTTTTTCATTCTATAAGGAAATTCCTCCAAAGGACGTCGCTTGTACAGGAAGTATTTGAACCCATTTTTCATTGTCAATTGACGGAAAATGCTTGCAATATACCCCTTAGGGGTATATAATGGATAAAAACAGGGAATTTGAATATAACTATAAAAACAAAATGCAGACTTTCAAAGCTGCGATTTGCACGGGGGATAAGCATGTGTGAAGAATTAAACTGCTGTTGTCAAAAAACAAAGGAGCGAACCGGTGAAGAGTATAAAGATTTGATTCATCGTCTGAACCGCATTGAGGGCCAGGTTCGCGGAATTCGGGGGATGATTGAAAAAGATGCCTATTGTACGGATATTTTAACACAGGTAGCGGCGGTAACGGCGGCGTTGAACAGTTTTAACAAGGTTTTGCTGGCGAACCATATTAAAACCTGTGTTACGCGGGATATCCTTGACGGCAAAGAGGAGACGGTTGACGAGCTTGTTCATATTTTGCAGAAAATCATGCGTTAGCGCGGAAAGGGGATGATTCGTATGGAACAATATACGGTTACCGGCATGAGCTGTGCAGCCTGCAGCGCGCGGGTAGAAAAGGCGGTCGGAAAAGTACCGGGCGTGACTTCCTGTTCCGTCAGTCTGCTGACGAACTCAATGGGCGTGGAGGGAAGCGCCGGAGCCGAGGCAGTTATTCGGGCGGTAGAGGCTGCGGGGTACGGTGCGTCGAAAAAAGGCGCGGACGCAGGAGACCGGGAGAAGACCGCAGCCGCGGCGGAGGATGCGTTAAAGGATACAGAGACGCCGGTACTGAAAAAACGCCTGTTTTCTTCGCTGATCTTTTTAATTATACTGATGTATTTTTCGATGGGAGCCATGATGTGGGGCTGGCCCGTTCCGGCTTTTTTGGCGCATAATCATATCGCAATGGGTTTGCTTCAGCTTCTTTTAACTGCAGCGGTAATGGTAATCAATCAGAAGTTCTTTATAAGCGGATTTAAAAGTCTGTTTCATGGCGCGCCGAATATGGATACACTTGTAGCTCTTGGATCTGCTGCAGCATTCGGATACAGCGTTTATGCATTGTTTCTCATGACGGATGCGCAGGCTAAGGGCGACATGGACGCGGTCATGGCAGGTATGCATGAATTTTATTTTGAATCTGCAGCAATGATTCTGACCTTAATTACGGTCGGGAAAATGCTTGAGGCAAGATCGAAGGGGAAAACGACAGATGCATTAAAGGGACTTATGAAGCTGGCACCGAAAACAGCAACTGTGATTTCAGATGGAAAGGAGACAGAAGTAGCTGTTGAATCGGTGAAAAAGGGAGATATTTTTCTGGTGCGGCCGGGAGAGAATATTCCGGTGGACGGAGTTGTGCTGGAAGGCAGCAGCGCAGTAAATGAAGCTGCATTAACCGGTGAAAGCATTCCCACGGATAAAGCGGCCGGAGATGTTGTATCCGCCGCAACGGTAAATCAGTCCGGATTTCTAAAGTGCGAAGCGCAGAGGGTCGGAGAGGATACGACGCTTTCACAGATTATTCGGATGGTCAGCGACGCTGCCGCTACGAAAGCTCCGATTGCAAAAGCGGCGGATAAGGTTTCGGGTGTGTTTGTACCGACTGTAATTGCAATTGCGGCTGCGACGGTTTTCATTTGGCTTTTGGCAGGGGCGGATTTTGGCTATGCGTTATCCCGCGGGATTTCCGTGCTTGTAATCAGTTGCCCCTGTGCGCTGGGGCTTGCGACACCTGTCGCGATTATGGTCGGAAACGGCGTCGGTGCAAAAAGCGGAATCATGTTTAAAACGGCCTCGGCGCTTGAAGAGGCAGGAAAAATGCAGATTGCAGCGCTTGATAAAACAGGAACGATCACCGAAGGGGAACCGAAAGTGACGGATGTAATACCCGCGGAAGGGATAAGCGCGGAGGAGCTTCTTTTTTACGCGTCGATTTTGGAGAAAAAAAGCGAACATCCTCTGGCGCGCGCCGTTTTGGCGTATGCAAAAGAACAAAAGGCAAAGGAAGCGGAAGTGACGGATTTTACGGCTCTGCCGGGAAACGGCCTGGCGGCAGTTTACGAAGGGAAAGCGCTTCTGGGAGGAAGCTTTTCGTATCTTTCGTCAAAGACCGAGATTTCAAAGCGGCTTACGAAACAGTCGGAACAGCTTGCGAATGAGGGAAAAACGCCGCTGTTTTTTGCAGCGGATCAAAAACTGCTCGGAATTATCGCAGTTGCCGATGTAATGAAAAGCGATGCGCCTCAGGCGATTTCCGAGCTTAAGGATATGGGAATCCGCGTAGTGATGCTGACGGGAGACAATGAGAGGACCGCCCGGGCAATCGGCGCGCAGGCCGGGGTGGACGAAGTAATTGCCGGCGTGCTGCCGGACGGAAAGGAAAGCGTGATCAGAAGACTTAAAAAAGAGGGCAGAGTCTTTATGGTCGGAGACGGAATTAACGACGCTCCCGCGCTGACGAGGGCGGATATCGGCATTGCGATCGGAGCGGGAACCGATATTGCGATTGATGCCGCGGATATTGTACTGATGAAAAGCAGACTCATTGATGTGCCGGCAGCCATTCGATTAAGCCGCGCCACGCTTAAAAATATTCACGAAAATCTGTTTTGGGCGTTTTTCTATAATATTATAGGGATCCCTCTGGCGGCAGGCGTATGGATTCCGCTCTTTCACTGGCAGTTAAATCCCATGTTTGCGGCCGCGGCAATGAGCTTATCCAGCTTTTGCGTCGTCACGAATGCGCTTAGACTGAACCTGTTGTCAATTTATGACCCGGGAAAGGATAAGAAAATAAAATCAAATAAGAAAATGGAGGAAAAAACAATGGAAAAGACAATGAATATTGAGGGAATGATGTGCGGTCACTGCGAGGCTGCGGTAAAGAAAAGCCTGGAAGCGATAGACGGCGTGACAAGCGCGGCAGTCAGTCATGAGAGCAAAACGGCAGTTGTTACTCTTGAAAAAGAGATTCCGGACGAGATTTTAAAACAGGCGGTCGAGGAGAAGGATTATAAAGTTACTGCCATTCATTGAATGTCAAAGAAACTATTCTTGTAAAAATGCTTGTATAACAGGTTGGCGATCGCGCGGCATCCGCTAACCTGTTATACAAGTGTGTGATGAATCAGATATTTGAAAAACAGCCGCGCGGAAATGAGGAAAAATGGAAGCGGGAATTAAGGGAAAAAAGACAATCCGGGTAACGGAAGAGCTTTCGGCAAAAGTAATCGGCAGCGGATCGCTTGAGGTATTTGCAACACCGGCCATGATTGCATTAATGGAAAATACGGCCAGTGAAAGCGTAGCGGCGTTTTTAGAGGACGGTCAGGGGACGGTCGGTACGCTGGTTCATGTCAGTCACAGTTCCGCTACGGCGGTAGGAGAAGAAGTTACCTGCGAAACGGTTCTGACGGAGGTAGACAGGAAACGTCTGGTGTTTACGGGTAAAGTTTATGACAAAGCGGGACTTATCGGCGAGGGGACGCACGAGCGTTTTGTGATAGACAATCAAAGATTTATGGATAAGGTAAGAAACAAGTAAATCCGGTGTCTGAAATGTTATTTTAGGGGTTCCCTGTGATAAAAAGTATGCTATAATAAAGAAAATATCGGGGTATACAAATTTCATCGGAGAGGGGAACGGCAAATGAAAAAGCACATTGGAACAAAAATTATTTCAATGATTGTGGTTCTGGTTGCGGTTTTTTTATTGAATGCGCTGATCAACCGCGTCGCATCAGAACAATCTCTAAAGGCAGTCAGGCAGGTTTCCGGGATTTATTTGGAACTACAGGAAAAGAACACGGAACTTGTCAAGGCAATTGACGAATGTAAGCTTTACGGCAATATGATTACGATGCTGAATGATAAAGAAACGGCGTCCAATATTGCCGAATCCGTACCGGTTACGATTGAAAAAATAGAAACGGTGTTCGAAGAAATGCGCACAATTTGCGAAAAGGAAGGAAATCCGGAGCTTCTTGAGATTTTGGGCGAATACGAAACGGCGGCTCAGAATCTGGAGGATCTTACGGAGCGGATTGCAAGCGCGTATCTTTCCGGGAATCTGTTTGCCGCGATTTCAGCCAACAGCGGCATGTATACTGCGGTTACGACGGTGACGGAAAAGGGAAATGAGTTTGACAGTACGCTCGCAAGAGAAGCGGACGGGCTGGTTGGGGAACGGACGAAGGCGGCGGAACAGATGAGTATTTTGACGATTATTCTTTTTCTGGTTTATGCCGCCGCCGTTGTTTTAGTTATTATTGTTGTAAATCATACTATTGCAAAGCCTGCGAAGCTTGCAAGCCGCCAGCTTTCCCGGATAATTCAGAAGATAGAGAACAACGAAGGAGACCTGACGGAACGAATTGCGGCGAAAACGCAGGATGAAGTAGGCGAGCTGGTAAAAGGCGTCAACAGTTTTATCGGTCAGCTTCAGCTCATTATGCAAAAGATTCAGAAAGAATCGCTACATATGAATGAGCTTGTGAATAATATTACGGGCGGTATCAATCATTCCAACGAAAACGCAAGCAATGTTTCCGCGACAATGGAAGAGCTTTCCGCAAGCATGGAGGAAGTTTCCGCGACTCTTGCACAGATTACGGAGGGAACGGAGGAGATCCTGAAAGCTTCGAGAGCAATGAGCAGCCGTGCGGAGAACGGAGCCGGATATGTACGCGAAATGAAAGGAAGAGCCGAGGATGTTAAGAATCTGGCTGCCGGAAGTAAGGAAAGTACGAACCGGATGCTTGACAGTATCAGACTTCTGCTTAAAAACGCGATTGAAAACAGTAAAAGCGTTGATAAGATTAACGAGCTTACCGGCGATATTCTGGATATTTCCAGTCAGACGAATCTGCTTGCTCTGAATGCATCCATAGAGGCGGCAAGAGCCGGAGACGCCGGAAAAGGATTTGCGGTCGTTGCAGACGAGATTCGTGTACTCGCTGACAACAGCCGTGATACGGCAAATAATATTCAGCATATCAGCGCGCTTGTGACAAATGCCGTAGAAGAACTGGCGAAGAATGCGGATAATATGCTTCAGTTTATCGATCAAACGGTTCTTTCGGACTACGATAAGTTTGTAGACGTTGCAAACAGGTATCACGACGACGCCGACAATATGGACGATATGCTTCGTGAGTTCTATGAACGGACGCAGAATCTGGAAGCGACAATGGCGCATATGACAGACGGAATTGCCGGCATTAATACGGCGGTTGATGAAAGCGCGCAGGGCGTGACTATGGCGGCGGAGAGTACGAGCGAATTGGTAGAAGCGCTTAGCATGATTAAATCAGAGGCAGACACCAATCAGGAGATTTCCGCACAGCTTCAGGATGAAGTCAGAAGATTTAAGAATATTTAGGCGTTCGGTTTGCCGGTGACTAAAACGGCAGGGAAAGATCCATAATATAAAATAGGTAACATAACAGAGGCATTACGGGAGGGCTTTCATGAGTAAGGTTGCAATTGTATCCGACAGTAACAGTGGGATTACGCAGACACAGGCTAAAGAACTTGGCATTACAATTATGCCGATGCCGTTTTTTATAAACGGAAAGACTTTATATGAGGATATTGATCTGGATCAGGAGGGATTTTACCGCATGCTGACCGACAAGGCCGAGATTTCAACGTCCATGCCTCTTGTCGGGAGCGTTACCGATACCTGGGATCAATTATTGCAGGAATACGATGAAATTATCCATATTCCGATGTCTTCCGGACTCAGCAGTTCCTGTGAAACGGCGTCCATGCTTGCGGCGGAGTATGACGGACGCGTACAGGTAGTAAATAACCAACGGATTTCCGTTACACAGAGACAGTCGGTACTTGACGCAATGCATCTGGCGGAAAAAGGGTTTTCGGCCAAAGAGATTAAAGAAATATTAGAGCGTGAGAAAATGCAGTCCTCCATCTATATAATGGTCGATACATTATATTATCTGAAAAAAGGCGGGCGGATTACACCTGCCGCCGCGGCGCTTGGCACCTTATTAAAGCTTAAGCCGGTGCTGCAGATTCAGGGAGAAAAACTGGACGCTTTTGCAAAAGCGCGGACTGTGAAACAGGCGAAAAGTATTATGATTGAGGCAATGAAAAACGATTTCGCGGAGCGTTTTTTGGATGCGGAAGGAAAGGATATTTATCTGGAGCTTGCTTATACGTACGACTTGCACGCCGCCGAGGAATTTAAAAAAGAGGTAGAGGCAGCATTTCCCGGAAAGGAAATTGTAATGAATCCGTTATCGTTGAGTGTTTCCTGTCATATCGGACCGGGGGCGCTTGCAATTGCCTGCTCCAAAAAAGTACCGGAGCTGTCGGAATCTGTGTCATAACTTTTTTCAGTTGTATTTGTTTACGGGTTGCCCTGCCGGAAAAAGAGGATCATGTCTTCTTTTTTCGGCAGGGTATTTTTTTCGGAAATCGGCTGCTCTACGGAACGTTGGTTGAAAAGAACTCTGTAAACGAATAAAATGAGATTGGAAGGAGGGGTTAAGGATGTGCCAAATTGATAACCAAAAATTTGGAATGTTTATTGCCGAGCTTCGTAAAGAAAAACATATGACGCAGAAAGAACTTGCAGACAAACTTTATGTTTCAGACAGGACGATAAGCAAATGGGAAAGAGGAGCCGGAATGCCGCAGGTATCGCTTTTACTTCCGCTTGCAGAACATCTGAATGTTACGGTTACGGAGCTTCTGAAGGGAGAACGGATGGAACGGCGGCAACTGGAAATTGATGAGGTGAATCGGCTTTTGGAGGGTGCGGTTCAAATAGGCGCTTCCAAACAGCATCCGTATCAAAAACGCCGGAAAAAGTGGATGATTCTTTATTTTCTGTCTGTTTGTCTGACGGCGTTGGAAATCTGTTTCTTTCTGATGCTTGGAGTACCGCCGACGGAGGTTTTGACAGGGAATATAACGACGGAGATATTAATGCTGACGTTCGGATTTTGGGCCTGTGTGTTAGCAAAAGAAACGCTTCCTCGCTATTATGACGAAAATAAGATAAATTATTTCACGGACGGTTTTATGCATCTGTCTATGCCGGGGCTGCATTTTAATAACAGAAACTGGATTCCTGTTCTTGTGGTTGTCCGAATATATACTATGGTTGTAATGCTTTTGAATCCGATTCTCTTTTTTTTGTTAAAACAGGTATTCGCTCATACCGTATGGGAGATCGTACAATATATTCTGGTCTTTCCTATTGTTTTTGGCTTATTTATACCGGTTTATACGATCGGGAGAAAGTACGAAAAATTATAGTGGAAAAGATTGCCTTGCAGAATAAACTCGTATATAATTGAATTATTGTTAGAGAGCCGGGTAAAAAGGCGTATCCGGTTTTAAAATACGTTGCGCGCCGCAGCGCGCAGACAGGGATAAAATGAGACGAAAACGATGGGTTTGTACGGGTTTTTTATTGTTTTTTATGTTTTTTCTGACTGGCTGTATCCGGAGCGGTAAGCTGGACGAGGGTAAAATTCCATGCGTGATAGAACTTAAAGAGGTTCCGAAAGAGTTTGAAACGCTCAACGGCGATTTAAAAAAGGTCCTTAGGATTGAAGTTTATATGATAAACGAACAGACACAGCGTTCTTACAGCGTTGTTTTAAATGAGGAAAACGGATTTTCACAGGATGCGTCGCTAAATCCAGGGTTTTATCAGGTACGATATTGCTATGCGTCGCCGTCTTATTTCGGGATCAATGTTGACTCTATACAGGAAAGTCTGGTTGTGGGTGCGGAAGGCAATAATTACCTGGGGCTTACGATTACAAATCTAACCGAGCTGTCGAAGTATTTCGACTGGATAAAACCGTCGAAAGAGATTCTCGCCGCGGATCAGTTTTCCCGTCTGGCACAGTGGAAGGGAGAACTGATATCGTTAAAGGATATTGCGAATTATGTGGAATTTACCTGTGACAGGCAGGTAAAGCCTTACGAGCAGATTACATTGCACAATCCGGACGAACAGGTCTGGATCGCTGTTTTAAACGGAACGGAACAGGAACTGCCGTGGCAGGAATGCGCGCTCATGTCTGTGACCGTAAAAGGGAGCCAGATGATTTTCGGGAAAGGAGCGGCCGTCGGTCAGCCGCTGTCCGGAATCGTTCATAAAGAGGACGGCGTATATGGTCTGCCGGATGCGTTTGAAGGAACGGTCTTCTTCGGAGCAGACCTGGATCGGACGGAGGCGGTTTATCGGAACGAATCTTCGGGAGATAAAATTACGATTGTAAGCGATCCGAAGGGGGAGTACATTATTTCAATGACATATGAGTTTGCAATATTCGAATAATACCGATTTCGGAGAGGATGGCATACGACAGGGATGAAGGTTATAAAAATAATTAAGATAAATGTATTGGCGTTACTTGCTCTGCCGCTCCTTTTAGCGGCTACCGGCGTCAGACTGATTTCAAAAGCGCTGCAGAAGGCGTTGGCAATTATCGGAACTATTGTGATTACATTTGCCGTTGCACTTTTGTTTGAAGCAGCGCGTGACATTGGAGGAGCGCTGGAAGTTGTTGTAATCGTATTTGCGATAATTGTGATCGGAGGTATTTTTACGGCTATTGTGATTTGGCTGCTTACGATTTCTTCCGCTTTGATTATGGGAGCGGTTGGGGCCGTCATTCATCTGCTGGAATATGTTTATGCGGGAATTTATTTCTGCTATACGGCGCTGTTTCAGATCTGTAAAAGCGATTACGAAAGTCTGAACGTGGGAGAAAAGCCGGCTATAAAGAGGGTTTCGTGTTTTCTGTTTACGTTCTTAGAAGCCGTGAATAAATTAATTATCCTTTTTGTTTCGCATGCGCTTAAAATTCTGGCGTCGGCAGGCGTATTAATTGTCGTTGGCGGAATTGTTTTATTTGACATTCAAATTCATAGAACATTTGGCGTTCATCTGTTTGAATATCTGAAGTTATTTCCGGCGTATGAAATTGTGTCCGGCGTTGTGCTCTATTTTGTATTTACATTTGGTATTTTTTCCGTCCTGATTTCGCTTGGACTGGAGTGGAACGAGTGGGGCGCAGAGATGAGAGCTTCCACTACAGATTATGATGAATCGGCGCAAAATATCCGCCGTCTCTGGCAGGAAGTAGAGGTCGAACAAAAGGAAGGCGAAACAGACAAAAATATGAGCCGTTGCATGGAGGCATGCGAAAGCTTAAATGGTCATATGAAAGAATTTGATCTGTTTGTGGAGGAATATTCTCTGCTGGCGGAAGAAAGCGGAGATTATATACTGCGATCTTATCTTGGAGAATATCTTTGTCTGCTGCAGGAAATTTCAGAGGCGTTTTCTTCTTATGAGGGAAATGTGCCGCTTTCTGTTTTTGAGACATATGTCGGGAAGATTAAAGAAGCGGATACGATAAAGAAAAATCTGATCCGGCACGGCGATAAAGTGCGTAACAGGAAGGAAAAAGAAGCAAAATCGGCGAGAGAGGGATTTTTCTCCGGGTGCAGCACATCTGAAAAGCTTGAGAAGCGTTACCGGGCGCTGTGCAAGACATATCATCCCGACAATGAAACGGGAGACGAGGAAACATTTAAAAGAATCAGAGAGGAATATGAGAACCGGAAAAAGGAGCTGTCATAAGAGCTCGATTTGTTGTCTTGAGTCAGGAAGCTGCGGGTTTGCGCCTGTACCTTTTTACGGCAGGCGCAAACCCGCAGCTTTATTGCTCTGTCAGACAGGCAATCAGGCGGTCGTTATCTTCTTTGTTCATAAAGCAGAAACGAATATATCGGTTATCGAGAAACGGGAAGGTTGAACAGTCCCGAATCATCATCTTCTGCTTAATCGCGCGGTCAAATAAGTCCTGAGAAGTTAAATTTTCTTTTAATATCTTTGCTAACATAAAGTTTCCGTTTGGTTCATATACCTTAAACTGATCAGATCCGGAGAAAAAATCATAGATTCTTCTGCGTTCGGAGGAAATCAGATCTTTTGTTTTCCGAATATAATCCGTATCGCCAAACATGGTTTCTCCTGCGATTACGGCAAGTGAGTTAATCGTCCAGGGATTTTTTCTGGTATTGACAGCTTTTATTAAATCTCGATTTCCTGTTATGGCATAGCCGAGCCGAAGACCGGGAGAAGCAAAGAATTTAGAGGTTCCGCGGAGAATTATAATGTTGTTATAATAATTTGCAAGCGGAACGGCATCAATTTCCTGCATCTGTTCCGCAAACTCCACATAAGTCTCATCTACCATTACAAAAACGTCGTATTCTTTGCATGCATCCAGAATACGGCGCATGTCCTTTCTTTTGATACAGGAAGACGTCGGGTTATTCGGATTACAGATAACGAGCAGATCGATGCTTTCGTTTAAGTGCGCAATAAAATCCGTGACGTTTAAACGGAAGTCATCCTGTTCTTTCAGGGGATAGTACAAAGCCGCGCCGCCTCCGAGCGATATCTCCCGTTCGTATTCCGAGTATGTGGGGCCGATTACAATTGCCTTTTTCGGACGCTCAATCTGAATGAAGAGGGAAATCAGCTCCGTGGAACCGTTGCCGACAATGATGTTTTCAGGGTCTGCGCCGCAATATTCCCCAATACATCTGCGCAAAGAGACGTATTCCCGGTCCGGATAGGAGGTAATCGCGTCAATTTTATCGGAGAGCGTTTTCCGAAGGAGCGGCGATACGCCAAGCGGATTTACGTTTGCGGAAAAGCTGATGATTTCTTCTTTTTTTACGCCGTATACGGCTTCAATTTTTTCCAAATCGCTGCCGTGGAAATGGTCTTTATGTTTTATCATTGATTACTCCTCCAAATTAGTTTATAATTTATAATAGTCTTTGTAAAAAAAAAAAGCAATAAAATCCGAAGCAAAAAGGATGGGTATGGATTTGCAGAAGAGGATAGAGCAGCTTGCGAAGGGAAAAGTTGAATATAGAAAAACAGGAATATCCTTTTCGGAACAGCGGATTGAATTAGAGGTGCCGGAGGGAGAGGATTTCACCGGCGAATTTTCAATTTTTGGCTCAGGCCAGGAAAAACTGCGCGGGATTCTCTATTCTTCCAGTAACAGAATGGAGTGTCAGACCAGACAGTTTGACGGCGGGGAAGAAGTGAGGATTGGCTATCGGTTCTGCGGCAGAGGCTTAACCTGCGGCGACGTTCATAAGGGTGAATTTACCGTTGTGTGCAGTACGGGCGAATACAGCCTTTCTTTTGTTGTGTATATTTCCGGCGCCGTTTTAGATGCTTCCACAGGGAAAATAAAAGGCATCGATGATTTTACCAGGCTTGCGGAAGACAGTTATGCAAAAGCCTGCCGCATGTTCTATACATCCGGTTTTCGCAATATCTTAAGAGAAAGCGGGGAGCGTGAAAGGATTTTGTATGAGGCGGTGCGCAAAGAGCCTCCGTCCGGCCAGAAGGTGGAGTGTTATCTTACTTCCATTGGCGCAAAGAAACCCGTTTGTCTGAAGCTGGACGTGCAGTATGCGGAATATTACGGAGTAACAGGAGATGTAAAAGAACAGATTGTAATTCGAAAAAATATGTGGGGATATATCAGCGGGACGGTTTCTTCAGACGCCGCTTTCTTAGAACCGGAAAAGGAGAAAATAACGGGGGAGGATTTCCTGGGCAGCGCCTGTTATTTTGTATTTTATATCCGGGAGGATAAGCTTCATGCCGGGAATAATTTCGGGAGAATCTGCTTTGATTTTCCGGGACAACAGTTGTGTTTTACCGTTTGCTGTTCGCGGAGGAAAAAGCGTGAGGAAAAAGCTGTAACTGCGCACGCGGAGACAGGCGCAGGACGTATTTTGCTGATGCGTCTGTATACGGATTACCGTTTGAACCGTATTACGACCGGTGCCTGGGCGAAAGAATCCATACAGGTATTGGAACATCTTCTTGCAATAAACCCGTCAAAGGAGCTTTACGGCCTGATGCGTGCGCAGGCGCTTTTGTTTCACGGTCAAAAACAGGAGGCGGGCTGGATTTTAAAGGATTACAAAAAAAGCTGTACGAATCGGCTTTCGGAGGAATGGGGCTATTATTTGTATTTATGTACGCTTATGGAGCGTGAGGGCGCTTACGTGGACCGACTTTCGGCGGAAATTGAAGCGCTGTTTTTGCGGAATCCTGAAAGTTCCCTATTATTTTGGATTTTGCTTTTTATCCGAAAAGAATATTTTGAAAGCAGTGAAATGCGTTTAAAGGCAATCGAACGTTGGGTAATGAAGGGAAACACGTCGCCCTGTTTTTATCTGGAGGCATTTTATCTGCTCCGACAGGAACCGCATCTTCTTACGCATATGAATGCGTTTGAAAAAAAGGTGCTTTACTGGGCGGCCAGACAGAAAGCGATTACCGAAGAGCTTGCCCTTCAGATTGTGGCGGTGGTAGCAAGACAGAAAGAATTTGACCGCCACGTTTATAAAGTGTTATGCGCCTGTTACGAAATAATACCGACTGACGCTGTGTTGACCTGTATCTGTTCCTATTTGATTAAGGGTCAGAGACTGTCTGTCCGTTACCACAAATGGTTTGCGCTCGGGATTAAACGGGAGCTTCGGATTACCAATTTATACGAAGCGTTTCTTTCTTCGATGGATCCGAATGAAATCAGTGACGTTCCTAAAATGATACAGATGTATTTCCGTTATCAAAGCAGTTTATCGTACCGTCAGCTTGCAGTATTGTTTGTCAATATCATTGCAGCGCGCAAAACGCAGGAGGACGTTTACCAGAAATACCGGCGCACGATTGAGCAGTTTGCAATGGAGCAGCTTGAGGCAGAGCATATTGACGAGAATCTGGCCGTTATTTACAACGAGATGCTAAAGTTTCCCATATTAAATGAAGAATTGGCCGGGAAGTTTTCCGGAGTATTGTTTACCCATAAGCTGGCATGTAAGCATCCGCATATTGACAGGGCGGTAATTGTGCAAAAACAATGGAAAGAGTGGCAGACGGTTTCGCTTTACGATGGAACGGCTTATTTTTATGCATATACGAAAGATTACATTGTTTTGCTCTTTGACTCGGCGGGAAATGTTTTTGCAGACCCGCAGCTCTATTATGACGAAGCGCTTTTCTGCCCGGAGGATTATCTGGAATATGCGATGGGACTTGCGCCGCAGGCGCTTCCGTATTTGGTATACGCTTTTTCCAAACGAAACCGTGCGGCGCTTTTCCGGGAATCGGACGAAGTCAGTTTTTCGGCATTGATTCAGTCGGAACAGGTGAACGGTTCGTTTAAGGCTGCGCTTCTGCCCGAAATAATACGTTACTTTGCGGGCAGGGAATACGACGAACGGCTGGAGTGGTATTTGCTGCAGGCGGATTATGCGTCATTTTCCAGGCGTGACAGGAGGTATCTTATAAAAGAGCTTTCAAACGCGCATTTATTTGATCATGCATTTCGACTGCTGCAAATGTACGGATATGATTTTGTGGATTCCGGCTGTCTGGTATCCATATGCAGCTATCGGATAACTACTGAACGTTTTAAAGAAGATGATTTTTTAGTACGGCTGTCGTATGCCGCTTTTTGCAGTGGGAAATATAACGACGTGATTTTAGAATATTTATGCAGATATTACTGCGGGCCGGTGGGACGCATGGCAAAAATCTGGAGAGAGGCGGATAAATTCGACATTAAGGACACGGCATTTGAAGAACGGATTTTAATTCAGATGCTGTATTGTGGGGATTATTTGGAAGGCGTGGAACGGATTTATGAAAGTTATTGCAGCGGAGGCGGCAGAGAAAAGATTTGCCTGGCTTATCTGACTTTTTTTTCGCATCTGTATTTGGCGCTTGACGCAGTTGTTCCTACACATGTATTTTTACATATTGAAGAGCGTTATTTAAAGGATCGGGAATTAAATGATTCCTGCGGGCTGGGACTGTTGAAATCCTATGCTGAGAAAAAGCGTTTGACAAAAGAACAGCTTCTGCTCGCAGACCGGCTTTTGTCGGAATACTGCCGTAGAAATATCTGTTTTTCTTTTTTCAGAGATCTGGACGAATCTTTGAATGAAAGGTATTTGCTGTATGATAAATTTTATGCGGAATATCATACGTCGCCGTCTGCTTCCGTGACAATAAGCTATTGCTTTAACGGGAGAGATTATGAAGAGGAGCGTATGAGGGAGGTATATCCGGGGATTTTTACAAAAGGGTTTCTGCTGCTTTTTGGGGATGAGGTGCAATATTATATTTCGGAAGAGCCAATAACCGGAGAACGGGAAGTTTTGTTCAGCGACAGACTATGCAGCAATGACGTCTATGGCGAACACGGACACAGCAGATATGCGCTTTTAAACGATATGTTTTTTTATGCAACATTAAAGGAAACGAAATCTTTAAAAAAATGTATGGAAGAATATCAGCGTATGCAGGCGGCGGCGCATGAAATATTTCCGATTCTGTAAAGAGAAAGAGGGGTGGACGGATGACAAAGCGCTTTTATTATGTCGGCGTTGATTTGGATGACGATAATGCGGTTGTAACCTGTTACAAATCAGGGATGGAGGAGCCGGAAACGTTGAGTCTGATTGAAGGCAGTGAAGTGTTTTTGATTCCGGCGCTGATATATAAAACGGAGGAATCCGGCTATTGGAGAATTGGGGAAGAGGCCAAAAGGGAGGCCGGGCGGAAAGGCGAACAGCCGGTTGACCGTCTGCTTACGCGCGCTCTTTCGGGAGAAGCGATTGAAATTGAGCGGAAAACATATTTTGTAAAGGATTTGCTGGCAGGCTATTTTAAAACGCTGCTGTACTTTACAGATAAATCCGGGACTGCAGGAAGACCGGATAAGGTGGTGATTTCCGTTGAAAAAGTGACAAAAGAACTGACGGAATTGTTTTTTGCTGCTGCTGCGGAGTTCGGAGTCGGAAAAGAAAACGTAGCGATTATGAACCGGAAAGAGAGTTTTTATTACTATGTCTTAAACCAGAAGGATGAGCTCTGGCTGCATGACGTATTTTTATTTGATCTGCGAAAAGAGACGCTGAACTGCTGCCTTTTGACGAGAGATATAAAAACATCGCCTCAGGTGGTGACGCTCGATAAGGCAGTATGCGAGTTTTCGGGAGAAAACAGGGACCGGGATTTTTTGAGGATCTTGCAGGACTGTTTTAAAAAACGTGTTATTTCCTCCGCATTTCTGGCCGGTGAAGGATTTGACGGGGAATGGATGCAGCAATCGATTGCGTTTTTGTGCAAAGGAAGACGTGTTTTTATCGGAAAAAATCTTTACTCCAAAGGCGCCTGTTATGCGGCGGCCGTTTTGGAGGGAGAAAAAGCATGGCCGTTTCTCTATATCGGCGACAACGAAATGAAGATGAATCTGAGTATAAAGATAAAGGACAATCGAAAATCAGACTTTTATCCTCTCGTCGCTGCCGGGGAAAATTGTTATGAAACTATGCGGGAGTGTGAAGTGATTTTAGGCAATACCGGAGAAATTGATTTCTGGCTTCAGCTTCCGGGGAGAAAAGACGCGAAAATTGAACGGCTTACGCTTTCGGATCTGCCAAAGCGTAAGGAACGAACGACAAGGCTGCGGATTACGGCAAAGCCTCTGTCCGACACGAAAGTGCAGATACATATTGCGGATATGGGATTTGGAGAAATCGTAAAAAGCTCCGGAAAGAGCTGGGACTATACCATGTCTGTTTAGGAGGCAAAGCTGTGGGGGAATTGTTGCTATGTCGGTTTAAAACGGCGGAAACGCCGTATTATCTGGAGAATTATTCCGTCAATATTTACTCGCTCGAAGAATTGTGTTATTGTATGGAACAGAATCCATACCTGATTGAGGAATCTCTTTTTCAGGAATCTTTTTTCGGATGGGTAGAAAAAGAACTGAGCGCGAAACCGCTTGCGGACGAACTTCGGCTCTGCGGACAAAAGGCGGGGCATCCGGTGCAGGCAGTGTCGCTTTTACTGGAAAAGACGGCCTATTGCAATGAGGAAGCTGCGGAGCGTATACTGGAATCACTCTCAAAAATGCAGGCAAAGTCTCCGTTTGAAAGCAGAAAAATCAGAGCGGACCGCTATATGGAACAGAAGAAGTATCATCGTGCGGCGTCGGAATATCAAAAGCTTTTGTCTATGGAGGAAGAATGCAGGGAGAACCGGGTTTTTACCGGAAATATCCGGCATAATCTGGGAACCGCCTATGCCGGATTATTTTTATTCCGGGAAGCTGCCGACTGTTTTTTAAAAGCATATGAGGAAAACGGAAATCAGGTTACTTTGCATTGTGCGCTTGCGTGTTTCTGGTATCAGAAAGACAGGACGGACTTTGACGCTGCGGCAAAGCGGTACTCCATTGCGGAGGCGGAGAAAAAAGAGCTTACGGACAGACTGATTGAAGCAGGCGGCAAAGCGGCGGCGGAAAGTTTTGCGGAGCAGGTAGAAGAGTGGCTGCGGCAAAGCGGCGGCGATCTGTTGGAAGATGGAGAACTCAAAAAGCAGCTTTACGGATGGAAAGCGGAATATATCAATCATTGTGAAATATAAGGGTAAAGAGCATGCATTTTTTTAAAAAAAGAAAAAAAGAAAAAACTCTGGAAAAAAAGTTTGACGAATTAAATGATCATGTCCTTACGGAGTGGGATAAAAAACGCCCGCAGAAGGTAGAACAATACGTTGTGGAGCATTTGGAGCAGGCGCTTCAGACGGCAAGGGAGATTGACGATATAAAGGCGGAATATCGTGTGGTAACTTCTTATTTAAATGATATTCAGGCAATTGAAGAGCTGCCTGAGGATGAGCGTGCGGCGCTGACGGAAATCGCTTACAATATCACGAGTCTGAATAAGGCGCGCGACGAATTTCTTCATACGGAGCGTAAAATTACGGATGTACAGTATATGCAGATGCAGCAGGAGGAGCAGAATGTTCCGAGCGCTATCAACCGGCTGAAGTCAAACGAAGCCTACCGTGATACGCTGAATAAAGATATGAAGTATCTGGAGCGTGAAAAAGAAGGCTGGCAGCTGTTTAAAGAAGATTTGATTCACGAGCAGAAAAAGCTGAAAAATGCAGTATATATTGTAATCGGCCTTTCCGTTACCGCCGCGCTGGTACTGCTAATTTTACAGTTTATTCTGGAAATTCCCATGCAGCTTGGATGGACGATTCTTATTTTCTGCGCGGTGGCGGGAGTCAGCCTGATTAGTCTGCGTTTGATGAATTCCAAAACGGAATATAAAAAAGCTGAGGCAAGTATTAAGCGGGCGATTGTTCTGTTGAATCAGATAAAAATAAAATATGTAAATATTACGAATGCAATTGATTATAGCTGTGAAAAATTTCATGTGGAAAATGCCGCGGAACTGAATACCGTATGGGAGTATTATCTGGAGGCGATTAAGCAGCGTGAGAAGTTTGAACGTAATAATGATGATTTGAGTTATTATACGGAACGGCTTATGCGTCAGCTTTCAAAGTGTAAGCTGTATGACACAAGAATATGGATTACACAGGCGCAGGCGCTTGCCAATCATCATGAGATGGTGGAAACGACGCACGAGCTTGTTGAACGACGCCAGAAACTTCGGGACAGAATCGAGCAGAGCGCAGAGCTGACAAAAAGCCAGATTGAGGATGTCGAAGGCATGATGCGCTGGGTAGACGAAGAGATGCGTCAGCAGTTTCAGGAAATCATTGAGTCGATTCAAAAACTGGCCAGCGCATAATCCCGATTGATGGAAAATTGCAGGAATGATTAAAATTTGTGAAAACAGGAAAAGGAGAATGAGAACGATGCAGATAAATAGGAAAAAATGGTACGCTTTGTTTCTGTCCGGTTTATGCTGTCTGACCTTATTAAACGGTTGTGCCAATGAAAAAAAGTCCCCTTCTGAAGACAATACGGATGTAGAGGATCTGGAGGCGGACTCCGGAATGGAGCATGAAATGTACAAACCGTCTGATCTTACGATTCCGAGTCAGGAAGTTTACGAATATTCGTTTATGGGATTGAGATTTTCTTTGCCTGAGAGTCTTTTGGAGCGTATGGATCAAAAGGAAGTGGCGATGCTTCCTCTATGGGAAGTGAACGATGACGAAACGGCGATTCGCTCAGCCTTTTTATGCTGGAAATCTATGACGGAAGAACAGCGGGATATGGAAGTAGAGAACGGCGGTAACGGTTTTTATGACTGGGCCGACAGTCTGGAAGCGATAGGCGCAATCGGTATTTATGATTCGGATGCGGCAGGCAGGCTTAACGAGCTGACGGGGTGTACGGAACATAAGGAAATCGGTAAAAGCGAAGACGGCGCATATTCGTATTATCTGAGTACAAATCCGGCAGTTGAAGATGCGATGCAGGAGGAGATAACAGGTATTTCCTATGAATTGATCCCGATGACTTCTCTGGATGAGGAAGAGTCGTCCGGTTCCGCAACAATGGTCAATGTGGGAGAGTTCTCTATGGAAGATATTACAGGAGAATCTTATACGCAGGAAATGTTTGCGGATTATGATCTGACATTGGTAAATATATTTACAACGTGGTGTTCACCATGTGTCAAAGAGATTCCGGAGCTCGAAATGCTGAAAAATGAAATGGCGGATCAGGGCGTGGGTGTTGTCGGAATTGTGCTGGACACAATCGGCGAATCAGGCAGCGTAGATGAAGAAGTGGTAGAGAAGGCAAAACTTCTTGCGGAGCGGACCGGCGCGACATATCCGTTCCTGATTCCGGATACGGGATTATTAAACGGAAGGCTTGCGGGAATCAATGCTGTCCCGGAGACGTTTTTTGTCGATAAGGAAGGAAATATTGTCGGCGAGACTTATACGGGCGCTCATTCTTTAGAGGAATGGAAAAGTATTGTGGAGGAAATTCTGAAAGGGGTACAACAATGAGCCGCTTCTTCCGCGCTCCGCGTACCGGAGTGATTGCCGCCGTCTTAGGACTTTTGCTGATGGCTTTTGGAATTTACCGCGGAGAGATGTCAGTCGTATTGGAAAAAGCAATCAATATCTGTATGGAGTGTATCGGAATTGGATAAAGAGAAAAAAACAAATGAATGGAAGCGTCACGGCATTCAGGCGCTTTGGGCATTGCTTACCAACAGTTATTTCATGGGATTTGTTCATGGAAAAATATACAAAGGGAAGCTGAAAAATCTCTGCGTTCCCGGATTGAACTGCTATTCCTGTCCGGGCGCCGTGGGAGCTTGTCCGATAGGAGCGCTGCAGGCAGTAATCGGAAGCTGGAATTTCAAATTCGCATTTTATGTGGCCGGTTTTCTGATGTTTACGGGTGCGTTAATCGGCAGATTTGTCTGCGGTTTCCTCTGTCCCTTCGGACTGGTACAGGATTTGCTGCATAAAATCCCGTTTCCGAAAAAAATAAAGACCTTTTGGGGCGATAAAGCGCTGAGGAAGCTGAAATATGTAATTTTGGCAGTATTTGTCATTCTTCTGCCGATGTTTCTGGTTGATGTCCTCGGACAGGGAGCGCCTTATTTCTGTAAGCTTATTTGTCCTGCCGGTACATTAGAGGGCGGGATTCCTCTTGTGCTGCTGAATCAGTCCATGCGGAGTGCGATCGGATGGCTTTATGCCTGGAAAAATGTGCTGTTGGCTGTTACGATTTTTCTTTCTGTAGTGATATACCGTCCGTTTTGCAAATATATCTGTCCGTTAGGCGCAATTTATTCCGTATTTAACCCAATTTCTGTTTTTCGTTATCGGGTTGATCAGGAAAAATGTATCGGCTGCGGCGTCTGTGCCGATGTTTGTAAAATGCAGGCAGATCCGGTTAAAAATGCAAACGATTTGGAATGCATTCGATGCGGAGCATGCAAAAAGGCCTGTCCGGTTCATGCGATCGAATCATGCGGGCTGCGGAAATGGCGGCGATAAATCAAACTCGAACTTTATCACGCAGCCGTAGAGAATGAAAAGTCGGTATTGGAGATTATGCAAATGAATGAAATTGTAACGGAACGCCCGCATCTGTTTGAACCGAATGTCTATATCGCGGTATGTGTTGAAATGGCAGGAAAAGTTTGTCCTCAAAAGCTGACTGCCGCTGTAAAACAGGCGTTTGGAGCAAATGAAGCTACTATGTCGAAAATCATGTTAGAACATGGTTGTGCATATTATGAAAAAATACCTGTATCATGCTGTAAAATAGCGATTGAGAATGAAAATAAGAATTGGATTGAGATTGTGAGCCAAAATGAAAAAATTCCGTTCGCAATTGATCAGGGTGAATTAGTTAGAGTTTTTATCATACCATCGGAGGACAACACGCAGATTTTGATTATGGCACATCATTTAGCAGGCGACGGTAAATCCATCATCTATTTTGTCAAAGATATTATGAATGCGTTATCCGCTATTGGACTTACATACAAGCCTCTTACTTTGCTTGGAAGAAATCTGCCGCAAAAAGGGTTGTCTGTAACAGCAAAATTATATGCCCGTTACTGTAAGCAGAAATGGAATAACCGTTTTTTTACATGGCGGGATTATTATCACCTGCACAATAAATATTGGAAAACAGTTTCATCCGACATAAAATGTGAAACGTTGTCTGTTGACGAAACACAAAGAATAATAGACAACGCAAAGAAAATAGGCTGTTCCGTCAATAGTTACCTTGTAACACAGTTTTTACAAAACTATCCAAAACGGTGTGAAGTAGGGATACCCGTTAGCATCCGGCAAAGTAAAAACGAGGCGATGTCAAATCTGACTTCTGGTATTAGAATTAATTATAAGTATGATGCAGGAAAAACTTTTGCTGAAAATGCGGTGCAGGTTCATAAAAGAATAGCAAAGGCGTTAAAACGGAATAGGGTATTTGTATTGCAATTTCTTGCTGAGCTGCCTATGACCTTGATAGACGCCGTACTGTTGAATACATATAACTCTTACAGGAATCGCTTAGCGGAAAAAACAGCAAAAGTCATGAGTTACTATGGGAAAAATAAGAGGGAATTGGGTGTCACTAATTTGACATTGCTTGACATACCCTCCGATTATGGAAATTATGAAATTAAAAACATTATTTTTGTTCCCCCTGCGGTTTCTTATTGCCAAAATGTAATCGGAGTTTCAACCATTAACGGGAGAATGACAATTGCATATCACAATATCATAAATAGCGACTACAAGTAAAAGCTATGAAAGAGCTTAGAGTTAAAGCGAAAAACAGATTAACGGTCTGTCCGGGAAACAGCATGAAGACATAAAAATGAAATAGTATTTCCGATTGGGTAGCGATTATCTTAACAGAAAATCAGCTGCCTTTTTTCTTTTCAGAAATCATCAGGCACAGGAAAAAATAAGTTACAGGCAAATATTTAAAAAAGCATTGCAGAAACGGCCGATAAAAGCAGAATTAAATGTAGTTCCTGTAAATATATGCACAAAATCGGAAAACAGAACATAAATTAATATGAAGTAAGGTAGTGAAAGGGAGAGAATGAAGAATTATAATTATTCCAATTGTAATATGCAGAATCGCAATTTTTCCGATAGATGCAGAACAGACAGAGCGGAATCTGCCTCCTGTCGTGATAATGGCATGTTTTTGAAGGGGCAGGAATTTCCTGTTGGAATGGCATATGTTCCCTGGTCGAAGTTTCAGGATATTTATGAGCCGGAGCGCGGTTTAAATGCCGGAACTATTTTTGCCGACCTTGATAAGCCATTCTTAGGAAGGAGGGCATTTTGCAGATGATGTGTCAGATGAATCAGTTAAGCCAGATGAACCAGGAGCAGCTTTTGAATTTTATAAATGTAGTGAGCTTTCAGGTCATTGATACCCAGTTATATTTAGACAGTCATACGCAGGATGAAGAGGCAATCGGACATTTTAATTATTATATGGATTTGAGAAGAAACGCGCTTCAGTTGTATGCGGATCAGTTTGGACCGCTTACGATTGATACTGCAAATCCGACAAACTGCTGGAAATGGGCAGAGCAGCCGTGGCCCTGGGAAGGGGGGAACTGTTAATGTGGAATTATGAAAAGAGATTAGAGTATCCCGTAAATATCACGAGACCGAATGCGAAGATTGCACAGATTATTATGACGCAGTACGGCGGCCCGGACGGTGAAATGGGAGCGAGCCTGCGTTATCTTTCACAGAGGTACAGTATGCCGTACCGTAAGGTGACGGGTATCCTGACCGATATCGGTACCGAGGAACTGGCGCATCTTGAAATGATTGCCGCAATTGTAAGACAGCTTACAAAGGGACTTAGCGCAGAGGAATTGGAAGCGGCCGGTTTTGCACCGTATTATGTAGATCACACGGCAGGGATCTGGCCGACTGCGGCGGCAGGTATTCCTTTTAACGCCTGCGAGTTCCAGTCAAAAGGGGATGCGATTACCGATTTATTTGAGGATATGGCAGCAGAACAAAAAGCCAGAACAACTTATGACAATATTCTGCGTCTTGTAAAGGACCCGGAGGTATGCGATCCGATTCGGTTCTTAAGGCAGCGTGAAATTGTGCATTTTCAGCGTTTCGGTGAAGCAAATCGGGAAGAGTGCGGTAAAGGAAAGTACAAGTTTAAACGGTGCTATTCTCCCGATGTTTTTTCGTTTCAGCCGTTTTTCTGTTTATATTCCGTCCCCCACGCCACCATAGCGTCTAAAATAGGTTTTAGGCTGTACCCCGTTTCCGTTAAAGTATATTCTACCCGCGGCGGCACTTCTGGATATACTTTTCGGGTAAGTAACCCGCTATCTTCCATTGAGCGCAAATTTGCCGTTAAAACCTTTTGTGATACATTTCCTATAGACTTTTTCAATTCCCCAAACCGCTTCGTACCGTCCAGTAAATCACGGATAATCAATACTTTCCAACGGTCACTGATAAGCATCAGCGTCGTTTCCACCGGGCAGGCAGGTAAATTTTTATCCATAAAAATCCTCATTTCTTCACAATAGTTACTTTTTGGTAACTATGGCACATTAAAGTGCTTACTTTACGTTTTCTCTTTACGGCTATATTATAATCTTGCAAGCCGAAAAAAACCAGCCGCAAAAAACAAAATAGAATTCAGGAGGACAAAACTATGAAAATCGCAGTTATTTGTGCAAATGGTAAAGAGGGAAAGTTAATCGTTAAGGAAGCTATCGAAAGAGGGGCAGACGTTACCGCCGTTGTCCGTGGCGGGAACCAGTCAGCAGCAAAAAAGGTCATTCAAAAAGATCTGTTTGACTTGAATGCAGCCGATTTGGAGGGTTTTGATGTCGTGGTTGACGCTTTCGGGGCATGGACGCCGGAAACCCTGCCGCAGCACAGCACTTCTTTGAAACATCTTTGCGACCTTGTAAGCGGCAAGGAAACAAGACTTCTTGTTGTGGGCGGCGCAGGCAGCCTGTATGTAAACCCGGAGCATACCGTACAGCTCATGGACGGGGCAGACTTCCCGGAAATGTTCAAGCCGCTTGCTTCTAACATGGGCAAGGCTCTTGACGAACTCCGAACCAGAACCGATGTAAAATGGACGTATATCAGTCCTGCCGGAGATTTTCAGGCAGACGGAGCAAAGACTGGGAAATACATTTTGGGCGGCGAAGAACTGACCTTAAACTCTAGGGGAGAAAGCGTAATCAGCTATGCCGACTATGCGGTTGCTATGGTTGATGAAGCGTTAAACGGAAGCCACATTCAGCAGAGAATTTCTGTTGTAGCAGAATAAACAGGTCAATCCTTTTTTGTCAAATCCCCACGCCATCTGCCCCCAAAGGCAGGGGGACTTCTTACAGGAGTGCGGAAAAGTATCTGCAGACGAAATTGTAGAAATTGTAAGAAATATGCCACTTGCAGGCGGTAGAAAGGAGAACGCTATGACACAGACAGAAAGGCTTACTTTTCTGATAAACTATCTGCAAAATGAAAATAACGAATTAAAATCAATAGATATTCCTGCACAGGACACAGCAAGGAAACGTCTGTTACGTTCCTTTATGAACATTCGGCCCCCAAAACCGGTTTCAAAAGAATTTTTGGAAGTGCAGGACGCGTATTTACAGGAAGCATGTATGGAAAAAGGTATTATTTCCTTATCAGATATTCCACTGGCCGGGCCGGGAATTTATTTATGGCAGGGCGATATTACCCGTCTGTCCGTAGACGCTATCGTAAATGCGGCTAACAGCGCCATGCTGGGCTGTTTTGTTCCCTGTCACGGGTGTATAGACAATGCGATCCATTCTGCCGCAGGCGTAGAGCTTCGTCTGGAATGTTCCCGTATCATGGAAAAGCAAAAAAAAGAAGAACCTACGGGAAAAGCAAAAATCACAAAAGCCTATAATCTTCCATGCCGTTACGTTCTTCACACTGTCGGTCCGATTATCCACGGGGCAGTTACCGTGAAAGACCAAAACCTGTTATCAGACTGTTACCGTTCCTGTCTGGAACTTGCAGCAGCCTATCAGTTGAAAAGTGTCGCTTTTTGCTGTATCTCTACGGGAGAGTTTCATTTTCCCAATGAAAAAGCTGCCGAAATAGCAATACAGACGGTACAGGACTATCAAAAGGAAAACCAAAACAGTCCGGAGGTGGTTTTTAATGTATTCAAAGACAGCGACTACAAAATCTATAAGCAGTTATTGGGATAATACGCAGGTAAGGCGTTCCATAGAAAAAGTGAAAAAGAAAATCGAAAATGCTGACGCTGTTGTAATCGGCGCAGGTGCAGGACTGTCTACTTCTGCCGGATTTACTTATTCCGGGAAACGCTTTGAAGATCATTTTGCGGACTTTATAGAAAAATATGGTTTTAAGGATATGTATTCCGCAGGCTTTTACCCATACAAGACATTAGAGGAACACTGGGCGTATTGGAGCCGTTACATTTTTATCAACCGTTACCAAAATGCACCGAAATCCGTTTATAACGATTTATACAGTCTGGTACGGGACAAAGACTATTTTGTTTTGACGACCAATGTAGACCACTGTTTCCAAAAGGCGGGGTTTGAGAAACACAGACTGTTTTATACGCAGGGCGATTATGGGTTATGGCAATGCGGGGAGCCTTGTCACGATAAGACTTATGATAATGAAACCGTTATAAAGAAAATGGTTGCCGAACAGGAAAATATGCGTATTCCGTCCGGGCTAATCCCCCATTGTCCCGTATGCGGTGCGCCTATGTCAATGAATTTAAGGGCAGATAGTACCTTTGTTGAAGATAGCGGCTGGCATACGGCGGCAGAACGGTATCAAGACTTTATACGCCGTCATAAAGGATTAAACATTTTATATCTGGAATTGGGCGTTGGCGGCAATACGCCGGGAATTATCAAATACCCATTCTGGCAAATGACAGATAGCAATCCCAATGCTGCTTATGTATGTATCAATCTATCAGAAGCCTATATTCCGGCAGAAATCAGGAAACAGTCTATTTGTATATATCAGGATATTGGAGATAGTTTGAAACAGCTTACAGCAAACACACTCTAATTAGATAAAAGTTCAAAAGGAGACAGTAATAGAAAAAATGTCCTAAAGTATGGATGGCACTTTTGCGGCAGCGCACTTGTTTATTTTAAGACCGAAGTAGTATTGACAAAGATTTAAGACTGTGGTAGTATTTGCTTGTAGCTACTACTACAGTCTTAAAAGGAGGTGATGGAATGGACATTAAACTTTTCGACTCTGAGCTGAAAGTGATGTCTGTCCTTTGGCGCGATGGCGATGTTCCCGCAAAATATATCGCTAAACTGCTGACCGAGGAGCTGGGCTGGAATGTCAATACGACCTATACTCTAATCAAGCGTTGTATCAAAAAGGGCGCGATTGAACGCTCTGACCCCGGTTTCATGTGCCATGCGCTCGTACCAAAAGAGGATGTGCAGGAGGCGGAAACAAACGAACTGATTAACAAGGTGTATGACGGCTCCGCTGACAAGCTGTTTGCGGCCTTGCTGGGCCGGAAGAAATTAAGCGCCGCGCAGATCGAAAAGCTGAAACAGATTGTCGGTGACTTGGAGTGAGGTGGTGTAAATGAGCCTGTTAGAAATGAGCTTTGCGGGGGCTGTGATGATTTTGGCAATTATCGTGATACGCGCCCTGGCAATCAACTTGCTGCCGAAAAAGACTTTTTTGGTGCTTTGGGGAATAGCGGGTATGCGGCTGCTGCTCCCGTTCTCTATTCCCTCTGCGTTTAGCGTGTATTCGCTGATAGACAGTCATGCGCCCGCAGGAAATCCTGCAGAAGGCCCGCGGAATGTTGATAGGCTGCCGTTTGAAATAACAGAGCAAATGGCTGCTATGCCCGGCAATAGTACAGTTACGGCAAGCCCTGTTTCTGTGTGGACGATTGTTTGGGCAGTTGGAGCGCTGGCTTGCGTTTTCATCTTTGCCATCGCATACCGGAAGTGCAGACAAGAATTTCAAACGTCCTTGCCGGTAAACAACGATTTCCTCAAAAACTGGCTGAATACCCATCGGCTGAAACGTTCAATTTCTATTCGACAGTCCAACCGGTTTTCTGCCCCGCTCACTTATGGCATGTATCGTCCGGTGATTTTGATGCCAACGTCTGCCGACTGGGAAAATACAAAGGCGATGCAATACGTTTTAGCACACGAATACGTGCATATCCGGCGCTTTGACAGCGTCACAAAATTCGTGCTGATTGCGGTGTTGTGCGTACATTGGTTTAACCCTTTGGTGTGGGCGATGTATATTCTCGTAAACCGGGATATTGAACTGTCCTGCGACGAGGCAGTCGTCCGGCTTTTCGGGGAAAACACAAAGGCGGCGTATGCGCGGACGCTAATCAGCATGGAAGAAACCCGAAGCGGTTTTGCTCCATTGTGCAGCAATTTTAGCAAAAATGCAATAGAAGAAAGGATAACTGCAATTATGAAATATAAGAAAACCAGCATTGTTTCACTCGGCCTTGCCCTTTTCTTAATTTTTGGGGCGACTACGGCCTTTGCGACTTCTGCCCGGCAGGAGTTGGATTACAGTATAACGGATGAGGAAGGTAATACTACAACCTTTGAAGGGCAGCCAATGTTTGCACCGAGATTTTCACTTGATGAAAATGGCGAATATATGTTTGATTCCTACGGCACATGCAACGATCTGTCTCTTGAGAGCAGCATTCTGTCAACACAGTTTACTGAGTTTGATAATTTCGACTTCAGCCTTACACCGGAAGGAGCGGACGACCTGTTTTCTCAGCCTGCACGTCCGATGCGTACCGAGGCGGAGATGGAGCAGATTATTGCAGATATTGAAAGCGGTAAAATTCCCGGATACAAAATTTCGGATTTTGAGGAAGGCAAGGTTCCGGGATTTGAAGCGGTGGACGGCGTAGAGAGGTCTGTTGATTTTGTAGAATACCCCGACAGCAGCTGTGCACAAAACGATTAAAGGATGAACCTTTGTGACAAAATGTCCCAAAGCTGGGGCGGCACTTTTCACAGTGCCGCTCTTTTTTCATGTCCGGCGCCGGAAAAATGTCTTTTTATAAAAGTTTGTAAGTCCTTTTCCTGCTGTTATAGTGTACGTGCCGCTTCTCATAAAATTTAGGGAAACCGTCAAAGGAGAACGTTCATGTTACAAACGGATAGCGCTCCTACACCCGATACCCGAATCCGAATGGAATGCTTTTCCATGGAAGGAAGTCTTTCCATAGATAAAATGAGACTGACCGTTACCGAAATCTACCCCGCCTTTCAGAAAAAATC
>CANPGM010000015.1 GCA_947573605.1 uncultured Roseburia sp. | reverse complement strand
TGGAAGCTCGTCGGGCTCATAACCCGAAGGTCACAGGTTCAAATCCTGTTCCCGCAACTCAATGCATTGCATTGTGCCCAGTTAGCTCAGTTGGTAGAGCAGAGGACTGAAAATCCTCGTGTCTCTGGTTCGATTCCGGAACTGGGCATTTGTAATAATTTTATGGGATATTAGCTCAGTTGGTAGAGCACTTGACTTTTAATCAAGTTGTCCGGGGTTCGAATCCCCGATGTCTCATTCGTTAAAAATAGCGGGAAACATTGTAAAATCAGTGTTTCCCGCTATTTTATTTTGTGTCTGGTTATGCTGTTTTCTATCTGTTTTTCTATAGCAAAATTATAGCAGATTATAGCGCAATGGCCTTATCCAGTTTTTCCGTTACGGACTCTTTTTTTCGTCCAGATGTGCATATACTTCCATTATCATTTTAATATCGGAATGGTCCATCAGTTCTACAGCTTTTTTCTGACTGATAAAGCATAGTGCAGTAATTGTGCCGGAAGATGTGGGCGGTAAGGCTGGTGATCGGTTCGGCTCCGATTGACTTTTCTTTATCCGAAGTGACAGAAGCATTCATTTTTTTAATAATACGTCCCCACATCTTTACATACTGTGTCTTAGAAAGCGTTTCTGTGGTTTTTCCTTTAAAAAGGTAAACTATCGACCGACCGCAAAAACTCCCTTAAAAACGGTTCTACGCGCTCTGGGATAGGCAGTATGCGGTTCCCGGCGTCGGATTTTACTCCGTCCTTGATTGTGGGTGTGTTTTTATCAAACACGACTGTCTTATTGACTGTTAGAATCTTTTTCTTTAAGTCAATATTGGCTTTGGTAAGAGCAAGGCATTCGCCGCGGCGCAATCCAAAATAAAACAATAACATAACAAAGACTTTTTCCTGTATGGTAAAATCAGCTTCTTTGAGCGCTTTCTTTTCCAACTCCGTCAATGCTCTTTTCTCTGCTTTGTGCCGCTTTGGGACGGTTGCCTTTTTTGCAACGTTTTCATGGATCAGCTTATCGTCTACGGCGCTGTTTAATAGCTGAACAAGTGTCATTTTGATAATTTCGCAGGTGCGCGGGTGTTCCTGATTATCATTAATAAGTTTCTGGATGTCCGATCGTACAATTTTATCAAGAGGAAGATGCCCAAGTTCTGGTATTATGTGTTTATTTACCGCATTATCGTACATGGCTTTTGTGTTGATTCCGGCAGAGGCTTTGTATGTATTTAACCAGCTTTTTGCATAATCTCGTAAAAGCATATCGGATTGTTTTGTCATTTCCCCGCTTTTTAACTTCATTTTTAATTCGACAATTTTGTCGCTTAAGGCTTTTTCGGTTTTTGCAGACAGAAAGACATTGTTTGGCCGGCCATCCGCTTTATACCTATCATAACAGTTGTAGCATACCTTCCGTCCGGTCTCTTTTTGTATTTTCCAAATAGACAGTCCTCCTTTGGCTATCATGTTTTTATTTATGGGTATAAAAATAACAGCCGGACGATTATCAAATAATTTTTAATAATCGCTTGCAGGCTGCTCCCGAAAATGTTATAGTATTTTTGTTAAATATTCTATGCATCTTCGGATGTGTGAAAGACCGTTCCTGTTGGCGCAGGGGCGGTCTTTGTATTGTTAATCAACTATCTAACTGTAATTATATAACTGTCCGTAGAATTTGATGGTTCAAATGTAATAAATAGTGGATTGCTGCTTTCTGCCACTTCCTGTGGACAATTGAATAGAAAATGTACTCCCATTGTTTCTAATGGTTTTATGCTTGTTATATTAGCATATGTGAATCCGGTAGTACTATCTTCTGGAACTGCAAAGCCAGAATATGTATAACCTCCGTTATAATCAGCCGTTACCAGGGCCAGATCATCACAGGGGAGATTTTGTTTTCCAAGATTTTTAATATCTGCGTCTATATGTAGATAAACGCTTCCAGCTTCTGCCGCATAATGTGTGTAAAATCCTGACGTATCGTCAGGGAGGACATCATATGTAAGCTCAACTTTATTTATAGTAATTTCTGCATAGTCTGTTGTGATTGTATCCCCAACATTCAAAGGTGTTCCCTGTTGTTCATTTTCAGATTCTGAGGGAACTGCTTCGGAAGGTGTTGATTCAGGCATACTTCCAAGCTGTTCTTTCAGTTCTTTGTTTTCAGATTCCAAAGCTTCGATTTGCTTTTTTAAAGTTTCGACTTCTGCGGAATCATTCGAGGCCGGTTGCTGAGCGCAGCCTGTTATAAACAACATTGCTGTTGTAAGTAAAATTGATACGATTGCTTTTGTTTTCCTTTTCATAAATTTTCTCCTTTTAGTAAATTATTATAGCGGCCTATTTTTGATTTTGCAAATAACGATTTTTTACAGAAGACGCTATAAACTATTTTTAAAATAGAACGCCGATAAATAAAGTATATATTATATTGTGCAAATAGTAAATATAAAAAGTTTCTGGAAATATTTTGCAAAAGATTGATAAGAATGATTTGAAAATTTCTTAACTTCGAAAAATTATTCCATTAATTCCCATTTACTTTCTGGGGAAATGTAATATACTACTCTTATGATTATAATTCATATTCAAAAAATTATGGACGAAAAAGGGCTTACTCCTAAAGATATTGCGCCGCATATGAACATCAGTGTGCGGACGATATATCGTATATTACAAGGAATACGCTGCCCAAACCTTGTAGAGCTGTATCTTTTTTCCCGCGTGCTTGGCGTAGATATAACGGAATTATTTACGATAAAAGAGGACGAAAATAGCAGAAAAGAGGATGATTAAACTACAAGAACAAATTGCTATTACAAATCCGTTCCGATTCTGACAATCTTTGACTGAAATCCTTGATTTTTTAAAATTACTGTTAAAATAAAAACATCAAAAGCGCGCGCCGCCATTTACAATTAAAACTACAGATAAAATTAAATTGGAGAGCGGCAGTATGGAAAAAGAACAGTATATTCAAATGATTAATGATGGATTAAAGGAATTGTATAATGAAAGGTACTTTATAATTATTTATCTTTTAAGTGAAAAATATAAAAGGGAGAAGGACGATTAATCGTTCTTATCCTTGCTTTTGATAAATTCAGCGTAATTGATAATGTTATCTAAATCATTTGAAGTCATATCCTTTACTATATCTATAAGTTGCTGTAGTTTCGCAGATTAAGAAACAGAATATAAATTGTCAGCAATTTTTTCTTCATTTTCCCATCCCATAAGATAGCCGGGAGAGACTTTAAGAATTTCGGCAATCTTTTCAAGCTTATCGGAGGGTATATTGGTTACAATATTCATTTCATACTTATATAATGTCTGCTTTGGAATATTAATTTTTCTTGCCAAATCTGTTTGAGATATTCCTAATAGATCTCGGTGTTTTCTTATTCTATCGCCAACTGTCACATGTAAAACCTCCAGTTCGATTTGTGCCTTAATATACCATAAAAAAGTTACAAGTCAATAAAAAAATAACTTTACAAGTTACTAAAAGATGTTATAATTTGGGCAACTTAATAAGTTACCAACAGAAAGGAGGGGCTTGTTTGGTTAATACGGATGAACTTCGTGGAATTTTTGCAAAAAAAAAAGTCTCAGACTGATATTGCAAAGATGATAGGTGTAACGCCTAAAACATTTTATATACGTATGCAAAAGGGGGTTTTTGGAAGTGATGAAATTCAGATTATGATTGACAAATTACGTATAAGTAATCCTATGGACATTTTTTTTGCAAAGAAAGTAACTTAAATAGTTACTTTTGGCTATTCAGCCGCTCAAGCCGCCGAAGCAGACGGCGTAACAGGGAAGGGGAGATAGGAGGGTGTGATCAGAGAGCCATTACCACAGGTAAACAGATGAGAACCTTTGAGTACTGCCATATACTTTTTTAGAAAGGCTGCAGTGCTTTCCAGCACAGGGATTTTACGGAATCCGTGATCCGTTTTTGGCATAGGATTTATTTCTGAGGCGTTACCGTCAAAAATAAGAGCTTTTGTAATCGAGACAGATTTATCCCTTTCAAATGAAAAATCGAAAATTGACAAGGCCAAAGCCTCTCCACGTCGTAAGCCGCATGAGTAGATGAGATAAACAAAAGCTTTTTCACGATCCGTGAAGTCAGCATATGAAATAGCGTTCTTTTCCAGTTCTGTCACCGCCCTTTTTTCTGTCCGGATGTATTTGGGTAAATTTCTGTCGGAGCATATCATATCGTACATTCCAGAACCGACGTAATTGTCGGTAACAGCCATTTTCATAATTTGCTTAAATGTAATAGCGATCTGCTGACAGGTTCTAGGCAATGAGCAGCTTGCCGGATATGCCAAGCAGTTTGTGCAGCCGGATGAGGACATCACCCTGGAAGAAATAGAATCGTCGGGATGTCCATTCTGCTATGGTAGCATGAATATAACTGAATATGGAACCGCTTATCTCTTGCCTCGGTTTTTGTATTCTCCTTGTAGAAGCCGAGGCTTTTTTCGTTTACAGAAAGGATGTTGCTTATGGAATTTTATGAAGAGATCCTCATCCATGACATAGAAGGGATAGCGGGTACAGGCTGCAGTTTATCCTATTGTTCTGCCGAATGGAGTATCATTCGTGCCGTGATGCAGAAAAAACGGTAGGAAGCGTTGAAAAAAGAAAACTTTTTAGTATAATAAAAGAAGACGAAGGAGAAACGGTATGAGGGATGAAACGAAGATTGATTTCTATGCATCAGCGCAGGGCAGGGAATATGACGAGGCCTGCAGGAGGCTTTTTAAGAACCGGGAAATCCTTGCACCCATTCTGCAGATGGTTGTGCCGGAGTATGAGGGCTGCACTGTGGAGGAGGTCATGCGGTATATTGAGGCGGACACGATCGGGGACGTGCCGGTGGAGGATCTCCCGGTCAGTGTGGAAGGGCTGCCGACGGAGCTTTCTTCCGTAACGGAAAAACTGATCCGCTATGACGTGCATTTTAAGTCGGTAAATCCGCGGCTGTCTGACGCGAAGCTATGCGTGCATCTGCACATTAACCTGGAGCTGCAGAATGATTATCGGCCGGGGAGGCCGGCATATCCGGTTATAAAACGTGCGTTGTATTACGCGGCGCGGGAACTGAGCGCGCAGCTGGGACGGCTGACGGAGACGGCGGATTATGCGGCGCTGGAGAAGGTGTACTCGATCTGGATCTGCAACAGGAACGTCCCGCCGGAGCTGCGGGATACGGCGACAGGCTATTCTGTGAAAAGGGAAGACTTAATCGGGATCTGTGAAGAGCCAGAGGCGGATTTTGACCTGCTGAACGTCATCCTCATCCGCAGGGGTGGGGAAAGCAGGGAAAAGATATTTGACTTCCTGCGCGCGGTGTTTGCGGGAGAGATCGAAAAAATGGAAGAGTATACAAATGTAGAAAGTAATCCGACGATCAGACAGGAGGTGGAGCATATGACAGGGCTTGGGGCAGGCATTTATGAGGAAGGGCTGGAACAGGGAATTAAACAGGGAAAAGAACAGGGAATTGAACGTGGCAGGAAACAGGAGGCCCGGATGATGGCAGAAAAGCTTTTCCGCGCAGGGGCGGATTACCATATGGTAGAGGAGTGTACCGGCAGTCTTGACGCAGTGGAGCTGAGGGAGCTCTATGAAGGTGTGCTCCGGGAGAAGAAGAGTACAAAGACGCGGAATATCCGAAGATAAAGAACATGTTTAGAGGGCTTGGGGCAGGCATTTATGAGGAAGGGCTGGAACAGGGAATTAAACAGGGAAAAGAACAGGGAATTGAACGTGGCAGGAAACAGGAGGCCCGAATGACGATAGGAATGCTTTTCCGTGTTAGGATGGATTACTATATGGCAGAAGTTTGCATCAGCAGCCTTGATGCGGCGGAGCTGGAAAAACTCTAAAACAACGTCCTCCGGGAAAAAGGGAGGGATCCCAAAAAAGAAGGCGGTCCAATTCGCGCCAATATGGCGTGAAGTTCCGGACAACGTCTTTGGAGTTCCAGATCAGGTGGTATTTTTTCGAATAAGGAAGAAATTTCTTCGGACATACCTGTTTTCCCGAAAGTGGAGGAATTTAAGAAAAATATCAGACTTTTTACAATAAGCCAGTACAGGTAAACCGAAAGACAGGAAAAGGGGGAGCGACCAAAATCACTCCCCCTTTTTCCTGTCTTTTGTACTTTTCATGCATTTATCTTTTGTAGTAAACCCTGTTTTCCACCGCCCTTGTACGGCAGAGACAGGATGGCCAGAGTAACAGAAAAAATTTTCATACGTATGCGGGGCTACCACAAAACTGTAATATATTTCCTGTATTCTTTTGGCTGATATAAGTGTAACAGATTTTGTTACTTGTTTCAAGGGTGATTTATTACTAATTAAAATAGTATATACTATTATATTTATAATATAGTAATGTTATTTACAAAGATCGTAATAATAATTGCTATTAAAGGAAAAAAAGTGAGACTTTACAGAAGAAATAAAAATAACTATAATTGTAGATATAAAATAGATTACAAAAGAAGAACTTTTACAATAATAAACGAAAAATAAAGAATGTGGAGGAAAGAACATTGGGAGAAAAGCAGGAGTGTCATATCTCGTTTACAATTGAAAGGCAGTTGAAAGCGTATACAGAATGTAAGGATCATACAGAGCGTCATGATATTTTGTGGCATGAATGGAATCATAATAAAAGATGGCTAATGCATGTACAACAGTTAATTATGCCTTCCTTTCCATCTTATAGCATGCACGACGCGACACATTCAGAAGCAATACTTCATAATATAGAAATGCTTCTGGGAGAAGAAAATGTAAAGTTATTGTCTGCAACTGACTGTTTTTTGATTTTGCATACCGTATATATTCATGATATAGGTATGTGTATTACACATGATGATAAAATAGATATAATAAATAATACTGAGTTTCATAAATTTATTGAGGAAGTGCGTTTAACAGGTACGAGCGAAATGTCTAAATATGCAGAAATTTTACTTCGGGAGTGTAGCGATGTAGAAAGTAGAGTTGAGAAAAAAGAGTACAAAAAGCTATTACAGAAAAAATTGGAAATTTCATATGCTATTACATATTTATTGGCTGAGTTTCGCAGAAAAGAGCATGGTGATATATCAAGTAAGAAGTTAAAAGAATGGATTGATTCACCAGAGAAGCTTGGAATAGGCTTTTCAGCGATAGAAATTCCAAGTAGGTTATTTTATATTATTGCCAATTGTGCTAATACGCACACAAAATGGGATTTTGAGGCTGTATTTGAATTGCATCAGGAAGATTCCGGATTCGCACATGATTATGTGCATCCCAGGTTTATCGCGATTTTACTACAACTGGGTGATGCTTTAGATATGGATAATAACCGTTTTCATCCATTAACAAAAGAGTATCTGGGCGAAATTCCCAAAACGTCTGAACTGCATTATGGAAAACATAAGGCAATTCGCAGGCTGAGAATTACAAATCAAAAAATATCTATTTGTGCGGATTGTAAAGATCAGGATGAATTACGCCTTGTTAGGAAGGAATGTGACAGTATCAAGACGATACTGAAAAATATTTCTTACCATTGGTCTGTAATACGTCCAAAGGAATTAAATATAGGACTCCCTAGTTTGGATCGAACTGAGTTGTTGTTAAAGGGTAAAAGAATACCGGAGGAATTAGTTGAGAGTAAATTTGAAATTTCACAGGATAAAGCGTTTCATTTATTGGAAGGCAATAATATTTACACAGATGAAAATTTTGTTTTTTTAAGAGAATTATTGCAGAATGCTATAGATGCAACAAAGCTCCAGTATTTTAGAGACTGCAAGCGGCAGAACCGAAGAAATCAAAATGTAGAGATTGACATAAGCCTGAGTCCGGATGACGTAAAGAAAATTCTTTCTCCGGAACAGTATCCGGTAGAAATTGAATTTAAAGTTGTGAAAAAGAAAGATGATAAAATCACTGAATTTTCAAAAGAAGATTATGATCAATTAAAAGATGGTTTTTTTGATTTTGAATGTGGAGTTCTGGTTGGGATAAGGGATTATGGGACAGGAATAAGTGCAAAGGATATTAATGAGATTGCTAAAGTTGGAACCAGCTATGAAAAAAGAAAAGCAGAAGTCGAAAAAATGCCTAAATGGTTGCGGCCAACGGGTACATTTGGTATAGGACTTCAATCTGTGTTCTTGGTGAGTAAAATATTACGAGCGAAGACATATACGCGTAAAGATGAAAATTATGAGATCACTTTTTATCCCAGAAGTAATGAGATGGACGGTTATATCAATGTAATGCTAACAGAACATAAAGATGGTGATAAAGAAGAACCCTATTGTGGTACACGATTTGAGGTCTTTGTTCCTTATAGTAAGAAAAAACTTCATAATGAAAGCCCGGAAACCTGGAACGGTACGGATCCTTTTGAAAAGGGATATGATAATATGCAAATGCTTCGCCATACAAGGGAACTCATAAAGCAGATGGCTTTTTATCTGGGGGAAATGGTTGGAGAACCGTTGTTTCCAATTGGTTTGTGGATTATTGATCCTTGTTTTGACGTAAGAGAAGATTTTATTTATAATGATTTGTTTACAAAAAAATTCAGAGAGACAGGAATGACTGTTCATATAAATAATAGAGATATAAAAGAGGATAAGTCATTAAACAGATTTCCTGTTTCGTGGGCATATGGATTAAATCCAGAGTGGTATATTAAAAATGATTCCAATGGCGATATGTATTTTTTTGACCCGGATAAAATAAAATTATATGTCTGGAATCATGAATGTAATGCATATGCATGTATGGGTATTGACCGTATTTTGTCTATGCGTGAACAAATCAATATAGATGAGAGCTTTCATCACGGCGACGGCATAAAAATATATTATAAGGGAATTAAAGTTGCAGAAAAATTTTTTAAAGAGGATGCAAATTTAATTGAATATATTGACTTAAAGGATACGCTAAATAGCAGGTTACTGAAATTGAACCGAAATGGATTTTCAAAAGAGGGCGATGAGGAGCTGGAAACGGTTTATCAGAAAATTCTCATTACGGTGCGTAATGCTTTGAAATTTTATGGCACTACTATAATTGATATTGTAGAAGAGAACCCAAATAAAAATGGAAAAGACAAAGAAAAAATTGAAGTACAGAAATTATTTGATCGGGTTAAAAAAGGGATTATGGAATCGTTATTTTCTTCTGATGAGGAGTCCCTAAACAAGGCAGAAGAAAAACTTCTTTCGATAGCAGCATTAATTTATTATGCAATGGTAAGTGAGAGGTATGAGCTGTTTAGTACAGAAAATAGTAATAAAATTAGTAAGTGGAATACTTTGCTATCTCAAATTCTTAATGATTTAAATATGATTGATAAAAACAGTATTGATAAACTTGGTAATAAATCTACATTATTTAGTATACCAATATGGAAATTTAAAGAATATAATTCATATAAAAAAGAATCTTTTACAGTTGAAAATGATAATTGTATATTTGACGGACAAAGTAGTTCCTCTCAAAAAGAAGGTTATTTATTTGAAAACGAAAAAGTGACTATATTAGATATAATTAATGTTGAGAGAAAATTTGCAATTTTTTCTATTCGCGAAAATAATAGTCATTTTTGGAATGAATATGTAATTGATATTACTTCTTGCCATAATGTTTTAAAGAATAACCTTGAAGAATTACGATGTACATCGTCACATGAAAAGCGCGAAGAAATTATGAATGAAGTTGAAAAATTTAAAGAGAGTTTTTTTGATTCTTCAATTTATAATTACGAAGATGATATTCAAAAAAACAAAGTCAGGAAGATCATGCATATTATCAGATGGTTGCTTAGTAATGTACCAACAATGGCTATTTTTAGTTCAGAAAATGGAGATCAAAGGTTGAATATATTAGACCCAGAGATATGTGATACTGTATATTTTGACCGTAATATGAAATATCTTGTTTTTGAAAGAATGATTGAGAAGTACGAACAGAAACATGTGTCACGATTTAGTACTACTGTTTGGAGTGGATACCGCTATTTGGGATTAGAGAAAAACAGAAATAGTGTGTTACATATCAAAAGGGGTAGGATGTCCGAGATAGGATGCTGCCAGATGATATTTCCTATAAATGGAAAAAATCTAGTTCAGATTAGGGACGATTTTGATACTTTAAAAAGAAATGTTGAATTGGTTTCGGCATTTAAATCTAAACTAAATGAAATGGATGACTATTGGAAGTATTTGAGAATAAATTGTAATTCATCGGATATTACTTTGTTGAACAAAGAATATCAGTTACTTTTCCCACTGGAAATAGAACAGGTAAAAATGAGAGTTGGTGATAATGACTGGGAAAGTACTGCAATGAGGAAAATAAATAAAAAAATTTGCTCTATGTTAATTAAAATAAATATGTTAGAGAAGCCAGACTATAAAAGATTATATAATAAGTATGTAGAAGGAGAGGCGTACAATAATATTGTAAATTATGTATTCGAACATGCAAAGATGAATCCATTGTTACACCAAATTAAGATATTATACTATAATTATTTTTGTGAAGTATATGATGCTTTCTTTAGTATGTATAAGAACGTCATAATTACGTCTGATATAAAAAAGATATTAGATATTTTTAATTCTGAAGATACAGAAAGCTGACAATAAAATGTATGTAATAGCAGCTAAGACTCTATTCAGTAATGATAGAAAATATATATACAAATGCAATTCGGGAAAAGGAGAAGTGGGATTTAACAGCTATTTATACATTTAGGCTAGACTTTTTGCGTCATTAATTTATAAATTACACTATGACATGGATATCGGGGAAATCTATTTTGAAGAGTTGTCGGAACCGGATCAGGAACCGTATGCAGTAAAGCAGGACGGAGATACATGGTCTCAGGAAAAAACAGAAGAAAAGAGCTGCCTGGAAACGGAGGCGGAAACGGCAGAAAGTACCGGAACAGACGCCGGAGCGGAAGCGGAAAAAGAAGCGCCGATCGGAAGATTTCAGACAGAAGATCGGCGGCGCAAGAAAAGCCCTCTGATTACATATCAGGTTTTCTTTTTATTCTGTACGTTCATCGTGGCCCTTATCAGTCAGCTTTATCATCAAAGGGCAGAGCCGCTTCTCTGGCTTTCCCTTTTTCAGTTCTACTTTAATATATGTCCCGGAAGGGTGCAAGCGGTTTCAGATATATTGAATTAAAAAGGTACAGAAAAGAGAAGAGAAGAGACAGATCGAAATAGTGTATGTAATTTTAAATTATTACTTGTAATATTTGCGGCTCTATCTTACACAGATAATCATAAAAAGAAATAAGCATCCCAACCGTCTAAAGTGTGGATGCTTATTCTTTATAATCTTCATACTGAGGGCAAATCGGAACTTGCGTCTGATTGCCTTTCTAAATAAATTATACATTTTTTTCGAACTGGCTGAGAATTTTTTCACAGGAAAACGGACGGGACGCTTGCCTGAACCTTTATTATGCAAGGAACCGCTGCACCGTCCGGTTAGACGGAAACGAGGCAGCGGAAGGGGACATGCCCAAAATTAAAGCAAAGGATCTGTATGATATGTTGGAGCAGGCGCAGATTTTGATAGTGGTATGCCATAATATACAATATATTTTAACCGTTCTACAATGGGAGCGCTTTTCCCAAAAGTGAGTAAATAAGAATGGCATCATAACTATGATTTTTGTCAGGAAGGACTGTTAAAAAAAAGTGCCGGAATCGACTTGCCATAAAGGGAAGATTCTGCTATATTATCGATATGGGAAATCAGAGCATATATTAGCGTATTGTATTCCAAAAGCTTTTTATAAAGACAAAATTATAGTGATTATCCATGAATAAAATAAGAATGTCCGCAAAGTGGACTTAAACGCAGACAGAATGGGCATTAATTACTCGACTTTTGATCAAGTTGTCCGGGGGTTTGAATCCCCGATGCCTCATTTGTTAAAAATAACAGGAAATCACATTATAGGGGTTTCCGTTTTTTTGTCTGTAAAATGGCTTTTCTTTGTTATCTTTATATTAACCAATAAGAAATATAGATAAATCACAAAAAAATATAATATAACGGAGTAATTGATATGAAAAACAGAAGAATGCTGCATCTCGGACGAAAATTGAATGTTGTAGTTGTGGGCTTAATGTGGGTAAGTATGACAGTTGTTGTTATCTTATGTGTTACGATGTTTTATAAGCTTACGATGAATTTGCTGCGAGGGCAGTGCGTTAACGGAACAAATGTTTTGGAGTATCAATTGAGAAATTATTCGGGCTCAGAAGATATCAATCAGATCTTAGACGAATTAAAAAAACAATTGGGTTGTGAATTTACAATCTTCCGTGGAGATGAACGCGCCTATACGACGATTATTCAGGAAAACGGAGAGAGAGCGGTCGGGACAAAGCTGACAGATGACTTATCAAAGATTATACTTGAAGATGGTCAGTCTTATGTGGGAAACGCAAAGATTTTAGGTATAGATCATCTTTGTTCCTATGTTCCCACTAAGGACGAAAACGGGAAGATTGACGGTTTGATTTTTGCCGGTATCTCTATGGAAGAAGCTTCCGCGCAAATCAGCAATACGGTGATAGCGGCTTGTGCAGTCGGAGTGATTTTAGTAATTGTCAGTATGATTCTGTTTGCCGGATATATTCGAATTGTAGTTTCAAAACCGCTGGGAAGACTTACCAAATTGGCTCAGACAATGGAACAGGGAAATCTTGGACTTGGCAATCAGCAGAATATGGTGGTTAACGTTCGTTCTAACGATGAGATTGGATTTTTGGCAGGCGTATTTGAAAACACGATTCATCGTTTAAGGGGATACATAGGAGAGATTTCCGCTATTTTGGAATCTATTTCTCAGGGTGATTTAACAGTAACAACAAAGCAGGACTATGTAGGCGATTTTACATCGATTAAAGCATCACTGGACGATATACTTAACAGACTGAATACTACTATGTCGCAAATAGTAGAAAGCGCAGATTTTGTATCGAATGGTTCCGAACAAATGTCTGTCGGTTCTCAGGCATTAAGCCAGGGAGCGGTCGAGCAGGCAAGCGCGGTAGACGAATTGGATAATAATATACATGAAATTTCCAGACAGGTCGAAAAAACGGCGGAAAATGCAATGCAGGCTAGCCAGAAGGTAGACGTTGTCAGCGCGAAGCTATCGGAAAGCAATCAGAAAATGCAGGAAATGATCCAGGCGATGCAGGAAATTAACGATCGCTCCAATGAAATTGAAAAGATTATTAATACAATAGAGAATATTTCATCCCAGACGAATATACTTGCATTGAATGCTGCAGTAGAAGCGGCTCGTGCCGGAGAAACCGGTAAAGGTTTTGCGGTTGTTGCAGAAGAGGTACGGGAGCTTGCGGGAAAAAGTTCGGAAGCGTCAAAGTCTACTGCTGCGTTAATCGAGCGTTCTATTAAGGCAGTGAAGCATGGAACGTTGATTGCCAGCGAGACGGCGGATCAGTTGATGGAGGTTGTGACAGGTTCAGGCGAAATTGTGGAAACAACCAATTGGATTGCCGATGCGGCACGGAGTCAGGCTGATTCCGTAAGCCAGATTCAGGAACAAATCAGTCAAATTTCCGGTGTCGTTCAAACAAATTCCGCAACGGCGCAGGAGAGCGCTGCAACCAGCGAACAGTTAAGCCAGCAGGCAAAAGTATTAAAAAATATGACAGAGATGTTCCGGGTGAATAGACGATAAAAATTATAATAAAAAGGCTGTTTCAATAACAGCCTTTTTTATAATGAAATTAATCATCAAGTCCGATTACGTTTTCAATCGGAAGCGAGACAAGAATGCCCTTTGCTTCACTGTGCATTCCGCATTTTTCTCCGATTGCCTGCATAATTTTTAACTTATTTTCATTTTCGGTTACAATAAAGAGCATTTCTTTTTCTTCCTGTATACTCATTCCCCAGAAACCAAGCGTTTCTTTATTTCCGATACGCCTGCTGTGAACAACTGTCCCGCCGCCTGCACCTGCTGCGCGTGCCACATCCATAACTTCTTCACTGTAACCCTGATTGATAACCGCTGCGATCAGCGAATATTTTGATTCTGCCATTGCTGTTTCTTCCTTTCTTTCCGGTATGTCGTTTACATTGCCGCAAAATCCCTCAAGCATACGTATAATCAAATTATTGGCTCCTGACAGCGGCAGAGTAGCGGCAATTCCGCTGTCAATTGCACCGAGTTTCAATTCTTTTTTTAATTTTTTTTGCATTTCGTCCGCAAAGGGCTTGGGCAGTATTGTAAGCAGTACGCTTTTATCCGGGCTGCCAAGTCCCAGAATATCAATCATTTCACTCGGGGCGGTTCCCACAGCAGTCCATTTATACAAGATTGGGATAGCTCCGCGATGAAACATGTCGACGGCCTTTTTAGAGAGCTTTGGGCTTGTTACAAGAAGCAGCGCACGAAGCGGCGCCTTCTTTTCATTTGGATTCATAAAAGTTATTCCTCCTCGATTTCTACAATCTCATCACTGTCATCCGGCAGCAAAGCATCCGGTTTGGTAATTTTTTCCTGATTTTTCATCTTCAGTCTGTATTGCAGTCCCATAATCTGAACGGCAATAAGCGGCGTCAAGGCAACCAATGCTACTACGCCGAAGGCGTCAGTCATAATATTGCCTCCCAGCGCTTCACATGCGCCGATACAAAGCGGCAGAAGAAACGTTGAGGTCATGGGACCGCTGGCTACCCCGCCGGAGTCGAAAGCAATACCTACAAAGATTTTGGGTACAAATCTTGAAAGCATCAGCGCTATGATGTAACCGGGAATGACAATCCATTGAATCGGAATGCCGGTCAGGATTCGTAAAACGGATAGTCCGATACTGACTGCGACTCCGACAGAAAGACATCGGTTCATCGTTTTTGCGGCGACCATTCCATTCGTCACCGATTGTACCTGCCGGTTTAATATTTGAATGGCAGGCTCGGCTTTTACGATAAAATAACCGATTAGCATTCCGATCGGCACAAGAAGCCACTTTTGCGCGGAACCTGCAAGATCTTTTCCGAGCAGCGTACCGACCGGAGCAAAACCCACATTTACGCCGCAGAGAAACAGAACAAGTCCGAGGTATGTATAAAGAAAACCGACAGTTATACGCTTTCTTTGTCTTTTCTGATATCGATGACTGAGTAGCTGAAATATTAAAAATACCAGAGCGATCGGTAAAATCGAAACAAAAACTTCTCTCGCATACAGCGGTATCTGAAGGGCAAATGCACGAACAACATCACGCATGGTAACAACGGATGCCAGTTCCGATGCCGTATATACGGCGTCTTTTGGCGAGTAACAAAATCCGAGTATCATTACGGCCAGAATCGGACCGACACTGGAAAGTGCAACAAGACCAAAACTGTCGTTCGCAGCATTTTTATCGCCTCTGACGGCAGACAGACCGACACCCATTGCCATAATAAACGGTACGGTAATGGGGCCTGTGGTAACGCCGCCGGAGTCAAACGCAACGGCAAGAAATTCTTTCGGAACAAAAAAGGAGAAAATCAACAGCCCCGCATAAAGGATCATTAATAGAATAGAAAGATCAATTTTTAATACAATACGCAGGATAGCGACGGCAAGAAAGATGCCTACTCCGGCTGCAACGGTCATAATCAAGGTCATATTTGGAATGGAAGGGACCTGATTGGATAGAATCTGCAGATCCGGTTCCGCAATGGTAATCAGCGCTCCCATCAAAAGTCCGATAACGGCTATTAACCAGATTTTCCGTGACTTAGACATTTGAATACCGATACCCTCTCCAAGCGGACTCATTGCCATTTCCGCGCCGAGCTGAAACATTCCCATTCCCAGAATCAGCATAATTGCGCCTGCGAAAAACATAACGATGGGGCCGATTTTCAGCGGTACCGGAAAGATACTTAAAACCAGGACAATTCCGGTAATCGGCAAAACGGCGGACAGTGATTCCTGAATTTTTTCTTTTAGCTTTGGATTCAAATAAGATACCTCCTTGTTTTAATCATTATCCGCTGTTTTCAGATTTTACAAACGGATTAGTTATAGTGACGATAGTATTGCCGGTATCCTCTTTACTGACATGATAAACATCTCTATATAAAAGAGTTCTTATTTCCAGGAACTCCCGTTCTGTGACGGGACCGTCTGTCGTCATAATAAAAAGAGGCAGCGGTTTTTTCCCTTTTGAAATGGCAGGCTGAATATAGGGCATTTGATTCAAAAAGAATCCGTTTCTCTGATAAAATGCAATGCGTCTGCGGGATAAATCATTTTCCGGGGGCTCGACCTCCAGGCAGATCCGCCCCGTAATAAGGTGTTTTAATTCCTGTAACATTACAGTCCCCAATCCCTGATTGCGAAAGGCCGGATTGACTGCAAAGTGTTCGATAAATGTAAGTTCCGTAAAACGCCATACGGCGACAAAAGCCTTTATGATTTCGGTTTCTTTCTCCGGGAGGATATAAATCTGATATCCGGGATGGCGGAGCAGGGCTTGCTGCTCTGCAAAAGGACGATATTCGTCTTTCGGAAAACTTTCTTCCATTATAGAGAATATCTGTCCGAACGCTTCCGTTTTCATTTTTTCAATCATTGCGTGCTTCCTTTTTGGCAAGTATATAATACCAATCGCAGTCTTCTATTGCTGCATTTTGAAAGTGAGGTTCTTTTTTCAAAATCCGGTAGCCCATATCCGTAAGAAAACGTTCAAGCAGGGCGCCGGAAATCGGATAGTAAGTGACGCTGCTGATTTCTTTTTTGTAGGGCTTTTGATCTTTTTCAAACGTATAAAGCAGGTTAAAGGTCATAGTTCCGTCGCTGTTATAATCCCACACCTGCGTGAGATTAATTCGTTCCTGTTCCAAAAACCAGGGATGATAGAAAAAGAAGCGCTGATGATCCCGCAGTATTTTATCCCAGTTGCGGGTGTCCAGATATAAATAGCCCGAAGGCGCAACCAGACGATCCATCTCAGCCAATGCCGTTTTTATATCCTCATTTGTCACATGGGGAAGGGAATTTCCGGTGCTTAAAACGCAGTCAAAGGCAGAGTCGTAAGTTTCGGTCAGACATCGGAAATCACATTTTTTTAAAGGAATGTTCAGCCCGCGCGATAGGGCATTGTTTTTACAGCTTTCAAGCATTTCTTCGCTTAGATCCGAGCCGGAAAGCTCGTAGCCCATCATGGCAAGCGCAAGCGTTAATTGTCCGGTTCCAATACTGCAGTCGTGTATTGTATTAATATCGCAGCCATCCAAAACATGCTCCCAATATTTTTTTACGCGGCTGTCCATATCTGCGTCATAGGTCATATCATAGAGCAGCCCGTTGCTGTAAAGGTTATCCATCGTTTCCTCCTTCTGTGCAGTGTGATCTCGTTTCTTTGTGAAAAAATAGTTCTGCTTTCTTATTAAAATATATGTTAAAGTTATTTTACTAATATCAGCTTTGTCGTGTCAACCGCTGTTTGGAAAAACATGTTTTACAGAAAAAAACAGAAAAAAACGAAAAAATACTTGACTGTAAAGCGGCTTTATGCCGTATAAAAAACGAAAACGATCGAGATCGGATATTATTTTTGTCAGGAAAGGCAGGAGGAAAGTATGACGATTAAAGATGTAGAAGATCAACTGGGTATCACGCGGGCAAACATACGTTTCTATGAGAAAGAAGGTCTGATTTTCCCGAAAAGAAACCCGCTTAACGATTATCGAAACTATTCTGCAGAGGATGTGGAAACGCTTAAGAAAATTATATTTTTACGAGGATTAGGCGTTTCGGTAGAGTCGATACGATTGCTGATACAGGGAAAAGAGGATTTGAACGAAGTCTTAATCGATCAGCTTCAGTCGTTAGAGCGGCAGCAGGAAAAGACAGGGGCGGCAATCCGCTTTTGCAGGCATCTTCTTTCCGGGAAACCGGTAAATTTTGGGGAGTTTTCTATTCCGGAAGAATTGCCGGAAGAAAAGGAAGGATTGTTAAAAGACAGTTTATCGGTTTTGGGCCGTTACTGGGGCAAAATTCTTGTCTGGGGATTGTTTGCCGTTCAGATTCTGCTTACCATAATCGTTTATCCGCAGCTTCCGGAAAAGATACCGGTTGAATGGCAGGGGGCGGCTGCCGTGGATTTCCGCGGAAAGACGTTTTTATTTAGCTATCTGTGGCTCTCCGTAATCTGTGTGTTCGGTATGAGACTGATTATGTATCAGTGGCTGGACTACCGCTTCCGGTGCTATATGGATGAAATTACCGCGGTGGCGTCCGCCGGAGGGATCGGACTAAGCCTTGTAATAGAAATATATACGTTTCTTTCCATTGTCCTGGGAGGAACGCGGATTGGATTTGCGCCTTTTTTGGCTATGTGTGCGGCAGGTTATATCGGGATTGTCGGATTTGCCGTTTTTGTAATGAAAAAGAGGAGAAAGGACCGGTATCTTTATGCGAGAAAGAGATGAGGAACGCAGCAGGCGTTTTTTGGATGAAATTAAAATTTATTACGAGGAAACAAAAGACAGTCTCTTAGACGGCATGGATGAATTTACCTGGAATGATTTGGAAATGGACGAAGTGTTTTTTCGATTAAACAAAACGGGATGCTTTATCGGAGAGCAGGTTTTTTACCAGAGGCTTCATACGGCAGGAAAAGGACGGGATTTCAGGCAATGGGAACGGCAGCAGGCATATTTTGAGGAAAATGCTGCGGGAAGGAAACGGATAGAAGGACAGCTTGATCGAATAGGAAAAAATCAGGAGGACTATTATCTGCCCATGTTTTTAAAAAATGCGGATCATATCGAAGTAAGGCATGCGTTTGTATACCGAATCCTTCAGGTTGTACTTGCAATCAGCTTTTTTGCAGCAATGATTTCACAAAATATCATCTGTATTGCTGTTTTAGTTATGACGGCATTGTGTAATCTGGGGCTGTATGCGCTGGGAAAATGGAAGTATGAAATTTATCTGTATGCGTTGGGGAGCGTAAAAGATCTTGTTATTTTTTGTAAAAAAGTGGTAAGGGATCAGGAATGGAGGGAGGTGTTCGGAACGGAAGAACTGACAAAGGCGGTTAAAGATCTTGATAAGTTGTCCAAAATGATCGGTAATTTTCAGCTTCGCAAGCGCGGCCTTTGGACGGGTGATGTTTTGGAAATTCTAAGGGATTATCTGGTTGGCGTTACTTTATGGGATATTACGGTTTTCAATCGAATTATGAAGTTACTCGACGGAAAGCAGCAGGAACTTCTTTTGCTTTATGATTTTGCCGGAAGCATAGATATGGGGCTTGCCGTCTGGGCTCTTCGCAAAGAACTGCCCGTATACTGTATACCGGAGTTTTGGAGTGAAACAAAGGTGAAGGCGGAGGGGCTTTCTCATCCGCTTTTAAAAAATCCGGTTCCAAATGATTTTTTTATGGAAAGAGGCTGCTTGATTACGGGAGCAAATGCATCGGGAAAATCCACGTTTATGAAAGCGCTGGCGATAAATGTAATTCTTGCCGAAACCGTTCATACCTGTCTGGCAAAGCGTTTTTTTCTGCCGTCCCTGTTCGTTATGACATCACTGGCGGTGCGGGACGATATTGTATCAGGAGAAAGTTATTATATAAGAGAGCTTCGTTATTTGAAAAGAATGACGGATGCCGTGCAGTCGGGAACACCTGTATTTTGTATGATTGATGAGATTTTGAGGGGAACCAATACAAAAGAACGGCTGGCAGCTTCAGAAGCTGTATTGAAATATTTAAACCGGAAGAATGTTCTGGTGGCTGCGGCCACGCATGATATGGAACTGGCGGAAAAACTAACGGGGCAGTATGACAGCTATCATTTTACCGGTGAAATCAAAGAAGGGAATCTTTACTTTGACTATAAGATTCGTAAAGGAGTCGGACACAGTCAGAATGCGATAAAATTGCTTGGTTATTTTCAGTTTCCTGAGGAAATAGTGCAAGCGGCGGAACAAAATTACCGGAAACTGTGTGATTGACGGGTATTGACGAACGAACAGGAAATGCTTATGATGATAAATTATAGGTTTGTTACCGGAAAAGCCGCCGAAGCGGCAGATTGAGAGGTCACATGTACACAGAGATGGAATTTCTGAGGAAGATGCCGACTCCCGCCGAATTAAAAGATCAGTACCCGGCAGGCGAGAAGACGGCGGCGGTGAAAGAAGCAAGAGATCGTGAAATCAGAGAGGTATTAGAAGGAAAATCAGATCGCCTGCTTTTAATTATAGGACCCTGTTCGGCAGATCACGAGGACGCGGTCATTGAATATATTTTAAGGCTGCGGAGCGTACAGGAAAAGGTTGCGGAAAAAATTTTAATCATTCCGAGAATCTATACCAATAAGCCGCGTACGATTGGGGTCGGTTATAAGGGAATGCTGCATCAGCCGGACCCGGAAAAAAAGGAAGATATGTTAAAAGGCATTATCGCGATACGTGAACTTCACAAAAGAGCGGTGGAGGAAACAGGATTTACCTGTGCGGACGAAATGCTTTATCCGGAAAATCACAGATATCTTTCCGACTTGCTTTCTTATGTGGCGGTGGGAGCCCGGTCGGTGGAGGATCAGCAGCACAGGCTGACGGCAAGCGGCGTTGGGATTCCGGTCGGGATGAAAAATCCGACCGGCGGCGATATTTCCGTTATGATGAATTCGATTACGGCGGCGCAGAGCGGTCATACGTTTTTATACAGAGGTTGGGAAGTTAAGACGCAGGGAAATCCATATGCACACGCGATTCTGCGCGGTTATGTCGATAAATTCGAACGAAATATCCCCAATTATCATTATGAAGATTTGCAGCATTTGTTTGAGGAATATGAAAAAAGAGGGTTAAAGAATCCTGCGGTAATTATAGATACCAATCATTCCAATTCCGGAAAACAATATCTGGAACAGATACGCATCAGTAAAGACATTATGCATAGCTGCAAGGTTTCTTCGGATATTCGCGGGCTTGTGAAAGGACTTATGATTGAAAGCTATCTTGAAGACGGGGATCAGAAAGTCGGCGGGGGCTGCTACGGAAAATCGATTACCGATCCGTGTCTTGGCTGGGAAAAATCGGAGAGGCTGATTTATGAGCTTGCAGAACTTTTGTAACTTCTGGGGAAGGATATGGCATGTACCGAATTTTTATCGTTGAAGACGACGAAGTAATAGCGCGTAATATGAAAAAACACCTGCAGGGATGGGACTACGAGGTAAAATGCGCCGCCGATTTTTCGAGAATTATGGCTGAATTTACGGATTTTGCCCCGCAGCTTGTATTGATGGATATCAAGCTTCCTTTTTATAACGGATATTACTGGTGCAGTGAAATCCGAAAGGTTTCACAGGTGCCGGTTATTTTCGTTTCTTCGGCTTCCGAAAATATGAATATCGTTATGGCTGTAAATATGGGAGGCGACGACTTTATTGCAAAACCGTTTGATCCGGAAGTACTGACTGTAAAAATTCAGGCAATGCTGCGTAGAAGTTACGATTTTGCGGGGCAGTCGATTTTACTGGAACATAAGGGAGCCATTTTAAATCTTACGGAGGCCGCTCTTTTATATCATGACAGAAAGGCGGAGCTGACGAAGAATGAGCTACGAATACTGCAGGTTTTAATGGAGAATAAAGAAAAGGTTGTCAGCCGTGAAACGCTGATGACGAGGCTGTGGGAAAGCGACAGCTACGTCGACGAGAATACGCTTTCTGTAAATGTCAACAGGCTTCGAAAGAAGCTTGAAGAAATCGGGCTTTCGGATTTTATTATAACGAAAAAAGGAATCGGGTACCGGATTGGGTAGTGAAAAACAGGAGCAGGGGGATGTCGGATATAAAATTATTTTTTTCTTTTCTAAAAGCGAATGCCGGATGGCTTTTTTTTAGTCTGTTTCTGGGGTTTATGATGGACGCCGTTATGCTACTGAATCAAATTCCTTTATACGAAGTGGTTTACGGAATGGGAATTTGTCTGTTTCTTCTTGCCGTTATGGTTCTGTTCTGCTTTCTTAAATTTCTGCGCGGTTATCGGAAACTTCTTGAGGCGGAAGGAAGTATTGCCATTACGTTAGACGGCCTTAAACAGCCGGAAAACCGAATGGAGGAGGAATACTGCAAACTGCTTGCAATTGTATTCCATGCAAAAATTGAGGAACAAAACAGATCCGAACAAAGGATGAGAGATTTCAAAGAGTATTTTACGATGTGGGTTCATCAGATCAAAACGCCAATTTCTGCAATGCGTCTGCTTTTACAGGATAAAAGCGGAGAGGCGGATAGGACGGAAGAATTGGACGAGTTGTTTCGTATGGAACAATATGTGGAAATGGCATTGCAGTATATGCGTCTTGACGCGGAATCGACAGATTTTTTACTGCGGAGAATGAACCTGGATTCGGCAATCAAAGAGTCGGTTCATAAATATGCAAGAATGTTTATTCGAAAAAAAATAAAGTTGGAATATACGGATGTGAATGCATATGTACTTACGGATGAAAAGTGGATTGTGTTTGTAATTGAGCAGATTTTGTCCAATGCAATAAAATATACGCCGGATGGAGTTGTTTCTATATTTATGGAGAAAGAGAATGTGCTGGTAATTGAAGATACCGGAATCGGAATTTGCGAGGAGGATTTGCCGCGGATTTTTGAAAAAGGATATACTGGTTATAACGGCCATGCCGATAAGCGTTCCACCGGAATCGGGTTGTTTCTTTGCAGTAAAATTTTAAAAAAGCTGTCGCACGGAATCAAAATAGAGTCGGAACCCGGAAAAGGAACGAAGGTATTTCTTATGTTTCCGGTAGAAAAGGATCAAATTTGAATCAGGAATACCCCAAAAGCATAACAAATGTTTTTGGCGGACGGCTCTATGCAGGGTGAATGAAAACGGCGGAAAAAAATCGGGATTTTTATTAAAATTAACAAGAATACAGTTGCATTTTATCTGTGTTTGCAAGTATACTTATGATACAGACATGCTGGTGCGCAATAACCGGTTACGGCGCTGCGTTTCATCATTGTAATTATTTTAAGAGGAGGTTTTCATTAATGAAGAAGGGAAGAAAAGCGCTGGCTGCACTGCTTGCTGCTTTTATGATCTCCGGCAGCGCGCTGCCTGATACGGGGATTGTATGGGCGATGCAGGCTGACGGAGTAGAGCAGACGGCGGAAATCGGGCAGGCTGACGGAGAAACGGGGGAGCTTGTTTCCGGATCCGTAGATTTTAGTAAGGGACTGACGGCGGACGCAAAGGCTGGGGATGAGACAGTGCTGACGGTCTCTGCGCTTGAGGAGAATTTACCGGCTACATCCAATAGTATTTCGGCATCTCAGATAACGACAATAAAAGGCACACCGCTGCCAGGTACGTTTAAGGCAACCCATTATGTGACAGGTACAGTAAATCCGTCTCCCGGCAAAGGGAATGTTCCCGGTACGGGCACTGCTTTAAAACTTGTAGCGGCAAGAGACTGCTCTGCCACATTTGTAGTTAGAGCGGGCGGCAAATCCTTTTACTGCGTGCATGAAACGGAAGGGGATATTGCACAGGTAGTGGAAGAAACCAAAAATATGGCATCCGGCTTCTATTCGGTAGAATGTTCGCTGAAAGCGGGAAGTACATATTATGCATATGTAGACGGCTCAAGGGGACGTTTTTACGGCGTTCTTTACTCGTATGATCCCAATCAGGAACCGGTAGATCCGAATCCGCCGGTAGACCCGGACCCGCCGGTAGACCCTGATCCGCCGGTAGATCCGGATCTGCCGGAAGAGCCGGTAGACGGGCTGGATGCGTTTCCGGGCGCGGAAGGCGGCGGAAGATTTGCAAGCGGCGGCCGCGGCGGCGACGTCTATGTGGTAACGAACCTTGAAGATTATGATCAGTTTGATCCGAAAGTAACGCCGATTCCCGGATCTCTTCGCTATGGAATCAAGACGGCGCCGAAGGAAGGAAGAACGATTGTTTTCAATGTAGGCGGTACGATTAATCTGAAGACAAAATTACCGATCGGCGGCCAGAATCTTACAATTGCAGGTCAGACCGCTCCCGGCGAAGGTATTACACTCGCAGGATTTGATACGGATATCAGCGGATCGCAGAATCTGATTATTCGCTTTGTGCGGTTCCGCGTCGGAACGGATAACCTGCTGCTGGGCGGCGATTCTATGGATGCGCTGTGGGGGAGAGACAACGATACGTTTATCATTGACCATTGTACGTTTAGCTGGAACACGGACGAGACGCTTTCCACCTATCGGGGCAGAAACGGTACGGTACAGTGGTGTATTATTTCGGAGAGTCTGACCGTTTCCGGACATTCCAAAGGACGTCACGGTTACGGCGGTATTTTCGGCGGCGATAACTGTGTATTTCAGTATAATCTGATTGCAAACCATACTTCGAGAAATCCGCGTATCGGCGGGGGCGTATACGGAGACCCGAAAAAAGAAACGATTGGCGGAAAGCCGAATCCGGCATACTTAAGTATGGCGACGCTGCAGTTAAGCAATAACGTATTGTATAATTACGGATACAATAACTGCTACGGCGGCGGATGTACTTATACGAATTATATTAATAATTATCAGAAGGTTGGACGCGGAACAAGCGATTCCATTCGGGCGCAGCAGATTAATCCGGGTGAGAAATCCTGGCCGGGCGGCTTTTATATTAACGGAAATGTCAAGGATTTAGACGGAACGGTAACGGCGTACGGTACCAGCGGAATTAAAAACTCAGGAGACGCTACCGGTTCTACGGCAACGGTCATTGCAAAAACGCCGTATGCGCCTGTAATATCAGATAAGATTACATTTAACGGATTTAAACAGATTACTCTTGTGAGTGCAGAAGAGTGTTATCCTAAGGTATTAAACAGCGCCGGAGCGACATTTCCGGCCCGCGATGCGATTGATGCGCGAGTAGTTGCTCAGGTGGAGACGAATATGGGGTCGTTTATTAATGTTCCGGAAGAAGTCGGCGGCTATTGCGCGCCTGAGGTGAAAAGAGCGGATGACTTCGATGCCGACGGAGACGGCATTGCGGATGCATGGGAGACGGCGCACGGTTTGAATCCGAATGATGCAACGGACAGTCTTACTATCATTACCGATGAAAACGATCCGAACTGCGGCTATTCGTGGCTGGAGGTTTATTGTAACGATCTGGTAAAGGGTGTTGTGGCATCTGACTATAAAGCTCCAAACCCGACAGTTACCATTGATTTGGCGGATAATACATTAGCAGATGAAGGAACAGATGTCAAAGTAACGGCGTCTGCAAAGGCTAATAACGGCGGAAGTATTGCAAAAGTAGAGTTTTATAACGGCGATAAGCTGGTCGGAACGGCAGAGGCGGCTCCGTATACGTATACTTATTCCGATTTGCCTGACGGAACGTATCATATTACGGTCAGAGCATATGATAACGAAGGAAATGCAACACAGAGCAGCCCTTCCAGACTGCATGTAAATTCTACGGCAGGAACAGGCGGATGGCAGAGCGTAGATATCGGAAAACCGGAGGTAAAGGGAACCGCGTCTTTAACAGGCGACGTTATGACTGTTAAGAGCGCCGGAAAGCTTGGAGCCAGCGAAGGCAAGACAAATCGATATAACGATGCAACGACAGATGATTTCCACTTTGTCTGCAGAGAGTTTACCGGCGACAGAGAGCTGATAGTCAGACTGGATGAATTTACAACTGTAGACAACCACAGCTTTAACGGTATTATGTTCAGAGAATCGCTGGATACAAAATCGGCAGCGGTAGGTCTCGGACTTTCTCTGGTAAAACAGAACGGAGAGAAGGGAACGACATGGTCCGCCTATATGATCCAGAGGAAGACGAACGGCGGAAAAATGACGGAAATTCGTGAGACAATTGACAGCCCCAGTGCAGCACAAAAGGCGGGTATTCCGCTTGTAGCCGATTTGAATTTCAAATCCGAAGGAAAATTTAACGGAGTATGGCTGAAACTCACAAGAACAGGAAACAACTTTACCGGATCTGTTTCAGAAGACGGAAAGACGTGGACGGAAGTCGGAACACTGTCCGTTACGCTGCCGGAAAAGGCCTTTGCAGGACTTGCGGTAGACGCGAATAAAGTAGCGAACGACCTGGTGAATTATTCTACGGCGAAGTTTTCTTATATTGACGCAGAGGTTGAGCTTGCAGATGTAACATATGAGCTTGAAAACCTTGAGTCGAAAGGACCAGGCACAGTTGTAATCGGAGAAGATTTAAAGACGAGTCTGACTGCGAAAGCAGGTTATGAGCTTCCTGACAGCATAGAAGTAACAATGGGCGGCAGTCCGGCAGAGTTCACTTATGAGAAAGAAACGGGAAACGTTACCGTTGCAAAGGTAACCGGAGATGTAGTAATTAAAGCGGCAGGCGTAAAGCAGATTGTTTATGCGAATATCAGTTATGAACTGGAAAATCTGACGGCAGACGGACCGGATTCGGTAGAAATGGGAAAGGACTTCTCTGCTATTCTGATTGCAGAAACCGGATATGACCTTCCTGAGAATATTGAAGTAACAATGGGCGGCCAGGTTGTCGAAATTGCCTATAAACAGGAAACGGGATCCGTTACGGTAGCTGCGGTAAACGGCGACGTTGTTGTAAAAGCAGCCGGTGTGAAGAAGCAGCAGGAGACGCCGCAGGAACCGGTTCGTATTGCAGGTACTTCCAGATACAGTACTGCATCCGAGTGTGCAGAGTTGATGAGGAAGGGCGGAACTTTCTCCGCAGTCGTGATTGCATGCGCTGATAATTTCCCGGATGCCCTTGCAGGTTCTACACTTGCTGCATCGGTTCAGGCGCCGATTCTTCTGGCCGGAAAGAGTGAAGCGGACACGCAGAAAACGCTTGAGTATATCAATGAGCACGTAGATAAGGAAGGCATGATTTATTTGCTCGGCGGTACCAGCGCCGTTCCGGAAAGCGCAGTTTCTACGCTGAAGGAATACGGATTTAAAGAAAGTAACATCAAACGTCTCGGCGGTACCAACCGGTATGAGACAAATATGATGATTGTAAACGAAATGGATTTTGCAAAAGGTACCGATGTTGTCATTGTAAGCGGTTCCGGATATGCGGACAGTTTATCTATTTCAGGTATTGCTGGCGCAAAAAAGATGCCGATTTTCCTTGCAGGCAGTTCTCTGACGGAAGAAGCAACGGCAAAAATAAAAGAGATTGCACCGGAGCATATATATGTAATCGGCGGAACGGCTGCAGTAAATGAAGAAGTGTATAAGCAGGCAGAGAGCCTTTGCGCGCAGGAAAACGTAAAGAGAATCGCAGGAGTATCGCGTTATGCTACTTCGCTTGCAGTTGCGGAATTTTTTGAAATGGAAAATGCGGATACGGCAGTGTTCGCTTATGGCGGAAATTTCCCTGACGGACTGACGGGCGGCGCATTTGCGGCAAGCTTAAACGCCCCGATTATTCTGGTTTCGAATGATAATTATACCGATCAGGAAAATTTCTTAAATAACAGCAGTATTATGGAAACTTTTGTAATGGGCAGTACGTCTGTCATTTCGGATGAGACCATATCCCATTTGAAAAAACAGTAAAAGATACGCGGTGAAATCAAAGATATAACTTAACCGAAAACGTTAAAAAGAAATGCAGGCCAATTCCGGCCTGCATTTCTTTTTTTACCATATAGGAAACTGCGTCGTCAGACGCATGTATATGGAGTGCGAAGCGCTCTTTTTTAATAAAAAACAACTTGTAATTATCTGGTTCCCAAGCAGGCTGCCGGATTACAAAATCCTGCTTCAGGGAATAGCAAATCTGCTTAAATTTCAGGAGTAGCTATACGGCGTCCTTTTCCACATATAAAAGTTCTTCTATTCCGCAGTCCAGATAACGACACAGTTTTTCTATGACGTCAAAGCTAATTCGGGCGGTTCGATTGTGGTTGAGATTTCTGAGTGTTGAAATAGAAATACCAGTATCTTTCGCGGTCTGATTTTGTGAAATTCCCTTCTTATCCAATAGCTGATTCAGCATAATTTTCATATAGATACCTCCTGATCGATAGTATCAGTTTTTCCGAAAACGGATTGAAATATACGCTTGCAATATCTTACGAAAACGTAAGAAATAAAAGCAAAATGTAAGATGATTCGATAGCTAATGTATATTGGGTTTGATATACTAATTAAGAAAAGAAGAGAACGAAAGAACGAAATGGGAGGGAAATATGAAAAAATTTATGAAAATAAGTATGCTGCTGGTTACAGCGGCAGTTCTTTATCATGTAATAGCATCCGGCAGACGCGCCGCGAGAAAGGAAGGCAGATATGGCAATCTTAGAAGTGAATAATTTAAAGAAAATTTATACGACAAGGTTTGGGGGAAATCAGGTGCAGGCGCTTTCAAATTTAAGCTTTTCTGTGGAGGAAGGTGAATATGTGGCGATTATGGGAGAATCAGGTTCCGGAAAAACGACGCTTTTAAATATCTTGGCAGCGCTTGATAAACCGACAGGCGGAGAGGTTCTGTTAAATGGCAAAAATATAGTCACGATTAAAGAAAAGGAAATATCGGCTTTTCGGCGCGATAATCTTGGGTTTGTTTTTCAGGATTTTAATCTGCTTGACAACTTTTCGCTGCAGGATAATATCTTTCTTCCTCTCGTTTTACAGGGACAAAAGCCGGGTGAAATGCAAAAACGGATTGTGCCGATTGCGGAAAAGCTTGGTATTGAAGAGATTTTGAAAAAATATCCGTATGAGGTTTCCGGCGGTCAGAAACAGAGAACCGCAGTCGCAAGAGCATTAATTACCAAACCACAGCTTATTTTGGCGGATGAGCCGACCGGAGCGCTGGATTCAAAAGCTGCCTCTGGCTTGCTTCGGCTTTTCAGGGAAATTAATGAGGAAGGGCAGACCATTCTTATGGTGACACACAGTACAAAAGCGGCGAGCCATGCGAAAAGAGTCCTGTTTATCAAGGACGGAGAGGTTTTCCATCAACTCTATCGCGGCAGTATGACCAATGAGGAACTGTTTGCAAAAATTTCAGACACTCTTACGGTTTTATCGGCGGCATAATAAAGAGAAACAAAGAAAATAAATTTAAGTTTAATTAATTGACAAGGCGGATTGCGGTCATGTCTGTGATTCGTAATGGGGGAAATATGAATCAGCTATATTTTAAATTAACGGCCACAAATATAAAAAACGGAAGGCAGTTTTACCTTCCCTATCTGCTGACGGGGATGTTCTCAGTAGCGATGTATTATATTATGGCGGCAATGCAGTATAACAAAGGCCTGGACAATATGAGAGGTTCAGGCATATTAAAAGGCATTATGGCATTTGGCATTTATGTAATCATGATTTTTGTTTTTATCTTCTTGTTTTATACAAACAGTTTTATTATAAAGCGTCGGAAGAAAGAGCTTGGAATATACAATATTCTGGGTATGGAAAAAAGACATATTGCAAGAGTTTTAATACTGGAAACTCTTTTCGCAGCAGGCGTTTCGGTCTGCGGCGGACTGGTTTGCGGCATAGTTTTCAATAAAGTTATAATGATGTTATTATACAGGCTGGTAGGATTTACGTCACCGATACAGTTTTCAATTCCCGTGGAGGCCGTGATATCGACTGTAAGATTATTTGGACTGATTTACCTGGCCATTCTTGTCTATAATCTGATACAGGTTAAGCTGTCAAAGCCGATAGAACTTTTGCATGGAAGCAATGCGGGTGAAAAAGAACCAAAAACAAAAATTCTTATGGCGATTTCAGGAGCCGGATGCCTTTCGGCCGGTTATTATATCGCAATCACAACGGAGAATCCGATACTTGCGGTGGAATTGTTTTTTGTTGCAGTGGTACTTGTGATAGTCGGAACTTATTTCCTTTTTATGGCTGGCAGTATTGCGTTTTTAAAAGCGCTTCGGAAAAATAAAAAGTTTTATTATCAGACAAGGCATTTTACGGCGGTATCGGGAATGCTGTACCGGATGAAACAGAACGCTGCGGGATTAGCCAATATCTGTATTTTATCTACAATGGTACTTGTCATGATATCTACGACTGTCTGTATGTATGTCGGAATAGACGATCAGTTAAAAACCCGTTATCCGGGAGAGATTTCGATTTCGGGCAGACATATAGTGGGAGCGGATCACAGTGAATTGGAACGTGCGGTGGAAGAAGTGGTGAGAGAAAACGGCAGAACGATTATTTCGAAAAATTCTTATATTTCACTGCCTTTGACGGGCGCATTTAAAGACGAAGATGTTATGAGCATTGAAGCTTTTACGGACGGTTATTCCTATATGCAAATGCTGAGCCTTACTTTCGTGACGCCGGAAACATTTGAAGCGATTTATGGCGAAACGATTCCGGAGCTTGCGCAAGGCGAGATTGTGATGGCGGGAAAAGAGGCTCATGCACAGCAGGAAGTTCAAATTTTCGGCAATAGTTATAAAATAAAAGAGGTTGTAAGTATTATTCCGGAAGGAGAAGAATCGGCGCTTATAAATATGGTTTATTGGATTGTGGTACCGGATGAAAAGGCATTGGAAGAAGTACTTGCGTCATATGCAAAGCAGAAAGAAGTGACCGGACAGGAGTACGGATATAGATTGTATCTGGAGATAGACGGAACGGCGGAAGAACGGATTGCCTGCGACAATGCGCTGATTGCCAGATTAGAGGAACTGGAAGAACAGCAGGATCTGACCGGATGTTACGCTCTTTATTCGGAATATCGGGAGTTAAACAGGGAAGAGTTTTATGCGTTAAACGGGGGATTTCTGTTCCTGGGCCTGTTTCTGGGAGTCATGTTCTTAATGGTAACCGTACTGATTATTTTCTACAAACAGATTTCGGAGGGATATGATGACAGAGATCGGTTTGCAATTATGGAGAGAGTCGGCATGAGCAGCAGAGAAGTGAAAGCAACGATAAATTCACAGGTACGAATGGTATTTCTTCTTCCTATTGCGATGGCTGCGCTTCATGTAACAATGGCTTTTCCAATGATAAAGCGCTTACTCATGCTTTTGAACCTGGTAAATAACAGTCTATTCGCAATTTGTCTTGCAGTAACGGTATTGGCATTCGGAATCATCTATTTAATCGTATTTTTGATGACATCAAAGGATTATTATAAAATTGTTGGAAATCAGGTGTAAAATCGGTATGACAAAAAACTCCGGAATCAGAAATTCCGGAGTTTTTTACAGAGCAGACAACGGGAGTCGAACCCGCCTCATTAGCTTGGGAAGCTAAGGTACTACCGATATACTATGTCTGCATGTAATTTATTATATACGATTTGCAAAAATATGCAAGTAGGGAACGAGAAAATTTTATAAATTTTGGTTGAAAAAGAAAAGCCGCACCAGTAAAATAAGAATCATACGAAGGAGCGCGATTACAGCGTGAAGAAAGGAGTCTGAATGAAGTATCCGAAATTTTTAGAAAAATGTGGGACAATCGGGTTTGCGGCGCCTTCCTGCGGCTGCAGTACGGAGCCTTATCGGAGCGCGTTTGATCATGCGCAGGAACGTTTTAAGGAATTGGGGTATTCGGTTGATTTGGGGCCGAACTGCTATCTGAACCGCGGTATCGGGATCAGTAATTCTCCGCAGGCATGTGGGGAGGAGTTGACCGAATACTATTGCAGCGGAAAGAATGACATTCTTATTTCGTGCGGCGGCGGCGAAATGATGTGCGAAACGATGGAGCATGTAGATTTTCAAAAAATAAAAAATGCCGCGCCGAAATGGTATATGGGATATTCGGATAATACGAATATGACGTTTTTGCTTGCGACCATCTGCGATACGGCTTCGGTTTACGGTCCATGTGCGGGCGCTTTCGGAATGGAACCCTGGCATGAAAGCTTAAGCGACGCCTTAGACATTTTATGCGGCCGGAAGGAAACGGTTTGCGGCTATGATTTATGGGAAAAAGAGTCGTTGAAAAACGCAGATAATCCGTTGGCGCCCTATCATGTGACGGAAGAGAGAAGACAGCGGATTTTTAAGCCGGATGACCGGGGGAAGTTTTGCGAGATGAAGACGGAAGAAGGACTGTGTCTGGAGGGACGGCTGTTGGGAGGCTGTACGGATTGCCTGGTTAATCTGTTGGGAACGCGTTTCGATTTTGCGAAAGAGTTTGCCGAGACTTACCGCAAGGACGGAATTCTCTGGTTCCTTGAAAGCTGTGATTTAAATGTAATGGGAATACGCCGGGCTGTGTGGCAGATGAAGAACGCAGGCTGGTTTCGATATGTAAAGGGATTTTTAATCGGAAGGCCGCTTTGTTTTGGCCAGGAGTTTATGGGACTGGATCAGTATCATGCGGTGACCGATTTGCTGGAGGAATATCAGGTTCCCGTGCTGATGGATCTTGATATCGGACATTTGTCCCCGATGATGCCGATCGTATGCGGAAGTTATGCAAAAGTGGATGCAAAAGGAAATCATTTTGAGATTCATTATGAGTACCGATAAAAAAATCCGGTTACTGAGAAAGAAAATTTCTGCAGTAGCCGGATTTTTATGACTTCAGAAAGAGCAAGCGTTAAAAAGACGCTTTATATGGAGACATTGATATGGTTCCCGTTGTTCGTAATGGAAGTATAAAGCAGACTGTCCGCCTTTTCCGTCATTTTCTTCGCATAACGTGAAGATTTCATTACAAAATCGGAATCACTGGAAAACAGCTTTTTTACATCAGATATCTTCGCGCCTTTTAATAGAGTTTCGTTTGCAGTAAGGCTTCCGTCCGTACCCACGGTAATTCCGATATCCTCTAATTCGTCCTTATATTCCTTAGAAAGATTTTTCAGGTACTTCGAATAGCGTGTTAAAGAGGTATCTGAAGAGGATGAGGAGGATTGTAAGGCATTGTTATAAGTTTCGATATATGCCGAGACGCTTCCGAAAATATTGGCGCCGTCGGCGGAGCTGTCGGAATAATCAAAATTACGCAGCTTCTTTGACGCCCGGCGCAATGCATCCGCATCTGCTTTAGAAAGCGTCCCGCTGCTTAATTCCTTCCTCTTAGAGGCGGTAGACGCGTCCCGATTGTCAATATAAAAATTCCTGAGATAATATTTAGCGCTTAAATCTACGCCGGAGATTGTAGTATTTCCGAATACCCTTGCCATAAATCATCCACCTTTCGCTCCGGGGATCGCCGGAATGTATTGTAAACTGCGGCAAATCAAACTGCTGGCTGCAGCTGCGGAAACCGCTTTATACCGTTTTCTTTGTATATAATATTTTCGGCCGATTCGTACAAAAACTTAATAGAGCAATGTGCTATTTTTTGGAAGTGAAACTTCGGTAGACGGGAAACGGGAAGAATGCTATAATAAAGTAGAAATTTCATATAATAGAAAGAGGGAGGTTCGTATATGGAAGCGATTGTATGGGTTGTTCTGGCAATTATCTTTGCAGTAGTTGAAATTATAACCGTTGGGCTGACTTCTATCTGGTTTGCGGGAGGCGCGCTGGCGGCGTTGCTGGTGTCCGCGCTCGGACTCAACGTAGTTTGGCAGATTGTAGTTTTTGTCCTGGTTTCCGTTCTTTTACTGGTATTTACCAGACCGTGGGCATTAAAATATGTGAAGCCGCATCATGTGAAGACAAATTACGAAAGTGCAATCGGGAAGAACGTTTGCCTGACTGAGGAAGTTGATAATATCAAAGGTACCGGCACTGCGGTCTTGAGCGGACAGGAATGGACGGCAAGAGCGTATGAGGAAGGAAAAAAATTTGCGGCCGGTATGATCGTAACGGTAAAAGAAATTCGCGGAGTGACAATGTATGTAGTGGAAAGCGAAGCAATGCCGGTACAGAATGGAGCGGCAGAATGAAGATTGGAATGGTTTTTGAAGGAGGTGCGAGCCGTACCTCCTTTTCCTGCGGCGTAATGGATTTCTTTTTAGAGGAAGGACTGATGCCGGATTACTTTATCGGCGTATCGGCGGGAATCGCTTTCGGCGTTTCTTACCTTTCCGGACAAAAGGGAAGAAATTTAACGCTTTTGGAAAAATATATGGCGGATAAGCGTTATATGGGTGTGAGGCATCTTCTTAACAGAGAAAAAAAGACGTTTTACAACATTAATTTTGTCTTTGAAGAGCTGCCGGAACACCTGCTTCCGTTTGATTATGACGGATTTGCCGCATTTGATGGGACAGTCGAAGCAGCGGTGACAAATCTGCATACCGGGAAAGCGGAATATCTGCCCGTGCCGCGCGGACGGGAGATGGAGGATCTGTTGGTTGCAAGCTGCTCGCTGCCGTTACTGTTTTTGCCGGTAAAGATAGGGAAGCGTTATTATCTGGACGGAGGAATCGCGGATTCCATTCCGTATAAGCGCGCAATGGAAGCGGGATGTGACAAGATAATTGTAGTCTTGACAAGAGAACGGGGCTACATAAAAAAGAAGGAAAAAGGAGGGCGGATGGTTAGCCGGCTCTACAGGAAATATCCGAAACTGGTAGCGACGATGGAAAACCGCCCGGAAAATTATAACAGGCAGATGGAAGAGCTGATGAGATTGGAGGATGAGGGGAAAGTGTTTGTCCTGGCGCCGGAGGAACTGTTCGGCGTGGGCAGAATCGAGTCCGATCCCGGAAAGCTGCGCCGTCTATATGACGAAGGCGTGCGGATTGCGCGGGAACAAATGAAATCCCTGAACGAATATCTTAGCAGATAGCGCAGGAAGAACGACGGAAGCTCGCAGCAGGGGCTGTTTTGCAAAGGCAGCATAGCTGCCCTGAAAGTTCCCGGTCTGTTTTGCAGACTTTTCTTATCATATAGGAAACTGCGTCGTCAGACGCATGTATTCACAAGTTCGCTTTGCGAACTTGCAGAGAGTGCGAAGCACTCTTTTTTATGTCGGAGAACGCCCCAAATAAGGGCGCTCTCCGTACGGACAGGAGATATTGCGAAGCAAAACGATAGAGGTTAGAGGGAAAAGAATTCTTTGATTTGCGATACAATGATATCCATCAGTCTGGTGCGCGCTTCAATGCTGGCCCATGCGATATGCGGTGTAATAATGAGCCGCTCACTGTCTTTGATTTCGCGGAGCGGATTAGAAGCCTGCATCGGTTCGACACTTAATACGTCAAGCCCTGCCGCTGCAATCTGACCGTTCTTTAATGCGTCGGCAAGATCCTGCTCGACAATAATCGGGCCTCTTCCGAGGTTTAAAAGAATAGCGGAGCGTTTCATTTTTTCAAAAGCCTTTGCATGGAAAAGCCCTTCCGTATTGTCGTCTAATGGAGCGTGTATGGAAACGATATCGGATTCCGAAAGCAGCGTATCGAAAGAAACGCGCTCGTAGCCCGGCTGATTGTTTTTTCCGGATGTCGAGTAATAAATGACACGGCAGCCGAACAGCCCGGCAAGATCTGCGACGCGCCGGCCGATTGCGCCAAGTCCGATAATGCCCCAGGTTTTTTGGGAGAGTTCATGAAAAACATTTGTAAAATGAGTGAACGTAGTGTCGTTGACATACTGTTCTGATTTTACATAGTTATCATAATAGGGAAGCTTCTCCATCAGATAAAATAACAGAGCAAACGTATGCTGCGCGACGGTTTCCGTGGAGTAGCCTGCGACATTGCGCCATGCGATGTTCCTGCTGTCGAGATAGTTCTTATCCAGATTATTTGTTCCGGTAGCCGTTACGCAGACCAGCTTTAAGTGATCCGCCGCTCCGATAGAGGCGTCGTTTATCACAACCTTGTTTAGAACAATCACATCTGCATCTTTTGTCCGCTCTCTGGATTCGGAAGCGGTAGAAAAATCATATTTAACTACTTCGCCAAGCTTGTAGAAGGCGGATAAGTCGATATCATCTCCGATTGTCTTTGCGTCTAAAAATACAATTTTCACAGGTAATACCATCCTTTCGTTTTAGCTTGGAATGCTGCAGTCTAATCCGCTGTGGAAAGAGTTATTCTCATAATCTTTAAAAAAGAGGTCCAAAAGCTCACATCGTTTAAAGGAATTTTCTTCACAGCGCAGGTAGGCGAGCAGCTTCTTCATACGTCTTACATAGACTTTTTTTGCCCTGTCATACAAATCGACGAAAGATTCTTCTGATTTCAACGAGTGATTCCACGGATTTTTCCATGTTTTATGCTGCAAATTAAGCGGGTCCGACCGAAATCTTAAGTTGTCGCTCGGAATCAGCGGTGAAAACAGCGGGTATCCGAGAAAATATTTTTCCGCAAGCCGGTAAAGTACCTTTTTCTGTCCGGTCCGGTCGCGCAGGAGCCGTAAGCCGACCTGGAGGGAATAAACGGCGAAAAACATAATAAGCCAATTCATATAAAACTGCGGATACGTATGTTTATAGGCATAGTATAACATCGTTGTGATAATCCGCTTTTGGCGGAATGTCAGCGCAATGGTACGCGCACTGTAAAACCGGCTGGGCAGGCGGTGCATTCTGCGTGCCAACAGCGTCGTATCAATATCTGTCTCAAGGTAGGCATGACGGCTGAAATAGTCCGCCGCCTGATAACCTGGATAGCGGGTCCGCCCGTAAACAAAGGGATGGCAGATCGTATCAAGCGTATAATGTCCCAGGAATCCGATTAAATAGGCTTCGGCAATGCGCCTGTTACCGGGAAGCTTGAATTTTTGACTGCTTTCAATTAACGCACGGTAAAACTTCCGCGTATCTGTCGTATGAGCGACAGAACCGGGATTATGTCCGTGCAGAATATAAGAAGGCAGAAAATAAAAAAAGAAATCGGGCCCCTGAAGTCCGAAGCCGTAAACGGCTCTGTTGCGGTACAGATTTTTTTTCAGGGAAGCGTCGGTCAGTTTATGATAAACATCTCTTCCAAAAATATAATGCGTCGTAAATCCGGGCATATGGAAACTCCTTTCCGTTGTGTTAAACATTCCCATAACGGTACAAAACGCTCTGTATGCGAAGTCTGCGCCGCAAACGGAATGCTACGGATATTATAACCATTTTTGGAAAATCTGTTAAGAAATTTATGCAAGTTTATAGAAATTTTAATAAATTATTCAAATGGAGAAAGAACGGATTGATTTGAGAAAAACAGCGCATGATATTTGCGAAGCGATGACGTCGGATTAAAAAACAGGGGGCGGTTTTATCAATAAATTACAAAAAACAAGCTTAAAATGGGTGGTTTCACTTTTACTTTTGGGAGCAGTCATTTACACTTTTCGTGATATGGGTGAGCCTGTCTTTGAAGAGTTAAAAAAGACTACGTCGAAGGTTCTATTTGGAATTTGCGTTATGTCGTTTTGCTATGAACTGTTGGAAGGTGCGGTTACGTTTATTCTCGGCAGGTGTTACAACGCGGATTTTCGCTATCGGTGGGGAGTGGAAAGCGCATTTCTCTGCGCGTTTTATAAGGTTGCGACATTGGGAAGCGGGACCGGAGTCGCTTCGCTTTGCAATTTGGTCAGACATGGAGTAGGCTATTCCGAAAGTTTTGGACTTTCCATGCTCTCTTTTGCTTTTCATAGATTAAGCATAGCGGTATTTTCCGCCGTTTTTTTTCTTCTCAGCCGTGAGTTTATGGTTCTGTATTACGGAAATTACTTATGGCTTCTGGCCGCAGGATGTGCGCTGCAGATTGCAGTGACAATAGTTGTAATTTTATTCTGCTGTTCCGTTACATTTCATCGGTTAATCTTTCGGATTCTGGGATGTTTTCAAAGATGGGAACGTGTGAAACATATCGTAAAAGAATTAAAATATCAGTGCGAGGGGCTGGAGCAGTCGTCCTCTTACCTATTGAAAAAGAAAAAGGGGATTGCAGGTATGTTTCTGCTTGATCTGATAAAGCTTGGCTTTTGGTACGCAATCCCGTATGTGGCGCTTTCCGGCGGAGGCCGTCTGGGCTTTGCGGAAGCGGCGGCGGTAACGGCGATGTCCGTTATGCTGGCTTCGGCGATTCCGGCTCCCGCGGGAATCGGATCGACGGAGTTTGTTTTTATTTTGTTATTTGAAAAGACAGTCGGCGCCGGACCCGCAGGCTCGGCGCTGCTTCTGTACCGTTTTGCTACATTTGTATTCCCGTTTTTTGTCGGTTTTCTTTTTTTCGCCGCGAGGCATGTCCGAAAAGAAAGAGAGAAAAAAGCGGAGACGGTCCGGTGAGGATTTAATCGTTCTCTTTGCCGGATAAGGCCGCCCACTCGTTCTCACGAAAACCGACGTAAACGGTATCGTCCGTTACCGCAATCGGTCGTTTTACAAGCATACCGTCCGTTGCGAGCAGGCGAAGCTGCTCTTCTTCGGACATTTCGGAAAGCTTTGAGGCAAGCTGCATGGATTTATACAGTACGCCGCTGGTATTAAAAAACCGCTTCAGCGGCAGACCGCTTTTTTCATACCAGTGTTTCAGTTCGTCAAAGGTTGGATTCTGTTCTTTGATGTCTCGCTCAGTATAGGAGATACCGTTGTCTTCAAGATATTTTTTGGCTTTTTTGCAAGTAGTACATTTGGGATAACAGATAAATAACATTTCTTTTTCCTCGTTTCTGCAAATATTTTGCAGATTTATTTTATCATAGGAATCATACGCTGTCACGTCAAAATCACGGTTTCTTTTTGCGGTTTGCATTGGTGTGCCAGAAGCGTCCCCATCATTTCCCCAAGCGCGGACAGGTCGGCCGCGAGCGTTTCAAATTCTTCTTCGCTTAAACATTCAAACAGGCGGCAGGCGATACCGGAAAGCATAAAAAGGTTTTGACATGCGTTCATGAAAAAATACTCCTAAAACTCGGTCGGTTACTGTATTTTATGCGGAAAGATAAAAACCGTGTAAGAAGCGACTGTTTCAAACGGACTGCTTTTGACATGGAAAGAAAGTTGTATTTTCCTTATTAAAATGATAAAGTAAAAGACAAAGTATGGAAAAGATGGAGGGATCATATGGAATATGTAACGCTTGGAAGAACAGGAATTCGAGTGAACAAAAACGGTTTCGGCGCGCTGCCGATTCAGCGGATTGATAAAAGCGACGCAGTTTCTCTGGCAAGGAGCGCATATCATGCGGGGATTACGTTTTTCGATACCGCACGGTTTTATACCGACAGCGAGGAAAAACTCGGAGAGGCGTTTGAGGGAATGCGCGGCCAGGTCGTGATAGCAACGAAAACAGGAGCCGAAAATGCTGCGGGGTTTTGGAAGGATCTGGAAACGTCCCTTCATAATTTGAAAACGGATTATATTGATCTTTATCAGTTTCACAATCCGGCGTTCTGCCCAAAGCCGGGAGACGGAACCGGGTTATATGAGGCGATGATTGAGGCGAAGGAGCAGGGCAAAATCCGTCATATCGGCATTACGAATCATCGGCTTTCGGTGGCGGAGGAGGCGGTTGCTTCCGGATTGTATGAAACGCTGCAGTTTCCGTTTTGTTATCTTGCCTCGGAACGGGATATTGCCTTGACAGAACAATGTAAAAAGGCGGGGATGGGCTTTATTGCAATGAAGGCTTTATCCGGCGGACTGATTACAAACTCTGCGGCCGCATACGCGTATCTGGCACAATATGAGAATGTGCTTCCGATCTGGGGCGTGCAGAGGGAGGCGGAATTGGCAGAGTTTATTTCTTATATTGACAATCCGCCGGTTATGACGGAGGCGATTACAGCAGTAATTGAACAGGACAGGGCGGAGCTTTCGGGAGAATTTTGCCGCGGCTGCGGTTACTGTATGCCGTGCCCGGCTGGAATTGAAATCAACAACTGTGCGAGAATGTCGCTGCTGCTTCGCCGTTCGCCGTCGGAATTGCAGCTGACACAGGAGGTACAGGAGAAAATGAAAAAAATAGAATCGTGTCTGGAGTGCGGAAAGTGTAAGGCAAAGTGTCCGTACGGACTGGATACGCCGGCGCTTCTGAAAAAAAATTACGAAGACTATAAGCGGGTGCTGGCCGGAGAAGTCAGTGTGAAATAGCAGCGTGAAGAACATTTATTTCATGCCGGAGAATGCGAATCATGTGAGGGAGATGAAGAGGAAACATGTATAATACGGTTATCTTTGATTTGGACGGTACGCTGCTGGATACGTTAGACGACTTAACGAACGCGGTAAATTATGCGCTTACCGAAATGGGTATGCCTTCGAGGACGAAGGAAGAGGTTCGCAGGTTTGTAGGGAACGGCGCCCGGCGGTTATTTGAACTTGCGGTGCCGGACGGTATAGAAAATCCGCTCTTTGAAGAGACGCTTGGCAAATTTAATGAATATTACGGGGCGCATTGCAACGATTGTACAAAAAGTTACGACGGAATGACGGAGCTGCTTAAGTGGCTGAAGGAAAGAGGGTATGCGCTGGCGATCGTTTCCAACAAACCGGATTTTGCCGTCAAAGAGCTGAGCCGGATTTATTTCGACGGCCTTGTGGAAACGGCGGTCGGCGAGAGAGAAGGAATTGCAAGAAAACCTGCTCCGGACACCGTTCTTGCCGCTTTAAAGGAGCTTGGGAGAAATAAGGAGGAGGCCGTCTACGTAGGAGATTCCGAAGTGGACGTCGCTACGGCAGCGAATGCGGGAATTCCCTGTATTTCCGTACTCTGGGGATTCCGTGACAGAGAACGGTTAACGCTGAATGGGGCAGAGAATTTTGCCGCTACCCCGGAGGATATAAAGTCTTTTCTGAACTGACATTGCCATTGACAAGACACCTGTAAAGTGCTAAGTTAAGAGAAATAATAACAGCGAAAACAGGTTTTTACAGGAGGAGCTTATGAAAAAGATTTTTTACACGAAGTTTAACGCGGCAACCCTTGTTTTGATTCCCGCATGTATCGGAATCAATTATCTCGGCAAACTGTTTGCACAGCTTTTAAAGCTGCCGTTATGGCTGGATTCCATCGGGACCTGTATCGGAGGCGTGCTTGGCGGCCCCATTATCGGCGCTGTCTGCGGCGCTGCAAATAATCTGATATACGGATTCACAACGGGAGATTCCATTACGCTTATATATGCGCTTACCAGCTTTGGTATCGGGCTTGCGGTCGGTATTATGGCGCGGCTTGGTCTGATGAAAAAGTTTGGCGGCGCGCTGCTTACGGCCGTAGTTGCAGGACTGGCGGCGGTTGCAATCTCCACGCCTTTAAATTGTATTTTCTGGGGCGGCACAACCGGAAATATCTGGGGAGACGCATTATTTACTGCTACGCAGGCGGCGGGTATGCCGGTGGCGATCGGATCGTTTCTGGATGAGGTTGTGGTTGACGTTCCGGATAAGGTCATTACGTTAATCGTGGTATTTGCAATTGTGAAGGGGCTTCCGAATAAATTGATTTCCCTTTACGAAGGAAATGAAAAGATAGAAAGTCTGGATTAAATCTGCCGGAGGTTTCGAATGAAGAGTATCAGTCTCTATGTAAATAAAGATACCTTCCTGACCAGGATGCATCCGTTTACCAAGTTTTTGTACATAGCCGCGGCGATCAGTATTTCCCTGATTTCCGGGCGTATGCGGACGTTTTGTCTGTTTATCGGAATCAGTTTTGCACTGTTAATCAGTGGAAAAATCGTAAGAAAGGTTTTTCCGCTGATTGCGTTTTCTTTTACGATTCTGATTACGATATTTCTGATACACGGCCTGTTTCATGACGGAAATGTAACACCTCTGTTTTCTGTGGGTCCTCTTCGATTTTACAGAGAAGGGATTGTGTATGCGGCGAAAATCGGATTGAATATTTTAAACATGCTGTTGGCGTTTGCAGTGTTTGTACTGACGACAAAGCCGGCGGAGCTGGTGGAGGATTTGGAACGGATCGGCTTTTCGCCGAAATTCGGGTATATTGTAAGTTCCGTGTTTCAGATTATTCCGCAGATGAGCCAAACGATGAATACGATTCTGGACGCACAGAGAAGCCGTGGGATGGAGACGGAAGGCAGTCTGATTACAAGGGCTAAGTCGTTTCTTCCCCTGATTTCTCCCGTTGTAATGAGTTCGTTAATTAACACGAGGGAGAGGGCGCTTGCTCTGGAAATCAGAGGGTTTGAGGCAAAACAGAAAAGAACTTATCTGCGGGAAGATAAAATGAAGGCTTCCGACCGCGCGTTGTGTATCGTTATGACGGCGGCAATTGCGGGGGCGATAGTATGGAGAGTCGCTGCGTATGTCTTATATTAAAGTAGAAAATCTGAAATACCGTTATCCGGGAGCGGACAGACTTGCGCTTGACGATATCAGTCTGGAAATCGAAAAGGGGAGCTTTGTCGGCGTAGTCGGTGCAAACGGCGCCGGAAAGAGTACGCTTTGTCAGGCGTTTGCGGGACTTGTGCCCGGATTTTATAAAGGCGCTTACGGCGGGAAGGTATGGATAGACGGCCTGGAAGCCGCGAAAACGCCGATATCGGAGCTCTGCCGTAAAGCGGGACTTGTCTTTCAGAACCCGTTTAACCAGCTTTCCGGCGCAAAGGATACGGTATTTGAGGAAATTGCGTTCGGTCTGCAGAATTTCGGTGTCCCGAAAGAGGAAATGATCAGGCGAGTTACAAATGTAATGAAAATGCTGGATATCGATGCATACGGGGATTGCAACCCGTTTGATTTATCCGGCGGACAGATGCAGCGTGTTGCACTGGCAGGTATTCTGGCGATGGAGCCGGATGTGATTTTGCTTGACGAGCCGACTTCACAGCTTGATCCGGCAGGAAGTGAAGAAGTCTTTCGCGCTGTTTTAAAGCTGGCGAAATCGGGCATTACAATTATCATGGTAGAACAGAAAATGGAGAAGCTGGCCCAGTATTGTGATCGGCTGCTTTTGCTGCATGAGGGAAAGCAGATTGCGTTTGATACGCCGGAGAGGATCTTTTCGAGAGAAGACTTAAACGATTACGGCATAAAGGCTCCCATATATACTGAAATCTGTCGGAAATTCGAAGTACAAAAGGAAAACGGCCTGTATCCGGTATCGCTTGCGGAAACATTGTTGCTTCGCGACCGGTTTCCGAAGGAGGAGCAAGATCGGGGCGGCATGTTGCAGGAGCATACGGCGGGTACGGAGCCCGTATTTGAAATCAGCCGGCTGAACTTTCATTATTTGGCCGGGAAGCCGGTAATAAAGGAATTGAATCTGACTGTCGATGCACGGCCGACCGCAATTGTGGGACAGAACGGAGCCGGAAAGACTACACTTGTAAAGATATTAAAGGGACTCTTAAAGCCGGTAAGCGGTACGGTACGATACCGCGGGGCGGATATCGGGGATAAGACGGTAGCCATGCTGGCGGGAGAAATCGGATATGTATTCCAGAACCCGGACGACCAGATTTTTAAATATCATGTCATGGATGAAGTGATGTTCGGACCGCTTAATATCGGAATGGACAAAGCGGCGGCGGAGAAAAAAGCGAAAGAAGCGCTGGATATGGTAGGGCTGCTTGAGCTGGCAGATAAAAATCCATATGATTTGGAACTTTCCGAACGAAAGCTGGTTGCAATTGCATCGGTTCTGGCAATGGAGACGCAGGTATTGATTTTGGATGAACCGACGATTGCGCAGGATATGTATGGGAAGCAAACGATAAAGAACGTCATACGAAGTATGGAAAAACAGGGCAGGTCCGTTATTGCCATCCTTCATGATATGGATTTTGTCGCGGAATGCTTTGAACGCGTCATTGTGATGGCGCATGGAACGGTGCTGGCGGACGGGACAAAGGAAGCGGTATTCGCCCAGGAAGACGTTTTAAAGGAGGCGCGCATTGAGCAGCCTTATGTAACGGGACTATTCCGGGAGCTGGGTTTTTGCGGAATGTATTTTTCCGTATAGGCGTTTCGTTTTGCCTGAGAAAAATTTTTACGAAAAGGCAGGTATGGGTTAGATGAGAAAGATATTGGTTGTGGTGGATATGCAGAAGGATTTTATCGACGGCGCGCTTGGAACGAAAGAGGCAAAGTCCATAGTGGACCGGGCGGTAAAAGTAATCGAATCGTATGAAGCGCGGGATATTTTTGCAACCAGGGATACGCATCAGGAAAATTATTTAAATACGCAGGAGGGAAAAAAGCTTCCGGTTGTTCACTGCGTAGAGGGTACGCCCGGATGGGAGATAAACGAGAAGATTGCGGCGGCAATAAAGGACGCCGTTATCATTGATAAGCCGACGTTCGGCTCGGTCCGGCTGGCGGAAGAGCTTTCTAAAATAGCGGCTGCAGAGGAAACGGAGATAACGCTGCTTGGTCTTTGCACCGACATCTGTGTCGTTTCCAATGCTCTGTTAATTAAGGCATTCCTTCCGGAAACGCCGGTGAGAGTGGCTGCTTCCTGCTGCGCCGGAGTGACGCCGGAAAGTCATGAAGCGGCGCTTGCAACAATGCGGATGTGCCAGATTGAGATATTGGACGAATAAAAAATAGCGGGATTGTCAAAGACAGTCCCGTTATTTTTTAATTTTTGCGGTTTACTTTCTTTAAAAGCTTTTCTTCGTACATCATGGAGTCCGCTTCTTTTACATATTCGTCAAGTGTTTTTGGCGACGCCGGGTCTGTGACGGCGACGCCTACGCTGACGCTTAGTTCGGCCGGAAAATCCGACCGTACGCCGCTATCATGGATATCGTTTCGAATTGCAAGGATCATTGCGTTTATTTCCTCTTGTGCGGGAGCTTCCGTAACAAGGATAAATTCGTCGCCGCCGGTTCTCGCGGGTATGGAATCAACGGAGCTGCATCTTACAATAGCGTCCGAGACGGCGGTTATGGCAAAGTCCCCGCAGGCATGACCAAAATTATCATTGATATATTTAAGACGGTCCAAATCAATAAAGAGGATCAGAACCGGGCAGTTTTTTGTATGCATTTTTCGGATAAAGTCTTCGGAAAGCTTCTGATGTCCGAGTCTGTTGTAAAGTCCGGTAAGGGCGTCTCTGATGGAAAGTCGGGAAAGAATATGGTTCATATATTCGAGCATTTCCTTTTTATGCAGGTTTTCCATAGCGGTAGTCAGCGCTTTCATTACCTGGAACAGATATTGTTTTTCCATCAGATAGACGGCGTTTCGAATAACGAAATATCCGACCGTTCTGCTGCGGAAGTGAAGCGGAAGAAAAAGAAAGTCCTTTCCTCCTTCCGGGTAATCGAAAGTAGGGAAGATATTTTCGATTTCCGTATCGGTAAGTTCTGTTGTATGACCGTTTTCATAGGCAAAGCGAATCATCATTTTTTCAGGATATCCGACCATATGATATGCTTCGTCGCTCATAAAGTCCGTATGCCGGTTAAAATCCGACTGTTCTGTAAAACTATTCATGTGCCGGTCTAATACGAGATACATTGCGTCGCATTTCATAGAAGGAATACATTGCGGAATGCATTTGATCATATCTGCAACGGAATTGCATTTCATCAGCTCATAATCCAGGGAGAGGACATCCTCGTCAAACTCGTTTGTCTCAATACCATACATAATCTGGCCTTTTAAATGTCTGCGCGCATCTAAAGCAACCGGGTTTTTGCAGCCGCAGCTTTCCTGAAAAATCGCTTCCGTTTTTGTATAGAGATAGCGGGGTACGGTTTCTCCTGCCCATAGCCGCAGAAAAGTATCGGCGCACAGATAACCGGCCTCTTCCCTGATATGACCGATGGTCGAAATGCTCGGCATATAATAACTTGCTTTGTCAAAGTTATCAAAGCCGGTTACCAGAAAGTCGCCTGGCACCATATAATTGTGCGCTTCTGCGGCTTCGCAGACGCCGACGGCAATATTGTCGTTGCAGCAGATAACTGCATCGGGAAGTTTGCCGTGGAGTTTAAGCAGCGCTTCGAATCCGTTGACTCCTGTTTGATATTCAAAGCTTTCAAAGTAAAAATTGTCGTCCGAATAAGGAATATCATGACGATCCATGTAATCTTTCATTGCGGCAGTGCGGCTGCTGCTTTCAAAATTATCGGAAGGACCCATAATAAACCAGAAGTCCCTGCAATGATGCTCTTTATGAAGGTGGACAATCATCGTTGTCATAGCTTTGTAGTTATTAATACCGACATAGTAGAAACCGTCAATTTCATTTGCAATCGATATCACAGGGACGCCGGAGTCTCTGGCGGTTTGTATGACCTCGTTATGAACGGAGCGGGAACCGATGTTATTTAAGTCCAGAATAACGCCGTCGAAGTCCTTCAGGTTCGGAAGGCGGAAAATGTTGTATTCTCCGATTTTATAATCGTCGTCTCTGGTCCAGCCGTCCGAACTGTTGAAAATATAGAGATTAACGTCTTCATTTGTTTCGTGTATTCTCTGTAAAATTCCGGCGGGCCACGCAAATGTAAAATAGCGCTTCCAGCTCTCCATAATCAATGCTATTTTTTTCATATTTTATCCCCCGTGTAAGACAGCAGGCTGCTTACTAATTAAAAGTTTATCACGATTCTGTAATGATTTCCATCTTTTTTCCCGAAAATAAATATGGTATAATTTTTTATATTGTTTTTCAGGTGAGGACAGTGCATGAGATATATATTAATAAAAGAGGCCGGGCAGGGAATGGTGCTGGCAAAGGGCGTATATGATTCATTTGGAAGAATGCTTCTTGCAAAAGGGAATACGCTGACGGAAGAGTATATTTATAAGCTCAGGGAACGCGGTTATACCGGGTTTTACATAGAAGACGAATATTCCGAAGGAATAGAAGTTGAAGAAACGATCAGTGTCGAACTGAGAAACCGCAGCGTGGAGGCGCTTCGCAGAAACGATATTGACGCGTCGCTGGAGGCGGCGAAGGATATTGTCAGTCAGATCCTTGCGAACGGTACGGTATCGCTGGATATGGTGGACTTGCGTACGTTTGACGATTATACATATCGTCATTCCGTAAATGTAGCGGTTTTATCGACGGTAATCGGTATGGGAATGAATTTAAACAGACAGCATTTAAACGAGCTCTGTACGGCCGCAATTTTTCATGATCTGGGAAAGATCATGATTGCACCGAGGATTTTAAATAAGCCGGGAAGATTTACCAAAGAGGAATTTAAAATCGTAAAGGAACATCCGAGACTTTCGGTTATGCTTTTAAAGGATCGGGCGCAGGTACCGGAAGATTCCATGTCAGGAATCCTGTTTCATCATGAAAATGAAGACGGCAGCGGCTATCCGGAAGGGCTTAAGGGAGAGGAAACGAATATTTATGCAAAAATCATCCATGTGGCAGACGTTTATGACGCCCTTGTTTCCAAGCGCCCGTATAAAGACCCATATACGCCGTCGGAGGCGATTGAATATCTGATGGGCGGCTGCCATATTCTGTTTAACGAGAAGGTGGTAAACTCTTTTCTGAAGTGTGTGCCGATTTATCCGAAGGGAACGACAATTACGCTTTCGGACGGAAGAGAAGGGATTGTATTTGAAAATACAAGTAATCCGACAAGACCCAGAATACGTTTAAGAACGGGGGACATCATCGATTTGGGAGATGTTACGAAGAATCTGAACGTGACGATTAACCCGACAAGTACGGTCGAAACGGATTACAGCAATGAGATGGCGGCGCTTTCTTCCGAGGAAGAAGACGGCAGAAGAACCGTGCTTGCCGTTGATAATGATATTATGAACTTACAGCTTGTAAGAGGTGCGCTTGAGCGGGACTACCATGTCGTAATGGCGAAGGACAATACGGAAGCGCTTGACTATCTGGCCGACAATGAACGCCCTGCCCTGATTTTGATGAGCGTTCTGCTCGACGGGACGAATGGAATCGATACGATAAAGCAGATACAGGAAAAATACGACATGTCTATCCCTGTAATTTTCCTGACGGAGCTGTCGGATCGTGATACAATCGAGCAGTGTCTGGCCGTACATGCTGCCGACTATATCGTAAAACCGTTTCGTCCGCTGTATATTTTGGAGCGCGTTCGGGCGGTAATCGAAGGAAACGATATTATTACAATAAATGCCAGAATTGACTAAATTTTTATATTGGTCCACTTACCGGCCTTAAAACGCACCGATGCAAACAGAAATCTGGAAATCTGATCGGCGAGGACGCCGAGCCAGATTCCGATAATACCCCAATGCAGCACATATCCGAAGAACCAGGAAGCCACGGTTCGAATCAGCGTTACGCTGACGGTTGAAGCGGCTGCGGTATAGAACGTATCGCCCGCACCGCGCAGACAGCCCATATAAATGACCTGGGCAATCTGGAAAACGACTACAAATATTATGACGCGCATAATGCCGACGCCTATATCAATAATATCCTGTTCCTCGAAAAACAGGCGGTAAAGTCCGTTTGCTCCGAAAAAGTAGAGGACGGCAAGACAGGCGGCAATGAAACCGCCGATTGTGCGACAGGTCTTTCCGTAAGCCTTTGCCGCTTCCCGGTCGTTAGCGCCGAGACTTCGACCGATTAAAGCGACGGCGGTTGCCTGAAGACCGTCGCCGAAGGAAAAGGAAAGGCTCATAATATTCATTCCGACCTGATGGGCCGCCATTGCATTTGTACCCTGTTTTGCCGCCATAAGGGCGGTAAGCATAAAGCCGATTCGCATTAAAATCTGTTCAAAGAAGACGCTGTACCCGACTCGGACAAGACTTATAAAGGCGGCGGCAGTCGGACGGATTTTATTTTTTATCAGATAGGGGATACTGATAAATCCTTCCGGCTTTAAGATGGAAATAATACTCATAATACAGGCTACGACAGTTCCCAAAACAGTGGCAAGCGCTGCGCCGTGTATTCCCAAAGCCGGAAATCCGAAATGTCCCTCAATAAGCAGGTAGTTAGCGATAATGTTGATTGTATTGGAAGTGACATTGGTCCGCATTGTGATTTTGGTATTTCCGGCGCCGCGCTGCGCAGAGTTGACGCCCATTTGGATACAGTTAAATATCATGCCGCCCATGATGATTTGAAAATAGATAACGGCGCTTTCATGGGTGTCGGCGGTAGAACCGCATAGCTTCATAATAAAATCAGAAGACAAGACAAATGTAATGCTAAGCAGGACGGCTGCAGCCAAAATGAAAAGCAACGCGGTAAACATGATCCGGTTTGCATCTTCCTGTTTTTTTTCACCGCGCCTTCTTGCGACAAGCGCGGATATGGAGACGTTCAAAGCGATAAAAAGAGAAAGTCCTAAAAATTTCGGCTGCGTGGTAAGACCGACCGCGGCTACGGCATAAGATCCGAGAGAACTTACCATCAAAGAGTCAATGAGTCCGGCAAAAGCGACGAAAAAGGATTCAACAATTGCGGGCCAGGCCATACTGACGGTTGTGCGTAATAAATTTTTATCGTAATGAGAACGTAACTTTGAAAAAAATTTTTGACTGGAAGGATTCATCACTTCACCTCGTAATAGGAGTATTAATATACTATAAAAAATTGTATCAAAAACGGAACAGCCGACTGGTTCACTTCCTATTATAGCTCTTTTTTTTCGCGCCGCAAGGTAAGTTTTTATCTTTCCTATTTACTGCATGTCGCGTCTTTCGAGTAAAAACGGGTTTGGTGTTCGTTCAAAATGCTGGCAACCGAAAATCTGCTTTTTGACACCCGAACCTTTTGAATAAAAAATCTTCATTTAGAGATACTATTTCCAGAAACGGAAAGAATAACAAATGGAGGATTACGAAATTATGAAAGCAACAGGAATCGTTCGAAGAATAGATGACCTCGGCAGGATTGTTGTGCCAAAAGAAATTAGAAGGACGTTAAGAATCAGAGAGGGCGATCCGTTGGAGATTTTTACGGACCGGGAAGGGGAAATTATATTAAAAAAATATTCGCCGATAGGAGAATTAAGCCAGTTCGCCGGAGAGTATGCGGAAAGTCTTTCACAGACGACCGGACATCTTGTGATTATCACGGACTGCGACCATGTTGTCGCTGTTTCGGGCGCCGGAAGGAGAGATTTTGAAGGCAAGCCGATCAGTAAGCAGCTTGAAGCCGCAATCAGTGAGAGGAAGAACTTTTTGGCAATAAAAGACGACCATAATTTTGTAAAGGTTACACTCGATGACGCCGGGGAGTTTGGACAGCAGGCGCTTAGTACGATTATATGCGAGGGAGACGCGATCGGAGCAGTGATTCTTTATGAGAGAGATGAAAAAGCGAAAATGAGCGAGACGGAAAGCAAGCTTGCAAATGCGGCGGCGGGCTTTCTGGGAAAACAGATGGAGCAGTAGGCATTCCATATCGCTTTTGAGCAGGACGAAATTAACGCGGAAATCCTTGACGGATTTTTTTCGTTAATTTATCCTGCTCTTTTTGTTTTGCGGAAAATATATCGGACCAATCTTGAGTATCGCATATAATAAGTGTAAAATAGAGAAAGAAAACCCGGGGAGGCGGCTGTGGCAGAGAAGAGAAAGAAACAAAAGAAAAAAAAGAAGAAAAAATATCGCGCGCTTCGAAATATCATAATTATTCAGCTTGTGCTGCTGCTTTTTATACTGTTAGCAGTCGTCTATTATAACGTAAGCGGCTACGCGGGCGAGGTAGGCAGACTGCGGAAAGAAGCGGAAAGACTGGTATCGGCTTCATCGGAAGAGGATTTTAAGTCGGCTCAGACAGGCGTTTTGTATGCGGCGGACGGAACGGAGATTTCCAAGCTGAGATCGGAAAAAGACGCTTATTATGTGCCGATTGAAGAAATCCCTCTGACGGCTGTATCGGCCGTAATCAGCATTGAGGATAAACGGTTTTACCGACATGGCGGGGTCGACTATAAAGCGCTTCTGCGGGCGTTTAAGGCAATGGTTGAGAACGGGGAGGCGACGCAGGGCGGCAGTACGATTACCATGCAGCTTGCCAGGACCATTTACCTTACACAGGAAAAAACGTGGCAGCGAAAAGTAGAGGAAATTTTCATTGCTCAGGCATTGGAACGGAAATATAGTAAGAAACAGATTATTGAGTTTTATCTGAACAATATTTATTACGGAAACGGTTATTACGGCATTCAGGCCGCCAGCAGAGGGTATTTTAACCGAGGCGTTCAGGAGCTGAATCTGTCGGAAATCGCGTTTCTTTCTGCGATTCCGAATAATCCGACCATTTATGATCCGCTGACCCAAAAAGAAAATACGCTTGCGCGCCGGGACCTCATTTTAGAGAATATGTACGAAGACGGCAAGATATCGCAGCAGGCTTATCTGGAAGCGGTTTCGGCCGATATCAGACTGCGGCGTCCGGCCGTAAAGGGGAAAAATGACTACGTTGAAACATATGCCTGCGACTGTGCGATTCGGGCGCTGATGGAACAGGAAGGATTTTTGTTTCGGTATCATTTTTTGAGCGAGACAGAAAAAAATGCATATGACGATTCCTATCAGGCAGTTTATAACGAGTGCCGCAGGAAACTTTATACGGGCGGATATCAGATCTATACTTCTTTGGATTTGGAAATGCAGGAAGAACTTCAGGCATCGCTGGATGAAGAACTTGCTGAGTTTACTGACGTAAACGAAGAGGGGATTTTTATGCTTCAGGCGTCTGCAGTCTGTATTGACAATGTCAGCGGATTTGTCAAAGCGATAGTAGGCGGAAGAAGCCAGGATTTTACGGGATACTCGCTAAACCGCGCGTTTCAGAGTTTCAGGCAGCCCGGAAGCTCCGTCAAACCGCTGATTGTATATACGCCTTCTCTGGAAAGAGGCTACACAGCGGATACGATGGTGACTGACGAACCGGTCGAAGACGGGCCGAAAAACGCAAACGGAACGTATCTTGGTGATATTACGCTTCGGACGGCAGTAGAAAAATCGGTCAATGTGATTGCATGGAAACTGTTTGACGAACTTTCACCGGAGACAGGGCTTGGCTATCTGGAGGAAATGAATTTTTCCAGACTGAATGCGGAGGATTATAGACTGCCATCCGCGCTCGGAGGGTTTACGACGGGAGCTTCGGCGTTAGAAATGGCGTCGGCCTATGCCGCTTTGGAAAATGATGGAATTTATCGGAAACCGACTTGCGTTGTTAAAATATTAGACAGCGAAGGGACTCTTATCTTTGAATCGGATCAATCGGGAAAGCATGTCTATAAACAGAATGCCGCCAGGGCAATGACGGATATTCTGACGGGAGTTCTTGCATCCGGTACGGGAAGAGGACTTGCGCTTACGGATATGCCCTGCGCCGGAAAGACAGGAACTACGGATGACAGAAAAGACGGGTGGTTTGTCGGATATACCAGATATTATACGACTAGCGTATGGGTGGGCTGCGATATGCCGAAGAAAGTCGACGGACTGGAAGGCGCCACCTATCCGGGCAGAATCTGGAATTCATTTATGGAAAAGATGCATAAAAATTTGCAGCCGCTTGAATTTTTGCGTCCTGCGGAGATGACGGGAGATTATAAGCCGCCCGGATTTTCTGAAGAAGAGACGGAGAATAGTGAAGCGCCTACGGAAGGGGAAGAACCGTCTGAGGGAGAAAATTTACCGGGCGGGGATGACCCCGGATCGGGAGGACAGGGGATTCCGGTCGTTCCCGAACAGCCGACGCCCCCGGAGAACCCGCCGAATAATCCGGAGAATCCGCCGGGAACCCCGGAAAACCCGCCGAATAATCCGGAGAATCCGCCGGAGACCCCGGAAAACCTGCCCGGAACTCCTGAAAATCCGCCGGAGACCCCGGAGAACCCGCCGAATAATCCGGAGAATCCGCCGGGAACCCCGGAGAATCCGCCGAATAATCCGGAAAATCCCCCGGAAGAGCCGCCGGGCGGTGAAGATCCGGCAAATCCGCAGAGGCTGTCAAAAACAACAGAATAGTGCCTCTTTTGGGATGGGTTCGGGCAATATCCGAATTGACACCATTTGTGGAACACGATATGATATATGTAAAAAAGAGCTTGGAAATAAAGATTGAAAAAGAAAATTTTCAATCGCGAGATTTGTGTCTGCACGCTGCAAAGCCATAAATGGCTTGCCACAAACTCGTCATGCGCAAAAAGCTGCGCAGAAATGGGGGAAAAAATGAAAAAATATGCATTTGGCGTAGATGTGGGAGGAACCACATGCAAAATCGGTTTTTTTGAAACGGACGGAAAATTATTGGACAAATGGGAAATAAAGACCGACACGGAAAATAAAGGAGAAAATATTCTTTCGGATGTTGCAAAAGCAATAGACAATAAACTTGCACAGGAGGGAATAAGGAAAGAAGAAGTACAGGGAATCGGAATCGGCGTTCCCGGCTCGGTAAAAATCGGCGGAATTGTCAATCGCTGCATCAATCTTGGTTGGGGGATTGTAAATGTAGAAGAAGAACTCGGAAGTCTGACCGGGTTAAAAATCAAGGTTGGAAATGATGCCAATGTAGCTGCGCTTGGAGAGATGTGGCAAGGCGGCGCGAAAGGATGTAAGGACATTATTATGGTTACGCTTGGAACCGGAGTCGGCGGCGGTATCGTCGTAGACGGAAAAGTAGTAACCGGTTTTGACGGAGCGGGCGGCGAAATCGGCCATATAACCGTGAATCATGATGAAATCGAACCTTGTAACTGCGGTCAGTACGGATGTCTGGAGCAGTATACATCCGCCACAGGAATTGTTCGTGTTGCGAAGAGAAAGCTTGCCAAAACTTCCGAAAAAACAAATCTTACAAATTTTCCCGTTTTAACGGCAAAAGATGTTTTTGACGAAGCAAAGGCGGGAGACGCGATCGCGCTTGGTCTTGTGGACGAAGTGTGCGAAATATTGGGAGCGGCGCTTTCGAATATGGCGTGCGTCGTAAATCCGGAAGTAATTGTAATCGGCGGAGGCGTATCAAAAGCAGGCGCCATTCTGCTTGACAATATTCGGAAGCATTTTATTGAGACGGCTTATTTTGGATGCCGCGATACGAAGTTTGCGCTTGCAGAACTGGGAAATGACGCGGGTATATACGGATGCGTTCAGATGCTGCTGAACTAGTGTGATGAGGATGAAAATGATGAATAAAATATTTTCAAAAGAAGAGATAAATAACGGAAGGCAGAGGGAGTTCGATTATCTCAAAGGGATTTTCATGCTGATTATTTATCTGATTCATGCGTTTCAGGCAACTTTATCCCCGCAGGATTCCGTAACCGGGTGGATTTATATGTTTGCAACGATGTCCGGCGCAGCGATTTTTATCTTTGTTATGGGAATCGGAACGGTTTACAGCAGGAACGCAACGCCGGCGGAATTTGTAAAAAGCGGTATTCGAATGACGGTTTATCAGTATCTCAATAATATGCTTTATGTGGCGGCGCTGCTGATACCGTATCCATTTGTTTCCGGAAATCTCTCCGAAAGCGGGACAGAGAATTTATGGTTTCTGGTCAAGATTTATATTCAGTATACCAATATCTTTTTTATTACCGGAATCATATATCTTGTATTGGCGCTGCTTAAGAAACTGGGCGTGAAAACGGTATGGTATGTAATAATCGGCGCGGCGGTCGGCATAATCGCGCCGTTTGTCTATGGAACGCCTGTAGATGTGCCGGTGATTGGATATCTTATAAAGCTCCTGATTGGAGACGCGGATTTTGTATCTTTTACTCCGCTCTATTTCCTGTCTTATGCGCTGTTTGGCGTCGCTTTTGGAAGAGCGCTGAGGCATGTTAAAGATAAAATAAAGTTTTACAGAATGCTGACTGCTTCCGCCGCCGCGGTCGTCGTTGTATGGTGGACGCTGGCGTTTGTAAAATACGGTTCGGATTTATCGGAAATGCAGGCTGTTTTTAGCGTAGCGTATACCAGCCCGAATCTCTGGCATGTAGCGGCAAGTTTGGCTCACATAATTATTTTTGCCGCAATCGTCTTCTTTATCGAAGAAAGGCGCAGAAAAGACGGAGGGCTTTATGAGCCGAAAAATCCGTTTGCAAAACAGCTTTTATATTACAGCAGACATATATCAAAGTATTACGCGTTACATATTACCGTATATTTCGTTGCGTATGGATTAAACGGCTACAGGAGCTTTCAGAGCTATCAATGTTGGCTGCTTGCATTGCTGTCAATTTTGGTTACAGAGTTAATGGTAAGAGGATACAATTATTTATCCGAAAAAATTACAAAAACGGCGCTTAAAAGAACGCAATAATTAAAATAACGGTCAGGCCGGGACGTATGCCCCTGTCTGACCGTTATGAAACAGTTTTGAAGAGGATAGAACTGCTGCATATCGTATGTTACTTCATATATTTATCGTAGGATTCTTCCAGTTTTTTGATTATTTCCTCATGGCTTAAGCCTTCCAATTCCGCCGCGTCCTGCCATCCGAAGGAAATCGTATCGGGAGTAAGTCCTTCAAAAGCGTTTTCGATTGCGTTTAAGTACTCCGTCTCGGAGATTTTGTTCCCCATTCCGTCCGTGTAGGCGATATTTTCCGTCCCATCACTAAATGATGTTTCCAGACGCCGCAGCGGCTGATTCGTTATTTTTCCGTTCTGCAGGGTCATAGCGCTGGTTATGAGATACGTTTCCGCCATACTGACTTTCAGATAATCGTTTACGATATAATGGAATACGCCGTCGCCGTTGCAGAAGACCGAAAGATAGTCTTCTATGATATCGGGCTGGGAATCCCCTTCGCGATAGCCTGTTTCACATTCCGACAGGCCGTCAAAGCGTTCATTCACTTCGTAAAAACGGCTGTAAGTGTAATATCCCGTGCCGCCGCAGTTTGCCACGATTAACTCCAGCCTGCCGTCAAAATTCAGATCCGTAACGGCATAGCAATACAGGTCGTTCGCATAATCCGGCTTTGCAAACCACATATCCATATGATCCACGATTATGCCAAGCTGGGCTGCGATACCATGCGAGCCGTCCATTGACGCCAGATAGTCCCGATATGCTTCTCTTGCTGACATAATGTCAGCAATACTTTCGGTAAGGCGCTGCTTCGTCAAATATTCGCTTAGAAGCCTGTCTATGACAAAGTCTTTATTTTCGCCGTTCTGCGTATAGACTCTTACTTCTCGATCACTGTTTTCGATTTCCGTACCAAAAAGGGGCGTATATTCACAAAGAATCATAATGTCTGTTCGTCCGTCTTCATCAAAATCCCTGAAAGCAATTGCAGCAATTTGTTTAAATTGCCGGTCAGACAGTGTATTTTCCGCATTCCATCCCGGCAGGGAATATAACGTCTCACCGTCTTTTAAAAGCTTAAAACGGACATCTCCCAAAGGTTCTCCCGCCTGTTTTTCTTCCGGCAGAAAGGAGGCAAAGCGCACCTCTCCCCATCCGTCCAGCGTGACATCAAAAGTTTGTTCCTCAATGACGCCTTCTAATGCGGAAATATCGGTTTTCCCGCCGTCCGACGCACTGTTTTCCGTGCCGGGATCCGTCGCAGATTCCGTTTCTTTTGCCGATGAAGTGTCATACGGGCTTTCTGAGGATTCCTGACGTCTGCTGCCGCAGCCGGCCAGTAAAATACTGCAGATTCCTGTAAATATCAGAAATTTATATGGTCTCATATCAGGTTCTCCTTTGTCGGTTTTTAAGGCTGGCAGACATCGTACCGGCGTCTACTCCTTAACGGCAAGAGATTTTACATAGGTAAGAGCCTTGCTGACCGGAGGCAGCGCAATAAGTATTAAGGTAATCAACGCTTCCAGACCAAGATAGGAGCCGTTGTAGGCCAGAGAGTAGACGACGGCGCTGTTGAAAAATTCCGGGGTATAGGTAGCAAAGAAAATCCAGCCGGAAAGAAATGCAAATGCATATCTTCCTAAAACGCCGACGAGGTAACAGAGAATCAAACTATACCGGGATTTTGTTTTTGAACAAATTCCGGATAAACCGAGCGCGCCGAATGCAAAGATGTAATCTACAAACATCTGGGGCAGGCTGATGATATAGGGGTCGGTGATCAGCTGTAAGAAACCGTACGAGACAGCGGCGGTCAATCCTGCGCCCGTACCGTACCAGTAGCCGATTAAAACGATAAAAAGCATACTGAATAATGTGACAGAGCCGCCCATCGGCATATGGATAATTTTGATAAACGAGGTGGCGAATGCAAGTGCGATCGCCATTGCGGAAAACGCAAGCTGTCTGGCGTTAAACTTCTTTTTTCTTCCGAATAAGGCGCAGCCAATTAATAAGACCGTAAGCATTGCAATTACCAATATGGTAAATCCTGCGTTGGTCAGTTGATAAGTGGTTCCCCATTCATCGGTAACAGCGGTTGCAAAAAAAGACATAAAAAAACTCCTCCTTTTCATGAAATCCGCCAGGAGAAGCCGAAACAGGGAATAACGAGCAATAGCCTCGCCCTAAACTATGATATGCTTCCTTACGCCGGTATTATCCGGTTCAAGTAATAAGGGTTAATCGGTACATCGTTCGATTATCTCAGCACTAAGCGCCCCTAGCAGAATATTTTATTATCAAAAGTTAGAATAATATATTTTCTATAGTACGTCAAGAAAAAAGATATTAATGGAAAAATATTGAAAAAGTGGATTGACAATCGCACATATTAGACATATACTTTGGAAAATGAATAGTTTGACTGTCAAAGTATTTCCAGGACAGACTATTTATAAAATTAAAGAACAAGATTAGTCGAAGGAGACGGCGGAAAGCTGCCGGTAGCGCCTGCCGACGCGAAGAAAAAGGAGAAAAAAATAATGTTTGAAAAAATGAAACCGATTATTGCAGCGCAGTTAAGTGTAAATGAAGACGAAATCAGAACAGAGTCTAATTTTAAAGAGGATCTCGGCGCAGATTCACTGGATTTATTTGAGCTTGTGATGGCTCTTGAAGAAGAATTCGGCGTGGAAATTCCGTCCGAAGATCTGGAGTCTATCGCAACGGTAAACGATGTAATGGAATACTTAAAGAGTAAGGGCGTAGAAGCATAAGTTTCCGATAAGGAGATAGGGAATGAAAACCAGAATCAGTGAATTACTGCATACGGAATATCCGATTATTCAGGGCGGAATGGCCTGGGTTGCGGAATATCATCTGGCGGCCGCGGTATCAAACGCCGGGGGACTTGGACTAATCGGAGCGGCAAGCGCTCCCCCTGAGGTAGTAAGGGAACAGATCAGAGAAGCAAAAAAGCTTACCGATAAACCGTTCGGCGTGAACGTGATGCTGATGAATCCGAATGCTCCAGAGGTCGCTCAGATTGTAATGGAAGAGGGAGTAAAAGTGGTAACGACGGGAGCAGGCAATCCGGGCAAGTTTATGGCGGCCTGGAAAGAAGCGGGCGTTACCGTAATTCCGGTCGTAGCAAGCGTTGCAATGGCAAAAATGATGGAACGCGCCGGAGCGGACGCGGTCGTTGCAGAGGGAATGGAATCGGGAGGACATATCGGGGCGCAGACGACGATGACGCTTGTTCCGCAGGTAGCGGACGCCGTTTCCATTCCGGTGATTGCCGCAGGCGGTATTGCAGACGGCAGGGGAATCGCCGCTTCTTTTATGTTGGGAGCGGAAGGCGTTCAGTTGGGAACGCGTTTTGTAGTTGCGCAAGAGTCTATTGTACATGCGAATTACAAGGAGCGGGTGATCAAGGCCAGAGACATTGATTCCGAGGTGACGGGAATGAGCACCGGCCATCCAATCCGCGTGCTTCGCAATCAGATGAGCCGGGAATATCTGAAAATGGAAAAAGAAGGCGCGTCTTTTGAAGAGCTGGAACAGCTTACGCTCGGTTCCCTTCGGAAAGCGGTCATGGACGGAGACGTGGTAAACGGAAGTCTGATGGCGGGACAGAGCGCCGGTCTTGTAAAAAAAGAACAGACTTGTAAGGAAATCATAGAGGAAATGATGGATGAGGCAGAAAAACTGCTGAATTTTTCCAGAGCGTAACGATGGCAGGCACGGTTTATACGAACTGTCATTGAATCGGAAAAGGAGTTGCTGCAAAATTACGATAATTCCGCAGCAGCTTCTTTTTTGAATTAGGAAGAATCTATTTGGAGGATAACAGAGAATGGGAAAGACGGCGTTTATTTTTCCGGGGCAGGGAGCGCAGTATGTCGGTATGGGGAAAGAATTTTACGAGAGGATTCCGGCCTGCAGAGAAGTATTTAAACTGGCTTCCGAGACGACGGGACTGGATATGGAAGCGCTTTGCTTTGAAGAAAACGAGAATATACATATTACGGAATATACGCAGGTTTGTATGCTGACGGCGGAAGCCGCCATTCTTACGGCATTAAAGGAAAAGGGCTTTGCGCCGGATGTTACGGCGGGCTTAAGTCTCGGCGAGTATGGCGCGCTGATTGCGGCGGGGGTTCTTACCATGCAGGATGCGTTTGCGCTGATTCGAAAAAGAGGTATTTACATGCAGGAAGCGGTTCCGACCGGCGGCGCTATGGCGGCGGTGCTTGGGCTGGCCGCAGAAACAATCGAAGAAATCTGCAGCAAAACGGACGGTATTGTATCCATTGCTAATTATAACTGCCCCGGACAAATTGTAATTACAGGCGAGGAGGCAGCGGTGGCCGCGGCGGGAGAAACATGTAAGGAAGCGGGAGCAAAGAGAATCGTTCCCCTTAAGGTGAGCGGACCGTTTCATTCCGCTATGTTAAAAGATGCGGGAGAAAAGCTGGGAGCAGAACTTAAAAATGTAACAATACAGGATTTTGCCGTTCCGTATCTTGCAAATGTGACGGCAGACTACGTAACGGATAAGGACGAAGTAAAGCCGCTTCTGGAAAAGCAGGTTTGCTCGTCCGTCCGCTGGCAGCAGTCTGTAGAAAGAATGATTGAAGACGGCGTAGAAGAATTTGTGGAAATCGGACCGGGAAAGACGCTGACGGGATTTATGAAAAAAATCAACAGAGAAGTAAAAATCTGCAATATTGATACAATGGCGGACTTTGAAAAATTTCTGGCGGAACATACGGCATAAACAGAACGAATGAATGATACGATAGAAAACGGCACGGGAGGATATAAAATGCTGACAGGAAAGGTCGCGCTGGTAACGGGCGCAAGCCGCGGTATCGGCGCGGAGATTGCAAAGACACTTGCAAAAGAGGGCGCGTTTGTCATTGTCAATTATAACGGATCAAAAGAAAAGGCGGAGGCGGTCGCCGCAGAAATCAATGCGTGCAAAAAGGCGGAGGACGACGGTGTAAACGGCGCCGTGACCTGTCAATGTGACGTTGCGGATTTTACCGCCTGTGGAGAGATGATAAAGGAGTTGATCTCGTCTTACGGACATATTGACATTCTTGTCAATAATGCAGGGATTACAAGAGACGGTCTTCTGATGAAAATGAGCGAGGATGACTTTGATGCGGTGATTGATACCAATTTAAAGGGAGCATTTCATACCATCCGCCATCTTTCGCGTTATCTTCTGAAACAGCGTTCCGGAAAGATTATTAATATCTCGTCTGTTTCCGGAGTGATCGGAAACGCGGGACAGGCGAATTACAGTGCAAGCAAGGCCGGAATCATTGGATTGACGAAGTCTGTAGCAAGGGAACTGGCTCCGAGAGGGATCACATGCAATGCAATCGCGCCCGGCTTTATTGAAACGGATATGACGGATGTAATACCTGAAAAAGCAAAGGAACAATTGATGGGGCAGATTCCGCTGCAGAGAGCAGGAAAGCCTTCGGATATTGCGGAGACGGCCGCGTTTCTGGCATCGGATAAAGCCGCATATATTACGGGACAGGTGATTTCCGTAGACGGCGGAATGAATATGTAAAGGCAGAATGGGACAGAAGTACGCGTTTTTGTCGCGTAGAAATGAGGAGATATGAGTAGAAGAGTTGTTGTAACGGGAATGGGAGCGATTACACCGATCGGTCTGGGCGTGGAGGAGTTTTGGAAATCGGTAAAAGCAGGAAAGACCGGTTTTGCCGAAATTACCCGTTTTGACGCAGGTGCATATAAATGCAGACTGGCGGCGGAAGTAAAAGATTTTGATGTGAAAAATTATATGGATGCAAAGGATGCGCGGCGTATGGAACTGTTCAGCCAGTATGCAATGGCCGCTGCGAAAGAAGCGATAGAAGATGCGGGATTAGATATGAAAAAAGAGGACCCTTACCGGGCAGGCACCGCAATCGGCTGCGGCATCGGCAGTATGCAGGCAATGGAGCGGGAACATGCAAGACTGACGGAGAAAGGCCCCGGAAGAGTCGGTCCGCTTTTTGTGCCGATGATGATCTCTAATATGGCGGCGGGAAACGTATCGATTCATTTTGGGCTGAAGGGAAAAAGCTTAAATGTCGTGACGGCATGCGCAACCGGTACGAATACCATTGGCGAAGCATATCGGGCGATTCAGTACGGCGATGCGGATATTATGGTTTCCGGCGGCACGGAAGGATGTATCTGTCCGCTTGGCATTGCCGGATTCCTTTCGCTTACGGCTCTTTCGACCGAAACAGACCCTGCGAAATGCTCGCTGCCGTTTGATAAAAACAGAAGCGGCTTTGTGATGGGCGAAGGCGCGGGAATTGTCGTCCTTGAGGAATTAGAACATGCGAGAGCGCGCGGAGCGAAAATATATGCCGAGGTTGCAGGATACGGCTGTACTTCCGACGCGTATCATATTACCTCCCCCGCGGAAGACGGCTCCGGGGCGGCAAAGGCAATGGAATATGCAATTGCCGACGCGGGACTTACTCCGAATGACATCACTTATATTAACGCACACGGTACGGCGACTCATCATAACGATCTGTTCGAGACGAGAGCCATTAAACTGTTATTTGGAGAACATGCGAAGGAACTGAAAATTAACTCTACAAAATCAATGATCGGGCACTTACTCGGCGCAGCGGGAGCCGTTGAATTTGTCACATGTGTGAAAGAAATCGAAGAAGGATTTATACATGCGACTGCAGGTTATACGACGCCGGACGAGGAACTGGATCTTGATTATTGCAAAGAGGCCGCAGAGATGGAAGTGCCTTATGCGCTTAGTAATTCATTAGGCTTCGGCGGACACAATGCAAGCATTTTATTAAAAAAGTATGACAATCAATAAGCGGATCCAAAGACCTGCTAAGTAGAAAGAAGAGCGCCGGAGGGACAGATGGCAGTATTAAACATAAAACAGATTATGGAAATTCTGCCGCATCGTCAGCCGTTTTTGCTGATTGATACGGTAGAAGAATTAGAACCGGGGGTACGGGCGTCGGCCAGAAAATGCGTGAGTTACAACGAACCGTATTTTAGCGGGCATTTTCCGAATGAACCGGTTATGCCGGGCGTATTAATTATAGAAGCGCTGGCGCAGACGGGAGCGGTCGCGATTTTAAGCGTAGAGGAAAACCGCGGCAAGACGGCGTATTTCGCGGGTCTTGACCATGTGAAATTTAAGCAGAAGGTTGTTCCGGGCGATGTGCTGGAGCTGGAAACGGAAATTATAAAGCAAAAAGGACCGATCGGCGTCGGCAAAGCGTCGGCAAAGGTAGCCGGGAAAACGGTATGTACGGCAGAGCTGACCTTTGCAATCGGCCAGTAAGAAAGGTATGGTTAGCGCATGGCAGCATTTTTGAAAAAAAAGAAACTGACGGGCTTTAAACAGCGGGAAGCGTCCGCAGAGCGCGCCGAGGAACAGATGGCGGAAGCGCAGACTCCGCCGCCTGTGATGAAAAAGCAGACGCAGGACGGCTCAAACGCCCAGGATACGATTGTCTGTCCGAAATGCGGAAAGGAAATCAATAAAGCGGAGGTTGAGCGATGCAAATACGTCTGCTATGAATGCGGCGGTTATTTCCGCGTCAGAACAAACAACCGGATTCGTATGGTTGCGGATGCAAGAACGTTCGAGCCGTGGTTCGAGTATTTAGAGTCCGAAAATCCGCTGGATTTTCCGGATTATGATAAAAAACTGGCCGCGGCGCGGGAAAAGACGGGACTTCACGAAGCGGTAACGGTTGGAAAGTGTAAAATTTACGGATTAGATGCGGTATTAGGCGTCTGCGACGCCAGATTTTTAATGAGCAGCATGGGTCATGTGGTCGGAGAAAAAATTGCGCTTGCCGTTGAGCGGGCGATTGAATTAAAACTCCCGGTTATTTTATTCTGCTGTTCCGGCGGAGCGAGGATGCAGGAAGGAATCATTTCCCTGATGCAGATGGCAAAGACGTCTGCGGCGCTTAAACGTCATTCTGACGCCGGTCTTTTGTATATTCCGGTGCTGACGGATCCGACGACCGGCGGCGTAACGGCGAGTTTTGCGATGCTCGGCGATATCATACTTGCGGAACCGGGAGCTTTAATCGGATTTGCCGGACAGAGAGTGATCGAACAGACGATTGGCGAGAAACTGCCGGAAGGCTTTCAAAGGGCGGAATTTCAGCTTGAGCATGGTTTTGTAGATGCAATTGTAGAGAGAAAAGATTTAAAGCAGACGTTGTATCAGATTTTAAAAGTTCATAAAAAACAGGAAGGTTATGCGAACTTTGATCCGTTCCGGGAGGATGATTCCTATGAACCGACAGAGCTTATGAAGGAGCGGGGAGCGAAGGCGAAACCGCTTGGCGCATGGGATAAAGTAAAAGCAGCCAGAAAAGTGGATCGTCTGGCTTCTGTAGATTATATGGCGCAGATTTTTGACAATTTTATGGAATTTCACGGAGACAGACAGTTCCGGGATGATCCGGCTATTATAGGCGGAATTGCGGAACTGGACGGACAGCCCGTGACGGTAATCGGCGTACATAAGGGAAAAGATTTAAAGGATTGTATGCGTCACAATTACGGTATGCCGTCTCCGGAAGGTTATCGAAAGGCAATTCGTCTGATGAAGCAGGCGGAAAAGTTCAACCGACCGATTATTACGTTTGTAAATACATCTGGCGCCTTCTGCGGAACGGAAGCGGAGGAACGCGGACAGGGCGAGGCGATCGCCAGAAATCTTTATGAGATGGCCGGTTTAAAAGTACCGGTGCTTTGTATCATGATCGGGGAAGGCGGAAGCGGAGGCGCTTTGGCGCTGGCGGTCGGAAACGAGGTCTGGATGATGGAAAACGCTACCTATTCCGTGCTTTCTCCGGAGGGATTTGCGTCGATTCTGTGGAAAGACGGCAAGCGGGCGAAAGAAGCAAGCGAAGTAATGAAAATCACGGCGCAGGATTTGTATGCGCTGCATGTGGTGGAACGTATTCTGCCTGAATACGGAACGGCGGATGTCAAGGCGTGCGAGTCCATTTCGAGATATATGAAAGGCCATATGAAGGAATTTTTGCGCAAATACGGGAATAAGACCGGAGAGGAAATAGCAGGAGAGCGTTATGAACGGTTCCGCGCATTTTAGACGGGGTAAACATATGAATATTAAAATAACAGGAACCGGAAGTTTTATTCCGGCAAACAGAGTTACAAATGATGATTTAAGTAAAATTGTCGATACCTCGGACGAGTGGATCAAGAGCCGGACCGGGATTGAAGCAAGACATATATCGACGGAGGATACGACGACGGGAATGTCTGTGCAGGCGGCAAAACGGGCAATGGAGCAGGCCGGAGTGGAACCGGAAGATTTGGACATTCTGATTGCGGCGACGATTTCGACAGATAAAGTCGTACCGGGGCTTGCATGTGAAGTACAGAGTGCAATCGGCGCAAAAAATGCGTTTGCATTTGATATCAACGCAGCCTGTTCCGGGTTTCTTTATGGAATAAACATTGCCTCCATGTATTTAAAAAGCGGAGAGTATAAAACGGCGCTCGTAATCGGAACCGAAATGCTTTCCAAAATGGTGGACTGGACGGACAGAAGCACCTGCGTACTTTTCGGAGACGGTTCCGGCGCCGCAGTGATTCGTGCGGAGGAATGCGCAGAGAACAGAGAGGGAATCCTTTCTGTGATCCAGCGTTCCGACGGCGCAAAAGGCGACGTGCTGCGCTGCGATAACCGACCGGTGAATAATTTTCTGGTAAAGAGAGAGGCCGGTTTTTCCTATGTTTCTATGAACGGGCAGGAGGTTTATAAGTTTGCGGTGAAGACGGTTCCGGAAGCGGTAAAGGAGGCGGCCGGGAAAGCCGGCTTTGCTTTGGACGAGGTGGATTATTTTATTCTTCATCAGGCAAATTACCGGATTATTGAAGCGGTTGCGAAAAGACTTGGGCAGCCGATGGAGAAGTTTCCGACCAATTTGCAGGAATGCGGAAATATTTCTGCCGCAAGCGTCCCGATTTTACTGGACGAAGTCAACAGGAAGGGGCTGTTAAAGCCCGGAAATAAATTGATTCTGGCGGGGTTCGGCGCGGGGCTGACCTGGGGCGCCGCCGCTATAATCTGGTAGCTTTTTACCTTATAGGAAACTGCGTCGTTAGACGCATGTATATAGAGTGCGAAGCGCTCTTTTTGCAGCGGGTGTGAATATGACAGCAGATGAAACTTTAAACGAATTATTGGTGCGGCTTTTTAAGGATATCATGGAAATTGAAGCGCGCTGTCTGGTTATCGGAGAGTTTTCGGATATCAGCTATAATGATTTCCACATTATAGAAGCCGTGGGCACAAAAGATCCAAAAAGCATGACTGTGGTAGCAAAGCTTATGCAGGTTACCACAGGAACGCTTACCAGAGCAATGGACGGGCTGACAGAGAAGGGATACGTGATAAGAGAACGGAGTATGCAGGATAAGCGAGTGGTGTGCGTTCGCCTGACGGACAAGGGGAAGACGGCGTATACACATCATGAGGGATTTCATAAAAAAATGATTGCGAATATTAAAAGTCAGTTGTCGGATCAGGAGACGCCGATACTAATATACGCACTGGCAAAGCTTGTGGATTATTTTCAGGAGGAATACGGGATAGAAGGCCGGTAGCGGGAAACGGAGAGTGTTATGAGCAGAGGCGCGGTTGGAAAAAATCATTGGGCATTGTTTTTACTGATCTTAACAGGAGTGGTCCTGGGCGGATTTTTGGGGATGCTTGCTTCCGGAATACCGGCGTTAAGCTGGCTGAATTACGGACAGAGCTTTGGCCTTGCGAACCCGGTTGTTCTGGATCTGGGGATACTGGTGCTGACATTTGCATTGACAATTAAAATAACGATTGCAAGCATTATCGGGGTCTTAATTGCAATTATTATTTATCGTTTGCTGTAATGGCTTTAACAATTTAGCGAGTTAAAGAAAAAAGGATTGCACATTGTATGGATTTATAATAAAATAAATCTGGAGTTTTTGAAAGACAATTGATGTGAAGGAGATATGTGAAATGGGATATGTGGATGAGGTACTGGTAAAAGTAAAAGAAAAAAATGCTTCCGAACCGGAGTTTTTACAGGCTGCGGAGGAGGTTTTGGAATCGTTAAGACCGGTGATTGACGCAAACGAGGAGCTTTACCGCAGAGAAGCGCTGCTGGAGAGACTGGTTGAGCCGGACAGACAGTTTAAGTTCCGTGTGCCGTGGGTAGACGATAAGGGCCAGGTTCAGGTAAATGTCGGATACAGAGTACAGTATAATAATGCAATCGGACCGTACAAGGGCGGATTACGTTTGCATCCGTCTGTAAATATCGGGATTATTAAATTCCTCGGATTTGAACAGATCTTTAAAAATTCGCTGACCGGACTTCCGATTGGCGGAGGCAAGGGCGGTTCCGACTTTGACCCGAAGGGCAAGTCGGACAGAGAAGTAATGGCATTCTGCCAGAGCTTTATGACAGAGCTCTGCAAATATATCGGAGCGGATGTAGACGTTCCGGCCGGTGATATCGGAACCGGCGCAAGAGAAATCGGATTTATGTACGGACAGTACAAGAGAATCCGCAGCGTAAATGAAGGCGTACTTACCGGTAAGGGATTAAGCTACGGCGGTTCTTTAGCCCGTACCGAAGCGACCGGATACGGTCTGCTATATATTACGGAAGAGCTGATAAAGTGCCACGGCGAGTCGATGGAAGGCAAGACAGTAGCAGTATCCGGCGCTGGAAACGTAGCGATTTATGCCATTCAGAAGGCGCATCAGATGGGCGCGAAAGTGGTTACCTGCTCGGATTCGACAGGATGGATTTATGATCCGGAGGGAATTGACGTTGCATTGTTAAAAGAGGTTAAGGAAGTAAAACGCGCGCGCTTAACGGAATATGCAGCAATGCGTCCGAGTGCGGAGTATCACGAGGGACGCGGCGTATGGCAGGTAAAATGCGATATCGCGCTGCCGTGTGCAACGCAGAACGAACTGCTTTTAGAAGACGCAAAACAGCTTGTTGCAAACGGTGTAAAGGCAGTCTGCGAGGGCGCTAATATGCCGACTACCATTGATGCAACAAAGTATCTGCAGGAAAACGGCGTATGGTTTATCGGCGGCAAAGCGGCAAACGCCGGCGGCGTTGCGACAAGCGCGCTTGAGATGACGCAGAATTCTGAGCGCTTAAGCTGGACGTTCGAGGAGGTTGACGCAAAGTTAAAGGGCATTATGGTGAACATTTACCATAACATTGACGATGCGGCAAAGCGCTACGGTATGGAAGGCAATTATGTTGCCGGCGCTAATATCGCAGGGTTTGAAAAAGTTGCAAATGCGATGCTGGCGCAGGGTGTGTGCTAATCGCGGATTTTTAAGAGAAAGATTCTATTGAGAAGTCCTGGAAACCCAGTGTTTATGGTTAGAGGGAAGTAATTTCAGATTAGGCGGTATAGCCCCGATTATAAGGGCTGTACCGTCTT
>CANPGM010000014.1 GCA_947573605.1 uncultured Roseburia sp. | reverse complement strand
ACGACCTGCACCCTTTCCAGGGGTGTCCCTTCGGCCAGCTTGGGTACTTCTCCATAGCTGCTCGAACACGAGCAATCTTTATTTATAATAAGGAAAAAACAAATGCTTTTTCCAAACGGAGAGGATGGGATTCGAACCCATGTGCCCTTGCGGACAAACGGTTTTCAAGACCGCCTCGTTATGACCACTTCGATACCTCTCCATTTCAATTTTCAGTTCTGAAAAGAACTTCAAATTCAGTGCAAGGATAATTCTACCACCATAAATTATTGCTGTCAACAAGAAATTTCCTTTTTTTAAACTTCATTCCTCTTCCTCAGTATCGGTTGCATTTTCCGCCGCTTGTCTTTATAATCAATTTATCTGTACCGGAATGGAGAATTATTATGAGAAACGAATCGATTATATATGGATTATTTTCCGATATTGCGGAAAAGGACGACAGAATTCTCGCCGTATACCTGAACGGTTCGAGAACAAACAAAAACGTACCGAGGGATATTTTCCAGGATTATGACGTTGTATTTGTAGTAACTGAAACAGCGTCCTTTATTAAAGATGAAAACTGGCCCGGAAAATTCGGCCGTATTCTATATATGCAGCGCCCTGACGAACATCCCGACTATCCTTCGGATAAAGCAAATTTTTACGGGTGGCTGATGCAGTTTGACGACGGAGTCCGAATAGATTTGCATGTGGAATCGGCCGCGCACGCAAAAGCGCACATTTTTGACGATAAACTCTGTGTCATTTTATTGGATAAAAAGGGAATTTTACCACAGATTCCGGAAGCGACTGACGAGGACTATCATGTAAAGAAACCGACAGAGACACAGTTTAGAGCCTGTGTAAATGAATTCTGGTGGTGCACCAATAACCTGGCAAAAGGTCTGTGGCGCGGAGAAATGCCGTATGTTCAGGATATGGCCAATTTTGTAGTTCGCAAAGAGTTGGAACGGATGCTTTCCTGGAAGGTGGGCGTCAAAACGGATTTTTTTGTCAGCGTCGGAAAATCGGCAAAGTACCTGTATCAATGGCTTACGGCGGCGGACTATCAGCATTATCTCAGCACATATTTTGACGGAAATATAGAAAATGCCTGGAACGCCGTTATTTCTATGTGTGATTTATTTGAGGCCGTTACCGATGACAATGCAAAAGAACTGGGTTACTCTTTCGACCGGAACGAACCGAAAGCTGCCCGTCAGTTTTTGCTTCATGTGCGAGAACTGCCCCGGAATGCGAAGGAAATCTTCTAAAAACCGTATCGTCACTCCGCCATGTGTTTCAGCCATGCTTCCGCCGTGATCAGATCCTCCGGCGTCGTTATCTTTATATTTTGATAGCTGCCCTCTAAAAGTCTGACCTTTTGCCCCGTCATGCACTCTAATACCATCGCGTCGTCGGTTGCGTCCCGGCCCTTTTGAATCAGCTTTTCATACGCGTCGTAAATCAGCGGATAAGAAAAGGACTGCGGCGTCTGTATCATCCATACGCTGCTTCGTTTTGGAGTTTCCTGGGCAAAGCAGTTTTCATCTGCGATTTTAATGGTATCCTTTACCGGCATTCCCAAAACGCAAGCCTGATACGTTTGAACTCCTTTCATCGAACGCGCAATCATCTCCTGTGTCAGAAACGGGCGGGCACCGTCATGAATCATAACATAATCCGCACCACTTGCCGCCTTTAATCCTTCGTACACAGAATGATATCTTTCTCTGCCTCCCTCTACGATTGCAACTATTTTTTTTAACCCATATGTTTCTATGATTTCCTGTCTGCAGTATTCGATTTCTCCGGCCCCCGTCACGAGCACTATGCTGTCTGCCTCACTCTCTTCAAACGCTTTCAGGGAATAATAAAGCACCGGCTTTCCGCCGATCGGGAGATATTGTTTATGCACTTTGGCGTTCATTCTTTTTCCCGCGCCGCCGGCGAGAACAATCGCAGTGTATTTCAATTCGGTGCTCCTTTCCGCCAAACATACAACGTCTGCAGTATTATAATCTTAAGTTCGGTACGGCATTTAAATCAAGTCCGTCCCTTTTTCCGGCCATAAAATCATAATAGGCGGCAACGCCGATCATCGCTGCGTTATCGGTACAAAAAATCGGGGAAGGAGAATAAAAAGCCGCGCCGTGTTTTTCACATACTTCCCGCAACGCTTCCCTCAGTGTACCGTTAGACGCAACGCCTCCCGCAATAGCAAATTTTTCCGCGCCGAATTCTTCCAGCGCTTTTTCTACATTCGCGCAGAGCACATCCGATACCGCTTTCTGAAACGACGCCGCAACATCCGCCTGTACCACCGGGATTCCTTTCATATTACAGCCGTTCAAATAATTGAGTACCGCCGATTTTAACCCGCTGAAGCTGAAATCATACGGTCCGTCCGCAACTTTCGCCCTCGGAAATGCAATCGCATACGGATTCCCTTCTTTTGCTACTTTTTCAATTTTGGGCCCGCCGGGATATCCGAGTCCGATTGCCCTTGCAACCTTGTCAAATGCCTCTCCGGCCGCATCGTCTCTGGTTCTCCCAAGCACCTCATAAACTCCGTAATCCAATACCTTTACGAGATGTGTGTGACCGCCCGATACGACCAGGCATAAAAAAGGAGGTTCCAGTTCCTTATTCTCAATATAATTCGCGCAGATATGGCCTTCAATATGATGTACGCCGACCAATGGGATATTTTTTGCAAAACTGATTGCCTTCGCCTCCGCAACCCCGACCAAAAGCGCGCCTACAAGTCCCGGTCCGTAAGTGACCCCGATTGCGTCGATCTCTCCCAGCTTTGTTCCCGCATCGGTCAACGCCTGTTCGATCACCTGATTGATTTTTTCTATGTGTTTTCTGGATGCAATTTCCGGGACGACCCCGCCGTATTGCGTATGAAAGGCAATCTGTGAAGAAATCACATTACTCAATATTTCCCGTCCGTTTACGACCACCGCCGCCGCAGTTTCGTCGCAGGAACTTTCGATTGCAAGAATTTTAATTCGTTTAACTGCCATTCGTTGAATCTCCGTCTACCTTATAAAATACCAGAATCTTCCATCTGTCGTCCGCGTCTTTTCTAAGTACATACATCTGATACGTTCTTTCAAAGGATTTCTTTTCCTTGATAAAGTACGAAGTCTGTACATAGGCGCATTCTTCTCCGTCAATCGTTTTGTAGTCCACGTCATTGGTACCGCAGACATTCGCCGAAACAATCATTCTCTGGCGATTCTTATAATCCTCAATATCCGCCTTTAAATCTTTAAAATACTGCTCTCTTGGGTTATTCTCAAGCAGCTTTTCGTCAAAAAGGAGTCTTGCCTGATCTCCAAGTCCGTACAGTTCATCTTCGGAATATTTTTCATTGTAAAAACAGGTAATAATCTGATTATACATTTTTATTACTTCACGCGGCGTGGCCGGGTACTGGTTCTCCAGATCCTTCGTAATTACTTTCTGCACTTCCGTCAGCTCAATCTCGCCGGAAGCGCCGGGGGAATTTTTGCTGACCAGATAATAACCGCCTGTCAACAAAGCGATACATAAAATTGTAATAACCACAGTCAACACTTTTTTCATAATAAATAACCATCCCTTTCCGAAAGAATTTTTCACTCGTTTTCGTCAAACAACAATTCTGCGCTTTTCCCGTCCCGGCCAAGAAACGATTCCGGAAAAATTTTCCGAACGGCAGGCAGATACTCTTCTCCGTGTATCAGCGAAGGAGAAAAATGTGTCAGCCACATTTCCGTAACGTCCGCTTTTTTTGCAAGTTCCGCCGCCTCATAAAAGGTCATATGCTTATATTGTCTGGCCTTTGCCAGCTTTTCCTTCTCGGCGTACATCCCTTCACAGATAAACAAATCCGAATGCGCCGCGGATTTTACAATAGACTCGGTCGGTCTTGTGTCGGTACAGTAGGTTACCTTTATTCCCTTACGCTCCGGACCAAGCACCATCTCCGGCGTATAACGACTTCCGTCTTCGGCAGTGATCGTTTCCCCCTTCTGCAGACGACTCCATAGTTTTTGAGGAATCCGATTCGAAACCGCGCGTTCCACGTCGAATCTGCCTGCGCGTTTAATCTCTACCGTATAGCCGTAACAAGTGATATTGTGATTGACTTTAAATGCGTGAATATGATATCCGTTTATTTCTATATCGGCCTCCGGCTCCGAAATCTCAAGAAACCGGATTTCAAAGGGAAGCTCCGGCGCAATGATCCGTAGAGCTCCTACTACCTGGCTAAGCCCCCTGGGACCGATCATCGTAAGCGGTTCCGTCCGCTCCGCATTTCCCATCGTAAGCAAAAGCCCCGGCAGACCGCTGATGTGATCGGCATGATAATGCGTAAAGCAGACAATGTCAATCGGCTTAAACGTCCATCCCTTTTCTTTAATCGCAATCTGCGTCCCCTCTCCGCAATCTATTAATAGATTGCTGCCGTTAAAGCGCATCATTGCCGACGTCAGCCAGCGCTTCGGAAGCGGCATCATTCCTCCCGTTCCTAAAAGACATACGTCTAACATAATATTCCTCCACCCGGTGTATCAAATCGTCAAATTGACGCGTCTTACGACACCGTTTCGTATCAGGATTCGCTGTTATCGTTGAAATACCATAAGATCAGCGTCTTCTATCGGAGCCTCGTAAAAATTTTTTCTGATTCCGCACTTCACAAAGCCGCATCGCTCATACAGGCGTCTGGCGTTATGATTCGACGCCCGGACCTCAAGCGCTATTTTTACAATTCCCCGCTCTGCCGCTTCATTGATCAGTCTTTGTACCAAAAGCGTTCCGACTCCCTGCCCGCGATGTGCCGCATCGACGGCTACATTTGTAATTTCCGCTTCATCCGCTGCAGCATACATTCCGGCATAACCCAATATTACTCCGTCTTCTTCTGCAGTCAAAAATACGGTACAGGCAAGCCCAAGCGAATCCTCAAAGCCTTTTTGAGTCCAGGGACAGGAAAAAATCTCCCGTTCCAGCCTGCATACGCGCTCCACATCGTCTTTTTGCATCGGTCGTATTCCAATCATGACGCCTCCCGTTTCATTCTCTTAGAGCTGCTTCGCTTTTTGTTCCGCCTGTGAAAGCCGCAGGTACTCCGGTCTGTGATCCGCCGCAGTCTGATAATTCCCCCGGGCAAAAGAAACCATCCCCAGCGCTGCCACGGCTCCCGCACGCTGTTTATTCAGATGAGCCGGCGCAAACGTATACGGCACACTGCAGCGCTCCGAAATGATATCGCGAAAAACAGGCACGCCGTCGCCTAGAAATGTTACGGGGCTGCCCTGTTCCTTTATTTTTTCAAGAATTTCTTCAATCCCGACCGCGCACTGTTCTACAATTGTATACATCTCGTTTCCGTCAAACCGGTACAAACCGGTATAAGTCTGGTTTCTTCGCGCATCCATCAACGGACAGACCAAGTCCCTGTGTCCGACGAGATTATACGCCAATGCATCCACCGTAGGCACGCCGATTACCGGTTTCTCCAAAGCCAGTCCCAATCCCTTCGCCGTTGCGGAACCAATGCGCAATCCGGTAAATGATCCCGGTCCGCCGGCAACTGCAATCGCGTCAATCGTATCCATATCCAGCTCCAGCATTTTTGCAAGCGCTCCAAGCATCGGCAGCAGCGTCTGCGAATGTGTCTTTTTATAGTTCACGGTGTACTCGCCCCGCAAAATCTCATCTTCTACAATTGCAGCGCTCGCGACAAGTCCCGAACTGTCCAATCCCAGTATTTTCATACTTTCTCCCATCCCGCCGTGCAAACGGCATCTTAATTCCGAGACAGAAAGTTATAATTATTACTTTTACTCCTTTTGACAACCCGCTAACTTTCTGCTTCTCTCACGAAAATTTTTCGATAGTCAAATCCGATTGCCGGGTTCTTTTCAATCGTGATATCCTTTCGTTTTCCGGGCAGAAGTTCTTCAATCCGATTTGCCCATTCTATCATACAAAGACCGTTTCCGTAAAAATAATCCTCGTAACCGATTTCTTCCATTTCCTCTATGTCTCCGATTCGATATACGTCAAAATGGTAAAACGGCATCCGCCCTTCTTCATAAACCTGCACAATCGTAAACGTCGGGCTTGAAACGGACTCGCGAATCCCAAGTCCTCTGGCAATTCCCTGCGTAAAAGTAGTTTTTCCTGCGCCAAGCTCGCCTGTCAGTGTATATACGTCACCCGGAGCCGCACAAGCGCCGATCTTTTCTCCCAGCGCAGCGGTTTCTTCCGCCGAATAAGTCTCGAAAACTGTTTCTTTCATCGTAATTCCCGCCTGTTCCTCTACTCTTTCATTCTGATACGGTATTTCGGAAGCTTTTTCTTAGAAAGCGCTAAAAGAGCCTTATATTTTTCCGATAGCTGTTCCCGCGGAATGATATATGCATTAATGCGGCTGCTGTACACCAGCACGTTATTTTTTGTAGCAATCATTTTATAAATCTGCTCCCACGCAAGGCTCGCGCTCGCTTCCTTCTGAGAAACGGTAAACCCTGTTTCATCCACCGCAAAATGAAGCGCGCCGCTTAAAACCTCCGACGCGGCTATGGCATGTTTGGAACGCAAAAAAAGGGTAAGCGGCGTATAGACCAGAAAAACGACGCCAAACAATACATACAGCGCGGTTCTTGTCCCGTCTGCCTCCCCCCAGGTCATTCCTGCCGCCACGAACAGTATTACGGAAAGCGCTACGGAAAGCCATCCCTGAAATCCCGAATATGCCTGATACATATTAAACCGGAACATATCCTTCGGAGTTAATTTTATATCAAATTCTATCGGCATGTTTAATCCTCCCTGTCTCATCTTACGCAAGTATACCATTTTTTCTGCAAAAAGAAAAGACGCAGAATAAAACTGACTGTTTCTGCGTCTTTCTCCTTCTTTCAGCAGTACGGTTCTTTTATCTTCTGTCTCCGGAGCCTTTTAAAACAGGCGATAGATGTTTATATACCAGCATCGTAATCCCTGCGGAAAACAGTCCTTTTACAATTGTAAACGGCATATTGAAATAGACCAGACACTGAAAAATATTTTTTACGGACGGCAAAATCACCTGATACGCATTTAGTACCGCCTCTTTATCCATAAAATTGTAATAGACCGGATAGACCAGAAAATAGTTCGACACTATACTGAATAAGCCCATAATCAATGACCCAAGCAAAGAACCAAGCAGGGCGTTTCTTTTGGACTTTTTATGTTTATAAATGAGTCCCGCCGGAAGTACGAACGCCGCCCCAAGCAGAAAATTCGACAGTTCTCCGACTCCTCCGGTTGTACTGATAAAAAGGTGGAGCACATTTTTTATCAGACAAACCAAAACGCCGCACAGCGGTCCCATCGAAAATGATCCGATTAATGCGGGCAGTTCCGATAAATCCATTTTAATGAACGACGGCATAAACGGCACGGAAAAATCCAGAAACATAAGAATGTATGCAACGGCGGTAAGCATTGCCGTCACCGTCAGATAGCGGACATTGACTCTTCCTGCCTCTCTTTGTTTTGGCGTTCCTTTTTTGGTAGTCTGTGCATTCATTGTACGATTTCTCTCCTTTTGCTTTTCCACCCTTAATTTACCCAGCTTATTTTATGCATTGGAGAATCGTTTGTCAATAACAGCCTTACATTTCCATTTTCAGGACTTCGCCGGTCGCCGCGTTTACTTCAAATTCATACTCTGCGCCCCCTGCAAAAAATTCCAATTCATATACCGCAGTCCCGTCGTCATAATCCAGTTCTATCTTTGTACACACGGCGTCGGATACCGTCAGGCCCGCAAAGCTTAAAGCCGCTTCCTTCGCCGCCTCCGCAGAAATAAGCCCCTCCGTCTGCAGATTTCCCGGAATCTTGGCAATCGGTTCGGACGAGACTTTTAAGATCATACCGTCGGCCGCTTTGACTTCATATTCATACTTATCGGTCTTTGTCACAAATTCCAGTTCATACAGTCTGACTCCGTCATCGTAATCCAGTTCGACCTTTACAAAAGTCGCCTCTTCCTCCGCAAGTCCGGCATGAGAAAGCGCAATGGCTTTAGCAGATTCCAGATCCGCTTCCGTTCCGCCTGTGCCTGCGGCGTCCTGCCCTGACGCGCCGTTCTGCACGGAAGACGCGTCAACCGTCGAAGAATTTTCAGACGAAGCTTTCTCCCCGCCCGCCTGTTCTACAAAAGATCCTGCTCCCGGCGACGACGTATCTTCCGGCAGCCGGTCTTCCGTACCGCCGCTCTGTACCGAACGTTCTGTCTGCGAATGATTGTCTCCGCAGCCTGCCAGCAAAACAAACAAAGCAAGAATTGCTATAAAATGAAATCTTCTTTTTACTTTCATTTTTCTTTTTTTCACTCCTTCCATTGACCTGCAAAATTGTTTTTTCTAAATAATTACGATTCGTTTATCTTCATTGTAAGCTGTATTCTCTGTTTTTTTAAATCTACACTTAATACTTTTACTTCCACGATATCCCCGACGCTAACGGCCTCAAGCGGATGTTTGATAAACCGATCGCATATCTGCGAAATATGCACCAGTCCGTCCTGATGTACGCCGATATCCACAAACGCGCCAAAATCTATGACATTACGGACCGTCCCTTTTAAGATCATGCCGGGCGTTAAATCTTTCATTTCCAGAACGTCGCTCCTTAAAATCGGCTTCGGCATATCCTCTCTCGGATCACGCGCCGGTTTTTCCAGCTCTTTTATAATATCCTCCAACGTCAGTACGCCGATTCCCAATTCTTGCGCGAGCTTTTCAATGCCGGAAATTTTTTTCGAAATTCCTTCCAGTCTCCGGCATTTGACGTCCTCCAGCGTATAACCCAGTTTTTCAAGCAAACTCTTTGCGGCTTCATAGCTTTCCGGATGAACGCCGGTTGCGTCAAGCGGCTGTGTACCGCCCGTGATCCTTGTAAAGCCCGCGCATTGTTCATACGCCTTCGGTCCTAATTTCGCAACTTTAAGAAGCTGCGTCCTTGCGGTAAATCTGCCGTTTTCTTCCCGGTATGCGACGATATTTTTGGCAACCGTTTTGCTGACGCCGGAGATATATTCCAGCAGAGAAGCGGAGGCCGTATTTAAATCGACGCCGACTTTGTTTACGCAGTCCTCCACGACGCCGTTTAACGCCTCGCCCAGTTTTTTCTGATTCATATCGTGCTGATACTGGCCGACGCCGATGGACTTCGGGTCGATTTTTACCAGTTCCGCAAGCGGGTCCTGTAAACGGCGCGCCATAGACGCGGCGCTTCTCTGACCGACGTCAAAATTCGGAAATTCTTCCGTTGCAAGCTTGCTGGCGGAATAAACGGAAGCTCCCGCTTCGTTTACAATAATATATTGCACGTTTTCCGGAATTTCTTTCAGTAAATCCACAATAAACTGTTCGGATTCTCTCGACGCCGTTCCGTTACCGAGGGAAATCAGGGTAATTCCGTATCCGGAAATCATCTTTTTCAGCGTCTTCTTCGCACTGTCTTTCTTTTTCCGTTCGTCTTCGTCATTCCGAAACGGCGGAGTCGGATAGATTACCGCAGTGTCAAGTACCTTTCCTGTCGCGTCGACGACTGCAAGCTTACATCCGGTGCGAAACGCGGGGTCCCAGCCCAGTACTACCTGTCCTTCAATCGGCGGCTGCATCAAAAGCTGCTCCAAATTTTTACCGAATACCCGGATTGCCCCCGTCTCGGCCTGTTCCGTCAAATCATTTCGGATTTCACGCTCGATTGCGGGTGCAATCAGCCTGTCGTATGCGTCTGCAACGACCTCTTTTAAAATATCTGCAGTCTGTTTGTTATCCTTTCTGATCACCTTCCGCTCCAGATAATTTAAGATCTCTTCTGCCGGCGCTTCTATTTTTACGGTGAGAATTTTTTCGTTCTCCCCACGGTTTATCGCAAGCGTACGGTGGCCCGCCAGCTTTGCGACAGGCTCGTCAAATTCATAATACATTTCGTATACGGACTCTGTTTCCGGGTCTTTCGCCGTCGAAAGAATCCGCCCCTTCTTCATCGTCAGCTCGCGGATTCTGCTCCGGTAATCCGCCTCGTCGGAAATCGCTTCCGCAAGAATATCCTTTGCTCCCGCCAGCGCTTCCTCCGCCGTATTTACTTCTTTTTCCGGATCGATATATTTTGCGGCTTCTTCTATAAGAGGGGTTTTTATCATCTGCAGCGAAATCAGGTTGGCAAGCGGTTCAAGTCCCCGCTCCCTTGCGATGGCGGCTCTCGTCCTGCGCTTTGGTTTATAGGGACGGTATAAATCTTCTACCGCTACCATCGTATCCGCCGCAAGGATCTGCGCCTTTAATTCGTCGGTCAGCTTTCCCTGCTCGTTAATACTGTTTAAAACCGTCTCCTTCCGTTCTTCTAAATTCCTTAAGTATTGCAGCCGTTCAAATAAATTACGAAGGACCTCGTCGTTTAACGAACCGGTCGCGTCCTTTCTGTATCGGGCGATAAACGGAATCGTGTTGCCCTCGTCAATCAGCTTTACCGCCGCCGCCGTCTGTTCTTTTTTAATCAAAAGTTCTTCGGAAATTTTTGCAAGAATGTCCATTTTTCTTCCTCATTTCTATAATAATCGGATTCCCCAGACTGCCAGAGCCAGGTTTTTTGTAAGAAAATTTGCGGCAATCAGGAAAAGAATCAGCCCAAAATGCCATCCCCGGATATGCATTCCCATCCGCAGCCGTCCGCCGGAAAACCGTTCAACAGTCTGACTTATCATAAACCAGCCGCCTAAAACCGCGGCGACCGGGACGACCGGATGACAGAAAAAAGAAGCAAGCAGCCGTCCCGAAAAAAGCGCGCGCATTGCGCGCGTACCGCCGCACCCCGGACAGTACCAGCCGGTCCACACATGGAACAGACACGGCCAGGAAAGCGCTTCTTCACCCGCAAACTTTCGGATTATTATGTAAAGACCGACTGCCGCAAGCAGACACCATCCGATTATATAACAGGTGTTGTCCGTTTCCTGCTCCGATTTAAAACAGCGTCCTTTTTGTATCATATTTCTGTTCCTTTACTTCTTCGTTTCACCGTCAAATATGCCGTTAAACAGTATACCCTACGATGCAGGTTCTGTCAAAAATTATTGACGGTCCGAAAATAAGTGCCAAAAGTCATAAAATCCGAGATTGAAAATTTTAATTTTCAATCCTGCTCTTCCATGATACAATCAGAATATCAGATGAAGGGAGCGTGATTTTATGACACTCGGTGCAATTGCCGGTATTTCTCCGATGCCGGCATACAATCGTATTCAAAACATTACAGGAGGAGATACAAATATAGGCAACGTCCGCAATTCTGCAGATCCGGATCAGATAAAAAAGGCCGGCAAAACGTCTTCTCCGGCGGAATGCCAAACCTGCAAAGAGCGCAAGTATCAGGACGGCTCAGACGAAGGAAATGTTTCATTTAAAACAGCGTCCCATATCTCGCCGAACGCCGCCGGCTCGGCGGTACGCGCACATGAGGGAGAGCATGTCGCCAATGCATACAGCAAAGCGGAAAAAGCGAACGGCAAGGTAATCAACGCCTCCGTTTCCATTCATACCTCCGTCTGCCCGGAATGCGGGAGAACATATGTTTCGGGAGGTACGACGAATACGACAATTAAGTATAGCGACGAATCAAATCCATACCAGAAAAATCAGAAATCATTAGACGCAGTCTCACTTGTCGGTGCAAACATCGACTGCGCTGCATAACGTTACAAAGCGAAACGCCGCAGGCGGAAACATACCTTTCCGCCTGCAGCGTTTCTTACTGTCTTTTAAATATAGTGAATCTCAATATGGCCAAAGCTCGTATCTCCGCGAAGATTCAACGTAGCGGCGCTGCTCCCAACCGATTTTCCAACTTCGTTAATCGCTCCAAAGGAGTGATCCAGATAATTAACCGTATTCCATTCTTTCGGAATATATAAAACGGTTTCGCCAAAACTGTTGCTGATATTGATATAGGCCATCCCGCCCTGGATGATCGCATTGTCAAAATAAACCGTCATCGTGCCGAAGCTGTTCTCCAGTTCCGCATTGCAGAAATTATCGGAATTTACGTATTTAATGGAAGAGCCGAAATTATTTTCAATACGAATATGTTCCCCGCTGCACTGTTCGCCTGCCGACGCAGACATACTCGCTCCGCTGCTATAACTCCAACTGTTTTTTTTCTTTTTTTTAAATACCATAGACAGTCCGATGCTGCCAAGAAGCGCCGCACCCAACACCGGCCCCGGCGTCAGTTGCGTTATGCCGAGTTCTTTTTCAAAAAGAATACACAGAAACGCGATGGGAAACAAAATTTCCCAGAAATTGACGTTCCATAAGCCGTGAATAAACAGCCATGCCAAAAACAAAGTTAAAATCACTTTCACAACCCCAATCTGCGGCAATTCTACAACTCTGCTTACAATCAGATACACCGCAGCCAGAATAAAAAAGACACCCCATGCTATTTTCGCACCGTTTTTTCTAAATTTCATCGATCCAACCTCTTTTCTTCTAATTTGCTGATTAACGGTTTATAGTAGTAACGCGATACGTAGACCTGCTTATGCGTCCCCTGAAAGGTTACGGCGCTTGCGGCCGTCAGATTGCGTTTAATAGAGTAAATATGACTGGTATTCAAAATCGCGGATTTTGATACTCTCATAAAAGATCCCGGAAGCAGTTCCTCAAGTTCATAGAGTTTGTATCTGGTCTGATAGACGTTATCCTTCGTATGAGCGCTGATCCCGTTTTCGTCCGTTTCAAAAAACAGAATATCATTTAAAGTCAGATAATACTCCGTGCTCCCTTTGTAAAAAACAGATTTCTGTGAAGCGCCGGACGCTTTGCTGATGGCTTGCTGGAGATGCGTCACTTCGTCCGTCAGACACCCGCAGCGGATTACAACTTCCGGTTCTTCTAAATTTTCGTCAATCTCAATTCGCAGCTTCATATTTCCTCTCATTTCCCTGTGCTGATATTACTATAAAAAAACAAACCGCCCGTGTAAATAGTTTTACACTAAGTGGTTTGTTTTTCAAAGCAAGCGGTAAAAAAACAGGTTTCTCTTTACAACTTTTTAAGCGCTTCAACGCCCCTTTCCAAATACGGATTCTCCGCTTCAAAAAACCGGCCCGCATCCGCCAGTTCCGAATAAACCGGATCAATCGGAATCTTTCCGAATACCGGAAGGGAAAACTTTGCTGCAGCTTCCTCCACGCGGCTTTCGCCGAAAATACTGATTTCTTTTCCGCAATCCGGGCATTTGAGATAACTGAAATTTTCAACCACGCCAAGCACTGGAACGTGCATCATCTCCGCCATATTGCAGGCTTTTTTTACAATCATCTGAACCAGTTCCTGCGGAGAGGTAACTATTACAATTCCGTCCACCGGAAGCGACTGGAATACGGTCAGCGGCACATCTCCGGTTCCCGGAGGCATGTCCACAAAAAGGTAGTCAATATCGCCCCAGACCGTTTCGTTCCAGAACTGCTTCACTACGCCCGCTATTACGGGCCCGCGCCAAATCACCGGCGCTTCCTCGTCCTCCAGCAAAAGATTGACGGAAATGATTTTTATACCGTCTTTTGACTCCATCGGAATCATACCGTCTTCCGATCCGCACACCTGTCCGTGTACGCCGAACATTTTCGGTATGGACGGTCCCGTTACATCCGCGTCCAAAATCCCTACTTTATACCCGGCTTTTTTCATTGCCGCTGCAAAAGAAGACGTCACAAAAGATTTCCCCACGCCGCCTTTTCCACTGACGACCCCGATCACTTTTTTTATTTTTGAGGCCGCGTTCATCGGCTCCTTTGCAATCCCGCCGCCGGAATTGCCCTTGCATCCTTCGCAGCTTTCTCTGTCGCAGCTTCCTGCGCTGCTGCAATTACTGTTTTCCGGCATATTCTCCTCCTTTATAAAATCAACGTTTGTTTTTCACATAGTATATCACTATTGTTCTTTTTTTCCAAATAGATTATGCGGCGTTTTACGTTTTATCCGGCGAAGCTGCGGCTTTAACGTAATGTCGGACACCAGCATACCTTCCCGCCTGCTTAGAACAAACGCTACGGCATCCGCAACCTCTCCCGGTTCCAGATAGGCCTCTGGCGCATCGTCCTGCATAAAATCCGCATTCCGGTAAAGCCTTGTTTTCGTCATATCAGGCGAAATCGTCACGACCCGCACCCCGTATTTCCGCACTTCGTCGAACAGACTGCGCGAAAAACTCGAAAGTCCTGCTTTTGTCGCGCCGTATGCACAGCCGTGCGGGTTGGATTCCCCTGCCGTAACGGATGAAATAAAAATCATGCAGCCTTTCTGTTTTTTCAAATCGCGCAGCAGCAGATTCGCAAGAATCATCGGCGCTTCAAGATTTACCCGCACCATTTCCCTTATTTTTCTGCTGTCGAGTTCTTCATGGAGCCCATAGTACCCAACGCCCGCACAGCTTACAAACAGTCCGGGACTATATTCCCTTCTGATCCGCCTGACAGAAACGCAAAGCTTTTCCGTATCGGTCATCTCGCAGACAATCGGATGAAACCGCTTTGCAATCGCGCGCGTTTCTTCCGCTTCCTGCCATTGCATTAGTTCTTCTCTTTCGAAATCCCTTCCGAATCCGAATACCTCATATTCCTCTCCGCAGAGCATTTTACTGATTTCAAATCCGATCCCCGAAGACGCCCCTGTTACAATCGCCGCTTTTTCCAACCTCTGTTTCCTCCGCCTTTTCCTGCTTTTACCGCCACAAAAAAATCTGTTCCTTTGGTACCCTTTTGTTCACCTCTGTAAAAAGAAATTGTTCCATCCGATGCATAAGCTCCGTCGGATAATGATACACGCCGCCGTCGTTTTCAAACGGAAACTGAACCGCCGCCGAATACGGCTCGCATTTCTGGAGTTTTTTTAAATAATCCTGCGAAATACGAAATGACCCTATGCTTACATCTGTAATTTTATCGGACGATATACACGAAAACACTTCTTCCGTCATCGCGGCATAATCTTCTTCCCATCCCTTTTTGTATATCATCGGATCAAAACAGAGCCGCACCGGAAACCCGGCCTTACTTATTTCCGCCGCGCACAAAATCCGCTGCCCAAGCGGCGGCGTTCCGTGTTCGTATGCATCGATCATTTGCTGCGGCGACAGGGTAAACGCATAGACGATTTCCGGCCGTGCCTTTAGCTTATCCCACAGATGTATATTCGCACATTTTGTCCTGACTTCGATCTGTATATTCTGATGCGTTTCACAAAAGCGTACCCATTCCCCTACATAGCCCGCAATAGTCTCTAACGCCATTAAATCCGTATCGTACGAGACGCACAGATAAACCGGATGGCGCTTTAGCAGTTCTTCCGTTTCTTTGAAGATATCTTCGATATTGACAAAAACGACGATATGTCCCGACGGATACATCCCTTTTAAATAGCAGTACTCGCAGTCATAAATGCAGTTCATGATACAGGAGGTATAATAAAAATGTGTATTTCCAAAGCTTTGGCATACGGGAGCGCCCTCATAAATCAGCCTGCCCTGTTTATTCGCCAGAATCAGACTCTGCGCCCGATGCTGCTTTACGTAATTCTGTCCGTTTCGGCAGAATACATCCTTGTAGTGGCGGATTTTTATGACATAAGCATTCGGAAATCTTTTTAAAACCGCTTTCGTCCGCGGATGGTCCCAGATCGAATCCTCAACGTAAATATGCGAAAAAACAGGACTATAGCAGTTTTCTTTTAAGCTCTTCAAGTCTCGCTTTCCCCTCTCTTTTATCCTTGCAGGGAAGCTTTCCTTCCCGGAACAGTTCGTTTACAGCCGCTTTATAATCGATTCCCGCCAATGCTTCGTAACGAATCAGGCGCAACACGGAAAGCCGCATTGTCTGAGAACAGCAGAGCGCCTCGCAAAGCCGGTCCGTCCATTCTGCTTCTTCTTTGTCATACGATTTCCGACCTTGCTGTTTCTTATTGTCAGAATAAAAATCCGACTCCACAAGTTCTTCCGCAAAAACCGCTGCCTGCGCAATCGGCGCTTCCTCTGCCGCCTCTAAAAATATCATCTGATGCGGACCGAAAAAGCAGGCTCCCGCCTGATAAACCGCGGCCGCTTCTTCGTCCCGCACCGCGCGTTCCGGTAAACTGTGGCGATACAAAATGTCGGGATAAAAATTTCTGCCGGAAGAAGACTCCGTAATTTTATGACAAAGAAACAGGTTTTCGTTTACACCTGCTGTCCGATCCGCCAAACGCCCGATATAAACGAGCGCGTCGTTGTCTTCCGCACCGAAAACGGTGCAGATGCTTCCGATGGCCGTCGCGGCCGCAATACCGCCGCCGCGGTATGTTACAAGTATAAACTGCGCCCTTGCGTCTGTTCCGTTTTCCTCCCATTTGTCCGTATTCCCGTCGGAAAAGACCGGAAAGGGAAGTCCCTCTCCGGTCCTTTTCAGTTTCAGGTATGCCCGAAACTCCCGCGCCGCCTCTTGCGAAGACGTAAACAGATATATCATGTCCGCTCCTTAAGCCATGTCTGAACCAGCGGAAGCCAGCTCTGGCATTCCTTTTGAATCCCGGTGCCGTCGATCTTTTGCGTAAGCTCATCCGCCGCCGCAAGTCCGTGCTTCCCGTACGGGTACATATGAAACTCAACCGGAATTTGATATTTTCGCATGGCCATAATCAAATTCAGTGAATTTTCCACCGGCACTCTGGTATCTTCAAACGTATGCCAGATAAACGCCTGCGGCGTGTGTTCGGTTACCTGCTTATCCAGTGATACGCGTTCTCTCATTTCTTCGGTATCCTGACCTGCCAGAATCGTCTTTGAGAAATCCTCCGGCACATAGATCGCCGGATAACACAGAATCATACCTGCAGGCCTTAACGACTCGTTTGTAACGCCCGTTTTTTCCGCCAGCCAGGACTCGTGCCAAAACATACCGAGGCTTGCCGCAACATGCGCTCCTGCGGAACATCCAAGTACAAAAATCCGGTCCGTCCTTACCAGCCATTCTTCCGCGTGCAGTTGAATCAGCTTTACCGACTCCGCCAGTTCCAGCAGCGCAGTCGGATAAACCGCCGGAGCGCAGGAATACCGCAGCACCGCGACATGATATCCCATCGCAAGGAACCGAACCGCCAAAGGTTCGCCTTCCCGTTTCGAAACGCTCGTATATCCGCCGCCCGGACAAATTAAAATCAAAGGCCGGTCCTTTATCATCATTAATTCCCCGCTGTCCTGAATATATGTGTGCAGTTGTGCCTCTGGCAGAGATCCTTCCGCCTGAATCTTAAATATTTCCGTACGCATGTTTTCCTCCCTTTTCCACACATTGATGTATGCATAAAATTTGCAGACGCGCTCCGGACGCAATCGGACGTTTATTCGAATACGCAGTATCCGGACTGCCTGTTTGTTCCATTATATACTTCGGTTTTACCGGAAGCAACCGATATTTTCCATTTCCGCTCCGGGACGGAAGGTCCGTTTTCCGTCAAATATCCTATAGAATTTTTTCTTTTTTTGTGGTAAATTAATAAAAAATGCCTGTGCCATTTTTCAGGCTACGGAAAGGAAAATCATTATGTACCCATGTCCCAGTTGCGGCGGCGGATTACGGTTTGACATTCCCTCACAAAAGCTGAAATGTGATTTCTGTCAAACAGCCGCAGATCCGTCCGCCTTCCAGACCTTAAAAGGCGCCGAAGAGGAAAAAGACTTTGAAGTCACCAAATTTATCTGTTCTCAATGCGGCGCGGAAATCATCAGTCAGGATCAGACAGCCGCTGCTTTCTGCAGTTTTTGCGGCGCCTCCACTTTATTGAAAAGCCGTCTCTCAAGAGAGAAAAAGCCGGATGCCATTATTCCGTTTAAAAAAACAAAAGAGGATTGTATCTCTTCCTATCGAAAAATGATGCGGCGCGCATTATTTGCGCCGAACGAACTAAAAGATGAATCATGCATCAACAGCTTTCGCGGCATCTATATGCCCTATTGGGTATATGACGTCAGCCACAAAGGCGCTTTCTGTCTGCGCGGAGAAAAGTACTCCAGAAGCGGAGATTATGATATTACAAGACACTACGATTTAACCGGCGTAATAGACGCAGATTATCAGGGCATTACTCACGATGCATCCAGCGAGTTTTCCGATGATATCAGCGAAAGTCTTGCGCCCTATAACGTCCGTGAAATGCAGCGCTTCAACCCTGCTTATCTGAGCGGGTTCTATGCGGACACTTACGACGTCTCTTCGAGAGTTTACGACCAGGATGCGGCGGGCCTCGCAGGCCGTATTTCTTATGAACATGCAAAAAAGATTCCCGTTTTTAAGGGTTATTCAATGAAATCAAAGCACACCGCAAATGCTTCTCTATTCCATACCACTATGAATTATCCGCATTATGCACTTTTTCCGGTATGGTTTATGTCTTACCGAAAAAACGACCGTGTATCATATGTATCCATTAACGGGCAGACCGGAAAAATCACCTCTGACATTCCGATAGATTATAAAAAGTATACCCTCTGCTCTCTGCTGCTTACCATCCCTGTTTTTTTCCTTCTGAACTTTGTAGTATTCATGAAGGCCAAAAGCGCTATGATCGTATCCGCACTGCTTCTGATCCTATCGCTTATTCTGTCTTTTCGTGAAATTGCACAAATTGTAAAAAAGGAATCCGGTGCAGGCGACAGAGGATTGTTCAGAGGTTCCGCTCCGCAGAAGATAAAAATTCCTTTTTCCGAAACCTGGAAAAGATTTATGAAAGATAAATTCAGTGTCCCTGGAATACTGACCTCTTTTTGCGCCATTGCCGCGTCCGCGGTCATATTTATCCTGAACCCGGTATCAGATTACTACTATTATCTTGGCGCCGCTTTCTCCATTATAGCCGTATTCCTGACTATCATTACCATCATGCGGAACTATAATATCTTATCTACAAGAAAACTGCCTCAGTTTAACCGTGAAGGAGGTGACGACCGTGCGCCGGAAAAGTAAACGAACCTGTTATATCGTCTGTCTGTTTTTGTTTCTTATCGGAATGCTTTCCGCGCAGATTTGTTTCGCAGAGAATACAGAAGACGTCTACCTTCATGAAATTGTAATCAGAGACGATGCCGGACTGTTTTCGGACCGAGAAATAGTGAAGCTTACCGAAGTAATGGAGAAATCCGCCGTTTACGGAAACGTTATGTTATTATCCGTAAACCAAAACAACTATATGTCAACCAGAAATCTTTCGGAAAGTATCTATGAAGAAACGTTCGGTTATTCGGACGGCGTAATATTTGTTATAGACATGGATTACCGTATGCTCTGGATCTCCGGTTTCGGCTCCTTCCGGAATATCATTACCAACGATTACTGCGATACGATTACGGACAATGTCTATACATACGCCTCCGACGAACGTTATTATGAGTGCGGTATGGAAGCCTTTTCACAGATTGCAGATGTTCTGGCCGGGAAAAACATTCCCATGCCGATGAAGTATATCTGTAACCTTCTGATCAGCCTGCTGATTGCGCTTCTGGCAAACTATTTTATCGTTATGTCGATCAGCAAAAAACGCGCCGCATCGGATACCGATTTAAAGCAAAATATTATTTATCATTGCAACATCAGCAATACTCAGGCGCAGTTTACACATGAAACAAGAACATATAATCCGCATACCAGCAGCAGTAGCAGCGGCGGGAGCAGCGGCGGCGGAGGAGGCGCTTCGGGCGGCGGCCATAGTTTTTGATGCCGCAGAAAAAGGAAACATCCTGTTTAGCCAAAATGGGAGAACGAAGTAGTTCTGTAAGGCGGCGGCGCGGCCGAAAGGCTGTGCCGCCGCTCTTTTCGGGATCATGGATCCCGATTTTGTCAATCAAATTGTTCCCGGATTCCGGAGGCCTTCATAATGACTCTGTCTGTTCTGCCTGTTTCTCAAGATCGGCAAGGTATCCGTTCAGTTTGCCGCTTATCAAAAGATTCATGTATCGTACCTTATATTATTGTTTCCTTTTTATTTGCATACTCCCTTGCTCTGATAATCCACCCTGATCAGGCAAAGTCCCTGCGCCGGAGCCGTAAAACCGGCAAGCGCGCGGCTTTTCGCCGCAAGCAGCTCTTCCATGCTCTCCGGAGTCCGAAGTCCATAGCCTGTTTCAAGAAGCGTTCCGGTCAATATACGCACCATATGCTGTAAAAAGCCGGTACCATGATACGTAAAATTCAGGTAATCGCCATTCTGCGTAATCTGGATTTGATCAACCTGGCGAACCGTAGATTTTTTCATTTTCGGATTGCTGCAAAAACTTGCAAAATCATGTGTTCCTTTCAAATATCCGGCGGCCGTTTTCATTTTCTCAATGTCGGGCCGCTCTGTCGCATAAACGTATTTTCGGTTAAAAACCGGCTTTAAGCCGCCGACATAGCAAGTATAGCAGTACGTTTTTCCGAGCGCGTTGTATCGGCTGTGAAACCGCTCCGAAGCAATTTTTACTTCGCGCACACAGATATCGTCCGGAAGATAACGATTCAGGTATGCACAGATTTCCTCAACCGTCATTGACGTGTCAAAATGAGCGTTGGCCGTCATTCCTTTTGCATGAACGCCCGCGTCTGTCCGGCCCGCTCCGATTACTTTTATCGGAGAATCCGTCATGCGTGAAAGAACCGCTTCAAGCTTTCCCTGAATCGTCATATCGGTATTCGGTTGATGTTCCCATCCATAATAACGCGTGCCGTCATACGCAATCAGCATTTTATAATTCTGTGCCATACGAATCCTCCCTATCAAAGCAGTTTACTGCGGTCAGGGCACATTTACAGACCTCGATTGCTTCCGCCTGCCGCCCCAGTGATTCCGCCCTTTGGAATCTCTCGCTATTATACCGGATTCTGTCATGTTTTACCAGAGCTTTATACCAAAACTATATTTCATTTGTCGGCGGATAACAGGTATGATTTTTGCAGACATAATACGTCGTCTGCCCGTTTAACAGCCGAAGCGCTTCTGTTTCATTCGTATGAATTTCCAAAACAGCGGTAAGCGGAAGCGTACAAATTACCCGCTCTATGTCGTCTCCTTTTGCAATCACTACGGTAATTTTTTCAGGCGGATTTTGATAAAGGAGCAAAGCCGTTAAAAAAAGGCTGTGCCCTGCCGGATATTGCGCCGCTTTTCCGGATAAAAAGGCAAGCTGTCCTGCAGCCTGCTCTTCATATACGCTGCTTCCCGTAATCTGGGAAATTCGGACAAGGCACCAGGCCATCAGAGAATTGCCCGAAGGAATTGCACCGTCATAGGTTTCTTTCGGCTTTGTAATCAGACTTCCGTTTTTGTTTCCGTATAAAAAATATCCGCCGTTTTGATCTGCGAACTGCACCTTTGCTTCCTCCAAAAGCTGTTCGGCCCGCTTTAGCCGGGAAACGTCTCCCGTCGCCTCATAAACCGAAAGCAGCGCCGCCGCATAACCGGCATAATCGTCCAAAAAACCGTAACCCGCCGTTTTCCCGCCGCGGCATCCTACGTATAGCAGACTGCCCTCTGTCAGATTTGTTTCGATAAACCGGCATGCCACCTCAGCCGCCAAAAGGTACTGCCGTTTTCCCGTAATTCGATAGAGCGTCGTCATTGCAATGATTGCAAACGCATTCCAGGACGTTAGAACCTTATCGTCAAGATGCAGATGTCCGCGGTTCTTCCGGTATTGATAAACTTCTTCTCTTTCTTTTTCAAACGCTCCGTCCGGCTTCTGATGAAAAAGCAGATTCGGGATATTTTTTCCTTCAAAATTTCCTTCTTCGGTAATATTAAAATACGCACAAAAAGCGTCCGCACGCTGTTTTCCCAATACCGTTTCTATTTCCCGTTTCGTAAAGAGATAAAATTTTCCTTCTTCTCCGTCACTGTCCGCATCCTGTGCGGAATAAAACGCTCCGTCCGGCCCTGTCATTTCGCGGGAAATCCAGGACGCCGTCTGCTCCGCCGCCGCAAGAAACGATTGTTTGCCGCACGCCCGATACGCAGCCGCACAGGCAATTATCAACAGTGCGTTATCATAAAGCATTTTTTCAAAATGAGGCACCAAATAATAACGGTCTGTCGAATAGCGTGAAAACCCATAGCCGATTTGATCAAATATCCCGCCCCGGCGCATTTTTTCAAGCGTGCCCGCCGCGCTTTCAAGCGCCGTCTTATCATCATTCAGCGTTGCATAAAGGGTCAGAAAAATCAGATTGTGCGGCATGGGAAATTTAGGCGCCTGCCCGAATCCGCCGTGCCTGCTGTCATAACTATTCTCAAACAGCGCCGCGGCCTCTCCTGGCAGACTGTACGCAATCTCCGATGCCTGCCCGTCTTCCTGTCGGAACAGACCGGCCAGAATCCGGTCCGCAGTACTTAAAATATCGTCTCTGCCGCATTTCCACTGTTCTGCAATTGTATTTAGTAATTCTTTGAAACCGGGCATTCCGTAACGGCTTTCGGGAGGAAAATACGTACCTGCATAAAAAGGTTTTTGTTCCGCCGTCATAAAAATACTCATTGGCCAGCCTCCGCTTCCGGTAAATGCCTGACAAACCTCCATATATACACTGTCGATGTCCGGGCGCTCTTCCCTGTCCACTTTTATAGAAACAAAATGGTTGTTCAACAGTTCGGCCGTTTCTTCGTCTTCAAAACTTTCATGCGCCATCACATGGCACCAGTGACAAGTGCTGTAACCGATACTTAAGAACACCGGCTTCTCTTCCCGGCGCGCTTTTTCAAAAGCCTCCCTGCACCACGGATACCAGTCAACCGGGTTATTTGCGTGCTGCTGTAAATAAGGACTGCTCTGGTTTATCAGGCGATTGCTCATACTCTTTTTTCCTTTCCGTACCAATGTTTTGATAAGCATATTATCCGCAATCGGCCGTATAAATATGTAACGCCGCCGGATGAAAGGGCCTTCCATCCGGCGGCGCAGGTTTCTCTTTTATTTTAACGCCCGAAAGATTCAAAGCGCATTTTACAGTACAAAGCGATACATAAAAATAAAATGACAGATGCTTCCCGCCATCACAAAAAGATGAAATACTTCATGGCTTCCGAAGTTTACATGTCTGGAATTAAAAATGGAAAGCTTAAGCGCATAAATCACTCCGCCGACCGTATAAATAATGCCTCCTGCCAAAAGCCACAGGAACGCTTCCACGGAAAGCGTTTCAAAGAGCTGTCCGAAGACAAACACGCAGACCCAGCCCATCGCAATATAAATCACGGAAGAAAACCATTTCGGACAGTTTATCCAAAGCGCTTTAATTAACATTCCCGCCGCAGCAATTCCCCATACGGCCGCAAGCAGCGTATATCCTGATTTACCGCCGAGTACGATCATACAGACCGGCGTATAAGATCCTGCGATCAGCACAAATATCATCATATGATCCAGTTTTCGGAATACCTTTAACACGCGTTCCGAAACTACGACTGAGTGATACAGCGCGCTCGCCCCATAAAGCAGCACCATACTGCCCATAAAAATCATCATTGCATTTACCGCCGTCTCGCTTCCCGACAGCCCTGCTTTTGCCAGAAGCGGCATCGCCGCAAGTACTGCAAGCAGCATACCGATAAAATGTGTAATTGCGCTTCCCGGTTCCCTGATTGTAATCTGCATAGTTCATCCTCCCTCTCTTTTCTGCCAATATTGTCCAATATATATACTTGTTGTGGTTATCTTATCTTTTTTACATAGTTTTTAATACTACTTATTGAAGCTATACTACTCTTATTTTGAGAGGATGTCAATGCATCTATGCATCTGTTTTTAAAAATTTTATAATTACCCGATTTTTTCCATACTTCATTCGGTTCATAACGCCTGTCCTGCAAACATGGACAGGCAGGGCGCAGAAAAACTTTGAAAGGATTTCGCATTTTGAAAATATTTCTTGACTTTTATCTATACCAGGCATATTATATCTATGACCAAAAACGTATTTCAAGTCATAGTAAGGAGAAAACTGTATGGCAAGAAGTTTTACAGAACGAGAAAAAGAGAACATCAAAAGAAGTTTGCAGGAAGCATGTAAGCAGAGCTGGTCACAGTACGGCTATAAGAAAACAAGCGTCGACGACCTTTGCCGGCAGGTCGGCATCTCAAAGGGTGCATTTTATCTTTTTTTTGAGTCGAAAGAAGCGCTCTTTTGTGAGGTATTGTGTTCCGTGCAAGAACAAATCTGCAATGCGGCGTCCGAGGTAATCGAAAAAAACAAAGATAAATACGGCGTTGCAGAAGCCATAAAGCTCATTTATCGGGAATATGATAACAATAATTTTTTGTACCATTCGGACAGTACGGATTTTACAGTTTTGATGAACAAGTTATCGGAGGAGCAGGCAAAAAAAATCGAGAAATCCAATCATATGAGCCAACGGATTTTTCTAAAACAGCCGTATTTCAAATTCACGGTTCATGCGGATTTGGTGTTGTCAGTGATTTACTCCTTAATTATGAATATCAAAAATAAGGATCTTCTACCCTACAATCATATGGAAACTTTTGACTTTATGGTTGATCATTTGGTTGGCGCTTTGTATGAATCACAAGAGACTGAAAAAATACGCACAACTGATGGAGGTAAAAATGAAAACAGAAGTTATCCGAAAAAATAATATAGAGGTTGCAGTTGTAAAAAGCGATGAATTATTAATTACAGATGTACAGTCTGCTTTAGACTTTATCATGACAGTAAAATACGAAACCGACTGCACAAATATTGCTGTAAACAAGGAGGCAATTGTAAACGATTTCTTTGTCCTGAGTACTTGTTTGGCAGGAGAAATAATCCAGAAGTTCATCAACTATGGCGTACGATTTGCGATATACGGCGATTTTTCAAAATATACGAGTAAACCGTTAAAGGATTTTATGTATGAAAGCAATAATGGAAGGGATCTTTACTTTCAGCCTACTGCTTCTCTTGCTGTTGACCGGCTTACCGGATGTAACGAGAACATAAAAAGCTAATACCCACCGAATAAAAAAACGATGTTTGGATGGATTTTTTGCCTGCAAGCAGAGAAAGATAATCTTCTTTTGCTTACCGCAGGCGCCGTCATTCCAGACCGCGCCTGCGGTAAGCATACCAGAACAGAACTATTGCAAGCGCCGTATTCAAAAGCAGGATTACAACATTTTGAAGCTGCACGCCTTCCTGTCCAAGCCGATTGATCAGCAGATAGATTTGTTCCGAAAACAGCATTTCAGATATTTTTTCGAGATTTGAATTAAACATGGAAAGCATCGGAACAAAGGAAAGCACGAGCATAAACGGAACCGATATCGACGTCGCCGTCATTTGATTTTTGCTCCATATGCCGATTGCAGCCCCAATAAACAGGGATATTAAAAGTCCAACCCCCATAATCGTCAGAAACTTACAAAGAAGTATTCCCCGATATCCTCCTCCAATTCCGATAAAAAGGGCGCCGGCCATACAGATAAGCCAGATATGGCCGCCCACGCCAACAAGATATTCCACCGGTTTAACGTTTGACATCAGAAGCACCCGCAGTGTATTTTTTTCCTTTTCTTCGGATATAACCGCAGCGATACAAGTCAGCGGAGCCATCCCAAGATACATCACCGCAAAAAGATTTGTAAAAAAGTGCTCCGGCATCCCTTCTATTTTTACCGTATGATACATAATTAATGTAAGAATCGGAAACATTACGAACTGAATCAGAATCTCTTTGTTCTTTACCGTATCTTTTACCTGTTTTGCAAAAATCGCCGTAATATTTTTCATCTATACCAACTTCCTTCCTGTCAATTCCATAAATACCGTTTCCAAATCCGGCTCCGAAGAATGAATGGTCTCGATTTCACCGTTTCTCAGACAACGTTCTATCGTTTCCGCCGCTTCAGCGTCATGCGGAAGCGTTAAGTCCGTACCGTCATAAAGATGAAGCAGTATTTTTTTCTGATGATTATACCTTCTGCAGATTTCCCCGGGCGAACCGGACTCTACGATTTCTCCGTTATGCAGCAGTGCAATCCGGCTGCAGAGCTTCTCTGCCTCCGCCATATGATGCGTCGTTAAAAATACGGTGACCCCTGCCTGTCTTTCCGCCTCTATCAGCCTGTGGATTTCTTCTGCGGTAACCGGGTCAAGACCGCTTGTCGGTTCGTCCAAAAATAACGCCTTCGGTTCCCCAAGAAGCGCACGGGCAAGCAGAAGTCTGCTTCTCATACCCTTTGATAACTTCATTGCATCTGTGTTTTTTGACGCAAGCAGTCCCACACTGTCCAACATGCGCTCAATTTTTTCCCTTCTGTTCTTTTTCCCTGCAATACCGTATATATTTGCAAATATTTTCAGGTTTTCATAACAGCTCAGCCGCTCATACAGTCCAAAACAATCCATCATAATCCCGATCTCACCGTAATCCGCTCCCGTAAGCGTTCCGGTCTCCCTGCCGAAAAGACTTGCCGTTCCCTCTGTCGCCCGAAGCTGCCCCGTCAGAATTTTAATCAGCGTTGTCTTGCCTGCGCCCGACGGCCCAAGAAGCCCGAAAATCTCTCCGTATCCAACCTTTAGATTCAGCGCCTTCAGAACGCTTTTCCCGCCGAACCGATGCCCGATATGATCTGCCTTAATTGCGTATTCCATACTTACCTCCCATGATTCCGTTTTGGGAATCTAAAATCTCAAATCTCCTTCGTTTTTTCAGACTTTATGCGTTCTAAGGCTTTCTCCATTTTTGTGTTTTCCGTTTTCTCCTTTAAAATTGAAATTCCCGTGCTGACCGCAATACTGAATAAAAAACACACGACAAAACCCACCCATGCCTTCGCATCATCCGTCGGAAACCAGTCAAAAAGCAAAATAAAAGTAATTACAGTCGCCAGCACAAGTGCAAACATGCTTAACGTTCGAAGCGTCAGCGACAGATTTTTAATCCATCGATCCGTAAAGAAAAGGAACCGCAGGGCGGCGATGATAACCGATACGAGAAAAAACTGATACATGATATCCACGCTAAGCCCCTTGCTTCCGAGCGCAAACATGGCGGAATAGTCCTTTGCTTCTTCTCCGAACAGAATGCAAAAAACAGAAAGGATAAGTAAAGTACTTCCGAAAATAATCATTACCTGGCTTAAATAATCAAAGACGGTTTCTCCTTTTTTCATTTTATCACCCCCAGTCTTCTTTTCAGCTCTTCCGCATACTGCCTTGAAACAATCAGCTGTTCCCCATTTTCCAGCGTAAGGCGCAGCTTTCTGTCCACGTCTGTTTTCAGAGACCTGATATGTCTTAATTGGACAATACAGGATTTTCCGGCGCGGAAAAAACCGCTTTCGCAAAGGCGTTCTTCTATTTCGTAAAGCTTTAACTTTGACTCAAAGCAGTCGTCTACCGTATAGATAAACGTCTTCCGGTCGACCGATTCGATGTAAATGATTTTAGCGGCGTCCAAAAGATACGTTTCCCCCGCTTTCATAACGGTAAGCTGTTGGTCCAGCATCCGAAGCATTGCTATTATTTTTTCGATTTCCGGCGTCAGTCGGCGACAGTCGATTGTGATTTGCGTATCATCCGCTTCATCCTTCACATTGATTGAAATTTTCAAATCCCCACTCCCTTCTTTGCACCAAACATACCAGGTAACGAAACAAGATACAAGAGAGGAAGACATAAGCTGCCGGATTTCATACCTGACATGCCCGTTTCTATTCCTTTACCCTGTATCTGCTGCCGTCCGCCGCCCGATCCATAAATCCGTATTCAATCAGTGCGCGGCGCAGCGTCGCGTAATCCTCTTCGTAAATCCTTTTTAAAATCCGGTCGACCTCTTTTTCTGTATAACCGGCGCCCCGTTTGAAATTATTTGTAATTTCACGCAGAATAATAATCTTTTTCTTCTCCTTTGCAGGAAACTGCTTTAATTTTCCGTTTTTATCCATATAAGAAGAAATCGTTTTCTTACGCTCGCTATCCGTAATATTATAACGGTCGTCTACCATTTTCGCAGAGCTGTGCAGTTCCTCCAGCGTTCCGATATCATTTCGTCCAACTGATTTCCCCGCCCTGTCCTCCAATAGCGCCATAATCGCCAGAAACACTTTCGCCTGCTTTTCTTTTTCCCGAAGTCTGAATTTATGGCTCCGAACCGTCGACGGCGCAATTCCAAGCGCTTCGCTGATTTCCTTATCGGTTTTGTCCAAAAAAAGCAGTGAAATCAGACTTTTGTGTATTTCGGAAAGCCCCGTCACACCGGATTCCTGACTCAACAGAAATTGTTGGGCGCCTCCATGTTCCGATTCCACATGATATTTTACGGCCCCGAACGCGTCAAAATATTCCTCTCCGATTTGATAAATCCGCCCCTTTTCAAAATCCGCTTCACAAAAAATACAGACATAACGATCTTCTTTTTCCGCAAATCCCCGTTTGATTTCATCCGTACGATAATTCCAGAACATACAAAAACCTCCTTTGAATTTGATTAGTCAATGTCCTTTTATTATACAACATTATTATAAATTGTCTATAATTCATGAAACGTTTTTCAGATTTTGTTTCATAAAAAGCATTTCTTCGTGACGCTTGCATGCGTCTGACGACGCAGTTTCCTATAAGGTGATAAAACAGAACCGTTAATGAAATCCGCCATCCGGCATCTGAAACCGGAATTGTTTTATTGAATCTAATACAATGGTCGCTTCAATTTAAAAAAGCAAAAAAGGGAATAGGAGTTGAAAAAACGATAAAAGTGTTGCGCCAGTGTCTCATGTAAATTCACAAGGCGCTGCGGCGTGATACATAATGAAAAAGACGTAGAAAAATGAAAAGGCGTCGCGAATAGCAATTTATTGCAACACAGGAACCCTCTCCTGGCAAGGGCAGGTAGATTGGAATATGAATAAAAATATTTGTGAAGCGTGCGGCATAGCCTTGTGGTTTAAATAAGCAATGGATAGCAGCCGCACGCTACAAAGCAGCCGGAAACGGCAGACGTGACGCACACTCCGAAAGGATACCGACAACAAAATGATATTTATTATTTGTTTCATACAAATTTGGTATTCTTAGATACTATTTTTGATTTTATCTGGTTTTCGATATCATCAACGAAAATGTCATAGAACATCTTACAGCAAATCGGTTCACTGAAAAATACACATCAGCAAAAATACACATCAGCAAAAATAAGAATGCTCTATGTAAAAAAGATGTAATTAAATTGGTATCATTAATTTTTAACGTCTATTTTAATATATTGAACACAAAAAACTTTATCTTTTGCACTTATAAAAGTTGTTGTTACACCTTCTTCGCTTGTGCAGACAACTTCATTTTCATTTGTTGTATATATTCCATTATCAGTGTGAACGATTTCGTTATTTGAAATTGATGTATGTTCATATGTACCATCATTATTAAAATGAAATTCAAATATATATCCATTTAACAAACAGGAAATATATGTTTGAGTTTCAGTAATTGGTAATGTTCCATCTAACCATATACCAATAGAATCATTATATAACCATCCAAGTTCATATTTATCAAGCGAATCTTGAAATTCATTTTCTAATGTAGAAATTATAGTAATAAATCCATCCTTATCAATTTGATAAATGTAGAAATCTGAAATATCTGTATTTCCTTTACTCGTAGTCGTTAAAAAATTATCAACGAATGAGCCATCTTCATTGAAACTCAAGTAATGTGTTTCATCATATTTGTCAATATACTTACCTGCAAGCTTTTTCTCTTGCGATGAACAAGCCGACAAGCCTAATACTATTATAAATAAGATGGTAAAAAAAATACGCTTCCGTTTCATATGACTTCCAATCTCCTTTAAAATTTTCTTTCTTAGATTATACTGTAAAACAAAAAAAAATCTACATCCGGCTCTCCACAAACCAGATAAATACTGCTCTGCACATACAGAAAATCTAATATAATATTTAAATATTAAATGGTGATTTAACAGTAAACCTCTTGCTGCTGCAAAAGTTGCCCGTATAGGGTAACAAATTGCCCCTATTGCTCTCAATACTGCTATCTCTATGGGGACAACTCTTACAATAAGTGCATTAGTATCTCAAATTTCTAAAGGACTTCACGCACAGGAAGAAACAAGACAAAAGGCTTTAGAACTCACAAATTCTTATAAAACTCAAAAAAATCTCTTGATTCACACATTTAAAAATATAAAGAACTAAAAGAAACTCTTAATTAATGAAAATATTTCTGCAAATGAGACACGCTCTATAAAAGAACAGTCGTCAGAAATTCAAAAATCATTGATTGAATCATATGAAGATGAAGCAACTAACTTAAAGGCAAACCTTTCCTCCCTTTCCGGCTTCTTCGCAAAAAACAGCCTGACGACCTTTACCGGAGACAACGGCAAAGAAATCATCAAAACCATAAAGGACTACAAAACCTGTTCAGGAAGAGTAAATGACTGCAGGCAGGAGCTTTCGGAGTTAAGTCTTATCGATGTACATGGAAATATCGATTCTTCTAACTTAAAATAAATGGAATCAATCGCAAATAAAGCGGTCGATAAAATACAGGTGTATTTCGTGCATTGACCACCTGTAACCTCCACAAGCGGTCAATACGCGAATCATTATATAGGCCGGTTTTGAATCCTACCCGCTCCGACGATCGCAACATTCCTGAAAACCTTTCTTCGTTTTCGACAAAAGCTCTTACAAAAAGTAATTATTCTTATTTTATCATAATATCGTTGCGCCTGCCGGGTATCTCACTTCATCCGCAGGCGCTTTTTTTCAGCACAGGCATTCGAACAATCCGTATCAGAAGCGGAATTACCATGATAAACCATACAATCGGTTCCGCTACAATCACTCCCGTATATTGTAACCACTCCACCAACGTCTGTGCAATGATAATTTTTCCGACCATCTCAAGCGAACTCGATACCAAAGGCGTAATGTGATCGCCAAGCCCCTGCAGCGCATTGCGGATAATACAAATCAACGCCGTCACATAGTAAAAAAGCGTATCGAATTTGAGATAATTCGTTGCATTTGTAAGAACCGTTTCATTTCCGCTGCCCGTTACCAGCCGGACAAGCCACGGACCTATCGTGTAGCTTGCAGCAATAGCAAAGGTACACCAAATACAAGTATACAAAATTGAAAGTAAAATTCCCTTTTTTATGCGGCCGATTTCACCCGCTCCGAGATTCTGTCCGCAGTAGGTCGCCATCGCCTGTCCGAATACACCGAACATAATCATAAATATTTCGGTAATTTTTCTTGCCGCAGTATGCGCTACGATGATATCCTGTCCAAGCTGATTGATTGCCGTCTGCAGCGTCAGCGAACCGATGTTTACAAGCGAACTCATAAATCCCATCGAAAGACCGGAACTTAGCATCTGCTTTTCCATGTTCTTATCATCTATATGGAAATCTTCTTTCCTAAGCCGGAGCATTTCATATTTCCTTACCATATAAACGTAACAGACAGCCAACGCAATCAGCTGCGCCAAAACCGTTGCCACTGCAGCGCCACACACGCCCGCCCGCAATACGACGACAAAAAATAAGTCGCCTGCAATATTTAATACGACAGACAACGTAAGTATCAAAAGCGGCGTGATCGTATCCCCAACCGCACGCATTACTGCCATAAGCACATCGTAAAGAAGCGTAATCAGAAGGCCCGCAATAATAATTAATATATAAGAACGGGCCGTATGCATAAGTTTATCCGGAACTCTAAGGAATCGCAGCAGCGGATTTACAAACAAAATCCCCGCCGCAGTGATACCGACAGCCATTATTCCGCCGAGCCTGAGCGAAGCCGCAAACGATTTTTTCAAACCGGAAATATCCTTCGCCCCGTACCGCTGCGCCGTAATAATCGCAAACCCATTGGCAATTCCAAGCAGAAAACCGATGATCAGACCGCTTAACGGACTTGTCGCGCCAACCGCCGCCAGCGCGTCTTCTCCGAGAAAAGACCCGACAATCCGCGTATCCGTAAGACTATATGTAAGCTGAAGAAGATTTCCAAAAAAAATAGGAAGCGCAAAGGTCAGAATCAATACCGACGGTTTTCCTTTCGTTAAATCTTTCATAAAAAATACCATGCCCTTTCCATATCCTGCCATTCTTAAGGCCGCAGGCACATATTACATCAAACTGCGGCAATTAATGTCTTTTCGAGAAATAATCCAGCAAAATCTCTTTCATGTGATGATAACGTCTTGCATAAGAATTTTCCACCCGAATCATCTGTAAATCCTGCTCCCTGCAAAGTTCTCTTTTCCGTTCGTCGCGAACTTGCACAATCTCATCCTCAAAATGCTCTTTCCCGTCCAGCTCAATCGCCAGTATCGGAACTTCGCGCCCAGGCTGCTTCTCATATACGACAAAATCAAAACAATCCCTGTAAAACAAATCTTCTCCGCCGGATTTTTCTCTAAAAATATCGGAAACGGCTACCTGTCTCTCAATTGTGAAACTGCTTTCCGAAAGCCAGATATTTTCCAGCGCATGATTTAGATTCTTCAAAAACGCTTCCTCCGTTTCCGCTCGAAACGGCTTAATGCCAAGCGCTCTGGAATTAACCTGCTTTGACGACACTTCCGATTCCCCGTTATTTCTGACATATTCTACCAGTTCATAAAAATCGTCCTCTTCGCCGCTTTTATGCAAACGCTCTAAGTTCTGAGAATTAGAAAGTACAATCAGTCTGTCTCTTGCACGCGAAGTCGCGACATTGATTAATTCTTTATTGTTTTTGAGCCATTCGTATGTTCCCGCATGCGTGTGTTCTGTGACTGCCGTTGAAAAAAGCACCATGTCTTTTTCGTCGCCCTGAAACGCATGTACCGTCCCGCAGACGACATTCCCAAGATTTTCTTTTTCCAGCGCCGCCTCAATCAGCTTTCTCTGATTCACAAACGGCGTAATGACGCCGATACTTTTCTCGCGGTTTTCTCCCGCAATCCGTATAATTTCGCGAACCTCCGCCGGAGCCGTATTCTTTGCATCGCCGCATTCTCCCTGAACGTCAAAATAGAAAAGCGGCCTGCTCTCATTGCGCGAGGAACAGATATTCAGCTTCGAATTATAGTACTTTTTGTTGTTAAATTCAATGATTTTTTCATGACAGCGGTAATGATTCCGCAGCAGCACCTCGTCGCTTACGGCGTCGCATGCAAGATATGTTTTATAGACGGAGTTCGTTCGGTAGTCATATTCCTCCGCCACCCGATATTTTCTGCGGAGTTTTCGGTTTGTCAGCTCGTCCAAAAGAATTACCGGGTTTAACTGCTGGGGGTCGCCCACAAGCATCAAATTATCGCCCCGGATAATCGGGACGAGCGAAACGGCCGTATTGCATTGGCTTGCTTCATCTAAAATTGTCATATCAAACATCGGTTTCGGTTCTCCGATTTTGTGCGCCGATATGCAGGTAGTAATCATAATCGGAAAAACCTTCTGCATTTTTCTGACGTTTTCCGTTTTGCTGAAATATTTATGAAACGCTTCCATCTGTTTTTTCTCGTCCGTATCATATAAAATTTCCATAAAGTCGGCATATCTGCCGCTGCCTAATCGCTTGATATAGCCCGCCGAGCTGTAAAACAGAAACTGATAAAACTCCTCCTCATTATGATCCAGCAGAGCTCTTGCGTCTCCATCCGTAACATCGCCCATTTCTTTGATTTTACGGTTGACCTGTTCTAACTGCCGCCCCTGCAAATCCGCCTGAAACGGCAGGAGCTTTATTTTGTTTCCCGCCTGCTGCTGATACTCCAGTAAACGCTTTAACGTTTCGCTGCGTTCGGTAAGATCCAGTCTTTCCTCATATTTTTTTAATAGATCGGAAAGCTTTCTCGCCCTGCGGACGCGGTCGTCCTTCCGTCTGTCCAGCGTTGCTTCAAATACCCGGATTCCTTCCGTGCGCTCATACAGCTCTTTGATATAGGAAATCGCCTCTTTTATCTTCTGTCCGTTCCCCAGACGCAAAACCGGGAACGGAATCTTTTCTCCGTGATAAGTCAGCGACGCCAGTTTTTCAAACACACCGTCAATCGGCACATTGTTGTACGAAGCAAACAACACGGTTCTTTCATTAAAAAATGCCGTAATAATCGTATTAATAATCGTATTTGTCTTTCCGGTTCCGGGCGGTCCCTGAATATAGGCGACCGGATATTTCATAGCGTTGTGAATCGCCAAAAGCTGATCCAGATTCATTTCCTGATTCAAAAAAGCAATCGGGTACGCTTTTCTCCGGCGCGGCCGCTCCAGCAAGTCCCCGAAAAACGCCCGAATCGGAAAAGTGACTGTGTTTTCCTGATACATCGTTAAAATTGCATTGTATTCTTTATGCAGATCCAGTATGACATCCATGCCGATTCCGATGACATACGGCATATCGTCCACGCAGACCGCCCGGTTTGCGCGCTTCGCCACACAGTCTTTGATTTTTTCCTGATGCCGTTCAAAATCATGTAACAGCTCATATTCTTCCGCGTCCAAATAATAGCGAATGCTTTCTGTTTTCCCGTCTATCGTAAATTCCGTACAAATCGTAATGTCCTCTTCCGGACGCAGCACTCTTTTTTTTACGTCCAAATGAAGCCTTCGATACGCCAGCACGTAAAGCCCCCTGTCCGTATGAATGCTTAAAACATTCATGGCAAGCTGCCGTATTAAAAGCTTTCCTTCCGAAACGGCGTCCCGGTCCGCTTTGTATTGAAACTGCTTTACAATCTCCCGAAACTGTTCCTCGCTTAACGGATAACACCCTTCCGAAAAACTGTCCCGGTCGATAAACCGAACCAGTCGAAAGTCCGAACAATAGGGAACGGCGTCGAGACGGTTACACATTTCCAGATAGTTCAAAATTTTCAGATTAGCCGTATTCTCAAACAACAGCTTATACTTATGCGGGTTTTCGGAAATGTCGCGCACCAGTTCTTCGTTGACCGGACAGTATGACCCTTCGATGATCTGCGTGGATAAAATAGAATCTATATAGACGGTATCATACTGTGCGACCGTATATTTGCTTAAATGAAGCCCGTCCACTTTTAGCGCGCGTTTCTTAAGATTCATGTCACGGATTCCAATCCAGTATTTCGTGACCTCTCCCGACCTGTTTCTGTATTCAATTTTCAGCCATTTCCCCTCATGGATGGCTTTAAAAATATCGCGGTTGATCGTGTTCATAATTGCGGCTCCTGACGGGTGTATAATGATAAAATTATATATTAGCAATAAGTCAATTGCTTAATATAAGCTCCGCATTCAATGTATAATCTTCTGTTTCTAATTTTATATCATCACCATCAATTATAACAAAAAAGTCTCTGTCACTTCCTTCGATTACATCGGAATCCCAGTTAAATTTTATCCCAAATACTCCTCCTGTTAATGTATAGGGGATATAATCGTCTGAATAAACCGTCTGAGATCTGCCTGATAATTCATCAATGTAAACTATCTCTTCAACGTTGCAATATCGTTCGTCCAGTATTACTACTTCGAACTTCCTTTCTCTTCTCTCAACGCCAATTTCATAAATACACTCCCCTGTAAACTTCTCACCTATTAATTTCTTCTGCACAAAAGAAAGAAATATTTTATTAGCAATAGCCGGAATAATCTTCCATACGGCAACTATCGCAATGATTACTGCTATCGCAATCTTCAGCTTACGTTGTTTATTTTTTATAATTGCCTGATTGGACGCGATACGAAAGTCCTCCGCCGCCTTTCTGCATTCCGCCGCCCGTTTTTCTGCAGCCTGATAATTTCCAAATTCCTCAAACTTTTTTGCAATAAGTTCATACTGAGAATCAAATGATGCCGAAGCCTGTTCCTTGCAGACTTCCTCGTAACGCAGTCTTTTCCTTTCTTTCGCCTCCCATGACATCGCCCGTGCCTGTGCCGCTTTTTCTTCAAAAAAGTTCTTATATGCTTCCGTAATAGAAGACACATTTTTTTCATGCTCCTGTTTCGCCTCTTCCAACCGCTGAAGCGCTCCGCTTTTTGCTTTTTCCAGTTCTAATGAAAACAGTTCCTTTTTCTTTCCCTCTAAAAACTGCAACGTTCTATTTATCAGCTTATTCTGAGTCAAATAATCCATATCCTTCTCATAAGCGTTTTGCAAATTTACAAGTTTTGAATCGAAATGTAAATCAAAATCAAAAAAACCTTCAAAGTCCTTGAATTCTAAATAACCTTCTACCACACAATCACTAATTAAACTTTTTATTTCTTCTAATCTTCTATCACATGCTTCGCAACGCTCTTTCTTTACCGTCTCATACTGTCTTAAACGGGATTGGGAAAAACTGTCCAAATTAGAAACTTTGCTCTCTGCAAGCACTCTTCCCAGATACGCATCGCCGCATTTTGCATCCATGTTCAAAACCTGGTCAAAATACTCGTTTGCATTTTCCCACTCTCCGTCCTCCAGCGCCATATACCCGCGGTCTAACAGCGCCCTCATAGACGAATTGCCAAAAACCGGCTGCGCGGCAGCCGTTTCCTCTGCGGGTTCCGTTTCTTCTTTTGCAATTACCTTTTTTATGCCGCGGATGACGTCATTGATAAAACCGATTTTGGACATATCCTGCGCCTGCAGATGGGCAAATTCTTCGGGAAGCTCATAGGCGTCCATATCGCGGTAGCACGGAACCAATAGTCTGGAACGGTCTTTTTCCATGATTTTTAAAAATCTGGACCACTCGTTTTTTACCCATACCGCATTAAAATATTCCGGTCTGGTTCCCAATAATATCATAACTTTCGCCGAATTCAGCGCCGAAAAAATATACGGCTCATATTCCGTTCCAAGCCTGTCCTCCAAAGTAATCGCCGCATAAAATACTTTAAAACCCTCCTGCGTCAATTCGTGATAAATTTCATTCGCAATTGCGCTGTCTACCGTGCGCTTGCCGTCCGCATCCGTTTCCTTATAGCAGATAAAAACATCGTACGGTTCTTCCTTCTGCGAAATAGCAAGGATGCCCTTCTGAATTTCTTCGATTGCTTTTGCCTCTGTCTCATAGATTGCTCTTTGCAGCACGTCCGCATATTGAATCGCCTTTTTATAGTTTTCATCCGCCGTGACTGCCTCGTAAGAAGTACGGTGGCAGGTAGGAATCCTTTTAAAGGTTGCGGGGTCTTCCACGTACTCAATTCCGTATTTACACAGAATCAGCCCCCAATACGCCTCCGCCTCTTTTTCGCTTGCCTGAATGATCTTCTCATAAAGCTCTGCGGCCCTGTCAAACTCGGACTTCATACGAAGGATATTTGCTCTGTTAAAAAGCGCCTGAATGTTTTCGTCCCTGACGGTCGGAATTGTCTGTCCGGTACCGCAAAATTCGCAGGTTACGACGGAAACATCTTCTAAAACTTCAAGGTCTCCGCCGCACATCTTACATCTGTAAATCGCCATTTTCTTTTTTCCCTTCTCTTTTGTGTTTTCTAATCTTTTTTATTTTACTATGTTTATCATGAATTGTCATCCCTGAGAAAACATGCATAAGCCTCCCGGTTTTTCCGGTTCAGCCAGGATACGGACGCGTCCATTGCAATCCGGCAGGCTTCCGTCTCATCCAGCGCGTTCAGCATAACAAAGTCATGGACTGTTCCCTGCACGCGAATTGCGGTCACGTTTATTCCGGCGCACCGAAGCCGTTCTCCGAAGGCTTCCCCCTCGCTCCGCAGTACATCCGCCTGACCGTTCACAATCATTGTCTGCGGCAGTCCTGCAAGTTCTTTTTTCTCCGCCCGCAGAGGCGATGCCGTAATTTCCTTCCGGTCTGCGGCGCAGGGCGCATACTGCTGCCAAAACCATTTCATACCGTCGCGGTACAGATAATAATCCTTTGCAAACTGCAGATAAGACGACGTTTGAAAACACGCGTCCGTAACCGGATAATAGAGAAGCTGTTTCTGAATTTCCGGTCCGCCGCGCATCTGTTTTAAAAACGACATAGCGATTGCCAAAGTTCCCCCCGCGCTATCTCCCGCCACCGTAAGCGTACTCCGGCAAATCCGAGGATACATGCCAGCCAGTATTTCCCATAGTGATGAAAGCACGGAAAAACACTGTTCTATCGCCGTCGGATATTTTGCTTCGGGCGCACGGGAATATTCCGGGAATACGACAAGGGAATTTGTCCTTGCGGACAGTTCTCTTATCAGCTTTTCATGCGTATGAAAACTTCCGAATACCCATCCCCCGCCGTGAAGATAAAAGATCACGTTTTGTACGGAGCACGTTTCTATCGGTGAGACAAAATAAACAGGAATGCTTCCCCATTTTCCCGTGTCAATCTGTTTTCTGTCAGTTTTCGCAGGATAAAGAAAAACAGGAGCATTTTGCGCTTCTTCTAGCCGCTCTCTTCCCTGTTCGGGAGGAATTTGAAAAATCAAAGGCGGCACGGCGCTTTGGTCGCAAAGTTTTTCTGCCGCAGGTTCTAAAGGAGTGGTTCGTTTCATAAATCATTGTTCCTGATATTAGCGTATTTTTATCAGGGTATGCAAAAAACAGGAAAGCTGTGATTTTTGTCAAGTACTCATTATTTCTATCCTGAATATTTAAAGCTCTGATTTATCTGACAGATAACGTCTGCGGTAATAATCCGTCCTCTCAAAAAATCTACGCTGCGCGTATTGGATATGAAACTGCGGGCATTTTGGTTGTAGTATGTAAGCGTTTGATTCATGCGTCAAATTCCTCTGTTCTTAAGTCCTCAAATCCAGTATACTTTTGTCCTGTTCCACAAATTGATTCGTCCTCAATACTTCTGAATACCCCTTCCGAACCTTTTCAAACGTCTGTAAAAGCTTTTTGTTGGAATAAGTATCGTCCAATCCACTGATGCCATCCGCCTCCTGCCTGTCTGCCATACGATTTAATTCCCTTTGTATTTCAATTTTTTTCGCATAGATATCAAGAGCGTTTTTCTCTGCTTCCTGCTGTTTTAACATATAATCCATTTGCAGATTTCGTATTTCCAACTCGTATTTTTTCTTTTCCAGTATATGTAATTCTGCTGCCCGTTTCTCTGCTTTATGCATTGACGCTATCGAAAAACCGGCTTCAATCTCAGACATTATCGGGCTGTTGTGCGTAATGCTTTTTAAATCAATATGCGTATTGTAATTTATGGTATCATCAAAATAATCCGCGCATAAGATCTGTATCTGCTGGTTCTCCGGATTAAATATTCCGACAATCGGCCTTTGAAGTTTCGTAAAATAATCGAAAAATATATTGTAATATTTTCTTACAAGCTCTTCTTCCTCTTCCTTCAACCCTTTTTCATGATTAGACAGTTTCATTTCTAAAACGGGAAATTTTTTCTCATCTTCTATGTAATGCAGATACTTTTTTTCAATCTTTTCCCGTTCTTTTCTTAATCCTGCAAATTCTTTTGGCGCTTTATGAAATGTAACTTTATCAAATGCAATCTTTTCGATTTCCCCCAATGCTTCAACCAAACCTTTTTGCCTCAAAAAAGCATACGCCTCTGCACGGTCCCATTCTGTGAATCTTCGTCTTCCTTCCCTGTATAAAATCCGATTTAAGTTATATAAATATTCAAACAAAAACCGAATTTGATTAATGCTTTTGTCAGGCGCCAGCGGAATCGGTTTGCCAATAGAAAATATTTTATTAATACCGTACGTATTTAAATCTATCAGCGAAAGTCCGGTATATCTTGTATTCAGTTTATACTCCCTGTCCATAATAAATATTCTGTTCAGAGCGACTCCCTGATTTATTGCAATGGCAATCGTATTCAGCAATTCCAATTTATAAAAACAGGAAGATATCCTGCTTACAAAATTTGTTATTTCCCACGGATTTAAGTTTACGTTACTTTCGCGGATATATTTCATTCTGATTCTCTTTTGTATCTCCTTGAACTTATATTCCTTAAATTCCATCCAACCTTCTCCTTCGCTTCTTCATTTACACTTTTGTTATTCTTCAATAAAAATAATTATATTCATATTTTGTAGTTTATTCAACATTTTGTTAATACTTTTTCACCAGTCAAATAAACTTCTGCTTCCAAAATCCGAACGGTTCGTCGACAAAATCAACTAACTTGCTTTCTTTTTGGTTGCAATTAGCACATTTTTATTGGAAAATAGATAGAAAAAGGAGGAATTTCTCATGAAATCATTTCATATCCCGGATGACAAAAAGGTCCGGGTTATACTGGATACAGATGTAAAAAACGAAGTAGACGACCAGTTTGCGATTGTCCATGCCCTATTGTCGGAATCCATTTTATTAAAGGGCATCGTTCCCGCGCACTTCGGGACGGAAAAATCGTCTCACAGTCAAAAGGACAGCTATGAGGAAACGATGCTGCTGTTAAGAAAAATGCAAATGCAAAACATGATTCGGGTGGAAAACGGCGCGCCAACCGCACTCACCGATGAAGCAACGCCAATTGATTCAAACGGTGCAAGGCTCATAATCGAAGAAGCAATGCGCGAAGATGAAAGACCGCTCTATCTCGCTTTTTTAGGGCCCTTAACCGATATGGCGTCCGCTCTGCTGATGAAGCCGGAAATTGCCGAGAAAAATCTGATCGTTTTATGGATTGGCGGACGGGAGTATCCGACGGGCGGATGGGAATACAACTTGAAAAACGACATATGTGCTGCAAATGTGGTTTTCAAATCCTCCGTACCGCTCTGGCAGGTTCCCAGAAATGTCTATCGCATGATGCCGGTCTCTTTCGCAGAACTATGGGATAAGGTTCACCCCTACGGCGAAATCGGAGCCTATCTTGCTGAAAATGTGGTAAATTTCAATAATGAATGGAAATCAAGACCTGCCGAATACCGCATCCTGGGCGACTCGCCGTCTGTAGGCATTATCCTGTTTGGCGACTGCGGCGAGTGGGAATGGAAACCGGCCCCATCGTTCGACGAAAATATGCATTATGTACATACCGGAGATTATCGGCCCATAAAGGTATACAAAAATCTAAACGCCCGTTTTATCCTTGACGACTTTTATGCAAAGCTGAAACTATTCGCCTCCCACGGCAGCCGCGCCGACGAATTTCGCGCAGACAATAAGTAAAGTAAAATGGATGCAAAACAGGAAAACGCTTCTTTCATTCGCTCACCGGCACAAGGCTTTGAACTTTAAAGCGTTTTCCTTTTAATCCGCCTCGAACTCGTTCCGATATTTTTTGAAAAAGTCATAATAAACCCGGACATTCGCAAGATGTGTCCAACTCTTTACATCCACAGGTTCCTCATCCATATCATAGATTTTTGCACCCCGGACCGAAAGCAGAAACGGCGAATGTGTAGCAATAATAAACTGGCAGCCGAAAAAGCGCGCCGAATCCTCCAAAAACTTCATAAGCTCCTGCTGCCGTTCGGGAGAAAGACTGTTTTCCGGCTCGTCCAGCAGATAGAGCGCATTTTCTTTAATCTTGTCCGTAAAATAAAGAAACGCGCTCTCCCCGTTAGAGTGCTCGCGCACATTATCCATCAGCCGATCTCTGATATACTTCGACTGCGTTTTGCTTCGCGCCGCGTTTACTTTCCTGAGCTGCTCATAATCGTCAATCGACTTCATCTGAAAATGTCCGTATTTTGCCTCCAGATAATCTTCGAAAAGCGCTTCTCTTTTTCTGTCAATTCCGTCATTGATGCTCCTTATATTCAGCATAAAATCAAACACATCGTCGCTGGTAATGATTCTGCTTTCAGACGGTATCGTTTTCTTCGCCTTATAGCCGCACATTCTGATATAATCTTCAAAAAAATTTGACCGGTTAAACAGCGTATCACGCATAAGCCCGAGCTTTTCCGCGATGACGTTAAGCGCCGTCGTCTTACCCGACCCGTTGCCGCCGTAGAGAATCGTCACCGGTTCAAAATCAAGCATCGCCAGGCAGTGCTTCGATAAAATCAAAAAAGGATAAACCGTGTCATAACAGGTTCGTTTCTGACTCATGGTAAAGCTGTATTCCGTTTCTCTGTCGGGAAAATCAAAATGCGTTAAATATACCATAGCGGCTCCTCACAATTAAAGTATCAACTATCCGTTTTATGATGTAAACAAAATTAATACCATCTTATATTTCATCATATAAATCTATTGACTTTAAAAAGTTTTCTATTCGTTTTAGATACATATATTGTATATCTGAATTTCTCTCCATCTGATTTATGGTACACTCCCAAACAATCAGACATTTTATTTGTCTATCCTTAAGTTCTTCCCTGACAATATAGTCCCGTTTCTGATTCATTTCAAACTTCTTCTGCCAGAATTCCACTCTTGATTTTGGCATGTATGCATATTTACAGTTTTTATGACGATGCCAATAACAACCATGAACAAAAATTGCAGTATTATATTTCTTTAAATACAAATCCGGATGTCCAGATACATACTTAGAACACACTCGATACCGATAACCGCGTGAAAAAAGCAGCTTCCTTAAATAGATCTCTGGCTTTGTATTTCTGGAACGAATCGCCGCCATATTTTTACTTCGTTCTTCCCTGCTTTTTATATCCATCTCATTTCCCTTCCAGTTCTTTGATATATCTGACAAACCGTGCAATTGACCAAATTCTGCTCTGTCTATCAGAAGGGTATAATGAAATATAAGGATCAGGTACAACCAATATTACATTTTCCACCATCATTTCATCCATCTGTGCCCCCGATATTCCCTGTTGAAGTGTGCATAAATATTTAGGGGCTCCTTTTAACCGATCTGCCTCATTTAAAATCTGTCTCCATCGATCCTTACATGTAGTTTTTGCAGCCAGCGTAACAAGCGCTTCCGTTGGAAAGTGGATATCATAATATGCTTCCTTAGAAGGGAATAAAAAATCCGGTTTTTTATTTCCTTCTGTTACTGCCTGTGATGAATATGTAATATTATTTCCATCAAAAATTGCAGCCAAATGATGTTCCAGACTTCTCCCTGCTCTACTTTTCCTGCGATTTAGAACCTTGTTTGCAACGTTAACAAATTCATCTACATTTGAGAATCCCCTACTAATAAAATCACTATAACGAGTATATTCCAGTGCTCTGAATATTGAGTATTCCATATTTATCCATTCAATAATCTTCTTATCTGGATTCGTATAGATGTACTCTGAGTGATTATAAATTTTATCACAAATATTTCTTGCAGCTACAGACATTACGTCAGATGTCGGAAAGTCATCAGACAACCCATTAATGAATTCCTGTATCGCCAGTTCTGTCCTTTTCTCAGGAAGAATCTTTTCTTTATCAATCAGACAATTTGTCTCTGTCGGGCTAATCATAAACGCGCTTAAAAATGACTCTATCTCCTCATCTGAATTTAGAAAAAAAGCCTGGTAGGTCTCCTCATCTTCCTTAATTAAAACAAATAATGCGCCTGTATATTCCGGCATTAAAAACGGAAAGGATTTTCCAAAATTAGTAATACGATACTCATTTCTTGTCCCTTTTCCATAATATATAAACCTTGTATTTGTCACAAAATCATTTTGCCACTTAACTTTAACCCATTTGTCCTTATTTTCGCCCTTTTTGCCCGGTACGGCAAACAATATTTTTATGGATGGCTTAGCAATATAAATCCCTGCCTGGTGTCCACCTGTTTTCCCCGTATCATTGGCAGACAAGAATTTACAATAACATAACTGACCAGCAATTGCAGCTTGTATCGCCAAATCAGCATAAGTTTTCGACATTTAAATCACCTTCTTTTTTTGATTCTGTAACTCCAATTCCTCCATTTTATTAACAATCAATCCTGCAACTTCCTCCATAAGCGGGACTACTACAGAATTTCCGAATTGTCTGTATGCTTGGGTATCAGATACTGGTATTTGAAAACTGTCAGGAAAACCCTGAAGCCGGGCGCATTCTCTTGGCGTAAGTCTGCGCGGATTTTTTCCCTCCTGTAGAATCAGTATTTCAGAACCATCTTTATAATAACGTGCGCTCATCGTCCTGGATACTCCATCAACTGGTGCAATTCCATATCCAAAACCATTTCCGGCAGCTTTATGTTTTGCTGCATAATTTTGAAGATATTGCCACAACCTGTCAGAAAGAGTATATTTCTCTTCTACCGAACTTTCAAGAATATCACGCATAATTGGTTTTTGTACCACCGGTCTTAAATCAAACCGGAATTCTATTTTTTTACCATAACGTTCCCTGTCAAACCCTACAATCAGGATACGTTCTCTGTGCTGCGGAACATAATTTTGTCCGTCCAGTACAGAGTAAAATACCTCATAATTCAGCTCTTCAAGTGATTCCAGAATAATTTTAAAGGTTCTACCCTTATCATGACTACATAAATTTTTTACATTTTCCAGCATAAATGCTCTTGGTCTTTTTTCCTTTATAATACGACAAACATCAAAAAACAATGTTCCCTGCGTTTTATCCTGAAAACCAGTGGCTCTTCCCAGACTATTCTTCTTGGACACTCCAGCTATTGAAAACGGCTGACATGGAAACCCTGCTACTAGTATATCATGATCTGGAATGTCAGTCTCATGAACCTGAGTAATGTCTCCTTCCGGCTGTTCGCCAAAATTGGCAAAATATGTCTTTTGACTGTATTTATTCCATTCGCTGGAATAAACGCAGTTTCCTCCCACCCTGTCAAACGCTATTCTCATTCCGCCGATACCGGCAAATAAATCTATAAATTTAAACCAATTTTCCATAATCATCATCTGCTTCTTTTTTCCTGATTATACTCCCCATTTGCATAAAAAGCAAGTAAAAATCGAACATATTTTCGTTTTTATATAGTCCTCCCGTATTCAATGTGTCAGTTGCTCTTGCAATATCGATCGCAAACCATATGAATGGATAATGTTGCACCTTCTCCATATGCGCAATTGTCTTCCGGTGTGTTTCGACCTGCTTGGACAAGTTGTTCCTTCGTCAATCTCTTAAGATGCTTACATTTATTCCGTCTGAATTCAAATTCAGGCATCTTCCCCCTGCTTCCGCTTCATGGCCATATTGATACTGTCAGTATTCTTATAGAATCATAGTAAACCCCACGTTAAGTTACAACACGATAATTATTACAGGAAACGTATACGCAAGCCTTTCAAAAACCGGCACTGGCTAAAAACAACAGGCAGAACTGCCATCTTTGGCAAAAGAAATTCAAAAAAGCCGATAAACGCACAAAGGCGAATATCGGCTTTCCTCTTCTCCATTCCCTGTTACAGGCTCTAAACCTGAATCATGCGGTGTAGTCTCTGATCATTGGAGGTATCTGAGACAGCATATTGTCCACATCCTCAAACATTGTACTCTTTGTAGTTCCAAGCGCTCTCGCATGATTAATATGCTGCACAACCTCGCGGTACTGACCTTTGATTTTGTCAAAATAACTGCAGAGCATCTGCAGCGCGACCTTTGATTCATCAATTACATCATTAATTTCCGTCTGCACCGACGTTGCGTTTTCTGCCGTCTGTGTAATGTTGTCGAACATCTGATATGTCTCGTCCGCTTTTAAAAGGCTCTGTCCGAGCGCCTGCTGCGACGTATCGATGCAGTCGTTCAACATGCCTGTTCCCTTTTCCACATCCTGAATGCCAGAATCCACTTCAGCAACGAGATTCTTTATTTCATCCGCAAGATTTTTTACCTCTCCGGCGACTACTGCAAATCCTCTGCCGAATTCTCCCGCTTTAGCGGCCTCGATCGAAGCATTCAGCGCAAGAATATTCGTCTGATCGGCAATCGACTCAATTTTATTTGTACAGGCTTTGATTTTCTTTACCGCTGCCTCAAATTCTCCAAACGTTTTTTCCATTTCGGAAAAATGCAATTCTACCTGATGCGTACTGTTTTTCAGCTCGTCTACGACATTCTGAGCTTGAACAACGGACTGATCAATCTCGCTTTTTACATTCGCAAACTGACCGGAAACCTGATTTATATTTGAAAAAGTCTGATCAAATTCCAGCAGCGTCTCCTGAAAACTGTCCGCTTCCTTAATTACGCTTCCAAAAGAACTGCCCACCAGACTTATTTCCCGCAGAGAAGCGACCTCGCTCTGAACAAGTTCCTGCTGGTATTCCTTTAAACTGTCTGTCACATGCAGTACAGGATTCAGACTTTTCTCCTTATTCTGAGATTTCTTCATACCTTTCATCCTCTTCCTCCCTATTCAAACACTACGCATGTCATAGACTGATTTACAAATCGATTATTATAATGCTCTCCGTATCCCACAAGCCCGGCATGATTTCCCAATGTGCTCATGTCCTGCAGATATTCCTGCATATAATTATTATCACAAAAAAGCAGATACCGGAACAGACAGTTTACGGAAAATACCGCCGAAATCTTCGGAAAATCCTTATGTATTGTCTGAATCGTATTTTTTACAATTGCCCTGTAATCTCCAAGCTCCAGCATAATCAGCACATCCGAATCATTTACCTGTCTGAAACACGTCAGCGCGTTCCCGTTTACCTCTTTAATCGAAATAATGCAGGTATCGTTTCCGATAATTTTTCCGAAGGGGTTCTTAAAAGTCTGCGTCGTTATCTCCTGTTCGGTCACATGAAGAATATCCTGATATACCCGTTTCGCCGGCTTTCCGTTCAACTCGCCGATAATATAGTTTGCCTTATCTGTTTTCGAGGCGATAAAATAATAATTCCCCAACTGATGATAAATATTTTCTTTATACGCTTTCACTCTGCCGTTATTATTTTTAATTATCGCATAGGCAACCGCATCATTGTATACTCTGCCGTTAGCCGACACCTTTCCGGCGTCTCCCGTTCCTCCAACCAGAGATATCTTCCTTTGTTTCAGCACGCTGTGAATGGTCGTCAGCACACAGGCATCGTTTCCGGAGCAAAAATCAATGCACACAGTATCGTTCTGCGATCCGTTTACTCTGTCGACGTCACTCTTAAGACGATCAATGTATTTGACTGGCATCACAGACACTTCCTCAAGTACATTTGCCGCTGTGGAAACGCCGTCATAATATGCAATGACTCCTACCCCTTTCTCCACAACGCCCGTATCATAGCTCATTCCTATACAGCCAATGCTCGGCACCTGCGGATAAAGCCGCTCCAGTTCCTTTACGTGCTCTTCAAACTGATCACTATTAGACATCAGCATAATCAATTGAGGGGCATTTAATCCACGAACAGCTTCCTTTAAATCTCCGTTTTTACTCATTCCAAAAAACTGTCTCAATATAATGTTCCTCTCTTTTCGTAAGATTCATTCCCATTTAATGACATTATACTTTAGATTAATATGGAAGGTCAATCATTTTTACTGATAAATCCGGTGCAGGCGGTATCCTGATATCCATATTTGTTCTGTTATTGACTTCCTGCCTGATTTCTGTAAGAATATATGAAAAGCGGGCATTTTAGAAAGGAGTCTATTTTTATTATGAAAAAAACATTTGCGCTTGTCACACCAATACTCGTCATTTGTTCTCTGCTGGTATCGGGATGCGGCAGAGAGACCGCAAAAAATCTTCAGACGGAACTGCCCTCTAAAACAGAGTCAGGCGAAGAAGAGGAAAACGCTTCTAACGCAAAGAGCACAGACATCGAGAAAAAAAACGATTCAAAACAGAAAGATTCCGACACGGAAACAGAAAGCTCCGAAGAAGGTAAACCAAATTCCAATAATCAGAACAAAGAAACAGAAAGCCAAAATGACCGGAACACCAAGAATCAGGGAACAGTGATTCCGGGAAAAGCCGCAGAAGGCAATCCCGCAGTCACCCCTGCTTCTTCAGGCGCTCTTCATGTGGAAGGGACAGCGCTTACCGACGAAAACGGCAATGCCGTTCAGCTCAAAGGAATCAGCACACACGGACTTGCATGGTTTCCTGATTACGTAAATAAAGACTGCTTTCGGGAACTTCGGGATAATTGGAACGTCAACGTCATCCGGCTGGCTATGTACACTTCCGAGTACGGCGGCTACTGCAGCGGCGGTGATAAAAACGAATTAAAAGATCTGGTAAAAAACGGGGTATCCTATGCAACGGAACTTGGAATGTATGTCATTATCGACTGGCATATTCTTTCCGACGGCAATCCCAATACTTATAAAGAAGAAGCAAAGTCGTTTTTTGCGGAAATGGCAGAGCTTTATTCCGATCACAATAACGTACTGTATGAAATCTGCAACGAACCGAACGGGGGAACAGGCTGGAGCGAAATCAAATCCTACGCCGAAGAAATCATTCCTGTGATACGGTCGTATGACGACGACGGAATTATTATTGTGGGCACTCCAAACTGGTCGCAGTATGTAGACCAGGCTGCGGCGGACCCGATTACCGGCTATGAAAATATCATGTATACCCTGCACTTTTATGCGGCAACCCATACGGATTCCCTGCGGAATACCATGACCGCAGCCATAAACGCCGGACTCCCGATATTTGTAACGGAATACGGAATCTGCGATGCGAGCGGCAATGGCGCAATCGATGAGAACCAGGCCAATCAATGGGTTTCCGTTATGAATCAGTACGGCGTCAGCTACGTTGCCTGGAATCTGTCCAACAAAAGCGAGACTTCCGCTATTTTAAACAGCAATACGACCAAAACCTCCGGTTTCTCGGAAAACGACTTAAGCGCCTCCGGCAAATGGCTCTACCGAATGCTGACCGGAAAAACCGAATTACCGACGCCCGGCGGGCAGGAAACCCCTCCTTCCGATCCCCCAAAAAATGATCCAGCAGGAGACGGCGGCCAAAATCCCGCCCCCACAGTTTCTCTGGGCAGCGGCGAGATTACGTTTACCGCGGAACTTAAAAACAGTTGGGAATCGGACGGAAAAAGCTTTTATCAGTATGAACTGACGCTGCAGAATACAACCGGAAACGATTGTACCTCCTGGGCAATCGACGTTGCATTCAACGAAACCGTTTCCCTGTCGGACGGCTGGAACGGCAATTATACCGTTTCCGGCAACGCCCTGCACATTACCGCAAAGGACTACAACGGAACCATTTCTGCGGGCGGCTCCGCCGGGAACATCGGTTTTATCGTATGCGGAAGCAATAGCTTAAGCATCGTACAATAAATACAACAGGAGCTGCTGTGTTATGACAGATAGTCATAGTGACAGCAGCTCCTGTTTTGCATTTTAAATCCCGTTTTCTTTTTTTGCTTTCTTTTTCGGCTTTGGAACCGGAATCAGTTCCTTTAACTTCAATGCAACCTTTTTCGCCAGTTCTTCATTATCGATATCTAAAATATAATGCTCTTTCGCTCCATTGTACGGACATCCCGTTTCCGCATCTTTCATTTCTTCCTGCAGCTCGTCCAGTTTTTTTACATATACCGTACTGTCGCAGACGGTAAAAATCGGTCTGTCATCCACATACAGCATATATTCCCCAAACATCTTTTTATAGCGGATTTCTCCGACCCCGCCAATCTGTCCGCAGACAAATTCCATATATTCCGCCGGTGTAGCCATCTTTTCCCTGCCTCCTTTTTGAACTAATATACGAACATTGTAACACTTTCCTCTGTTATTTTCCATTCAGCCAATTGCTTTTTTTCGCTTTCTTTTCTATAATGTATCTGGTTCTTTTCGGAAAAACTACCTTTACCGCAGAAAGGAAGGACAAAATGGCAGAAAAAAGAAGCTCTCACAAACAAAGAAAATATAGGATAGCGTCGGGCGTATTTCTGGCTGCGGCACTTGCAGTCTGTCTCTTTTTTATTTTCTCTTTAAAAGAAAAACAGGGTTACACCGTAACGCAATATGCCTCTGCAACCGGCCTGCAGTCGATGATTTATACCATTACGGACAAAGAAGGCCATCTGATTATAATAGACGGAGGCTGGCGCGACGACGCCGATCAGCTTCTTTCCGTTATCAACGCCAACGGCGGAACCGTTGACGCATGGATCCTCACCCATCCGCATCCGGACCATATCGGCGCATTCAATGAAATTTATGCGTCTGGCGAAATAGCGATCAGAAAAATATATGCAGTTCCCACAGATTATGACGTCTATCAAGCCAGAGCAGCGGAATGGGACGAGTTTGACGTCTATGATGAATTTGTCCGTCTTATGTCGTCGGAAGAAAATCTGATTTATCTGACAGAAGGAGATACGCTGGACCTGTTTGGACTACAAATGGAAGTCTTCCACAGTTTTGACCTGGAACAGCTGCAGGAAGTCCGCGATACCTGCAACGACGGAGGATTGATTTTTAAACTGTCCGCCGAACAGGAATCCATGCTGTTTCTATCCGATGTCGGCATCAGCCAAAGCGATTATATGCAAAAAAAATACGGCGATCAGTTAGCTGCCGATTACGTCCAAATGGGACACCACGGAAACGGGGGAATGGACGAGAGCATTTACCGGATGATCTCACCCAAAAAAGCTTTCTTTGATGCGCCTGAAAGTCTGATGCAAAATGCGGAATTGAATGCTCCCAGGAAAAAAGCATTTATGGAGGAACTAGGCGCTGAAATCTGTTATTATGCAACGGCTCCAAATACAATAAAGCTGCGTTAACGGCTGATAGTTACCGCTATAAAAAAGAGAGCGCTTACGCACTCTCTTTTAAAATTCCAGGTTATCTCCGTCCCCGAAGCTTAAACTGCGAAACTGCGGTTCTAAGCTCTTCGGACTGACTCTGCAATTCCTGAGCCGACGCCGCCGATTCCTGAGCGGTCGCCGCATTCGTCTGAACAACTTCGGAAATCTGCTCCATACCGAGCTTTAACTGCTTAATTGACTGCGACTGCTGCGATGCGGAATCCGCCATCTGTCCAATCAGTTCCGTTGCCCGCTTTGCTCCTGTTGTTACGGCTGCGAGAGCTTCCATCGTATCTCCCGAAAGCGACGTTCCATGCGCTACAAGCTTCATTGAAGATTCAATTAAGTCTGTAATATCCTGTGCCGACGCCGCGCTCTTATTCGCAAGACTCTGTACCTCATCCGCCACGATTGCAAAACCTTTTCCGGCTTCTCCTGCACGCGCCGCTTCAACAGCCGCATTCAGCGCAAGAATATTGGTCTGGAATGAAATATCCTCGATTGTTTTGATAATACCGCCGATCTGATGTGACGACTTTGAAATATCTTCCATTGCCACTTTCAGCTCTTCCATCTTTTCTACGCAGACTCTGAGCTTTCCGGAAGCCTCAAGTGAACTCGCCTCCGCATCGCCGGAATCCTTCGACGTACGCTCTACCTGATCGTATATTTCTTTGATACTTGCCGAAAGTTCTTCTACTGCTGCCGCCTGCTGAACGGTTCCGCTTGAAAGCGTCTGCGCTCCTAACGCCATGCGCCTTGATTCCTCGGAAACCATTCCTGCCGAAGTATGTATTCTGGAAAGGGCGTTATTCAGTCCTTCTAAAATTTCCCTCATCGCATTCTGTATCGGCAGGAACTCGCCGCGGTAGTCGTTCCCGATTGAAAGCTCCATATTGCCCTGAGCCATCTGTGCAAGCTTATACTCAATATCTTTTATGTATCGTTTCAGTTCACGCTTCGTATCATGAATCGAATCGACAAGCATACCAATCTCGGAAGTATTCGACACCATGTCGAAGTCTGCAGACAGATTTCCCTGAGAAATCTGCCCCATCTGATCGCGCACTTTAACAACCGGGCGAAGAATCTTCGTTTTCACAAAAATCATATTCGTCAACTGGAAAATAATGACTAAAAGCACTGATACGATAATCGCCCCGTCAAAAAAGGACGCCATCTTCTCCAGTTCCTGTATCTGTGTCAGCGTTCTGTCATCGAGATCTTCCAGAAACTGTTCCTTTAAAGAATTGATTTCTGCAATTGACGTACTGTATTCCACGCCGTACACATAGTCAAGGGCCGCTTCCTTCTCTCCGTTCATCGCCTCTTCCATCGCCTGTTCCTCAAGCGGAACAAGGAAATTGGACAACGCATACATATCGTCTATCAACGCCTGTTCGTCTGAAGTAAGACCGATCTCCTGCATGGCCGATACGCCCTGATCGCGGTTCTTTAACGTATTGACTTCATTCCAGTAATTTTGGTAATGTTCTTCCATTCCAGTCGCCGCAAAGGCTCTCACTTCATTTGTAAGATATGCAGAACCGTTCATAAAGCGGTTTGCATTATAAGTCAATTCGTAACGATCGTCATAATCTTGTTTTAACTTAGCGTTTACCTTGCTGTAGGACAGCAAGGAAAATACAAGAAATAACAGGGTAAGTACGGATACCCCATTTAAAATTAATGACAGTGTGGATTGATTAATAGCTTTTTTCATTTGAAATTCCTCCCGATACTACTTTTTAAAGGTATCCTGCCGCAGAACAAACCGATCTCATCCGCAATGCCTCTGCCCATTTATCCTATGTTCCAGTTTACCTAAAAAATCATAAAAAAACAACATAATAATGCAAAATAGTACCTTTACACTATTTTAGTTTAAAATCTTCCCCACGCTCTTTATCGAAACGCGCGATAAATAACTCGGAGCCCCCTCCGGGTTTCTTTTCCGTGCAGGAATGATATAAGTTGTAATTCGGCGCAAACGGGATCACCTCATATGAAACGGCTGCAAGATCAAGCTCTCTCATAGCCTCTAATGTTTCTTTGAGAATATTTTTCACATATACGGTTCTGCCCTCGGCAATTCGAAGCCCTATTACGGACGGATTCAGACGGAAACAATTTCCAACCGTCTGAAGCTGGTCTTTTGTCAGCTCCTGCGGTTTCAAATTAATTTGAAAACACTGATACTGGTTGCGCTGACAGGGTCTTTTGCCTGGTTGTTTTCCAGCGGCGGCGCAGCTTTCACATTTTTCAGAAGTATTCTCGTTTTCCGCCGTCTCCAGCTCTTTTTCCTGATTCAGAAAAAATTCATGCGTCCGGTTTCTGTCCGCTTCCGTACCGCCGCCTGCCTTTTCAAACCGTTCTCCCGTCAGCTTTGCGGCTTCTGTTAACGGAGCAAGCGCCAGAAGCGAAACCGGAAAAATAACATAACTGTCGCTGTCAATATCCATCTGAGCCAGACAAAAATTGAACGGCTCCCATTTTCCGTTTAAAATGCCGCACCATTCCTCGATCGAATCCTCTTCGTCAAACCAGTTTCCTTCGACGGGAAGACCGTTTTTCCTGACTCCTGCCAGATTGCCTACTGCAAAAAGAAAGTCTTCCAGTTCACATTTCCAGTCAAGCTCCGCCGCAACGGAAGACGCGGTCAGGCAATCCGCCATCGTAATCCACCACAGGCCCTGTTCCTCTTGCGTATTGGCAGGCGCCGTAATTCCCCGCTCCTCATACTGCTGATTGTGCTCTTTATAATATCGTGCGGTATCTCTGATACATGCCTCCATTTCGGAAAGCACTCCCGCATGGCGCTCCGAAATCATACCTGCCATCTGTAAAATTATCGCTTTCGTCATATAACCATCCCTTTCTTCTGTTTCAATCGATTCCTGCGCCGGACGCAGGTTATTGCCCTTCTGTCTGCCGTTTCGTCATGTATGTGAAATAAGCGGAAAAAGCAATTTCTCTCCGCCGCTTCCTGCACTGCCGTACACAAACAGCGCGTCATCCGAATCATCATATGTCGCCGCTTCAAAGTCTCCGCTTTTGTTCGGCGTAAACTCCAGACGCACCTTCTTTGTGCCGACCGGAGCGGCCGCAGAAAGAATCTCATCCAATTCTCTGTCTGTTTCACAGAAAATATCATAGCAGCGTCTCAAAAGTACCCGGTTCTCTGACGTTCCCATAGAAAGCCTCTTTGCCTTCCCGAACGCCTGATCCGCCTTTTTTTCAAACCGATACTGTTTTTTTCTGTGAAAACCGAGCCCGGGATAAAAGTCAAGCACGCTCTCATTGGCGAAAAGAAACATTGCATCGCATTTTCCGTCCCAATCTTTTCGTACCTCTGAAAAAAGATATCGGGACAACCCGCGGCCGCGGTATTCCTGATCCGTCATGATTGTCCCAAGCTGAATACAATTATAAATCTTTCCCTGCATCAGCAGTTCCATCCGATTGACGGAAATATTGGATACGGCTTTTTCTCCGTCAAACAGGGTATACGGAATCTGACTTTATTTCCTTTGAAAACTGATAATCCATCCCGTTTTCCTCCTCCTTTTTGTCCGCAGTCGGACAGCTACGTCTATTATATGGAAAAATGTTCTCAAGTTCAAGAAATATTCACTGTTTCCCAAAAATGTTCCGCTATCTTCGTGACATTTTTGTTTTCATTTGATAAAATCAATTTAGACTTTATCTTTCAAGGGAAACCTGCCGCATGGATTCTATACGGTATCCCGGCATTTCAATATCCGGGAGAAATATAAAACAACTACAGGGGGTAAGAAAAAATACTATGGGAAAAATCTGTCTGGATACGGACAAATGCGTCGGCTGCAACGCATGCGTTAGAGTCTGTCCGGTAATCGACGCGAATAATGCTAAGACGGATGACACAGGAAGGCTGATCATTCATATCGATGAGAACAAATGTATCAAATGCGGTGCCTGTATCCGCGCCTGTTCGCATCAGGCCAGAACGTTTGAGGACGATATGGAGGCATTTCTGAACGATTTAAAAGCCGGAAAAGAAATCGTTCTGATTGCCGCTCCTTCTATCAAAATCGCCTTTGACGGCAACTGGAGACATGTCCTTCAGTGGTTCCGTAATCAGGGAATCAACAAAATATATGACGTATCTTACGGTGCAGATATCTGTACCTGGGCGCATGTGCGCTATCTGGATCAGCATCCGAACGCAAAGGTAATTTCACAGCCATGCGCGGCGGTCGTCAATTATATCTTAAAGCATAAAAAGGAATTGATTCCCCGCTTATCACCGATTCACAGTCCGATGTTATGTCTCGGAATTTACATTCGTAAAAATCTTGGTTACAGGGGAAAAATTGCAGCAATCTCTCCCTGTATTGCAAAAACAGACGAGTTCCGCGATACGGGAATTATTGACTACAATGTGACAATGGAACATTTACGCGACTTCTTCCATGAAAACAAAGTGGATCTGCCGAAAGTAAAGCTTTTCAGCGAATTTGAGTTTGATGATAATATCGGTCTGGAAGGAGCTATTTATCCGCGCCCCGGCGGACTGATGAAAAATCTGCTGATTCACAAGCCCGATATGTCCGTGATTACCTCGGAAGGGACAGAACGTTTATATGGAGACCTGGATTTATACCTGGAGCAGAGGGAACAGGATCTTCCGACTGTTTTTGACGTATTAAGCTGTAAGGACGGCTGCAACGGCGGCCCCGCAACCGGCGTGAACTATCACTGCTTTGCCATCAGCAACATCATGTATGACGTAGAACAGTATGCAAAAAATGTTCGGCGGAAGAACGTTACGAAACGTGGACATGATTTGCAGTTTCAAGACTTTGACAAAAAGCTCAATCTGAATAATTACATCCGGACCTACAAGGCAAAGGAAGTGGAAACGATCAAAGTAACGGAAGCCGATATCGAAAAAGCATTTCGGCTGCTTGGAAAAGAAACTTCCTCGCAAAAGCATTTCGACTGTCATGCATGCGGATTTAGAACCTGCCGTGATATGGCAATCGCACTTGCAAAAGGCGTGAATGAAAAAGAAAACTGTCATCAGTATATGATAAATTCCATCGGCAGGGAGCGGACAAGGGCGGAACAGGTAAACCAGCGCGTGCACGAAATGAATGAAAATCTGATGGATGTGTTTGAACAATTGAGCGGCAATATCTCCCACATCAAGGAAGAGGCCGATATGATCCGCAGTCTGGGATTACATACAACGGAAAAGATGAACGTTCTGACCGATCACATGAACCGTCTTTCGGCTCTGAACGAAGGAATCAAAGAATCGGCGGCTCACATCACGGAAAGCATTGAAAGCTACAATGTAATGACACAAGACGTAGAAAAAATTGCCGGCCAGATCAATCTGCTGTCTTTAAACGCTTCCATTGAAGCGGCAAGAGCAGGAGAAGCCGGAAGAGGCTTTGCCGTAGTCGCCTCAAACATCCAGCAGTTATCAGGAAGTTCGAAAGCTTCCGTCTCTTCCGCGAAGACGAACGATCAGGCGATAAAAGCTTCCATCGGAGAAATCTCCGACGTAATCGTAAAATTTAACGAAACAATCTCCGAACTATTATTATCCGTAGAAGACGCTATCGCGGATGTGAAACGCACCACGGAAAACGGACAGACCATTCAGGAATCAATGGATATGGTTTCGGAAATGGCGGAAAATGTCAGAGGAGTCATTCACGAAACAAATTCCATATTAAGCTGATAAACTGTTATTCTTTCAATGAGGAATCCGGGACGCTTTGCGTCCCGGATTCCTCATTGCGTAAGATGCCGCCTGCCCGTCGTAAGAAGTGGAAAAATCATTGTCTTTTTGCCCCGGCGTTTTCCGTCTGTTTCCGCCAGGCTGCGATTCCCTCCCCAAGCCGGTTCAAACCGTTTTCTGCAAGGCTGCGGGGACAGGCTATATTCATCCGCAGGAAATTTTCTCCGCTCTTTCCGTACTGCCCGCCGCCGGAAAGGTAAAGTCCCGTCTTTTCTCTTAGAAATCGGCAAAGTTCTCCTCCGGTTTTTTTCCCGTTTTTCAATTCCGGCAATCCGCCGCAGTCAAGCCACATCAAATACGTCGCTTCCGAAGGCACCGGTTTTATCTCCGGTATCTCCCTCTTTAAAAATTCACTGACCAGACGCTTATTTCCCGCAATATATTCCCGCAGCGCGCAAAGCCACGGCTCGCCCTTTGTAAATGCGGCAACGGCGGCGTCAACCGCAAATACGTTCGGTTCCGCCACCTCATCCGTATTCAGTGCCCGCCGCATTTTATGCCGCAGCGTCTCGTCCGCAGCAACGACCGCAGCCGTTTGAAGTCCCGCCAGATTAAACGCTTTCGTCGGGGCAATACAGGTCACACTGATCTTTCTGCATATTTCGGATACGGACGCGAAAGGAATATATTCGCAGCCGGGCGCCGTCAAATCACAGTGGATTTCGTCGGAAAGAACAATCACATGATGCCTGCAGCACAATTCTCCAATTCTTTCAAGCGTTTCTCTGTCCCATATTTTTCCCACCGGATTGTGCGGATTACATAGAATCATCATTGTTGTCTGAGGATCGGCTAATTTCCGTTCCAGTTCTCTAAAATCAATCGTATAGTTCTCTCCGTCATAGCAAAGAGGGGCTTCCGCTATATTTCTGCCGTTATTGACGATAGAATTAAAAAATATATTGTAGACAGGCGTCTGCACCAGTATATTCTCCCCTATCGTCGTAAGCTTTCTGACCGCGCTCGAAATGGCAGGTACAATTCCTGTCACAAACATCAGCCATTCTTTTTCGATCCGAAAGTGGTGACGCCTCTCCCACCATCCAAGATATGCGTCATACCATTCGTCCGGCAGCACGGTATAGCCGAAAATACCGTGCGCCGCTCTTTTTTGAACCGCCTCTGTAATTTCCGGCGCCGTAGGAAAATCCATATCCGCCACCCACATCGGAAGTTCCCCTTCGCTTACTTCCCATTTCAGACTGTTTGTACCGCGTCTGTCCGTTATTTTATCAAAATCATAGATCATTCTAATCCTCCTGTTCTGCCGTGCAAAAATGATTCTGTCAATTGTAACCGTTAATTCGATACTTTTATTCTTTCTACCAATGAGATTTTATTCTGCTGTTTTAAACAGCAGAAGGAAAGGAACATCGGAATGAAAACCATAGCGCCAATATAGAACAGAACAGCCGGCAAAGGAAAACGATATTGTAAATAGACTGCCGTTTTTTTCATCATATGAATAAACGCGGCTCCCAAAAATGTCCCTGCCGTTAAAGTAACGAAAAGATTCGGCAGCGCTAAAAAGAAACTTTCCCATAACAACATTTTGCATATCTGTTTTTGTTCCATACCGATTGATTCCAACATCGATAATTCTCTCTTTCTGGCTGTCACGCTGCTGATTACCGTATTAATCAAATTGAATATACTGAACAGCATAAGAAACAGGGAAATTCCGTAGATCTGTGTCTGAACGCTTTGTATTTCAGCGGAATCTACGATCAACTGCTCTCTTAAAGTAAGCAGATCCAAATCTTCATATTCGTCCGTCAACGCCCTGATTTCCTGCTCCACCCAAAGACCGTTTTTCTCGTAATCCTCTACGGAAACAGTGACAGACGCCGTCGTATTCATTGTCTTCCACAATTTTGTCATTGTCGCGTCGGTCATACAAAAGTTGGAACGATTCGTATCGCTAAAAACGGTCTCCGTTGAAACGGCTGCAATTTCCAGTTCGATTTGATGTTCTTCTCCGTCAAAATACCGAACCGTCAATTTTTCCCCCGGTGAAAAAACAACTCCGTTGAAACTCTCTGTAAACGTGCAGTCTGTAATTAATATTGCATCGTTTTGCGCCATATAATCATAATCCAGATTTCCTTCGGCGTTTAGCTCAAAATATTCCGAATCCTTTTCGGTAAGACAATAAAACGGCTGTGTAAACGTTCTGCCCTGATATTCGATTACCCCGGTTGCACTGCAATCGTCTGCCTGCACCTCTTTCACATGCGGTATCTGCCGTATTTTCTGCATCAGGTCGCTGCTTAAATGACCTTCCAGCTGCATTTCCGTAATACCGTATGTTTTCGGCGAAGAATGACTATACAGATACGTAATGTAATATTCTGCATTTTTAAAATAGGATTGCCTGGAATAGCTCTCTTTATCCCAGGAGGCATTCCAGGAGGAAGCAACCATAAAAAGAATACCGCCGAAAGCAAGGGAAGCTGTTGTAAACCACCATTTTTTCCGATTGCTCCTGAACTCTATTCCCGCTAACGCATAAGGCGTTAAACGTCTGTGCGTTTTATTTTTATGGCGTCCATCCGCCTCACTGCCGATACTTTTCGACGCTTCAACCGGAGAAATTTTTGAAGCAATTGCAGCCGGTTTGCGGATGGCGATCTGTACAATGATGCCCGCTGCAATGCCAACAGCCAATGATACCAGCCCGAAATTTTGAAAACTCCATCCTGTCGGAATGAAAATATATGAAAGTATTCCGCTTAAAAGCAGACCAAGCGGTATGGAAACCATGCTAAGCAGCAATCCTTCCCTTCGGATCATTTTCCGAACCTGCTTCGGCGTCATACCGATTGTCTGAAACTGCCCGATCTGCTGTACGCGGGATAGTACCGACAAATAAAAAATACTGTAAATGACGATACTTCCGGCTGCAAACAACAAACCTGAAACAAACAAAACCGTAAAAACTTTCGCGTTTCCGGATTGAAGCGACTCTTTCAGTTTGCCATTCGGATTTACATTCGGTCTCTCAATCCCGTAGTCGGCTGCGACCTGATAAAGGATGGTTGTAAAATCGGAATCAGACATGTCGTCCGCGCCATAAAATTTTACAAGAGCTTCATATGAAAGTGTTTCCATCACCGGACTTTTTTCGGCAAATTCTTTAGATGTGTAGATGGTATGCGGCAAAGCTGCATTCCCGCTGTCTGTAATTCCGCTGATCACAAATTCTTCCGCCATATTTCCTACATCCAGTGTAATTGCAGTCCCCGGCTTTCCCTCTATCTTCATTTCCTCCGCAAAAGCCTTATCCACAACTATTTCATTGTATGCCTGCGGTGCGGCGCCTTCCACAGGTAAGTACGTATTGATTGCGTCGCTGGTACTGCCAAAAAAGGCAAACTGATATTCGATGCCGCCCATGCGAAATTTCTGATCGCAAAATTTATAAGGGACGGATACTTCGATTCTTTCGTCCGCTCCCATCTCCTCCGCCTGCGCGGCAGTAACTTCCCTGTATCTCACATGCTGCATTTTAGACAGAATCCGCTGATTTGCACACTGATTTCCCAATATAAAAAGAGAAATCGTCGATACCAGTGCAACCGCTAAAAAAACAGATACTGCGGAGAAAAAACCGGCAAGCTTCTTTGAAAGCAGATTATTCTTTGCAAGAGCAAAAAGAATACGATGATTGTTATTTTTGTTCAGATCCATACTTTTCCTCATTTCTGCGCTTCTTTCGATTGAAACGATTAACTTTCAATCTTATGCCCATCTGCTTTCTGCAATTTTCCCGTCTTCGATTCGAATTGCGCGGTCTGCCGACTGTGCGATTTCATCGTCGTGCGTTATCATTACAATGGTCTGATGAAAGTTTTTGCTTGTGGTCTGAAGTAATCCGATTACTTCCCGGCTTGTATGGCTATCCAAATTTCCCGTCGGCTCATCCGCCAGAACAATGGCGGGCTTTGCGGCCAACGCTCTTGCAATTGCTACCCTCTGCTGCTGTCCTCCTGATAATTGATTCGGCTTTTGTTCCAGCTTCTCATTTAACCCCAACGTCTTTACCACGGTCTCCAGATATCTCCTGTCGGCGGCGCGCCCGTCCAATTCTACCGGAAGCACGATATTCTCATATACCGTTAAATTAGGAATCAGATTATAGTTTTGGAAAATAAATCCTATCTTTCTTCTGCGGAAAATGGTAAGCTCGTTTTTATCCATACCGCTTAATTCCTGTCCGTCCACTACAACGCTTCCGTCAGTCGGCGTATCCAGACCGCCAAGCATATGAAGCAGCGTACTTTTTCCGGAACCGGAAGTTCCTACAATCGCAGTAAAGCTCCCCTGTTCTACTTCCAGCGTAATTCCGTCCAGCGCTTTCACCAGAACCGGTTCCGCTCCGTAATATTTTTTTACATTTTCGGCACGTAAAATATACATCTTTGTCCTCCCAAATAAGCTCACAGGCCTATTTGCGGATTCCCGAATCAGCCTGCGTTTCGTTTGATACCTTTATGTTAAAATTGAATGTTATCAATCCTGTTTCTGACTGAAAATAAAAAGTATCAATATCGAAACATTTTCTCTTTACGCGCGATTCGGAAGGCAGATCGAAAAGCAGCTTCCTTTTCCCTCTTTTGAGCGGACAGAAATATACCCTTTCTGCAAAGAAATAATTTCCCTTGCGAGATACAGTCCCAGACCCAGCCCTTCTGTTCTGGAAACGCTTTTTTCTCTGTAAAATCTTTTAAAGATATTGTTCATCTCCGCCGCCTCAATTCCTTTTCCGGTATCTTTCACCTGAATTTCCGTATACATTTCTCCTGTGTTTACGGTAATCCGGATCTTCCCGTTTGCAGGCGTATATTTCACCGCATTATCCAATATGTTTTCAAGCGCTTCCGCCGTCCATTTTATATCGTGATAAACCCGGAGAAAAGAGGGACAGACAACCGAAATATCAATATCTTTCCCTTCCGCCTTATGCATCACGCCATTTACCGCAGCCGCAAGCGTTTCAATGACTCTGCCGTTCTCCGGTTCCAGATTTATCATTTCCGTTTCGAGCCTCGAAGATTTTATAAGTGTGTCTAATAAAAATTCCAGTTTTCTTAACTGCTGCTTCATAATATCAAGAAACTGTCCCGGCTGTTCCCACGCGCTATCGTATTCCGCCAGCATTTCACAATACATCTTTATATTAGAAACCGGCGTTTTTATCTGATGCGTGATTTCCGAAATCATTTCCTGAAGTTCCTTTTTTTCTTTTCTGTTTTCTTCCAGATGAAAGGCAACGGCCCCTTCCAGTTTATCCAATTCCGCCGCCATTTTAGACGTCAGTGTTTCCCTGTATTGCATATTCTGTACGGATATACCGTGCAGAACATTATCTGCACAACGACAAACATCTGCTGATAAATGAACCGCCTGTCTGCGGAAAAAATAATAGTAGCAGATATTTAACAGCTCAAATGCCAGAATAATCGCCGCAGACTCCATTTTCCGGACGCCGCCGCCGTTTTCCGAAAATAGAAACGCCCCGCAGCAGATAAGCAAAAAAATATTTGCTAAAATCAAAATATATTTGACAGTTTTCATCGTTATCCCCCAATCCATTTATAGCCCAACCCATAGATGGTCTTAATATATTCATGTTCTCCGTCGGCAATTTTATTTCTCAGTCTGCTGATATTCAGCGCAAGCGTGTGCTCGTTTACATAGTTTTCCTTCCTGTCCCATATCTTTTCAAGCAGAATCTCTTTTGTCAAAATCCGCTCTCTGTTTTTGCACAGGACTTCTAATAATTCAAATTCCGTCGGAGTGAGAGAAATCAGCATTCCCCTGCTTTTTACAAACCGGTTTTCAAAATCAACTTCCAGATTCCCGGAGCGAAATGTATCGGATTTCTTTACGCCTTCGCATCGCCTTAATACAGCCTGAATTTTTTCCATAAGAACCCTGATCTGAAAAGGTTTTACAATGTAATCGTCCGCTCCTGACTGCAGCCCTTTTATAATTTCTTCTTCCATGTTATGCGCGGTTAAGAAAAGAAACGGAACATTGTCATGCCGTATGTACTCCTTCGCAAATTCAAATCCGTTTCCGTCAGGCAGATTTACATCCAGCAAAATCAAGTCAAACGCATTGTCTTTCATTAAATCTTTCGCTTCTCTGACGCTATAGGCTGAAAACGGGGTCATATCCCGTTTCTGAAGGTTATAGCACAATCCGGAATTTAATATCTCATCGTCTTCGATTACAAGAATCTGTCTCTGCATTTTCTTTTTCCTTTTCTTTTAAGACAACTGGCAAATTTATAGTTTATAATATCCTTCTGCTTTATATCAATTTGTATGTCCCCTTCCCCAGTTTTTTGACAAGGCCGTCGGCTTCCCCCTGATTCATAATCCTTTGAAGCTGCCTTGCGCTGCAATGAAGATGAAAGGCAGCCCGTTCTATTCCTTTTAAGGTTTCATCCCTGCATTTATATTTCATATAGGAAATAACCCGCTCTGTAAGGGAAGCAGGAGCGGCTTCCATGTCAGTCATGGCTCCGATTTTGGCGGAAAGGCTGTGGCAGATAAGCGCCAGAAACCGGTTATTGGAGAGCAGTATTTCTCTGTGTTTTTCTATTGAAAATGAAATACAGGTGAGACTTTCGGCGGCTTCAGCGATAATGTTGTTATTTGGGGGATAAAAGATATCCATATCGCCCAGAAAATAGTCCGCTGTTCCGTTTGACAGAGAGTAGCGCGTACCGTCGTCACGAATGAAATAGATATTTACGGAACCCTGTTCTACAATCTGGAATAACAGTTCGCTTTGAAAAGGCGAATGCACAAATTCGCCTTTTTCATATTTTATCAGATAAAAATCTACATCCAATAAGTCAAGTACCGCATGATATCTGCTGCCCGCAATACAGGCTGTAATTTTGTTTTTGTCATAGATTCTTTCCATAAATAATCCCCATTTCTGCAAACGTTTTTTCAACTGCTTTTTTTCAACAGGACACATGTCTTGTTTTTGAGATTTATTATATCTTATCATGCCAATAAACGCAAGGGAGGAAAGAAATTATGACATCCGTTTTTGAAGAAAAAAATATGTTCAAATCGATTATGAGAGTGGGCTTACCTGCTATGCTGGGACAGCTTACAACGCTTATTTATAATATTGCAGATACCTTTTTCGTTTCATTGACAAAAGAACCTGCTATGATTGCCGCAGTAACGCTGTGCGCGCCGATATTGCTTATTATTATGTCTGTCGCCTGCGTTTTCGGAATGGGAGGCAGCAGCGTAATCGCCAGATTATTGGGAGAGGAAAGGGAAAAAGAAGCCGGCGCAGCCATGCATTTCTGTATATATGCAATGGTCGTCTCAGGCATTGTCACGCTTGTCTTGGGCCTGACATTTCTTCAGCCATTGGCAAAAATATCCGGTGCAGATCCAGATAATCTTGCCCATACCTGTGCTTATCTGAAATGGATTTTTTTGGGCGCCCCTTTCATTATGCTGTCGAACGGACTTGTTCATTTGTTCCGTTCGATTGGTCTGATTAAAGAAGCTACCATTGGATTGGTACTTGGAAATGTAGTTAATATGACATTGGATTATATTTTTATCGCCATACTGGGATGGGGAACGGCGGGAGCCGCACTTGCAACATCTTTGGGATTTGTATGCGCATCGTTATACTACCTTCTGTGCATGATTCGACAGGAAAACAGGGGAAATCAATTCGTATCTCTGAAACCCCGGCGACATAAAACGAATGCGGCATTGATTCGCAATGTCATAAGCATTGGCATTCCGGGCGCTCTTATTACAGTGCTTATGAGCGTTTCCAATATTGTCCTTAACAACTATATCAGTATTTACGGCTCTGACGCAGTGGCTTCTTACGGAATCGCATATAAACTTGATATGATTCCTATTTTGTTGTCAGTAGGATTATCGCAGGGCGTCGCCCCTTTAGTGGGTTATTGCTACGGAAAAAATGAAACGAAACGAATGTCTGATATCGTAAAATACACAATGTTATATGGGGCTTTTATGGGCGCGTTATTTACTGTTGTCTTTGTGCTCTTTGGAAAGCCGCTTGCCGCAATATTCCTGCAGGAACGCGTTTTAATTGATCAGACGGGCGACTTTTTAAAAATCCTTTCTCTGTCGGCTCCTGCGCTTGGCGTTATCAATATGATAACAGGTTATTTTCAGGCGTTAGGTAAAGCAGTAAAATCACTGATCATTACCGTTCTGAGAAATGCTGCGCTGTTTATTCCGGGCGTTATCATTTTAAACTGCTTTTGGAAATTAAACGGCGTAGTCGCAGCCCAGCCCGTTGTTGAAACGATTTTAACGGTTATCTGCATCTTGATGTATAGCAATGACATAAAAACCGGAAATGATTCTTCCGGGCATAGCAAAAGGAAGAAACGCAATCCGGAATAAGTTTCTATCTCAATTGTCATTGACAATTCCAAAAAGTGTTGTTACAATTTGAATGAACAAATATTCATTCATAAATTAGAGGGGATAACTTATGCCGAAATCACAGGACCGATGTCAGGAAATCCGCGAAGAAACCCGTTCTAAAATATTGAAAGATTCCATGCTTTATTTTGCTAAAAACGGCTTTGCCGGAACAAAGATAAGCGATCTGGCAAAGCATATCGGGATCGGACAGGGCACGCTTTATATCTATTTCAAATCAAAAGAAGAACTGTTCCGCGAAATCTTTGCTTTAACAAATAACAGGAAAGATATTGAGGATTTAAAAGCGCTGATGCGTTTACCAATATCCGCTAAAAAGAAAATACGAAAACTCTCAAGCCGTATCATGTCCAGGCTGATTCAAGACGATGTTTATGCGGCAAAGGTGGCATTAAATTCGCAGATGATGTTTGAGCAGAACAACTTTATTTCTGCAGAAACAACTTATCAGTCAACATTATATCGGATTACGGAAAAAATGATTCGGCAGGGGCAAAAAGAGGGAAGCGTTGTCGAAGGGCTTCCTGTCAAATTAGCCGATTATTATTGGGGCGTCGTTTACCTCTATGCGCTCAAAAAGTTATTTACAACCGAGTACGAAATGATTTCCGACGTTGATCTGGCGCGGGTCTTATTAAAAGATAAACAGAAAAGGGATTAGGTTGAAAGATAAACGCTTTCAACCCGGAATTTGTGCCGACGCACAAAATTCCTCCTTATTAAGAAGCCGCTAAAGCGGCAGAATGAGAGGAAAGATGAAAAAAATTGCGATTGTAACGGGCGCTTCCGGCGGTATTGGACAGGTGTTTGTGAGGGAACTGGCAAAGGAAGCTCTGGATGAAATATGGGTAGTCGGCAGAAACGAGAATCGGCTTCTTGGGCTGAAAAAAGAATTTGGTGCAAAAATTATCCCTGTATGTAAGGACTTGACCGTTACTGCGGATTTGTTCTCTTTTTCTGATTTGCTGAAACAACAGCATCCGTCTGTCCTCTGGTTCGTCAATAACGCCGGAATTGCAAAGATGGCGCCTTCAAAAGCGTTTTCGATTTCAGAAATAGAACAGACAATAGATTTAAATTGTAAAGCCCCTGCCGCTCTAATCAATCTATGTCTTCCGTTTATGATAAAGGGAACAAAAATACTTAACGTTTCCTCGGCTTCTGCATTTCAGCCTGTGCCCTATCTCAATTTGTATGCAGCCTCAAAAGCGTTTGAACGCAGTTATTCGCGCGCTCTTCATATCGAATTAATGCCTTATGGCATTACGGTTACAGCGGTTTGTCCGGGTTGGGTAGAAACCGATATGCTTACAAAGGAAATAAACGGGAAAAAGGTACGTTTTCCGGGCATTGTCGCCCCCGAAAAGGTTGTGAAAAAAGCTTTAAAAGACGCGAAAAAAGGCAGGGATCTGTCAATTTGCTCGTTCTATGTAAAATGCCAGCATATAAATGTCAAGTTACTGCCCCAAAAACTGACTATGAAGATCTGGATGCGGAGTATCCGCAGCTATTTATGAGGGAAAACGAAAGATATTATCAAGAAACGTCCGAATTTATTTGAAACGAATATGTCCTTGTCAAGAGCAGGTATGAAGTTTGGAGATGTATAATGGTTGGAATCTATTTTAGTGGAACAGGTAATTCAAAGTATTGCGTTTGTAAATTTTTAGAAGAATATGACAGCCGCTGTCCCGCTTTTTCCATAGAGCAGGACGAAGCCGTCGCTCAAATGAAAAACAATCGTGAAATCGTCATAAGCTATCCTGTCCAATTCAGCAATATTCCTAAAATACTCCGTGATTATATCATCGCAAACAGACAGATTTGGAATGAAAAAAGAATTTTTATCATTGCGACAATGGGGCTTTTTAGCGGCGACGGAGCAGGAATCCTCGCACGATTATTAAAAAAATACGGCGCAGTCATAACAGGCGGTCTGCACCTGATAATGCCGGACAGCATCAGCGATGAAAAAGTTTTGAAACGAAAATATGAAAAGAATCTTGAGCTGATAAGAAATGCGGACGCAAAAATTCACAAAGCGGTAATGCAAATCAAAAACGGAAAACCCCCGCGGGAGGGCTTGGGAATCTGGTCTCATGCAGCCGGGCTGTTTGGACAAAGACTGTATTTTTACCGCAAGACAAAAAGCTATACTGATAAATTGAATATGAATCAGAAAAAATGTATCGGGTGCGGTTTATGTGAAAAACTATGCCCCATGAAAAATATCAGAGTTGTAAACGGTACTGCAGTTTCAGGAAACAAATGTACTATGTGCTATCGCTGCATCAGCAAATGTCCCCAACAGGCAATTACATTGTTGGGCAAAAAGGTTATTGAGCAGCACGATATAAATAAGTACCTTTAAATCCCCTTTCTAAATGACCGCAAGGCCCGCTTATACATGCATTTTCCAAATAATGCAAAGGCTTTCTTCCGGGAGCAGGACGCCAGTCTGCTCCTTATCTTTTTTACGTCTGTATCCAATCCCGTTTTATCCTTCTAATAGGCTGCCTTCCGTCATTCGGTTTTCCCCTTCATGCAGAATGAAGCGTCACTTTTATCGAGAAATTCTTTTCTTTTACTTCTGCGCTGATACTCCCGCCCATAGCTTCCATAAATTGCCTGCATAGATAGAGTCCGATACCGCTTCCTGTGCCTCTTGACTTATCCTGCGTATAAAATCTGTCAAAGATATGCGCGACGTCGACATCTGCATTCACAGGATTGGATACGGTAATGGTGATCCTCTCATTTTCCCTGCAGATATGAAAAGATAGGTCTCCGCTTGTATATTTCATGCCGTTTGTAATTAAGTTTTGGATTACTCTGTTTAGCATATGGCAGTCGGCTGAAACCATCACTGTCTTATCCATGTCGTCAAAATGCGGAGAGATCTTTTTTTCCTCAAAAACTGGATAGTTGGCAAGGATCAGTTCACAAATAATCCCTGCTGCATCTACTCTTTCCATCTTTGGAGCGCAGCCCTGCGATTCAATCACTGATAACTCATAAAAGTCGTTGATTAACGTATTGCAATAGCGCGTTCGCTCCAAACAGATATATATAATTTCCTTGATTTTTTCATCCTCGCACTCTTTCTCCGCCAATTGCAAATAACCGATTACTGACGTTAGCGGCGTCTTCATATCATGGGATATGTCTGCTATGGAAGATTTTAACACCGCAGAGGAGGCGTTGCTTTTGATGGTTGTCTGTTGCATCCGTTCGAGCAGCTCATTGATTTTCAACACAGCAGCTTCCATATCATCATCTACAAACTCAACCGTCACAAGGCGGGTCTGTTCTATGCTAAGCTGCCTTGTAACAGACTTTAGCTGTTTTTTCAGCTTATAATATCTTCCCGCAAAAATCACGGCAGCAGCAAAAAGTATTAAGATAACCATATATTCCATCACTGACTGCACCCTAATTTATTTCCGCTTTATGAAATGTAAATGCGGCAATCGTCAAAAATACCGTCATGGTGATTCCTGCGCTGACTGCTGCAATAGTCAAATTTTCTTTATTGTTATTTTGCACAAAACAAAAACAAGACAGCGTAAAAACCTTTGTACTTACAAAGTTCCGCAATATATTGCAGCCTATAAAAGCATACATGACAGACAGGGCAATTGCTTCCGATACTTTTTTTGCTGTAAAGGACAGCAATACCACTCCGCTTATTACCGCCGCAAGCTGTATGAATACTGTCAAAAGCCATAAAACATTTCCTACACGCAGCACGCTTGTATCAAACCCTCTCACTATGGAAAATCCAAGCACGGCGGATACAACATAGATTACATGAAGCAGTACGGCAAAAACGCAAACCGTAATCGTTCTGGAAAGCAGAATTTGGAACCGGTTATACCCAAGTTTTATTTCGTTGCATATGGTGTGGTTAGAGAAGTCTTTCCCCATAAACAATGCCATAATGATTGAGATAAAAAATACAAATGAGGTATCGCTGACAATACCGGAAAATACCACATTTGTGTTGTCGTTTATATCAAACATTTTATTGCCGAGTCGGTTATCCCCATAAACATACCCAACTACAAATATAAATATTACGGCAATATATCCAAACTGAAATTTCTTTAATTTATAAAACTCTACTTTCAACAAATTAATCATTACGCCGGCCTCCTGTTACAGAAAGAAAATACTCTTCAAGGCTTTGCCCGCATACGGACAATTCACCGATTACTATATGATTCTGTGTCAAAACCTGTGAAATCCGCTGTGGTTCTTCCGTGAATGCATATATGTGCAGAGTGCGGTCGTCGATCACCTTATAATCTAAAATCTTTAATTCTTTTTCAAGGACTGTCACGCATTGCGGCAGATCGTCCGTACAAACCTTCACATAATGCTCACATTTCATTTCCAATTGTTCATGGGAAAGACTCTCTATTATCTTTCCTTTGTGAATAATAATAAAATCTGTTGCCAGCAGGTAAAGTTCATTTAAAATGTGGCTTGAAATAAGCATCGTAATTCTGCGTTCCCTGTTTATTTTTTTCAATAGCATTCGGAGCGCAGAAATGTTTTTCGGGTCAAGTCCATTGACGGGTTCATCCAGGATCAGCAGCTCCGGCTTCCCCACAAGCGCCAGCGCAATACTTAACCTCTGTTTCATGCCCATAGAAAATTCTTTGACTTTCTTATCCCGCACATCATATAAATCTAACAATTTCAACAACTCTTCACATACTGATATTGTCAATATCGGTTGACACTTTTTTTGCAAGGATACTTAATGCCTAAGC
>CANPGM010000013.1 GCA_947573605.1 uncultured Roseburia sp. | reverse complement strand
GAAACCCGCAACAGGGAGGAGGTGTTTGCATGGAAGTTGTGATTTCTTTTTTAGTCGCTGTTTTGGCTGGTGTAGCTTGCCACTACATCATCAAATGGTTAGACAGTGACGATAAGAGCAACAACTAACCTGGTGGGTGCTTTGCCACTATAAAAGAAAAGAAGAATCCCCGAACTGTGCGGCAACACGGTTCGGGGATTCGCTTCTTGTCCGCATGGACTTGTGATTTCTTTTTGCCTATTGGCATTATAGCATATGCAAGTTTTAATTACAAGATACATTTCTTTATCATAAAACACAATTTTTATCCTTATCCGGTTTCAATCAAGAATTATCGGAGGACAAATCTATGAAACACGGCGGAACACAAAGATTGGAAACGAACGGAAGTTTCGCCGGCGCATATTGGTTCCAGCATCGGAAAAAATAATTGACAAACAATTGAATATATGTTTAAATGTTCATAAGATATTAACCGTAAAGGAGTGAAATGTTATGACAAAGAAACAAAAAAAAGTATTGATCAGGATTCTTGCGGCTGCGGCGCTCGTTGTTGGTTTCAGCTTTTTTCCGATAGAGAATCCGTATGTCAGGATGGCTCTGTTTTTGATTCCCTACTTTGTGATTGGCTATGATATTTTGAAAAAGGCGGTTTTGGGTATTTTTCACGGGGAAGTTTTTGACGAGAATTTTTTGATGGCGGTTGCGACAGTCGGGGCGATTGCACTCGGCGAATATGTAGAAGGAACGGCGGTTATGCTGTTTTATCAGGTGGGAGAGCTGTTCCAAAGTTATGCGGTCGGAAAGAGCCGGAAAAATATTACGGAATTAATGGATATCCGTCCGGATTATGCGAATATCGAGCAGGACGGCGTACTTGTGCAGGTCGATCCGGACGAGGTTTCGACGGGCACGGAAATTCTGGTGCAGCCCGGTGAAAAGATACCGATTGACGGAATGATCGTGAGCGGCAGTTCGACTTTAAATACCAGCGCGCTTACCGGAGAAAGTCTTCCCAGAGAAGCGGGGGAGGGCGACGAAGTGATTAGCGGATGCGTGAATTTAACGGGTGTGCTCCGTATTCGTACGACGAAAGAATTTGGCGAATCTACCGTATCTAAAATATTGGATTTAGTTGAAAATTCGGGTATGAAAAAGTCGAAGTCAGAGAAGTTTATCACGCGGTTTGCAAAATATTATACGCCTGCCGTTTGTTTCGGCGCACTGGCTCTGGCGGTTTTGCCGCCGATTGTCAATCTGCTTATGGGGAATCCGGCAAATTTCGGACAGTGGGTCATCCGAGCGCTGACCACGCTTGTAATAAGCTGTCCGTGTGCGCTTGTGATTTCCATTCCGCTCAGTTTTTTCGGCGGAATCGGCGGGGCGAGCGCAAAGGGAATATTAATCAAGGGATCGAATTATCTGGAAGCGCTTGGCGAGGCAGCTTATGTGGTCTGCGATAAGACAGGAACGCTGACAAAGGGTGTTTTTGAAGTGACGCAGGTAGAACCGGCCGAAGGGCTGACAAAAGAAGCGCTTCTTTTTGCGGCGGCTTCTGCGGAGTGTTATTCGAACCATCCGATCAGCAAAAGCTTAAAGGCGGCCTGCGGCGGGACGATTGACGCCGCAGCGATTTCGGATGTGGAGGAAATCAGCGGTCACGGCGTGAAAGCGCTGGTGGACGGAAAACGAATTGCGGCCGGAAACCGTAAACTGATGGATTTGTTAAATATTGCATATAAACTTCCGCAAAAAGCAGGAACGGAGGTGCATGTCGCAATTGACGGAACCTACGCGGGTTATATCCTGATAGCGGACGTATTAAAACCGGGAGCAAAGGACGCGATAACGAAATTAAAACAGGCGGGCGTAAAGAAAGTTGTGATGCTGACCGGCGATACCAAAAAAGTAGCCGACGAAACGGCGGCGGAACTCGGCGTCGACGAGGTACGGAGCGAGCTGCTTCCGGCGGATAAGGTGGAAGAAGTAGAAAAGCTTTTAAACGAAAAAAGCGGAAAAGAAAAACTGGCATTTGTCGGCGACGGCATCAACGATGCGCCCGTGCTTTCCAGAGCGGATATCGGAATCGCGATGGGCGCGCTTGGATCGGATGCGGCAATTGAAGCGGCGGATATTGTGCTGATGGACGACGACCCGGCGAAAATCGCCGCCGCAATGAAAATTTCCCGAAAGACGCTTCGTATTGTACGAGAGAATATTGTGCTGGCGCTTGCGATTAAATTTTCCTGTATTGCGTTCGGCGCAGTCGGTTATGTCAACATGTGGTGGGCGATTTTTGCGGACGTAGGCGTTATGATTCTGGCGGTGCTTAACGCGGCAAGAACGCTTCGGGGAGAATAGGCAGTTTTTCAAACTTTACTTTTTCCTGAAAGGATACTATAATAAATTTATCCGAAATATACAGCGTAAGCAGTTTTGCAAAAGCGGCGAAGCTGCGGTTATGAGAGTTATAGATTGAAAAATAAGCTTGATAGCTTATTTTTCAATCGGCAATTTGAGTCAGAGACTCAAATATGCCATGATTGCAGATGAGAAATCGCCTGCGCGAATTTCTCATCGCACTGTCATCGCAGCAAGCTGCTCTGACATGGAGGGTTAGTGAGAGAAAAGGACGGTGAACGGATGGTACAGGAAATGTCGGATAAAGAATTAATAACGGTTACAATTGATCGCTATACAGATTTACAGCAAGTCAGGAAAGCGAACGGCGGGCATGAAAATGAAATGCTTGATTATCTTATAAAAGTAACAACTGTAAAATTATCATCTCTGGGGATCAACGTGGAGGATATTACGCTTTAAATAATTATATAAGATTTGAAAACGGCGCAAAGCTTATGGTGATAGGCTTTGCGCCGTTTGACAGAGCGTCATGCCGGTTATAGACCAAAACAGGACACGGCGGTACGGTTTGACGCATGTGTGACAGGGAGGATTACAATGGATAATAAGACAATGATGCAGTATTTTGAGTGGTATCTGCCGGAAAACGGGCTGCTGTGGGAACGCTGCGCCGCACAGGCCAAGCGTTTAAAGGAAAACGGCGTCAATATGGTCTGGCTGCCGCCTGCGTATAAGGGAGCGGCCGGGAAAAAGAGTGTGGGATATGACGTTTATGATACATACGATCTGGGCGAATTTGACCAGAAAGGGTCGGTGGCGACGAAGTACGGAACCGCGCAGGAATATAAAAACGCGGTAAAGGCGCTTCAAAATCAGGGAATCGAAGTTCTTGCGGACGTTGTTTTAAATCATATGCTCGGAGCGGACAATACGGAGGAAGTTGCGGTAAAAGAAAGCGCCAGAGAGGACAGAAACCGGGAAATCGGCGGGGAAGAGCGGATTACCGCCTGGACAAAATTTGATTTTCCGGGAAGGGGCGGCGTCTATTCCGATTTTACCTGGAACGCTTCTCATTTCAGCGGAACCGATTGGGACGAAGGCAGAAAACGGAACGGTATTTTTTGTTTTGCCGGGAAAAACTGGAACCGGGAAACGGACAGCGAGAACGGCAACTACGATTATCTGATGGGAGCCGATTTGGATACGGATAACGCCGAAACGGTTCGAGCCGTAACCGAGTGGGGAAAATGGTATCTGGATACGGTATCGCCGGACGGTTTTCGCCTCGATGCGGTCAAACATATCAGTTTTGACTTTTACAGGGAATGGCTGAAAACCATGCGCGCGCATTCCGGCAGAGCGCTCTTTACGGTCGGCGAGTACTGGTCGAACGAGCTGCCGAAGCTTCTGCATTATCTGAACTGTACTGAGAATGGATTATCACTGTTTGACGTGCCGCTGCACTTTGCATTTTTCAACGCCGCCTGCGGAAACGGAAATTATGATATGAGAAAATTGCTCGACGGCACACTTTTAAAGGAGCGGCCGGAAAATGCGGTTACATTTGTAGATAATCATGATACGCAGCCTGGGCAGGCGTTATCCTCTTTTGTTCCTGCATGGTTTAAACCGATTGCGTACGCGTTTCTGCTGCTTCGGAAAGAGGGGATTCCATGCGTTTTTTACGGCGATTATTACGGAATCCCGCACGATAGAATAGGGCCGGTAAAAAATCTTCGGAAACTGATTAAAATCCGCAGTATGTACGCGTACGGCGAACAGAGAGATTATATGGACGATCCTTCCGTTGTCGGCTTCACAAGAAGCGGGGACAGCGAACACGGCGGTTCCGGACTTGCCGTCCTGCTTACGGATTCCGCAGGCGGAAGCAAGCGGATGCAGGTGGGAGAACAGTTTGCAGGACGTCTGTTTTATGACGCGATGGGACATTTTGCGGAACCGGTATTGCTTGATCAAACCGGAACGGGGGAGTTTAAAACGGACGGCGGTTCGGTTTCTGTCTGGGTGACGGAAGAGGCGTACCGGCATATCAGAACGGCGGTTGAGTAAATAAGCAGAGGAATGGCAGGGCATATTTTAAAATCTTTGCCGTTTCTTTTCCCGCGGATGCCGGCCACTGTGAAGAATCACAAGCGCATACAAGCATAATACTATTTATAAGAAAATTGATAGAATAACTTGATATCTATAAGAATATCTAATTAATATTATTATAATATATGATTGGAAAAACAACGAAAATCAGGCTATACTATTTATCAGAAACGCACGAAATCCGTATGTCAGATCGGGAGCAAAATCTGACGTGTAAAACAGTCGTGCAGAAAAGAGGAAAAATACATGGATTACAGGAATTCCGGCGTGGATATCGAGGCAGGATACAAATCGGTTGAATTGATGAAAAAGCATGTGCAGACGACAATGAGACCGGAGGTTTTGACCGGGCTCGGCGGCTTTTCGGGAGCGTTTTCCATAGAGGCGTTTAAGAATATGGAAAAGCCGACTCTGGTTTCGGGTACGGACGGTGTTGGAACAAAGTTAAAGATCGCCTTTCTTCTGGATAAACATGATACGGTCGGCATCGACTGTGTGGCAATGTGCGTGAACGATATTGCCTGCGCCGGGGGAGAACCGTTATTTTTCCTGGACTATATCGCATGCGGCAAAAACTATCCGGAGAAAATCGCAGATATCGTAAGCGGCGTTGCAGAAGGCTGCAGACAGTCGAACGCCGCGTTAATCGGCGGAGAAACGGCTGAGATGCCGGGGTTTTATCCCTCGGACGAATACGATTTGGCCGGGTTTGCGGTAGGCGTAGTTGACGAGAAGGATATTATTACGGGTGCGGACGTAAAAGCGGGCGACGTATTAATCGGGATGGAATCTTCCGGCGTGCATTCCAACGGCTTTTCGCTGGTGCGCAAGGTCTTTCGCATGGAGAGGGAAGCGCTGGATACGTACTATGACGAGCTGGGCGCAACGCTTGGAGAAACGCTGCTTCGCCCGACGAAAATCTATGTAAAGGCGCTTCGCGGAATCAAAGAAGCGGGGGTTCGTGTCAAAGCCTGCAGCCACATTACAGGCGGCGGTTTTTACGAAAACGTACCGCGTATGCTTCCCGAAGGAAAAAGAGCCGTAATTCAAAAGGACAGCTACGAAGTTCCTCCGATTTTTAAAATGCTCGCAAGAGAAGGCGGCGTAGAAGAAAAGGTAATGTATAACACCTATAATATGGGGATCGGAATGGTACTTGCGGTAGAGAAAGAGGATGTGGACAACACGATTCGGGCCATAGAAGCGGCAGGCGAGAAGCCGCATATCATCGGCGCAATAGAGGACGGAGAAAAAGGAGTGACTTTATGCTGAAAGTAGTCGTTTTCGTATCCGGCGGGGGAACGAATCTGAAGGCAATCCTTGACGCGGTTGAAGAAGGACGGATTACGAATGCCTGCGTTTCCGCAGTAATCAGCAATAACAAAAATGCGTATGCACTGGAGCGTGCAAAAAAGCACGGAATCGATGCAATCTGTATATCTCCGAAGGAATTTGAGTCAAGAGAAGAATTTAACAGGGCGTTTTTGGTGCGTGTAAAAGAACTTGCGCCGGATTTAATCGTTTTAGCCGGTTTTTTAGTCGTCCTTCCGGAAACGCTGATTCGGGAATACCAAAACAGGATTATCAATATCCATCCGTCTCTGATTCCCTCTTTCTGCGGAAAAGGTTATTACGGATTGAAAGTACACGAAGCCGCGCTTTCCCGCGGCGTGAAGGTGACGGGAGCAACCGTACATTTTGTAGATGAAGGGACCGATACGGGGCCGATTCTGCTGCAGAAGGCAGTGAAGGTGGAAGACGGCGATACGCCGGAACTCTTACAGCGTCGTGTGATGGAGCAGGCGGAATGGGTTCTGCTGCCGCAGGCGATTGATTTGATAGCGAACGGAAAAGTGTCCGTTGCAGACGGACATGCGGTAATTGCAGAATGAATAAGCCGCGCAAGCGGCGGAATGTGAGGGAACATATGAAAGTATTGGTGGTTGGCAGCGGCGGACGCGAACATGCGATTGTAAGAAGCGTATCGAAAAGCCCGCGCGTCAATAAAATATATTGTGCGCCCGGTAACGCGGGGATCGCGTCGCTTGCGGAATGCGTTCCCATCGGGGCAATGGAATTTGAAAAGCTCGCAGCATTTGCAAAGGAGCAGGATATTGATTTAACCATTATCGGAATGGACGATCCGCTTGTAGGCGGGATTGTCGACGCGTTTGAGACGCAGGGCTTAAAGGTATTCGGGCCGCGGAAAAATGCGGCGATTTTGGAAGGCTCAAAAGCGTTTTCGAAAGACTTAATGAAAAAATACGGGATTCCGACCGCGGCCTACGAGAATTTTACGTCTCCGGAAGAAGCGCTGCGTTATTTAGAACATGCCAGAATGCCGGTTGTTTTGAAAGCGGACGGGCTTGCGCTCGGAAAGGGCGTATTAATCTGTAATACGTTAGATGAGGCGAGGGCCGGAGTAAAGGAAATCATGGAGGATAAAAAGTTCGGTTCCGCCGGAAACACGATGGTAATCGAAGAATTTATGACGGGACGCGAGGTGTCGGTGCTTTCCTTTGTCGACGGAAAAACAATAAAAATCATGTCCTCCGCGCAGGATCACAAGCGCGCAAAAGACGGGGATCAGGGCTTAAATACCGGGGGAATGGGCAATTTTTCACCGAGTCCGTTTTATACGGCCGAGATAGACGAATTTTGTAAAAAGCATATTTATCAGGCGACCGTCGACGCAATGGCGGCGGAAGGCAGACCCTTTACCGGCGTTATATTCTTTGGCCTGATGCTGACAGAGGACGGTCCGAAAGTGCTCGAATACAACGCCAGATTCGGCGATCCGGAGGCGCAGGTGGTGCTTCCAAGAATGAAAAACGATATCATAGACGTAATGGAGGCCTGCATCGAGGGACGCCTTCATACGATCGATCTGGCGTTTGAAGATAACGCGGCGGTCTGCGTCGTACTGGCGTCCGACGGCTATCCGGTGTCTTATGAAAAGGGATTTGAAATTACAGGTTTCGAACATTTTGAAGGAAAAGACGATTATTTTTGTTTTCATGCGGGAACGAAATTTGACGCGGACGGGAAAATCGTTACAAACGGCGGACGCGTTCTTGGAATCACCGCAACGGGCGCAAACGTATGCGAAGCGCGGAAAAAAGCATATGAAGCGGCGGAATGGGTAAACTTTTCAAATAAATATATGCGTCATGATATTGCAAAAGCAGCCTGCAAAGAGGAAGCGTAAGGAAACGCCCGTGAAAGCGGGGGAGTAAGGGAGAGAAGTACGGTCCGGCAGGAAAAATTGTGAGAAAATTTTTGAAATGGATTGCATATTTGCTAAGATTGGGTATAATTACAAGTGATAGTCACCCGGCATGGCTCATAGCGGGCTAATGTCCGGGTGATTTCTTCTTGAAGAACGCTTTCTGCGGGTAGATGGAGGCAATGTATGTCACAGACAGTTATTATAAAAAGCAATAAATACGGCATTAATCTTATTTTGGACCCGAAGACTCCGTTTGAAGAGCTTCTTACAGCAGTTGTTGAAAAATTCAAAGAATCAGAGAAATTTTTTCAGAATTCGAGGCTCGGCATCTCCTTTGAGGGCAGAAAGCTGACGGAGGAGGAGGAATACCGTCTGATTGAGGCGATTACCGGGAATACTTCTATTGAAATTCTATGTGTGGTCGACGGGGATGAAGAACACGCAGAGCGGATGAGACGGCAGGTAGAGGCCTACTGTGATGCAATTGAAGAGCAATATGCAAAAGGAACGGGTACGGGCAGTCAGGCCGAATTTTACAAGGGGACGCTGCGTTCCGGCCAGGTTTTGGAGAGCGAGGCCAGTATTACGATTCTTGGGGATGTAAATCCCGGGGCGAAGGTGATTTCCGGCGGGAATATTATTGTTCTCGGAGCGCTTAAGGGAAACGCCCATGCAGGCGCATATGGCAATCAACAGTGCTTTATCGTCGCACTGGAGATGGAACCGATACAGATACAGATCGGAGAACTGATTGCGAAAAGTCCCGATAAGCAAAAGACAAAAAAGCGTTTGATCAAAAGAGAAAAAGAGACGAACGAGGAACTGCAGATCGCAGTGGCGAGAGACGGAAGCATCTATATTGAGCCCGTTACAAGAAAAATTTTAAATGGTATCTAACAGTAGGAGGAAAAGAATTCATGAGTGAAGTAATCGTAATCACATCCGGAAAAGGCGGGGTAGGAAAGACAACGACTACCGCGAATGTCGGTACGGGTCTTGCCCAGTTAAATAAGAAGGTAATTATGATTGACACCGATATCGGTCTCCGCAACCTTGACGTTGTGATGGGCCTGGAGAACCGGATCGTCTATAATCTGGTGGACGTGATTGAAGGAAAGTGCCGCATCAAACAGGCGCTGATCAAAGATAAAAAATATCAGGATCTGTGCCTGCTGCCTTCCGCGCAGACAAGGGACAAGGATTCCGTAACGCCGGAGCAGATGGTAGCGTTAATTGAAGAACTCAGGCAGGATTTTGATTACATATTACTTGACTGTCCGGCAGGAATCGAGCAGGGATTTAAAAATGCGATTGCCGGAGCCGACAGGGCGCTTGTGGTTACAACGCCGGAGGTATCCGCCATCCGTGACGCGGATCGGATTATCGGTCTTCTTGAGTCAAACGAGATGAAAAAGATTGATCTGGTTGTCAACCGGGTGCGTATGGATATGGTAAAGCGCGGCGATATGATGAAAGTTGCCGACGTATGCGATATTCTTGCCGTCAATTTAATCGGCGCCGTACCGGACGACGAACAGATCGTGATATCTACGAATCAGGGCGAACCGCTGGTAGGTTCAAGCTGTCCGGCGGGGCAGGCTTATGCGAACATCAGCAGGCGAATTGCGGGAGAAGAAGTACCATTCCTCGATTTAGAAGAAAAGCAGGGAGTTTTTTCTAAACTTAAGGGGTTGTTCAGTAAAAATTAAGGAGGAACGGCATGGGATTAATGGATCTGTTTAAAAAGAAAAACTCCGGCGATGTGGCGAAGGACAGGCTGAAGCTATTATTGGTATCCGACCGTGCAAATTGTTCTCCTGAGATGATGGAAATGATTAAGAACGATATTATAGAGGTTATTTCAAAGTACATGGATATTGATACGGATTCTCTGAACATACAGATAACGGAAACGGAATCCGATTCAAATAACGGAACAGTGCCTGCTTTATATGCGAATATTCCGATCAAGGATATGAAGCACAGGCAGCAGCGATAATACATATATATGGAATATCAATAAACAATAATACAGAGTAAGGAATAAAGAGGTTTAAATATGAGTAAAGCATTAGATGAGTTAAAGCAATATCTGGAAACGGTAAATCACTATATCCGCGCGACCAATTTATTGTACTGGGATATGAAAACCAAAGCTCCCGCGCTTGGATTGGAGGGCCATACGAATACGCTTACGTATTTTTCCACCGAAGCGTTTCGTATGCAGACGTCGGACGAGCTGAGTTCTCTTTTGGAGCGTCTTGCCGCGCCGGAAGAACTGAAAGAACTGGATGATATGTGGACATTTGTCGTTAAGCGGATGAAGCGCGATTATGACAGGAATAAGCGTATTCCAAAGGATCTTTATGAGCGTTTTGTAAGAGCGCAGGCCGAAGCCGGCTTCGCATGGGAGGAGGCAAAAAATGCTTCCGATTTTTCTGTGTTTGCGCCGCATTTAAAAAATATGATTACAATGACAAAAGAAATTACCGGTTATACCGATCCGGACAAAGAAGTTTACGACGCACTTTTAAACCAGTACGAAGAAGGGATGGACTCGGCTACGATTGACGGCATTTTTGAGGATTTGAAAAAGGAACTGATTCCTTTGGTAAGTCAGATTCTTTCTGCAAAACAGCCTGACGACGGCAAGTTTAAAGGCGTTTTTGATATGGATGCGCAGAGAAAAGTTGAGAAGCTTTTGCTTTCTTATATCGGATTTTCTTTTGAAAAGGGAACGACGGGAGAGACGGAACATCCGTTTACGATGGAGTTTTCCTCAAAGGATGTGCGGGTGACAAATCATTTTCACGAGGATATGCCGATAAGCGCAATGTTTTCCGCGATTCACGAGGGCGGTCATGCGATTTTCGAACAGAATATCAATTCCGATTACGACGGAACCGCTGCCGGAAACTGTACTTATATGGGAATCCATGAAAGCCAGTCCCGTTTCTATGAAAACATACTGGGACGCAACAAAAATTTCTGGATTCCGATTTATGATAAGGTCGGAGAATTACTGCCGCAGTTTAAAGATATTACATTAGAAGAATTTTATCGGGAGATCAATCATGTACGGAACAGCCTTATCCGTACCGAAGCGGACGAGCTGACTTATTGTTTCCATATTATTCTCCGCTATGAAATCGAAAAAGCGATTTTCAGAGACGACATTGACGTGAATGAACTTCCGGCGCTCTGGAATCGGAAAATGCAGGAATATTTACAGATTACTCCGTCAAATGATGCCCAGGGTATTTTGCAGGATATGCACTGGTCGGACGGAAGCTTCGGCTACTTCCCGAGTTATCTGCTCGGAAATGTCTACGACGGTATGTATCTGGATAAAATAGAAGAAGAACTGGGGTCTGTCGACGACCTGCTAAAGGAAGGCCGGATCGGGGAAATTACAAAATGGCTGAATGAAAAAATTCACCGCTACGGAAGTACGCGTACGCCGAGGGAAGTGCTTTCCGCCGTGTGCGGCAAAGAGGTTTCCGCCGAACCGCTGATTCGTTATTTCAAAGAAAAATATACGGCGCTGTATGGTATACAGTAAAAATAAGAGCCGGATCGTATCGCAGATACGGTCCGGCATCACAAAATTCGGAGGGATGCATGAAACAGGGAGTGATATTTGATATGGACGGTACGCTCTGGGATTCGGCAGAGAATGTGGCAAAGTCCTGGAATCAGGTACTCGCGGAAAAAGGTCTGATAAAAAAGGAACTGACAAAAGAAGATATATCGGGCGTTATGGGAAAAACAATGGACGCGATTGCGGACGCGCTTTTTTCCGGATTGGAGAAAGAGGCACGGATGCAGCTTCTGGACGAATGCTGCGAACGGGAAAATCAATATTTAAGCGAACACGGCGGCGTTCTTTATCCGGGACTTACCGAAGCGTTAACCGCATTGAAAGAGAAGTATCCGCTTTATATCGTCAGCAATTGTCAGAAGGGCTATATCGAAGCCTTTCTGGAATACTATCATTTCTCCGATTTTTTCTCGGATTTTGAATGCTACGGCAATAATCTCCTGCCCAAAGGCGAAAATATCAAAGAGTTGTCAAGGCGCAACGGATTAGAGTGCGCCGTTTATGTCGGCGACATTATGGGAGATTATGAAGCGAGTAAGCAAGCCGGCGTCGGGTTTATTCACGCCGCCTACGGATTCGGAACGGTAGACGCAGACGTGCCGAAAATCAAACATCTTAGGGAACTGCCTGAGGCAGTCGGCACTTTTTTTGGAGGAAAAGAAAAGCGGTATGACGAAGTTAGATGAAGTGATCAGGCAGATTAACCGAAAACATGTTTATATACAGACGCATAATTTTCCTGATCCCGACGCAATTGCAAGCGCGTTCGGCTTACAGGAGCTTTTAAAATATAAGGGAATCCATGCGACGATCTGCTATAAGGGAAAGATAGACCGCTATAATACGGATAAAATGCGGGAGCTTTTGGGGATTGACCTGCAAAATATTGAAGATTTGGAGGCGGTTCTGTCGGAAGAGGATGAGGTAATTCTGGTAGATGCGCAAAAGGGCAATTCCAATATTATCGACATGACCGGGGATGAAATTATCTGTATCGATCATCATCCGACTTACGGGAAAATCAAATACCGGTTTTCCGATATTCGGCCGCAGGTGGGCGCATGTTCTACGCTTGTAGCACAGTATTTTGCCGAAAATGATATTCCGGTAAATGAACGGATTGCAACGGCGCTTACGTTTGGGATTCACATGGATACCGCCAATCTGACAAGGGGAACGTCAAAGCTGGATATTGAAATGCTGTATTTCCTCTTTGATCACTGCGATCATGAGATGCTTCATATGCTTGAGTACAGCTCTCTTTATTTTGAAGATCTGCTTGCGTATTCACGGGCGATTTCAAGCATTGAAGTTTACGATAACGTCAGTTTTGCCAATGCGGGCGCGGACTGCCCGGAAGCGTTGATTGCCAGCGTGTCCGACTTTATGCTTGCGCTCGTGGAGGTGGCTTTTTCTGTCGTTTATTCCAGAAAAAGAGAAGGAATCAAGCTTTCGGTGCGAAGCGAGCGTCCGGCTCTTGACGCCGGAAAAATGGTTATCGCGGCGTTAAAGGGAATCGGAAACGGAGGAGGACATGCTTCAATGGCAGGAGGGTTTGTCCCCTTTACAGGCACGGAGGAAGAAGCGGAGCTTCTTCTAAAGGAAATTCAGGAACGCTTTACTGATGTAATCGGCAAAGAAAAAGAAAAGGCCTGCGGCAGGATGGACTGATTGGAACGGAAATGGAGGTTAGGGATGTACAATAAGGTCGAGACGAGTATGAACTTCGTCGAAAGAGAAAAAGAGACGGAAAGGTTCTGGAAGGAAAATCAGATTTTTCAGAAATCAATGGAAAATCGAAAGGAAGGCGAAACCTATACTTTTTATGACGGGCCGCCGACTGCGAACGGTAAACCGCATATCGGACATGTGCTTACGCGTGTAATTAAAGATATGATTCCGAGATATCAGACGATGAAGGGGAAATATGTTCCGAGAAAAGCCGGATGGGATACGCACGGCCTTCCGGTGGAGTTGGAGGTAGAAAAGCTGCTCGGCTTAAACGGCAAGGATCAGATCGAAGCCTACGGTATGGAGCCTTTTATCAGAAAATGCAGGGAATCTGTTTGGAAATACAAAGGGATGTGGGAGGATTTTTCCGGAATTGTCGGCTTTTGGGCCGATATGGACGATCCTTACGTCACCTATGACGACAATTTTATCGAGTCCGAATGGTGGGCGTTAAACGAAATCTGGAAGAAAAAGCTTTTATATAAAGGGTTTAAAATCGTACCCTACTGTCCGCGATGCGGGACGCCGCTGTCCGCGCAGGAAGTAGCGCAGGGATATAAAACGGTAAAAGAACGTTCCGCTGTCGTACGTTTTAAAGTAAAAGGAGAAGACGCGTATCTTCTGGCATGGACGACGACGCCCTGGACGCTTCCGTCGAATGTCGCGCTTTGCGTCAATCCGGACGACGCTTATTGTAAAGTAAAAGCAGCCGACGGCTACGTCTATTATATGGCCGAGGCGCTCCTTGAGAGAGTACTTGGCAAGCTCGGAAACGAAGAGGAACAGAAAAAGGCTTACGAAATCTTAGAGACTTATACCGGAAAGGATTTGGAATATAAAGAATACGAACCGCTTCTTTCCTGCACCGCGCAGGCTGCGGAAAAACAGCGGAAAAAAGGTCATTACGTTACCTGCGACAGTTATGTAACGATGTCGGACGGTACCGGAATCGTTCATATTGCGCCTGCATTCGGCGAGGACGACGCGCAGGTCGGAAGAAAGTATGATCTGCCGTTTGTGCAGTTTGTAAACGGAAAAGGCGAAATGACCGAAGAAACGCCTTATGCGGGTTTATTTGTAAAAGCGGCCGATCCCGTTATTTTAAAAGATCTGGAGGCGGACGGAAAGCTCTTTGACGCTCCGAAATTTGAACACGAATATCCGCACTGCTGGCGCTGCGATACGCCGCTTATCTATTATGCAAGAGAATCCTGGTTTATTAAAATGACAGAGGTGAAGGAAGACTTAATCCGCAACAACGATACGGTCAACTGGATTCCGGCCTCTATCGGCAAGGGCCGTTTCGGCGATTGGCTCGCCAATATTCAGGACTGGGGGATTTCGAGAAACCGCTACTGGGGAACGCCGCTTAATATCTGGGAGTGCGAAAGCTGCGGCCGTCAGGAATCGATCGGAAGCAGAGCGGAGCTTGCAAACAGATGCAACGATCCGAAAGCGGCGGAAATCGAGCTTCACAGACCGTATATTGATGAAGTGACGTTTTCCTGTCCGGACTGCGGGGGGACGATGAAACGCGTTCCGGAAGTAATCGACTGCTGGTTCGATTCCGGCGCCATGCCGTTTGCCCAGCATCATTATCCTTTTGAAAATCAGGATTTATTTCAACAGCAGTTTCCGGCGCAGTTTATTTCAGAGGCGGTTGATCAGACGCGCGGATGGTTTTATTCGCTGATGGCGGAATCTACGCTGCTTTTTAATCGGGCGCCGTATGAAAACGTAATTGTGCTCGGGCACGTTCAGGATGAAAACGGCCAGAAGATGAGCAAATCCAAAGGAAACGCAGTCGATCCGTTTGAAGCGCTTGATACGTACGGAGCGGATGCGATTCGGTGGTATTTTTATATTAACAGCGCGCCGTGGCTTCCGAACCGTTTTCACGGCAAAGCCGTACAGGAGGGCCAGAGGAAGTTCTTAAGCACACTGTGGAACACATATGCATTTTTTGTCTTATACGCCAATATAGACGAATTTGACGCTTCAAAGTATACGCTGGATTACGAAAAACTTTCCGTAATGGATAAATGGCTGTTGTCAAGGCTGAATACGGTTGTAAAAGAAGTGGACGACGACCTTTCCGGCTATCGGATTCCGGAGGCGGCAAGAGCGCTGGATGAATTTGTCGATGATATGAGCAACTGGTATGTCAGACGTTCCAGAGAGCGCTTCTGGGCAAAAGGAATGGAACAGGATAAGATTAACGCCTATATGACGCTATATAAGGCGCTTGTTACAGTCAGCAAGATCGCCGCGCCGATGGTTCCGTTTATGACGGAAGAAATCTACCGCAATCTGGTATGTTCGGTCGATAAAGACGCGCCGGAAAGCGTTCACTTATGTGATTTTCCTGCGGCTGAGGAATCGCAGATTGACAAAGAGCTGGAAAAGAATATGGAAGAAGTCTTAAAAATCGTCGTCATGGGGCGTGCATGCAGGAATACGGCGAATATTAAGAACCGTCAGCCAATCGGAAATATGTTTGTAAAAGCGCCTCATATTCTGCCGGAATTTTTTGTGAAAATCATTGAGGATGAGCTGAATATTAAGAAAGTAAGCTTTTGTGACGATGTAAGCGGCTACACCAGCTATACGTTTAAGCCGCAGCTGCGAACGGTCGGCCCGAAATACGGAAAGCTTCTGGGGCAGATTCAGAAAGCGCTTACGGAGCTTGACGGCAATACGGCGATGGCGGAGCTGAAAAAAGAAGGGACGCTGACGCTTTCTTCCGTATCGGAAGAAGTAAAGCTAAGCGAAGAAGATCTTTTAATTACAATGACGCAGGCGGAGGGCTACGTGACGGATGGAGATAATTCGGTGACGGTAGTTCTTGACACGAACCTGACCGAAGAACTCTTAGAGGAAGGTTTTGTACGCGAGTTAATCAGCAAGCTGCAGACGATGCGCAAGGAAGCCGGTTTTGAAGTAATGGATAAAATTACCGTATATTACCGGGCGGACAAAAAAGCGGCCGATATTTTCTCAAAATACAAAGAAACCATTAAAAGCGAAGTATTGGGACTTGATATTGTATCGGAAACCATGGACGGCTATCAAAAAGAGTGGGATGTCAACGGGGAAACCGTTCTTCTCGGCGTAAAACGAGGGTAATCATTGATTATGAATAGAAAAGGATACAAAAGTGGGGCAGCAAACCGCAGACCTGTAAAACGCAGATTTCGCGAGTGGCCGATAAAACCAGTGGAGGTAGAAATGAAAAAGACTATTTTCAACAAAGAGACATTTGTTAATGAAGTTGAGGAAAGCGTGCGTTATCTCTATCGTAAGCAGCTTTCCGAGGCAAGTCAGCAGGAGATTTTTCAGGCAGTATCTTACGTCGTTAAGGACGTGATTATTGACGACTGGCTGGCGACCCAGAAGTCGATGGAAAAACAGGATCCGAAGATTGTTTATTATATGTCGATGGAATTTTTAATGGGGCGCGCGCTTGGGAACAATCTGATTAATTTAAAGGCTTACGGTGAGGTCAAAGAGGCATTAAAAGAAATCGGCCTGAATCTGGATGAGATCGAGGACGAGGAGCCGGACCCGGCGCTTGGAAACGGAGGCCTCGGAAGACTGGCGGCCTGCTTTATGGAATCCTTGTCTACACTCGGTTATGCGGCTTACGGATGCGGAATCCGTTACCGCTACGGAATGTTTAAACAGAAGATATCCGACGGTTTCCAGATCGAGGCGCCGGATAACTGGTTAAAGAACGGCTATCCGTTTGAGCTGCGCCGGTCCGAATATACGCACGAAGTGAAATTCGGCGGTTTCGTCCGTGCAGTATCCGGCGAGGACGGAAAGACGAGATTTGTCCATGAGGGGTATCAGTCGGTTCTGGCAATTCCCTATGACATGCCGATTATCGGATACGGCAATCATATGGTAAATACGCTAATGATTTGGGACGCCGAGCCGAAGGAAGGCTTCGAGCTGGAATCCTTTGATAAGGGCGATTACCGAAAAGCGGTTGAGCAGGAAAACCTTGCGCGCAACCTTGTAGAAGTTCTTTATCCGAATGATAATCATATTCAGGGAAAAGAGCTGCGGTTAAAACAGCAATACTTCTTTGTGTCCGCAAGTCTTCAGCGTGCGGTAGCAAGATATAAAAGATATCATGACGACATATTGAAAATAGCGGAGAAAGTGACGTTCCAGTTAAACGATACGCATCCGACGGTCGCAGTTGCGGAATTAATGCGTATTTTACTGGACGAGGAAGGCTTAAGCTGGGAGAAGGCATGGGATATCACGTCGCACTGCTGCGCGTATACGAATCATACCATTATGGCTGAGGCGTTGGAAAAATGGCCGATTGAAATCTTTTCAAGACTTCTTCCGCGTGTATATCAGATTGTAGAAGAAATTAACCGGAGATTTTTATTAAAGATTCAGGCGGAGTTTCCGGGCGACCAGAATAAAATTGCGAAAATGGCGATTATCTATGACGGACAGGTAAAGATGGCGCATCTTGCGATTGCGGCCGGATATTCCGTCAACGGTGTAGCCAGACTCCATACCGAGATTTTAAAGAACGAACAGTTAAAGGATTTTTATCAGATGATGCCGGATAAGTTCAATAATAAGACAAACGGCATTACACAGCGCCGCTTTTTGGCGCATGGCAATCCGTTGCTCGCTGACTGGATAACGGCGCATATCGGGGACGATTGGATTACCAATCTTGCCCATATGGAAAAGCTGGCGATTTATGCGGACGATACGAAGGCGCAGCAGGAGTTTATGAATATTAAATATCAGAATAAACTGCGTCTGGCAAAATACATCAAGGATCATAACGGAATTGAGGTAGATCCGCGGTCTATTTTCGACGTACAGGTAAAGCGTTTGCATGAATATAAGCGTCAGCTTTTAAATATTCTGCATGTGATGTATCTGTATAATGAAATCAAAGAGCATCCGGAAATGGATTTTATACCGCGTACCTTTATTTTCGGCGCAAAAGCCGCGGCCGGTTATAAGATTGCAAAGCTGACAATAAAATTAATCAACAATGTTGCAAATGTGATAAATAACGACAGAAGCATCAATAATAAGATAAAAGTCGTTTTTATTGAAGATTATAAGGTATCCAACGCCGAACTGATCTTTGCTGCGGCAGACGTCAGCGAACAGATCTCCACGGCAAGCAAAGAGGCGTCTGGAACCGGTAACATGAAGTTTATGTTAAACGGCGCGCTTACGCTTGGAACGATGGATGGGGCAAATGTGGAAATGTTCGAAGAAGTGGGCGAAGAGAATATGATTATTTTCGGTATGAGCTCGGATGAAGTTATCGCGCATGAACATAATCGCGATTACAATCCGATGGAAATCTTCAACAATGATCCGGACATCCGCAAAGTTTTAATGCAGTTAATCAACGGATTTTATTCGCCGAATAATTCGGAACTGTTCCGCGATCTTTACAATTCACTGCTGAATACGGAAAGTACGCGGTACGCGGATACTTATTTTATCCTCAAAGATTTCCGCGCCTATGCAAAAGCGCAGGAAAAAGTGATGGAGTTTTATAAGAACGAGGCCGCGTGGGCGAAGAGCGCGCTGCTGAATATCGCGCATTCCGGAAAGTTCTCGTCAGACCGGACGATTCAGGAATATGTGGACGATATCTGGCATTTAGACCGGGTAACGGTAGAGACGGATTTACAGGTTTTATAAGGGACGAAATAAGGGACGCTTCTTTTTTGAAGCGTCCTTTTCTTTTATTGATTTTCTATTCGCTTATATTCTTTTACGGCACATCCTGTAGAAAAAATGCAAAAACATGCGGGTAATGCAGAAAAAGTGAAAAATTTGACGTAAAATAAGCCGCTTTTTTGGAAATTGATTGAAAGTGCTTGTAGAAATTCCTTCGGAAAGGTAAAATAGGCTACACAAAAGGAGCTGACGGGAGAAAAGGAACAATGAAAACACGCAGTTCAAAAAGAAAATAAAAGAATGATGGAGTTAATAAGTGTATTATGAAAGCGGGCATGGCAGAAAATGAACTCCGGACGGAGGATAAGCTTTCCGATAAAATGATGCAGATTACAGAGGAAGACATTTTAAGAAGCACACTTTTAGCATACAAAGAAATTTATTTTGTATATTTGGACGGAAACGGTTATCGGATGGTCTATCCGAAGAACGGAACAAAAACAGGCGGACATAATACGATTGAGAATTGCTTTCAAAAAGACGGTAAATTCAGTGACGAAGAGAAGGATATCAGAGAATTTCTTTCTCTTGATAATATTCGGAACGAATTGACAAAAAAGGATGTCATTGATTATAAATACAGAAGAAATCTGGGGAACGGAGAGAGCGAATGGTGTCTGTTAAGCCTTATGGCAGGAGAACGAAAGCAGGGGATACCGAAAACGGCGACGATATTGATCAGAAATATTGACGACATGGTTCGCAAGGAGGAAGAAGAACGGCAGGAACTTGCAGCGGCAGTAAAGCGGGCGGAGAAGGACAGCCTTGCCAGAATGGATTTTCTCTCGCAGGTGTCGCATGACATTCGCACGCCGCTTAACGTAATTATCGGCATGAGTTCTATTGCGGAAAAAGCGCCGGAGGATAAAAACCGCGTACAGGATTGTATGGAGAAAATCAATACATCGGGAAAACATCTTTTGACATTGGTAAACGAAATACTTGATTTATCCAAGATTGAAAACGGAAAAATGCAATTGGAACATATGGAGTTTTCGCTGAACGAAGTGATGAATGAGATTGCAATGATGACGCAGGGAATGACTGCCGCAAAACGGCAGAAATTTACCATGCAGTTCAATCATATTGTGAACGAAGCCGTTACCGGCGATAAAAACCGTCTGATTCAGATTATTCTAAATCTGATTTCCAATGCGGTAAAATACAGTGATACGCAGGCAAACATTGAAATTGAGGCAAAGGAACTGCCCGACGAACGATGCGGATACGGAAGATATTGTTTTACCGTAAAGGATAACGGAATCGGTATGAGCGCCGAATTAGTGGAACATATTTTTGAACCGTATGTCAGAGGAACCGGAAAAGAAGTCGCGCAGTGTACGGGCACGGGGCTGGGAATGGCAATTGTAAAAAAGCTTGTACAACAGATGGGCGGAACCGTTTCCGTTGAGAGCAGAGAGGGCGTAGGGACGAAGGCTTCGGTATGTATTCCGTTTTTGCAGAGGAAAAACGAGTTGCCGGATCAAACGGACAAAATTCCGAAATCATTTCGAGAAAGTGAAAACGAAGGGAAGCTGTTTCCAAAACAGATACATGCTCTGCTGGCCGAGGACAACGAGCTGAATGCGGAAATTGCCGCCGATCTCCTTAAGGATTTTGAAGTATCCGTGACGGTGGCCGCAAACGGAAAAGAAGCGTATGATGCTGTTTTACAGGCGGAAAAGGGTACGTTTGACTGTATCTTTATGGATATGGAAATGCCGGTTATGGACGGAATGGAAGCAGCCATAAAAATAAGAGAAAGCGGTATCGACGGAAAGGAGCTTCCGATTTTTGCAATGACGGCAGGCGACTTTGACAGAAATGCCGCAGAGATACGAACTGGTCTCATACAGGAATCAATCGGAAAACCGATCGACAGGAAACGGCTGAGCCAGATTTTAACCGCTTATTTTTCATAAAAAATCATTTTATATAAAACTGCCGCCTTATGAAAAGGAATAAGGCGGCAGTTTTTGTTTCCGTTAAATTTTTCTTTTTAAAAATGACGTAAATTTTTCAAAATTCATCGGCGTCCCCTGGATTTCGCGTACTTTTAAGCGATTTTCCTCGTTGAATCCGACCAGAATCCGGTGATTTGCTTCCGCGAGGTAATCGATAATACCGTCGATATCGGATTTTGTATTTTTCGGACACTGAATATACAGATGTTTATTTGCGCTGATATGCAGTGTATAAGAAATACTGAAATGATACCAGAAAATTTTATTTAATGTGGAGTATTTGTAAATCCAGATTATTTCGTCAATCGGAACCACAGCATTTCCGTAAACGGAAGTTTCAATAAAAAAGTGTTCCGTAATAAACATATCCTCCGTAGCAAGCTGCGGCAGCGTAGCAAGTTCCTCTTCGGCCTGTTCTAAAAGCTTCTTTGAATTGCCGAAAAGAGAAAGGCTCTGGCAGGCGGGAGAGAGCACCGGAAAAAGGATAAAAAGGATAAAAGCAAACAGGCACGCGGCGGAATATCCTCCCGTCAGGAAAATAAAGGCAAACAGAACCAGATTTCCGATCCGGTTAAAATCGGGTTCGCTGATATAGTAAAGGGAAACCTTGCCTTTAATCCCGTTTTCCGTCCAGTTTAGATCCGTGGCAAGCTTTTGCAAAAGCGAATCATAACCTTTTCCGCCTTTTAAGAGCTTTCCCGTAATCACCGCCTCTTCAATGGACGGCAGTCCTTCTTCACATGTTTTCGGATTCAGAAGCGCAATCACGCATTCCTCGTCCCGGATCAGATAATAATAATAGCCGACGGTTCTGCCTAAGCTGTTTTTGGTATATCCCGTAAATTTTAAATCGTGCAGAGTGACGCCGACATTTTTTATATCCTGTTTAAAGGCGGTTTCAAAGGAGGTGTCGGAGCTTAAAATATGGGGGAATAAAAGCTCGGTCAAAGAAAGTGAAACCCACAATATCAAAAGAAGCCCCAGATAGAGAATCGGAGCCAGCAGGCGGCGTCTGTAAAATGCTTTTATATTTTTTGTTATAAAATGCTCGTAATTTTTCTGCATATCCATATGAGTACTCCGTACATACTACAGGCGGCGCCTGTAAAGGTTTTGACAGGGCATGTCCGGCGAAGCGCCGCTTTTTTGCCGTATCAGAATTAAGTATAATCGTTTGAAAAAAAATAATCAAGCGGTCATCCTGTCGAATCTTGCTTTTCTTTCGGAAAGTTGGTACTATAAAGCATGAGAAAAATTTCCAAATTGGAGGAATGAGATTGGAAGCATATAAAAGCTTTGCCCAGGTCTACGATCTGTTTATGGATAACGTGCCGTATCGGACATGGAGCGAATATCTGATAAAGACGCTGCGAACATACGGTATTCAGGACGGAATCGTGCTCGATCTGGGATGCGGAACGGGAACGATAACGACGTTTTTGGCCGAAGCGGGTTATGATATGATCGGAATAGACAGCTCTGCGGAAATGCTTGAAATAGCGAGAGAGCGGGCGGACGAATCTGAGGAACATCGCTTTGATATCCTCTATCTGCTGCAGGATATGCGCGAATTTGAACTGTACGGAACGGTACGTGCGGTCGTCTGCGCCTGCGACGCATTAAATTATATATTAAAAGAAGACGAGCTGCTTACGGTTTTTAAATTGGTGCATAATTATCTCGATCCCGAAGGAATTTTCATTTTCGATTTGAACACAATATATAAATACCGCGAACTTTTGGGAGAAGCTACGATCGCTGAAAATCGTGATGAGGGAAGTTTTATCTGGGAAAATGACTATGATGAAGAAGAGCGCCTGAATGCATATGAGCTTACTTTTTTTATCCGGGAAGAAAACGGGCTGTACCGAAAATACGAGGAAACGCATATGCAGCGGGCCTACGAAATAGCGCGGGTAAAAGAACTTTTAACTGCGGCGGGCCTGGAGACGCTTGCAGTATATGACGAATATACCGGGCAGCCGGTAAAAGAAGACAGCGAGCGGATCTGCTTCGTGGCAGGAAAAAAAACGGATCGGAATGGAGAAAAAGAATGAATGATTATCTGGTTAGAGCGACGGCCGCAGATGGAGCGATCCGCGCGTTTGCCGTTACGTCAAAAAACATGGTGGAAGAAGCGAGAAACGCACATAAGACGAGTCCGGTGATTACGGCGGCGCTTGGACGGCTGTTATCCGGCGCGGCAATGATGGGTACGATGATGAAGGGAGAGAAAGACCTTCTGACGGTTCAGATTCAATGCGACGGTCCGGCGAAAGGGCTGACCGTTACTGCGGATGCAAACGGGCATGTAAAGGGATTTCCGCGCGTTTCGGAGGTTTACCTTCCGCCGAATGCAATAGGGAAGTTAGACGTCGGGGGCGCGGTCGGCGCCGGTACGCTGTATGTAATGAAAGATATGGGTTTAAAAGAACCGTATGTAGGGCAGACCGCGCTGTCCACAGGTGAAATCGCCGAAGATCTGACCTGTTATTTTGCGGTTTCGGAGCAGATTCCGTCTGCGGTCGGGCTCGGCGTTTTAGTGAATGCGGACGGTTCGGTCAGGCAGGCAGGCGGCTTTATCCTTCAGCTAATGCCGTTTACATCCGAGGAAATTATTGAGAAGCTTGAAAAGAAAATCAGTGAAATTCCTTCTGTCACCGAAATGTTAGAAGCGGGTAAGACCCCGGAAGAGATGCTTTCCGTGATTTTAGGCGAGTTCGGGTTAAGTATCGGAGATACTATGCCGGTCGAATTTCGCTGCGACTGTTCAAAGGAACGCGTGTCAAGAGCCGTTTCTACATTAAGCAAAAAGGACCTGCAAGATATCATAAACGACGGAGAGGCAATCGAGGTGAAGTGCCAGTTCTGTAACCGGGCCTATCATTTTTCGGTAGAGGAATTAAAGGAAATGCGGGGGATGAAAGCGTGAGACAGGGATATATCAAAGCGGCGGCGGTAATACCGGATATTGTAGTTGCGGATACCGAAACAAATGCGGCCCGCATTTGCAAAGGAATCCGGGAAGCGGAACAAAACGGAGCAAAGATCATCGTTCTGCCGGAGCTTTGCATTACGGGCTATACCTGCGGCGATCTGTTTTTACAGGATGCGCTTCTTTGCGCCGCCAAAAGAGCGCTTATCAATATAGCGAAGGAAACGGAAGAACTGGACTGTATCAGCTTTGTGGGACTGCCGTTTGCTTACAACGGAAAGCTTTATAATGCCGCCGCCGCAATCAGCAAAGGGAAAATTTTAGGCATCGTTCCGAAGACATATCTGCCGAATTACAGTGAATTTTATGAGGCGCGCCATTTTACGCGGGGAATGGAGGAACCGGTATGGGTCTCAATCAATGAAAAGTGCTCCGCGCCGATGGGGACGAAGCTGCTGTTTGTCTGCGGGTCCATGCCTGAATTAAAAATCGCAGCGGAAATCTGCGAGGATTTCTGGACGCCGGAACCGCCGGGGATTCGTCACGCTTTAAACGGGGCGACGGTGCTTGTCAATCTCTCGGCGTCAAATGAAACGACCGGAAAAGACGGATACCGCAGAGAACTTGTCACGGGAGAATCGGCGCACCTGCTCTGCGGCTATGTCTATGCCAGTGCGGGAGACGGAGAATCTACACAGGACGTCGTATTTTCCGGTCACAGCATGATTGCGGAAAACGGTCATCTTTTGGCCGAGGCGAAACGTTTTACAAATGAAACCATTTATTCGGAAATAGATGTGTTTCGTTTAAATATGGAGCGGCGCAGAATGACGACATTCGAGATGAGAGACGACGGTTACTGCAAAATCCGGTTTGATTTAAAAACGGAAGAAACTGTCATAACGAGAAAGATTGCCGCATTGCCGTTTGTCCCGGAGAGTAAGGCGGAGCGCGCAAAACGATGTGACGAAATTCTTGCGATTCAGGCAATGGGTTTAAAAAAGCGTCTTTCGCATACCAATTGTAAAACGGCGGTGCTTGGCATTTCCGGGGGACTGGACTCTACGCTTGCGCTGCTCGTGACGGTGCGTGCATTTGATTTGTTGAATCTGCCGCGCAAACAGATAAAAGCGGTAACAATGCCGGGCTTTGGTACGACGGATCGGACTTATGAAAATGCGGGAAAGCTGATTCGGCGCCTGGATGCGGACTTTACGGAAATCAGCATTAAAGAGGCTGTCCGTGTTCATTTCCGCGATATCGGCCAGGATTTAGACACGCATGACGTAACGTATGAAAACGGACAGGCAAGAGAACGGACGCAGATATTGATGGATTTTGCAAACAAGACGGGCGGGATGGTAATCGGAACCGGAGATTTGTCCGAGCTTGCACTCGGATGGGCTACCTACAACGGCGACCATATGTCGATGTATGCAGTCAACGCTTCGGTACCGAAAACGCTGGTGCGTCATCTTGTGGAATATTATGCGGATACCTGCGGCGACGAGATTTTGGCCGGAGTATTAAAGGATATTTTGGACACGCCCGTTTCTCCGGAGCTTCTGCCTCCTTTGAACGGAACAATAGCACAGAAAACAGAGGATTTAGTGGGGCCGTATGAACTGCACGATTTCTTTTTGTATCATATGCTGCGGCTGAACTTTCCTCCGGCAAAAATTTATCGGCTTGCAAAGCTGGCGTTTTCCGGTGTATATGAGGAGGAAGTAATTTTGAAATGGCTAAAGACCTTTTACCGGAGGTTTTTCGCGCAGCAGTTTAAGCGCTCCTGTCTTCCTGACGGCCCGAAAGTCGGAAGCGTAGCGGTTTCCCCGCGCGGCGATTTACGAATGCCGTCGGATGCAAGCGCGCGCATCTGGCTTGCGGAGCTTGCATCGCTCTAAAAAAGGGACTTAAAAAACTTCTCAAATAGAAAAATCGCTGAGGTCGTAAGACTTCAGCGATTTTTTAGTATAATAGGTTACAGATACAAAACAGGCTGTTTTTTGTTACGAAATCCGGCGGCGCACTTTCTGCCTCTGAAGACGTCCAAAAACCTGTGCCCAATTGGCGTTATATACGATGGAATACAGGAAGACGGCCAGTGCAATTCCGGTTACTACGTCAAAGACGGAGTGCTGCTTTAAAAACATAGTGGCAAGAACAATGCTTACCATTAAAGCCGCGGAACCAAAGCGTACCATGCGGTTCTGTTTAAACCGGCTGCTGTGCCATACGGCCGCATTGACTGCAATAGAGTTATACACATGGATACTCGGAAACAGATTTGTGGGCGTATCCGTTGCATGCAGCCATCTAACCAGCGAGACAAAGATATTATCCCGTTCGTAAACGTCAGGACGCAGGTAATGCCCGTTCGGATAGACCGTAGATATAATCAGAAAAATGGTCATTCCGGTAAAAAGCACTGCGCACAGTTTTAAGTACTCTTCTCTGTCCTTGAAATAAAAGTAAAGGATTCCCCATGCGACATAACCAAACCAAAGGAGGTAAGGAACAATAAAATATTCGCAAAACGGTATATAATCGTCGATTGCCATATGGATTACATGAAAGTGTGTCGTTACGGTTCTTTCAAGATAGTCAAACCACGGAAGATAAAATAGCCAGTATATCATGATAAGAAAATGGCGGTTTTTTGAAGCAAAAGTAAAAAAAGCTTCCCGTGTCTTTGTTTTCACAATATCACCCTCTCTAAATCTAGTACATTTGTTCTCATGTCTGCGATTATATCACTTTGTTTTTTTTGAGACAATTACCTTTTTCTTTTCTTAAGAAAGATTATTTAAAATTTAAGAAAAACTTTCGTTGTTGCACCGCTATTTGTGCAAAACCACAAGAAACATGCATGAAATATTGGAAAATAGAACCAAACCATCTCTGTTTTTCGCGTTAGACTTGGAGAATCCGATAGGCGCCTGCCATATATTGGCAGGCAGGAAGGGGTTGTATAGCAAGATATGGTATAAAATAGTAACGTCAGTTTCTTAGAAGAATATTAAGATTAGGTGAATTTATTGACAAAGAAACAGTTGCCCTTATAATGAAATATGTGGTTTGCGACATAATTTTTCACATTCCATAATTTAATAGGGCATAGAATACATACGATGAGAGAGGTCGGTATGAAAAAAGAGGAACAGAAAGTCACGGAGCAGAAAGCGGAGAAGAAGGACGGCAAAAAACCTTTTTATAGAAAATTTATTTTTGGAGCCGGTATCTCGACAATTGCGGGAGTCGGGATTTTGTATTTTTGTTTTGTTGCATATTTTCAAAGTCATTTTTGTTATGGAACGGTGATTGGCGGAATTGATGCAGGCGGTAAAACGGTGGAAGAGGTAAAGCAGGAGATATTGGAGGAAACCAGACGTTATAAGCTGATATTGGCAGAGCGGGAAGGTAAAACAGAGGAAATTTCCGGGAGCAGTATTTCTCTGCAGCCTGTTTTCTCCGGAGAAATCGAACAGTTATTTGCCAGGCAGAATGAATTTGCATGGCCGCTTCATGCATTTGACAGAGTAACGCTGGATTTGGAAAAAACGGTTGCGTATGACGAAGCGGAACTGGAAAAAGTGATTGGGGAATTAAACGGTATGCAGCCGGAAAATCAGCGCGAGCCGGTAAATGCTTCGTGTTCGGAATACACGGAAGCAGGATATGTATTAAGTCCCGCGGACTACGGCACCGTAATCGACAGAGAAAAGTTCACTGCAGCGGTAGGAGCGGCGGTTTTATCGCTTACGGATCGTCTGGATCTGGATGAGGCGGACTGTTATGTCGATCCTGCAGTCGGAGACGATCATGCGGAACTTCTGGCAATGCTGGATAAACTGAATACTTACGTTTCAACAACGATTCGCTATGATGTCGGAGAAGAGAAGGAAGTGCTTGACGGCGCTCTGATTTCGGGATGGCTGAGGACGGACGAGAATTTTCAGGTCACGGTTGACGCAGAAGCGGTAACCTCTTATGTAAAGGAGCTCGCCGATAAATACAATACCGTTTATAAGGCGAAAAAACTAAAAACGTCTTATAATGACGCGGAAGTGACCATTACCGCCTGCCCTTACGGCTGGAAGCTCGACAATTCCGGCGAAGCGGCTCAGATTATGGCGGATTTAGAGTCCGGAGGAGAGATTAAAAGGGAACCGGTATTTGCGCAGAAGGCGAACAGCCACGGTGAAAACGATTACGGGGATTCCTACGTGGAAATTAATCTTACGGCGCAGCATTTATTTTTGTATAAGGAAGGACGCCTTATTGTAGAGTCGGACTTTGTATCGGGCTGTGTGGCGAAAGGCTATGCTACGCCGCCGGGGGCGTATCCGGTAAACTATATCACAAGAGACGCCGTACTTCGCGGCGAGGACTATGTGACGCCTGTGAATTTCTGGATGCCGTTTAACGGAGGGATTGGGATGCACGATCTGACGTCCAGAAGAGCGTTCGGAGGGGATATTTATAAAAGAAACGGGTCTCACGGCTGTATCAATCTGCCGTATACCGCCGCTCAGACGATTTTTGAAAATATTGAGGCGGGATTTCCGGTACTTTTATATGAACTGCCGGGGTCACAGAGTGAGAGCGTAAAGAGAAACGAGGCAATTACCGTGGTGAATCTGATTAACAGTATTGGTATCGTGACGCTTGAGAGCGAAACAGTAATCGTAAGCGCAAGGAATCTTTACAATGCGCTGGACGCCAACACAAAAACACTTGTAACAAATTACGATGTGCTTGTCAATGCGGAGGCGCTTCTGGCGCAGATGAAAGCGGCGGCGGATGCCGTAATTCCGCCGCCGGATGCAGAACTGCCGGTGGAACAGCCGGTTACGCAATAGAATCGAGACGTTCTAATATTTTTACGCCCCAGGGATCCAAACGAAGTACGTCGCCGTTTCGGAAACATTCTCCTGTCAACAGGTCGGTGCAGTCCCCTTTGCGGTGTTCGGTGCGCTGCGAGTCGGAGGAGTAATTCAGATAAAAGAAGATTTCCTTATGGAATCGGTTTATGCCTTTTTTCAGGATAATCGGAAAAGCAGGCGTCTCGTCTCCGATTAACTTTGACAGAGAAGGAACCAGTTCAAAGTATTCGAGGATTACCTGTTCCAGTATGGAAGCGTCAAACATGGTACCCAGATACAAAGCAGTGCCCTTTCCGAACTCATGCATTGCCGCGGCGGCGTATTTTTCCCAGACCGGATGCTTATAGGAAAGCAGTCTTACCGCATCGTCGCAGACGACCAGATCCATCCAGCTTTGCGCGGGACCGGAAAGCATGACAGCGGTAACTTCGTATTTGTTCTTCGTATTTATTACGCGGTTGGCGACAGTTTTTCGTATCTCCACCTCTTTGGGGACAGTAAACATGTCGTAGTGAAGGCCGAGGCATTCGTGAAGAATATGCGGCTGCCTGTCGGCATAGATTTTTAAGTGTTCGTCCGCAAATCCGGTACGGAAGGTCGTAATCAGATGGCCGCCTTCTTTGACATAGTCGGAGAGCGCGGTCAGCAAGTCCTCGGAAGCGCTGTAGAGCGCGGGCACAATCAGACATGAATAGTCCCGGAATCTCCGCTCGTTGGAGGAAATCATATCGTATTCGATATTTAGTCTGTAGAGTGTGTCGCCCAGCCAGCGTGCAACGGTGTTGTAGCTGTCTGCCTTATGGTCCCGAAACGGAAAAAGTTTTAATCCGGTCAGGGAATTGTTGTCAAGCATTATGGCGACGGCAGGCTGTTTTTTTAAATGAACGAGACGCGTTCCGATTTTTTTCCATTCTGATCCGATAACGCATGCTTCCCGATAGATTTCATTTTCGGAAAAATCGTGGGAGAGCACCCCCTTCCAATAGCTTTCCTCCGCATTGTGAATCGAGTGCCAATGCCAGTAAATCACACTGTCCGCTCCGTTTGCAATATGGCTGTAGGCCTGTAAGCGAAGCTGACCGGGATAGGGAAGCCAGTCGATATTTCCCTGCGCCTGCGTTTCTAAAACGAAATAGTTGTCTTTTTTCAGACTGCGTGCGATTGCACCGCAGAAAGTAATTTCGGCTCCGGTTAAGCCGTCCTGGGAGGGATGATAAATATCGCAGCCCGCTTTTGTCATGCATTCCGCAGCTTCGTACTGATTTACTTCGGACTGATAGCCGAAAGAATGTCCGTTCCAGTCAAAGTCGAAGTTCTGCGTAACGAACTGTTCGGGACGCTTATATTCGTTTACAAGATCTGCCTGCCATTTTAAAAAGCGGGTCACGAAAAGGCGCTGAAACTTCTTAAATTCTGCGGCGAGGCTCTGATTAATGGTACCCCGCACATCGGGAAAATCTTCCCAGCAGTTTATCCGGTTGCTCCAGTAATCCAGTCCGAATGCGAGATTGAAGCGCTCGATATCGGGAAAACGTTCCTTTAGATATTCCACAAACATTGCCTGCACATGTTCACCCGAAGTATCGTAGCTTTTTGTTTCGTTGTCCAGCTGAAAGCCGATGATGTGAGGAACTTCTTTTATGTGTTCCATCAGAGCGCGGATAACCAGTTCGGCATGTCTTAAGTATTCGGGATGCGTAATATCCATATTCTGTCTGTGGCCGTAGCGTTCTCTTCCGTTATGGGTAACGGCGAGGATATCGGGATGTTTTTTGGCAAGCCATGCCGGTATTGCGTAAGTCGGCGTACCGACAATCACGGAAATATGATGTTTTTCTGCGGCCGCTAAAACCCGGTCAATATGGGAAAAATCAAAGACGCCTTCCCGGGGTTCTAACGTACTCCAGGTGGACTCTGCAATGCGGATTGTATTCATCCCTGCACGCTCCATCATTTCCATATCCTGTTCTACGCGGTCATAAGGAAGATATTCGGAATAATATGCCGCTCCATAACGTAAATACTCTGCTTTCATGCTAATACAACACCTTTCCATCTGTGCGTCTGTAAAAATAACAGCTGTTTTTCGATACGGTTTTGTTAAGTTTTTATTATAACATTCAGCGGCGTAATGTGCAAACAGAATAAAAAATATTCCCCAAATTTGCGTTGCTTTTTTGACGGTTTCGCGGGATAATGAATAATTGAATAAGGCGGTTTGCCGGCGGACGAGAGGCAGGCTTTGATTTTGTACGGGGGTTCGATATGGAAAAAGAGGAGAAGAAAAATATTACAATTGCTGATGTGGCGGAAGCGCTCGGCGTATCGCGGACTACCGTATCCAGAGCGATATCGGGCAAGGGCCGGATCGGGAAAGAGACAAGGGATCGCGTACTGGCATACATAGAAGAGCATGATTATAAGCCGAATGTAATTGCCAAAGGACTTGCCCAGTCAAAGACCTATAATTTATGTGTAGTGATGCCCGGAGAATATGACGTGGTGGATTTGGCTTTTTTTCAGGAATGCCTGTTCGGGATTCAGGAAATCGCCGGAATGATGGAGTATGACCTGCTGCTTTCCATCTGCAAGTCAAACGATATATCGCCGTTGGAGCGGATCGTTGCGAACCGCAAGGTAGACGGCGTTTTATTAATGCGTACATTTGTAAAAGATACGCAGATAGAATTTTTACTGGAAAAGGAACTTCCGTTTGTCACCATCGGCAGTTCGGATTACGAAGGCGTCGTTTCGGTGGACCATAATCACAGGAGCGCCTGCAGAGAACTGACGTCGATTATTTTAATGAAGCAGATGAATAAAATCGCGCTAATCGGCGGAGACGAAGGATATATGGTAAACCGGAGCCGTCTCGGCGGTTTTAAAGAAGCTCATGAAAAGATGGGACGCAAATCAGACGATGCGCTGTTGTTCTTAAATCTGGACAATAACATTATGGTGGATAAAAAGGTCGATGAAATATTAAATCAGGGGGCGGACTGTATTCTCTGCATGGACGACGCGGTCTGCAGCAGAGTGCTGAAAAAGCTTCGGGAAAAACATGTGAAAGTGCCGGACGATATCAGGGTGGCTTCTTTCTATAACAGTACGGTTTTGGAAAACAATGTTCCGACCATTACTTCTCTGTCGTTTGATGCAAAAGAAATCGGAATGGTAGCCTGCCGCCTCCTGCTCGATATGATTGAAGGTCTGACCGTGGAACAAAAAACACTGCTCTCCTATGAGGTGGTACTGAAGGAATCGACAGAATAAAAACGGAGGAAGAAAACGATGGATACAGAGATAAAGCAGAAACTGGCCTCCTGTTTCGGCAGAAACAGCGGGACAAAGGACTGGAACGAAGCGCTTTCCTATGCAAAAAAGAATCTGAATAAAATCGACTTTGACGACGACAGCGATATGGAAGAGCTGATCGATATCGTTCTCTGCGCCTTGCAGTGCGGAGAGGATCATACGGAATTTCTGGAGTTTTTGATTTCGAATGGTTTTGATCTCAATTATAAGCTGGTGGGAGACGACTGTCTGCTGCTAAAATATATGAAAGATTCTCCGAAGCTTTCTCTGATAAAAAAGCTGATTGCGCTTGGCGCGGATGTGCGTTCCGAGACGTTAGACGGGGATAATGCGCTTTCTCTTTTGTCGGAAAAGGACGAGTCATCCGCTGTCTATATGGCGGAAACTTATGATTTGACGATGTTTGACAGAACGGATAAATACGGAGTGACGCCGTTAATGTACGCTGCAAAAAACGGTTATATTCAGCTTGCGAAATTGCTTATCAGTCAGGGATTTGACGTTAATGCAGCAGGCTGCGAGGCCGCGGGCGACAAATCTTTGGATATAGAAACGGACGGGGTGACTCCGCTGGCGTTTGCAATTCGGTTCGGCAATTTCGAGATGGTCCGGCTTCTCCTGAAAGCGGGGGCGGATGAAATGGCTTATGACTCAGACGGAAAACCGCCTGTGTTTTCCTTGATAAGCTATCCGTCCGATTTTTTTCTTGGCCCTAACCGTCATAACGACGCGCATCCGATTTTTGAAGAAAAACAAAAAATAGTATCCCTGCTGACACAGATCGATCTTACGGATGCAGACGGTTATACCGTGCTTATGAAGTCGCTTTTTCCGATGAAATTTTGGTATACCGGGCATGGCGAGGGAATTTCGCCGCAGAAAAATCTTCCGGTTACGCTTGCGCTGATAAAAAAGGGGGCGGATGTAGATGCAGCGGGAAATGACGGCAGACGACCGCTGCATCAGGCTGTGACCGCGTCGGAAGAGGCGGTCAGGGGACTTGTCAAAGCGGGAGCGGATCTCAACGCGCAGGATAACGAGGGCAATACGCCGCTGATTTTTGCCTGCCGGGAAGCAAAAGAAGAAATAGCGCTGTGGCTGTTAAAAGCGGGAGCAGACAAAAAGCCTGTGAACAACGAGGGAAAAACGGCGGAAGATTATGCGGCAGAAAGAGGCTTCGCCCGTGCGCTTGAACGGATGGGAGCGGCACGTTCGTATCTGTATGCCTGTAAAAACAATCAAAAGAACGCATTGCAGGTACTTTTAAAGCACGGAGGATCAGATATAAACGAGTGCGACGAATCGGGCTGCACGCCTTTAATCTATGCCTGCATGAACAATGCGCCGGATATGGTAAAAATGCTGCTTGACCACGGCGCGGACACAGAAATCGGCAGCCCGATGAACCGTATGCCGCTGCACTATGCGGCGGAGGCGGGAAATATCGCGGTTATAAATTTGCTTGTAAACGCCGGAGCGAACGTAAATCCGACCGACAGCGAAGGGGTTTCTCCGCTTATGATAATGGCCGGATACGGCAAATCCATTGCGGCGCTTTCCTTTATTAAAAATCCGGAAGTCGATGTAAACGTAAAAGACAACTGCAGCCGCACGGCGATTGTCTATGCAATCTTTTCCGGAAAACAGCAGCTTGTGAAAGCGCTGCTGCCGGGCGCCGAAGCGGACGCTTCGGATAGTTACGGCAATACGATTCTTCATTACGCCTGTTATCACGGATTGCTTGACATCGTAAAACTTCTTCTCGAAAAAAGTAAGAAGAGTGTCGGCAGAACGAACGATGACGGCGAGACACCGCTTTTCATGTCGGTACGAAAATCCAATCTGGTCATTGTAAAACTGCTGCTCTCGGAAGGAGCGGAGGTAAACCGTCCGAATCTGAAAGGAATTATGCCGTTACATATGGCAGCTTACAACGGAGATGTTTTTATGGGAAAGGAGCTGCTTGCGGCAGGCGCCGACATCAATGCAAAAACGGAAGAAGGACAGACGCCGCTGATGTACGCGGTAATAAGCGGCAGAGCCGAATTTGCGGATATGCTTCTGAAAGCGGGAGCGGAGGTAAACGGTACGGACAATTCACAGCACAGCGCGCTGTACTATGCGGCGGAGGCAAAACTGCAGAAAACAGTGGAACAGCTGCTTGCGGCAGGCGCGGAAAACTAAAGAGGGCGCAGCGTTTGATACCTCAGTCCGCATTCGGATGTCCCGCTTGGTTTATCGGTTGCACAAAATCGAAAACAGTCGAAAAAACGGAAACGGGAGAGAAAAAAGCATTGTATATTTGTACTAAAATAAAGGCAGGGATATTATAAAATTTGGACATTGACACAAGATATAATCCATAATATAATGCTCTCATAGAACAACCGATTGCGCAAACAGGGATTACCTGATTTCACAAATATCATGAATGACGGAAGGAGAGAAAACATGGACAAATTTGTGTTAAATCTGATTCATCGACCGGAAATGGTTCCGGAATATGCGGAAAAAGTAACCGGACACGGAAAGGCGGAGGATATCGGAAGAAAGGCTCTTTTAACAGAGTCGCTTGATATTTTTAAGACGCAGCAGCGGATCGCACATGAAAACGGTTTAAAAACAACGATTCAGATGACCTATGCGTCTTTGTTTAACGAAGAGGCGGTACAGCTTGCAAAAGCGGATCACGAGAAATACGGAGATGAAATTGCACTGTCTCTGCTGGGGCTTCCCTGTAAAGAATTTCGTGAAAAATATAAGACAAAAGATTTTTGTATCTGGATGTTTTCGATGGAAGACAAAAAAGAAATCGTAAACGATGTGTTTGAAAAATTCCATGAAAAGTTCGGTTTTTATCCCGAATCGACGGGATCTTATTATATGGACGCCGAGCTTACCAATTATATTAAAGAGAAGTATCCTTCGGTGAAATGCGCGGTTGCGACCTGTTGGGAGGAAGGACCGAAGGCATACCACACCTGCAACAATTCCTGGTACACTTTATTTGACGGCGGTCCGTGGGCTCCGTGGATTCCTTCAAAACAGAATACCCATGCGCCTGCCGCTAATAAGGCGGAGGATTCGGGAATAGTAGCGATTCCGCATCTTTCAAGAGACCTGATTGCCTGTTACGACGGAAACGGTTCCAATTTCGGCACGCATCCGCAGAATGTGCTGCGGGGGATGATTTATGATTCCAAAACATGGGAGATGCCGTATTTTTATAATCTGGTGGATCAGTACCGCGATCTGGAAAAATACAATAACGGCTACGCATACAACATGATGTTTGTAGGGCCGGGCTGGATGAATAAAATGGGACGCTGGGAAGCGCCGTATGAGCTTTTGCTAAAATCTTACGAAGACGGCTGCGCGTATTATGGGACGCTGAAAAAGAAAGGTCTGCTGACCGATATGACGATGTCCGAATTTGCCGATTACTACCGTGAGAAGAAGCATTACACGGAACCGGAATGCGCGCTCTGGAGGGATATTCTCTACGGATCGGATAAGCAGCTGTTCTGGTACTGCGACCCGTATATGAGAGCCTGCGTAAATATGGATCAGGGCGGCGCTATCGTAGACTTGCGTCCGTATGCGGCAAAGCTGAAATGGGAAGTCGGTATCGGGACAAAGCATGTGCAGGACGCGTCTTATCCGTTCTTAATTCAGGAAAAGTACCGCGCAGGATATTTTACGCATTATGCCGGAGAAGGAACGGTCAGAAGCGCGAAGGTATGCTATAACGGCGAAGAGGTCGATTTGTGCCTGTGCCGTACGAAGGCGCATTTTTCCGAAGAGAAGTCAGAGGATCAGATCGTGACGCGCGTATTGACCTTAGACCCGGTAGACATTGAATTTGAAGGACTTTCGGTAACGATTCAGACGAAAGAATATTTTGAAGAGGGAAGCGGCGCGGTACGCATCGAGCGGACGATTTTAAATATGAGCGATCCCGCCGCAAAAGTGGAACTGAACGAATATATTGTGGCATGTTACGGCACGACGGAATATCCGGAGGACATGACGGGCATTACGCTGACGTGCACAGGCGCATCGGCAGAAGAGGACCTGGTGATTCCTTATGAATATAAATGCCGTGAAGCGGCGCTTTGCGGAGCATTAGAGGTATCCGCGGTAATTCCTGCGATTGAAACGAAGGTATCTATGACGGCCTCGGATCACGCGGAGGGATATATCAGAGAAGGATATGCGTTTTCACCGATGTTTACGTTAGGCTATAAAAAGACAATGTCTGATAAGGAGGTATTTTCAACATGGCTCAATCTGGAAAAGGCAGACTAAATTACAGATGTCCGTCCTGTTTTTTAAGGGATCTCGACATTGATATGTTTTACGATAAGGAAAAAAACGAATTTTACTGCATGCGCTGTCAGTTTACGGGCACAGAAGAAGACGTGCTTGCCGGAAACGAAATGATCCGCACCAGATATCATGCGATGAATCAACGTTTCACAAAATTTGATTTTGATTAACTTTTTCATACAGCCTGACGTGGGGGAGGGGAACCGCTCCTTCGTCGGGTTGTATTTTTTCCCTTATTTTTTAAGTCGCGGGGTGTGAATGCGCAGCGCGGGTTATAATTTTGCGGCAAATTTGAGAGAATGAAGAACATAGTCTGGTAATTTTCAGATTATTTGTTATGATAAAAGAAAATGACAGGAGGAGATGAGATGGGACGGTTTCATTACGATAAAGTGAAAGATCCTCGATTTTTTGAAGAAAACAGACTCCCGGCGCATTCGGATCATGTTTGCTATGCAAACCGTCAGGAGCTGCACGAGAAGGAAAGCGGATATCGTATTTCTCTTGACGGAATCTGGCGTTTTCATTATGCAAGGAATTTCGAACAGTCGATTCCCGGTTTTGAAAAAGAAGATTTCAACTGTAAGACATGGGATCAGATCCGCGTACCGGCGCATATTCAGCTTGAGGGCTACGATATTCCGCAGTATGCCAATATTCAGTATCCGTGGGACGGCAGGGAAGAAATCTGGCGGGATGAGATTCCTGTGGAATTTAATCCGACGGCAAGCTATGTGAAATATTTCACACTTCCGGAGGGTTTTTTAAAAAACGGACTTTATATTTCCTTTCAGGGAGTGGAAAGCGGTTTTGCGTTATGGCTGAACGGAACTTATGTAGGATACAGCGAAGACAGTTTTACGCCTGCGGAATTTGAACTGACCCCGTATGTGAAGGAAGGGGAAAATAAACTGGCTGTAATGGTTTTTAAATGGACGTCTTCAAGCTGGTGCGAGGATCAGGATTTTTTTCGTTTTTCCGGTATTTTCAGGAGCGTATTTCTCTATACGGTTCCCTCCGTCCATATCTATGATATCCGGACGGAGCCCCTTGTCTCGGATAATTTACAGTCGGCGGATTTACTGGTGGCGTTAAAGGTTCTTGGGAGCGGAACGGTAAAGGTATGTCTGAAGGAGAACGGGAATCTTCTGTTTGAAGAAATAAACGCGGTAACAGGCGAAACTGACGCCGGATATACGAATCTGTCCCTGTCAAAAGTGATTGCTTATCCGAAGCTGTGGAGCGCCGAAGAACCGTATCTCTATGATCTGACGATAGAGACGTTTGACGGGGACGGCGTTTCAGAAGAAATCATTCATCAGTACGTTGGTTTCCGCCTCTTTGAAATGAAAAAAGGGCTGATGTGTTTAAACGGAAAGCGCATCGTATTCAAAGGCGTGAACCGCCATGAATTCAGTTCCAAAACGGGGCGCGTCGTCTCAAAGGACGAACTGCTTTTGGATATCGTTACGATGAAACGGAACAACATCAATGCGATTCGGACCTGCCATTATCCGGACGATTCGGCGCTTTACGAACTCTGTGACATTTTTGGGATTTATCTGATTGCGGAAAACAATCTTGAATCGCACGGGAGCTGGGACGCTGCGATAAAGGGGAAGGCGCCTGTGGAATCGATTGTGCCGGGCGACAACGGGGACTGGGCGCCTATGATGCTTGACCGTGTCAATTCCTGCTACCAGAGAGACAAAAACCATCCGTCCATTTTAATCTGGTCGTGCGGCAACGAGTCCTACGGCGGAAGCGTGCTTTTTTCAATGGCGGAGGAATTTCGCAGGCTTGATCCGCACCGTCTTGTCCATTACGAAGGTATTTTTAACGACAGGCGTTACGAAGGGACAAGCGATATGGAAAGCCGGATGTATCCGAGCGTGGAGCAGATTAAGGACTATTTAAAAGAACATCCGGAAAAACCTCTGATTTGCTGCGAGTATACACATGCAATGGGAAATTCCTGCGGAGCAATGCATAAATATACGCAGCTTGCGGATACCGAACAGGGTTATCAGGGCGGATTTATCTGGGATTATATCGATCAGTCGCTGGTAAAAAAAGATCGCTACGGAAAGAAATTTTACGCTTACGGCGGGGATTTCGGGGACCGTCCGACGGACTATAATTTCAGCGGAAACGGGATCTGCTACGGCGGCGGCAGAAAAGCTTCCCCGAAGATGCAGGAGGTAAAATTCAATTACCAGAGCATCGACATTGAAATCGGAGAACGGGAATTTACCGTAAAAAATAAATACCTGTTTTTAAATACCGACCGTTTTCAGTGTAAGGTGTCGCTGGAAAAAGAAGGCGTAAAGGTTCGGAAAAAGCAGATGCTGGTTGTCGTATTTCCGCTTACTTCGGGGACGTTTCAGCTTCCGTTTGAGATTCCGGACGACGCGGAATATGTGCTGACCATCTCTTTTTGTCTGACAAAAAAGTGCCTTTGGGCGGACGCCGGATATGAGATTGCTTTCGGGCAGAAAGTGTTTTGCAAAGCAAAACCGTATGTGCCGTCAAAAAAGAAGATAGAGACGGTTCACGGAAAAATAAATCTTGGGGTAAAAGGCGAAGATTTTGACTGTCTCTTTTCAAGTCAGTACGGAGGAATGGTTTCTTACCGTTATGCAGGAAAAGAAATGCTTGAAAAAATACCGATGCCGAATTTCTGGCGCGCGCCGACGGACAACGATATGGGCTGTCTGGCGCCGGCGCGTTATGCACAGTGGAAGATTGCGAGTATGTATCTAAGCCATAGAAGCGGCGGTATGTTTGAAGAGGTGCCGATGTCCGTTTCGGAAACGGATTACTCCGTAACCGTTGGTTTTACCTATTATTTCCCGACGACACCGTCCGCAAAATGTCAGGTCTCGTATACGGTGTACGGGGACGGAACCGTTGAGACGAAGCTTACTTATGATCCTGCAACCGGTCTTCCCGATATGCCGGAATTTGGAATGATGTTTCAACTAAACGCGGACTATGACAGGCTGGAATGGTACGGACTCGGTCCGGCGGAAACGTATGCGGACAGAAAACGCGGTGCAAAGCTTGGCGTTTACAAAAATAAAGTTGCGGATAATATGGCGGGATACCTTGTGCCTCAGGAATGCGGGAATAAGACGGAAGTCCGCTATGCGAAAATTACGGACGACAGAGGAAGAGGTATGCTGTTTGAAGGAGACGGAATTTCTTTTTCCGCGCTGCCGTATACGCCGCATGAGATCGAGAACGCCATGCATTCTTACGAACTTCCGCAGGTTCATTATACGGTAGTAAGAGCGGCGCTCGCACAGATGGGCGTCGGAGGAGACGACAGCTGGGGAGCGCAGGTGCATCCGGAATATCATATTGATACGTCGCAGCCGCTGACGTTTACGTTCCGTTTCCGCGGCATATAAAACAGGGTTTTGCAACAGGCAGAATGAGAGGAAAATGAGTATGAAATTTATAAAAGGAATGGATTTATCCACGCTGGCTGAACTGGAACGGTGCGGTGCGAAGTATTACGACGCCGGCAGAGAGACGGATATTTTGGATATTATGAAACGATATGATGTGGATACCATTCGCATCCGTATCTGGAACGATCCGAAATCGGAAGCGGGAGAGCCTTACGGAGCTGGCGGAAATGATATAGAGACTTCGCTTGAAATTGCAAAAAGAGTGACGGAGGCCGGGTTCGGCGTTCTGCTTAATTTTCATTACAGTGATTTCTGGGCCGATCCGGGAAAGCAGATCAAACCGAAGGCGTGGGCTTCTTACGGGATGGAGGAGCTGGAGCGCGCGGTATTTGAATTTACGGCGGAAAGTATGGATCTGTTTCTTAAAAACGGCGTAAATGTGACAATGGTGCAGGTCGGCAACGAACTTTCAAACGGACTGCTCTGGCCGGAGGGAAAGGTTCCGAATTACGATCAGATTGCAAGGCTTATCAATGCCGGAATACGCGGAGTCAGAAAAGCAAAACGGGAGACGCCCGTGATGATTCATCTGGACAACGGCGGAAACAACGCGCTTTACAGAGAGTGGTTCGATCATTTTATGGAGCGCGGAGAGGAGTTTGAGATAATCGGACTTTCCTATTATCCGTTCTGGCATGGGACGCTTGATATGTTGACCGACAATATGAACGACATTGCAAAGCGATATGAAAAGGATTTAATCGTCGCGGAAGTTTCGATGGGTTATACGATGGAGGACTATAAGGATTACGAGAAGCTTTCGGATGAGGAAAGAAAGGGTTATGCGACTAAGCCCTCGCTTGTTGAAAGAATCGAGTATCCGATGACGGCGGAGGGACAGCGCGCATTTATGGAGGACTTTTTAAATCGTATCAGCCGTATTGAAGGCGGAAGGGGAGCGGGGTTTTTCTATTGGGAGCCCGCCTGGATTCCGATCAAAGGCTCCGGCTGGGCGACGCCCGCTTCCTTAAAATATATGAACGATCCGGGGCCGTGCGGGAACGAATGGGCCAATCAGGCGCTGTTTGACTATAACGGGAACGTGCTTCCGGCGTTTCGTGTAATTCGTGATTTTAAAGCATGATTTGTGATTCCTGTGACAGGAGGGGGACGACGTGAAGCTGGATCGAATGATTGGGATTTTATCGGTTCTATTGCAGCAGGAGAAGGTAACGGCGCCCTATCTTGCAAAAAAGTTTGAAGTTTCCAGGCGTACCATTAACAGAGATATTGAAGCACTGTGCATGGCGGGCATTCCATTAGTGACGGAACAGGGAAAAAACGGGGGCGTTTCGATTATGGAAGGCTATAAGATCGACCGTACGCTGCTTAGCACCTCGGAGATGCAGGCGATTTTGGCGGGACTGAAAAGCCTTGACAGCGTAAGCGGCACGAACCGCTATGCGCTGCTGATGGAGAAGCTTTCGGCGGGCGCGTCGAATCTGCTTGCCGGGGATCCGCATATTTTAATCGACCTCTCCTCCTGGTATAAAGCTTCCCTGCCTCCGAAAATCGAACTGCTTCACAATGCAATTACAGGCGGGAACAGGGTTTCTTTTCGGTATTATTCGCCGAAGGAGGAATCCGTGCGTACCGTTGAGCCGTATGATTTGATTTTTCAGTGGTCAAGCTGGTATCTGTGGGGATACTGCGAAAAAAGGAAAGCATTTCGCCTGTTTAAGCTGGGGCGGATGACGGATTTGAAAACGGGCGGCGCCTTTGAAAAACGGTCTGCTCCGCTGCCCGATTTATCGACGGAGCGGGTGTTTCCGCCTCTGTATCAGGTAAAAGCGAAAATAGAACCCGAATACCGGTGGCGTCTGGTGGAAGAATACGGCCCGAAGTGTTTTACTGTTTTACCGGACGGTGGGCTGCTTTTTTCGTTTGGTTTTACGGATAAAACAACAATTGTTGGCTGGATTGCTTCTTTCGGCGGCGGAGCGGAACTTTTAGAGCCGGCGGAGCTTCGACAGGACGTCTTGAAATTTGCGGAAGGAATCCGGGAAAAACATTTTAACCATGACAGATAGTTGTCATGGTTATTTTAGTAAAATAAGATATCAAAAGAAAGGATGGTTTTATTTATGGAGGAAAAAAACGGTATGATTGAATCAAGATGCGGGATTTTGTGCAGCGAATGCACATTTCGCGAACAAATGAACTGCGCGGGCTGCGTACATATTGAAAAGCCGTTCTGGGGCGAAAGCTGCCCTGTGAAAGACAGTTGCGAAGGAAAGGGTCATATGCACTGCGGCCAGTGCGAAGAATTTCCCTGCGGCCTGCTGAATCAGTTCGCCTATGACGAAAAGCAGGGCGATAACGGAAAACGTATCGAGCAGTGCCGGATTTGGAAGGAGAATTAAAAGTGGCGTTTGATTATAAGAAAGAATACAAAGAATTTTATCTTCCGAAGAAGAAGCCCGAAATAATCACTGTTCCGCCGATGAATTTTGCAGCCGTTTCAGGAAAGGGGAACCCGAATGAAGAGGGAGGCGCATATAAACAGGCGATCGGACTTCTATACGCAGTGTCTTTTACAATCAAAATGAGTAAGCTGGGCGATCACCGGATGGCGGGATATTTTGATTATGTCGTGCCGCCGTTAGAAGGACTCTGGCATCAGGAGGATACGCAGGGCGTCGATTATTCCCGGAAAGAGGATTTTTTGTGGACTTCTATGATTCGTCTGCCGGACTTTGTAACGAAGGAAGAATTTGACTGGGCGGCCGCGGAAGCGGCCGCAAAGAAGAACATCGATTTTTCCAAAGTAAAGTTTTTGACTTATGACGAGGGCTTATGCGTGCAGTGTATGCATATCGGACCGTATGACGAGGAACCGGCCACGATTGAGGCGATGGACGCATTTGCAAAAGCGCAGGGATATGCGCCGGATATGAATGGTTCCCGCCGCCACCACGAAATTTATTTAAGCGACGTACGCAAGTGCAGGCCGGAAAACCTTAAGACCGTAATCAGGCATCCGGTGCGGGCCGGAGCGGTTTTGGAATAGGATTTATAATACTCCCGATTTTTCATAGATTCGGATCACAGAATGTATTTATTGTTGATTCGTAATGCGGAAATCGGGAGTTTTTATTGACATGAAAAATATCTTAGAATATAATATATTTAGCAATACAAAGTAACGAAAGGAGGAATTGTTTTGAATCAGCGATACGAGAAGCAGATGAAAAAAGGCGTACTGGAGATTCTCGTATTAAAACTTTTGGTTCGGGAAGAAAAATACGGTTATCAGCTCATTATGGAGTTACGGGAAGAAAGCGGCGAAGTGTTTCTGTTAAAGGAAGGAACGCTCTATCCGATTCTTTACCGGTTAGAGGACGACGGATTGGTAGAAAGCAGATGGAGTGTGCCAAGAGACAGAGAAGTTTCCAGGAAATATTACAGGATCACGGATAAGGGGCAAAGGGAACTCTCTGAAATGTGTAAGTTGTGGCAAACGTTTCAGAAAAGCGTTTCTTTGATTTTAGACCGGGATTGACGGCAGTGATGTGAGGTACCGTTATTATGCCGCTATGATCGCTTATGCGGCCTGGCTGCGCCTGCTTTTGAAAGATTTTCATTCGGACGTGCGGAAAGCTTATGAAAAATATAAAATAAAAGAGCGCGCGTCTGTTTTGTCAGAGTTTTGGCCATGTATGAAAAGGGGGAATGTAGATGGGAGAGAATGTAATTGCGTTTATGATCTGGGTGCTATTCGGACTTTTCTTTGTCGGCATGGGAGTGTATAATATTTTTTCAAAGAGAAGTTCGGCTGCGGGTTTTTGGGCGAATGCAGAAGTATTTCCGGTAAAGGATGTTCGTTCGTATAACAGAGCAATGGGAAAGCTATGGATTGCGTACGGAATCATTTTTGCGCTGCTTGGACTTCCGTTTCTTTTTGGAGACCGTTCGTCGTATCTTTTATTTCCCGTTTTAGGCGTTATGCTGGAAGCGATTATTATGATGATTATATATGTGCTTTTTATTGAGAAAAAGTACAGGAGAAAATAAGAAAGCGATAAATTAGAGTTTTAGAGAGGCGGAATATAGATGAATGCAAGTCAGATTGCAGGCGGCATTATTTTGCTTGTGCTGGCGATAGGAACATTTGTTATCAGTTATTTTCAGTTTAAAGAAAAGGGATTATGCGAAGAGAAGAGGTTGGTATGAATCAGATATTATATATCAGAGAAGTTGCAAAAAAATTAAAGTGCGGCAGCGGAAAAAAACGGGAGATAAAAAAACAGCTCCAAGCGGATATTAAAGCGGCTCTTTCGGCCGGGGAAAGTTTTGAAGAAATCGAAAAACGAATGGGGATGCCAGGCGTGCTTGCGTCTGAATTTAACGAGGGCTTTACCGAAAAAGATAAAAAGCAGGCAGAAAGAGAGAGACGAATAAAGCGGCTTTTGATTGCCGTCGCCGTCGTCGCCGCGATAATCGCCATTATTTACTGGGCGTCGCCGAAGCAGAAAGATCTGGCGGAGAGCAGGATTTTTTCACCGGAAGACATAAAAGCAAAGACGGAAACGGTGATTAAGCTGATTGAGGAAGAAGACTACGAAGGGTTGAAAGAGATTGCGGATATCAGTATGTACCAGTATCTTTCAGCAGAGAAGGTACTGCCTGCAAAGAGAAATGTTGCCATGGACTGGGGCGCGTTTGTTTCCTATGGAAACGGATACCTGTTCGAACTGACTCAGATGGGGAGGAAGTATGCGCTTGCGGAAATGACGGTTAGCTATGAAAATGTCGGCGTTACATTTACCGTGATTTTTGACCAGAAAGAACGGCTGATCGGTATGTACATGAAATAAAGAGAGAAAACCGGCGCAGATAATAAAGAGCGTTTCAAAGCTGCCTTTTTGCACCCGAATACGATGTATGGAGTAGAAAAACGCCGCAGAATGATTTCCCGTTCTGCGGCGTTTTTTGCGTTTTTTGTATCTCATTTATGTATTGGGAAGCATACCTGTATTCTGATACATTGTCCAGGCGCTTTGGTATTTAAAGGTCGCTATAATGGCATAAATTGCAGCGACAAGGATCAGCCATCCGCCGATTCGTCCCGTGGTAATCAGGATAAAAAGCACGTTTATTGCACCGTATATGCAGAGAATAATTGCACAGGCGCGGCTTTTGCCGAGATGGATGCCAAGACCAAGACCAACTAGCAGCAGTATGTCCACCATACCGAAAAAATTCATGGTAAGCAGCACATTTATAAGAAATGTGACGCCGGCACAGATGTAAATTGTGATCGCGCTTCCTGTGATATTGCTCTTACAGCGCTTTATCGCAGGATGACGGTCAAATTCCTGCCGGGTCATTTTTGCGCCGCCCCCGCCGTACGGCCCCTGATAGGGATTTTGTGTATTCGGCCCGTATGGATTCTGCTGATAATAGGGATTCTGCCCGTTTGGACCATATTGAGTCTGCTGTCCGTAATTCTGTGTGTTCTGCCCAAACGAATCCGGATTGGACTGGTATTGATTTACCGGTGCGCCGCAGCTGGTACAGAACGAAGAATTGTCTGGAAGCTGTGCACCGCAGTTAGGACATTGCATAATAAATCCTCCTTCGTGATGGTATGTTTGCTTTTAAGTTTATCTTATTTAAAGGGATAAGTAAATAGCGAAATCGGGATATCCTGACGGAAAGTACCGGCCAAACCGGAATAAATTAAAAAACAGACCCTGACGCCGACTGCTGCAGCAACAGGATCTGTTTTTCAATCCATTGTTTACAATATCTTAATCCAAAAAATAAAAACCAGTTCTATTTAAAAAGAAAAAGGTACGTGAAACGACTGATTTTATAGGTGTACCCATCGATTAACCGATGACAGATACATTTGTTGCCTGAGGGCCTTTCGCACCTTCAGAGACTTCAAATTCTACTGCAGCGCCTTCTTCCAAAGACTTAAAGCCTTCCATATTAAGACCTGAGTAATGTACGAAGATATCATTCCCCTGTTCGTCGGAAATGAATCCGTAGCCTTTTTGGTTATTAAACCATTTTACCGTACCCTTGTTCATAAAAAAGTACCTCCAAAATCATTCTTTACTGCTTTTATTGTTTTACAGCATAGTGACAGAATACCATATCGCCCGCCAAATGTAAAGTAGCATTATACTTTTTCAAAAGAAATCATATGGTTTTTAAAAAAACGCGTCACCAGTGCGTCCCATTCGTGGTCAAGTCCCTTGTCCGCCGTAAATATACGGTAGGAAATACCGGTTGTCGCCATTAGCGTTCCGTTTTGATATTTCAGGTTTAAAAACATCGCCGAAATATCCGTTTCCGTGAAAATGCTGTGCGTCTGCAGCAGCGTTTTTTTCAGGTTGGACGGAGAAAGAAGAAATACAAATTTAAATTGCAGCGGAGTGTGCTTTCCTTTTATCAGATGAAAGCACTGCGTTCTGATTTTTCCAAACGGGATAAAACCGGTATCGGAAAGGCTGTCTGTTTCCAATTCCTCCTGCGAATAGAATTCCCGGTTCAGCGAGCCTTCAATATGATAATTGACGCAGCCGCTGATAAATGCTTCCTGTAGCAGAAAATTGTCAAACGTTTCACTGCATAAAAGCTTGTTCATAAAATCCCGTATGTCCAATATTTGTAAAGCGACCATTTGGTTTTGATTTCCTTTCTTGATTCGGGTGTCAAAGGGCAGCCTTTTCGATTTGAACCGGCAACTTGCACAAAATAAATCACGGAGCTGTTTTGTGCAGGGAAATGAGATTCTCTTCATGCTCTGTTCGATACCTGCAAGTATGGTACATGGATGTACCATACAGCCCGCAATGAGCCGGGATGGCGATTGGCGGGCGGTTGCATTTCAGAGAAATCACCTGGTCAGAGCATTTAGAGAATCCATTTGCCGGAACATACAGCGAGTGATATTTTGTGCATGTTGCCAGCCAACAGCCTAAAGACTGCCCTTTGACACCCGAATCCTTTCTTAGAATAAATTGTTCCTGCTTTTTAGCATACCACAGAAATAGAAAATCCGCCCGTTTTTTTCCTGTGCGCTGGACGGGATTTCTTTTTTTGCCGACTTATGATATGATAATGCGGGTAAAATACGATGATGATTTTTGGAGGAAACCGAATATGACAGAAACGGAACAGTTATTGGAACTGCTTGAAAAAGGCGTTTCACCGGCGCATACCGTGTCGGCATGTACAGAACGTTTAAAAAACGCCGGTTTTGAGGAAATTGATTATGGAACAGAGTGGAGACTGGAAGCGGGTAAAAAATATATCATTCGTCATCACGCGACTACGTTGTTTGCATTTACGCTCCCGCAGGAAGGGTGCGCGATATCCGCGGAAAAACCGATGATTCGAATCGCCGCCGCTCATACGGATTTTCCCTGTTTTCGAATCAAACCGTCCTGCGATATCAAATCCGATTCATATGTGCAGGTCAACACGGAAGTGTACGGCGGCCCCATTTTAAATACCTGGCTGGACCGGCCGCTTGGCGCCGCAGGCCGCGTGGCAGTTCGCGGGAACAATCCTTTCCGACCGGAGATTTTTCTGTATTCGAGCGAAAAAAATCTGTTTACCATTCCGAATCTTGCAATCCACATGAACCGGGAGGTCAATAAAGGGATCGAGCTGAATAAACAGACGGAACTGCTTCCGATTGCAGGGCTTTGCGCGTTAGGGGAAACGGATTCCTTTGTTCAGTTTTTAGCGGAGGAACTTTCGGTGGACAGGAAGGACATTCTTGACTTTGAACTGACCGTATACTGCAGGGAAAAGCCGGAATTTGTCGGGCTCTCCGAAGAATTGATTTCTTCGCCGCGTCTGGACAATCTGACCTCCTGCTCGGCGCTGATATCGGCGCTCATTGAAGCAAAGCGCCCGGAGGGGCTTAATCTGGTTGCGCTGTTTGATCATGAGGAAATCGGAAGCCGTTCGAAACAGGGCGCGGGCTCCATACTCCTTTCTGATCTGTTGCATCGGATTCTGAAAGAGCAGGCGGCCGAAAACATACCGGAATATGAAATCTATAACAGCATACTGTTATCCGCAGATGTGGCGCATGGGCTTCATCCGAATTATGCAGGAAAAATGGATGTGACGAATAAGCCGGTTTTAGGCGGGGGATTCTGTATAAAGGAAGCATGTTCGCAGTCTTATGCGACCGACTGCGAAGCGGTCTCGGTGATTCAGCAGATCTGCGATGCAAAACAGATTCCGTATCAGAAATTTGTAAACCGTTCGGACATGCCGGGCGGAGGAACGCTTGGCTCAATTGCTTCGGCGCTTCTGCCCGTAAAAACAGTCGACGTCGGCATTCCGCTTCTGGCAATGCATTCGGCAAGGGAACTGATGGCCGCAAAGGATCAGCAGGCATTCAAAGACATGGCTGCGGCATATTTTTCTCTGTAATACGGATGCGGCTGTCGGAAAAATCGAAAATTTTGCATTTACCTCTATACAGAACAGGGTTTTTGTGATACTATCACATGGTAATAAAAACTACATGTAATAGATTATCATATTTGCCTTTGGTTTTTGCGTGACGGAAACCGGGCGCTTTCAAACGGCAGAAAAGGGAAAAAAATATAAAAAAGTGGGAATAATAGCGTCAGCGGGAGGTTTTGCCCGCCGGTAAAAAAGCCCAGGCGGAGGGAATGCAATGTTTAAAATCGTAATTGACAGCTGCGGAGAACTGACAGAAGAGTTAAAGAATGACGGACATTTTGAGACGGTAGCATTGGAACTGGAGGTAGAAGGTTTTCGGATTGTAGACGATGAAAGCTTTGATCAGGCGGATTTTCTGCGGAGAGTCAGAGAAAGTCCTTCCTGTCCGAAATCCTCCTGTCCGTCGCCGGAACAGTATATGAAGGCTTACGAGGGCGAAGCGGAGCATGTCTATATTGTAACGCTTTCTGAAAAGTTAAGCGGTTCGTATAACAGCGCCGTACTTGGAAAGAAACTTTACGAAGAAGAGCATTCGGACGGGAAACAGATTTATGTCTTTAATTCACGGTCGGCTTCCATCGGAGAGACGCTGATTGGGTTAAAGGTGAAAGAGCTTGAAGAGGCGGGACGGGGATTTGAAGAAGTGGTAAAAGAAACGGAACGCTATATTGATTCTATGGATACCTATTTTGTATTGGAATCGTTAGAGACACTGAGAAAAAACGGCAGGCTTTCCAATTTAAAAGCGTTTGTCGCCAATACTTTAAATATTAAGCCGGTGATGGGGGCGACGAAGGAAGGTACAATCTGCCAGTTAAGCCAGGCAAGAGGTGTGAACAGAGCGCTTGAAAAAATGGTATCTACCATGATTGCCCGCACAAAAAACTGCGAAGAACGGATTCTTGCCATTTCGCACTGTAATTGTCCCGAACGGGCAAAATTGGTAAAAGAAATGGCGGAAAAGCTTGCGCGGTTTAAAAAAATAATTGTGCTTGGAACGGCCGGCGTCAGCAGTCTGTATGCGAATGAAGGCGGCGTTATTATGGCTGTCTGATCTGTTTATAAAAGATAAAAATTTTTTAGAGTTCTAAGGCGCTCTGCCCTGCGGCGGAACGCTTTGGAACTTTTTTCTTTTTATCGGAAATTTTATCGGAAAGTTACAGAAGTTTTACATTGTTGCGCGTTTATTAATTTTATTATAATTTTGCGCTTACCCTCTGGAAGGATTGATTTCTTTCGTATATAATTTTCAAAAGAAGCATAAGAGAAATTAATATGCCAAAACGGCATAACAGAAACAGAAATCAGGGAATAACATGGTATTTAGCAGTTTTGAATTTTTGTTCCGGTTTTTACCGGTCTTTTTAATCGTATATTTTATCACGCCCAAAAAGCTCCGAAACGCGGTGCTTTTTGCCGGCAGTCTCATCTTTTATACCATAGGGGAAAAATGGTACGTTTTATTGCTTGCCGCGTCCGTACTGGTCAATTATCTGTTCGGACGATTTATGTACCGGAGAATAGACGAGGGAAAGGGAAGGCGGCAGAAAATACTTCTGATCTGCGCGCTGCTCTGTAATTTCGGTCCGTTGTTTTTCTTTAAATACAGCGGATTGTCCGACAAATTGCCGCTTGGAATCAGCTTTTATACGTTTCAGATTGCCGCGTATATAATTGACGTTTATCGCGGAAAAATTCCGGCGGAGCAGTCGGCGATCTCTCTCGGTACCTACCTTACGATGTTCCCGCAGCTTGTTGCGGGACCGATTGTCAACTATTCGGAAGTGCGGAAAAATCTTTCGTTCCGTACGGTGTCGCCCGGAAGATTTGAGGAAGGGATCCGGACTCTGGTTCTCGGCCTCGGAGCAAAGGTGATTGTCGCGGATCGCATCGGTATGCTGTGGAATAACATCGGAATGATCGGGTATGAAAGTATTTCGACGCCGCTTGCGTGGATGGGGGCGTTCGCCTATTCTCTGGAATTATATTTTGACTTCGCCGGGTATTCCATGATGGCGATCGGGCTTGGCAAGATGCTCGGCTTTGAATTTCCGGTAAACTTCCGTTTCCCGTATATTAGCAAATCGGTAACAGAATTCTGGAGAAGATGGCATATTACGTTAGGCAGGTGGTTTCGGGAATACGTATACATACCGCTTGGCGGGAATCGTAAGGGACGTGTGCGGACGTTTTTCAATATGTTTGTGGTCTGGTCGCTTACAGCGCTCTGGCACGGCTCCGCCGTCAATTTTTTAATCTGGGGCGGGATGCTTTTATTTTTCATGACGGCGGAAAAGTTGTTTTTGCTGAAAGCGCTTGAAAAAAGCAGAATACTCAGCCATTTGTACCTGATTCTGGTAATACCGGTTACATGGGTGGCGTTTGCCATACCGGACGCGGGGCGTCTCGGAGTCTATTTTTCCCGGATGTTTCCGTTCTTTGCAAAGCCTGCGGGCGTTGTAAATCAATGGGATTGGCTAAAGTATTTACAGGACTGCTGGCAGCTGTTTTTACTGGGAATTCTTTTTTCGACTCCGCTTCCGAATCTGATATACAACAAGATAAAGAGAAAGGCGGCCGGAACGGCTGTGGTGGCGGTGATTCTGGCGATATGTATTTACTATATGGCAATTTCCAGCAACAATCCGTTTATGTATTTCAATTTTTAACGGCGAAGGATTCGCTCTGTACGGAGAAATGATAAAAAATGGCAATAAAAAAAATATTAAAATGTAAAATTACAATTCTGCTTCTTTTGGGCTGGTTTTTTTTATCGCTTGTCGGTTTCTGGGGAAAAGATACCGTATATGCAAGATATAAGATAAATGTAAAGACCACCCCCTATTTTGTCTCGGTATTTGAAGGAGTTCACGACGGAGTTTATCCGTGGAGCCAAAATACCGTTTCCAGCTGGGAGAAATGGGACGAAGCTGCGAAAGTTTCGGAAAAGGAACTGATGCTGGAACGATGGAAAGAACGGTACATAACCGTACCAATACGAGAAGCGCAAGATATACAACAGGAGGCGGTACCCGAAAACGAGCCGTTGGAGTTTGTGACGGTGGACAGGGATTACTTCTCTGACGCGATTTTTATCGGAGATTCGAGAACGGTCGGGCTGTTTGAATACGGAGGACTGGACGATACGACCTTTTACGCAACGGTCGGGATGAATGTCTATGATTTGTGGAACGAGGCTTTCTGTGAAATCGACGGACAAAAAGTAACGCTTGAACAGGCGCTTACCGCCAGAGAATACGGTAAGATCTATTTTCAGATCGGGATTAACGAAATGGGACGCGGAACCGTTGACGGCTTTATGGAAGCTTATGCCGCTTCCGTAGCGAGATTTCGGGAATTACAGCCGAACGCTGTGATTTTTGTACAGGGAATCATGAAAGTGGCAAAGGAAAAATCGGACAGTGATGCGATTTTCAACAATGCGGGAATTTCAGAGCGGAATGAAAGGATTGCCGCATTGGCGGACGGAGTCGATATTTTTTATATTGATATGAACGAAGCCGTATGCGACGAAGAAGGGAATCTGAACGCAGAGCTGACGTTTGACAATATTCATCTGTTTGGCTCAAAATACGGGGCATGGGTAGATTTTCTTTTATCGCATGGAATTATGAAAAACGAGTCATGAGCGGTTGGATAAAATTTCCGGTTAGGATAGACAAATGAGGGCTGTTTCAGTATAATGTACTTTGGAAAAGGGGAAAAGATGCATCTTTTCCCCTTGTTTTAGATGTGTAAAAAGTATGGAGGATGGAATATGATTATCATGCAGTTTATCAGAGGTTTTTGCATGGCGTTAGCGGACAGCGTGCCGGGCGTATCGGGAGGGACGATCGCATTCCTGCTGGGATTTTACGACCAGTTTATTACGTCTATTGACGATTTGATTACCGGACCGAACGAAAAGAGAAAAAAGGCCGTGCTTTTTTTGCTGAAGCTCGGCGTCGGCTGGGTTTGCGGTTTTATCATTGCGATGCTGGTTCTTTCGAGCGTATTTGAGGCTCATATTTATTTTATCAGTTCTCTGTTTATCGGCTTTATTCTGTTTGCTATACCGATTGTGATAAAAGAGGAGAAAAACTGCCTCTCGCAGCAAAAAAAGATGGCTTTTTTTGTGCTGATCGGCATAGTGATTGTAAGCGCGATTACGTATTTTAATCCTGTTTCCGGCGGCAGCGGCATGGATCTTTCGAATATGTCGTTTGGTTTTGGGGTATATGTATTTATTGCAGGAATGATTACGATTTCCGCAATGGTGCTTCCGGGAATTTCCGGTTCCACGCTGCTTTTGATTATGGGGCTTTATCTGCCGCTTGTAACGGCCATTAAAGAAATTCTGCATTTGAATTTCGAGCACTTTCTTCCGGTATTTCTGTTCGGCTGCGGTGTACTTGTCGGAGCTTTCAGCGTCGTAAAAATCATCCGAAAGGCGCTCGAACGATTCCGCGCGCAGACCATTTATCTGATTGTCGGGTTAATGCTGGGTTCTGTTTATGCAGTCGTTATGGGACCGACTACATTGGAAGTTCCGAAGCCTCCGATGGGATTTCGTGAATTTAACATTATTTTCTTCCTGATTGGGGGAGCCGTAATTCTGGGACTTCAGAAGCTCAAAGGAATCGAAAAAAACTAAGAAACGCTAAGGAAAAGTGTATAAGGACATGAAAAAACTACTGGTATATTTAAAAGATTATAAAAAAGAAAGTATTTTAGGACCGCTGTTTAAACTGCTTGAGGCGTCCTTTGAATTAATTGTGCCGTTAGTTATGGCGGCAATTATAGATGTAGGCGTTGCATCGGCAGACCGTTCCTACATTATGAAAATGTGTCTTGTACTGGTTCTTTTGGCAGTAATCGGACTTGTATGTTCCGTAACTGCGCAGTATTTTGCCGCAAAAGCGGCTGTCGGGTTTTCCACAAAACTAAGGCACGCGTTGTTTGCCCATATAGAAAAACTTTCGTTTTCCGAAATGGATAAAGTCGGAACATCGACGTTAATTACCCGAATGACAAGCGATGTGAATCAGGTGCAGAACGGGGTCAATCTGGTTCTGCGGCTGTTTTTGCGTTCTCCGTTTATCGTATTCGGCGCAATGATTATGGCATTTACGATTGACGTAAAAGCGGCGCTGATATTCGTTGTTGCAATTCCGTTGCTTTCGATTGTAGTTTTTGGGATTATGCTTGCAAGTATCCCATTGTATAAAAAGGTACAGGCGGCGCTTGATAAGGTGCTTGGGCTGACCAGAGAAAATCTGACCGGAAGCAGGGTGATTCGCGCTTTTACAAAAGAAGAGGAAGAAATTGCAAGATTTCGGGAGAAAAACGCTTCTTTGACGAAAATGCAGCTGTTTGTCGGAAAGATTTCCGCTTTAATGAATCCGCTGACCTTTATTATTGTAAACGGGGCGACGCTTGCGCTTGTCTGGACCGGAGCCGTCCGCGTAGACGAGGGTGTGATCACGCAGGGCGAAGTCGTTGCGCTTGTCAATTATATGTCGCAGATTCTGGTAGAGCTGATTAAGCTTGCCAATTTAATCATCAATATTACAAAGTCAATTGCCTGCGGAAATCGTATTCAGGCAATTTTGGAGACGGAACCGTCCATTACGGAGAGAGAACCTGTTTCCAGGCAGGGAAATGCAGGTTCTTTTATAGTTGAATTTGACCATGTGGGGCTTAGCTATGCAGGCGCGAGGGAAGAAGCCCTGACAGATATCCATTTTTCGGTAAAGCGTGGAGAGACGGTCGGCATTATCGGAGGAACCGGTTCCGGAAAATCCTCCGTCGTCCATTTGATTCCGCGTTTTTACGATGTGACAGACGGAAATGTCCGGGTGGACGGAAGAGACGTAAAGGACTGTTCGCTGGAAGAACTTCGGAAAAAAGTAGGATTTGTTCTGCAAAAGTCTGTTCTGTTTAAGGGAACGATACGCGATAATATGCTCTGGGGAAACGAAAACGCGACGGATGAGGAAATTCTGGACGCGCTTGCGGTTGCTCAGGCAAAAGATTTTGTTGAGGAAAAACAGGGCGGGCTTGATTTTAAGATCGAACAGGGCGGAAAAAATCTGTCCGGCGGACAGAGGCAGCGGCTTACGATTGCCCGCGCCGTAGTCAGAAAGCCGGAAATCCTGATTTTAGACGACAGCGCTTCCGCGCTTGATTTTGCGACGGATGCAAGACTGCGTGAGGCAATTCGCGGTATGGAGAAGGATATGACGGTATTTATCGTATCGCAGCGGGCGTCATCCATCATGCATGCGGATAAAATAATTGTCCTGGAAGACGGCGGCATTGCGGGAATCGGAACGCATGAAACGCTGCTTTCCGAATGTGCAATTTATCGTGAGATTTATGACTCTCAGCTTAAAGGGAGCAGGAAAACGGAGGCGGTCGGATGAAACGAAAAGGAAACGGGCAGCAGAGAAAAACAATTGCAAAGGTACTGCGCTATATCAAAAGATACTGGGGATATCTGGGGTGTTCCATTCTTCTGGCGGCCTTTACCGTTGCAATGACGCTTTATCTGCCGCTTCTAATCGGAGATGCGCTGGACCTGATTATAGAAAAAGGACTGGTTGACTTTGACGGGATTTTAACAATCTTAAAAAAAATGGGAGTCATTATCCTGCTTACGGCGGCGGCACAGTGGATCATGAATGCCTGCAATAATAAAATTACTTATAATATTATCCGCGATATCAGAAAGGAAGCGTTTGATAAAATCGAACGTCTTCCGTTAAAATATATCGACGCGCATTCCTACGGGGAAATAGTAAGCCGGGTCATTGCGGATGTGGATCAGTTTGCGGACGGTCTGCTAATGGGATTTACCCAGTTTTTCACCGGAGTTTTAACGATTTTGGGCACGCTAGGATTTATGCTGGCTATCAGCGTAAAAATTACGGCGGCGGTTGTGATTATTACGCCGGTTTCTCTGTTTGTGGCGAGTTTCATTGCGAAAAAAACATTTTCCATGTTTAAACTGCAGTCGGAGACAAGAGGAGAGCAGACGGCCTTTATTGAAGAAATCGTGGGGAATCAGAAGGTCGTGCAGGCATTTTCCAAAGAAGACGACATGCTGGATCGGTTTGACGAAATCAACGAGAGGCTGAAAAAATGCTCGCTTCGTGCGATTTTCTTTTCCAGTCTCACCAATCCCGCCACGCGTTTTGTCAACAGCCTTGTTTATGCGGCAGTTGGAATTGTAGGAGCTTTTCTTGTAATCTCAAGCGCAGAATCCGGACAGTTCGGTTTTACGGTCGGAAGCCTTTCCGCGCTTTTAAGTTATGCGAATCAGTACACAAAGCCGTTTAACGAGATTTCAGGCGTCGTAACGGAGCTTCAGAACGCGCTTGCCTGCGCGGCAAGGGTATTTGAGCTGATGGAGGAAAAGGCGGAGGAACCGGATGCTTTCGACGCATGCGAATTAAAAGAGGCGGACGGACGCGTTTCACTTTCACATGTGTATTTCTCCTATGTTCCGGAGCAAAAGCTGATTGAAGATTTTAACCTGGCAGTTCAGCCGGGAGCGCGTGTTGCCATTGTCGGCCCGACCGGCTGCGGCAAGACGACTTTAATCAATCTTTTAATGCGGTTTTATGATGTAAACAGCGGGGAAATTCTGGTGAGCGGAACGTCTGTCCGGAAAATGACCAGAAAAAGCTTACGAAATAATTATGGTATGGTACTGCAGGAAACATGGCTTCGCAGCGGAACCATCCGGGAAAATATTGCAATGGGAAAGCCGGAAGCGACAGAAGAGGAAGTCGTCGCAGCGGCAAAAGCTTCCCACGCGCACAGTTTTATCAGGCGGCTGCCGGACGGTTACGATACGGTGATTACGGAGGATGGAGGCAATCTTTCACAGGGGCAGAAACAGCTTTTGTGTATTGCAAGAGTCATGCTTTTGCTGCCGCCGATGCTGATTCTTGACGAGGCGACTTCTTCTATCGATACCAGAACGGAGTTGAAGATACAGGAGGCTTTCGGACGTATGATGCAGGGCAGGACCAGCTTTATTGTGGCGCATCGGCTTTCTACGATTCAGGAAGCGGATGTGATTCTCGTGATGAAGGACGGAAGCATTATCGAGCAAGGGAAGCATGAGGACCTTCTGGCGAAAAACGGTTTTTACGCAAAGCTCTATCAGAGTCAGTTTGCGAATCATCCGGCTTAGGACGGGATCGATATGAAAAAAAAAGGAATTGAAACATCCGTGAAAACGGAAGCAGTTGAGAAAAAGAGAAAAAAAGAAAGAGTAGCGGATAAGGAGATACGCTGGGACAAGCTGGACAATACGGCGCATCTGTTTCCGGTCATTGCCGGGGAGAGTATGAGCAACGTTTACCGTATCAGTGTTACGCTTACGGAGCTGATTCAGCCGGCGCTTCTGCAGCAGGCGTTAAATACGGTGCTGCCGAAATTCGACGGCTTTAATCTGCGCCTGCGTCAGGGCGTTTTCTGGTACTATTTTGAGGAAAACGGGAAACCGGCTCCCAAAATAAAGCAGGAGACCAAGTTTCCCTGCCGCTTTATCAGGCAGAATAAAAACCGCAGCTACCTGTTCCGCGTGACATACTATAAATACCGGATTAATCTGGAGGTTTTTCATGTGTTGACGGACGGAATGGGCGGACTGAACTTTTTAAAAGAACTGACCTACCAGTATCTTCGTCTGCTTCATCCGGAGCTGGTGGCCTCTGTCGGGGATGCGTTAGACAGCGGCACTTCCATGAACCGGGAGGATAGTTTTTTAAAGAATTACCGGAAAAGCGCCGGAAGAGGATACAAAACGAAAAAGGCGTATCTGCTGGGAGGGGAGAAGCTTCAGAAGGGAGAATTCGGGGTCATGCACGGGTATATGCAGGTTCCGGAACTGAAAAAGGTCTGCCGCGGTTACGGCGTCAGTATTAACGAATATCTGGTTGCCGTCTATATCTGGAGCGTCTATGTCGAATGTATGCACGGAATGCCGTCTGAGCGGCCGATCCGCGTTGCGGTTCCCGTTAATCTGAGACCTTACTTTAATTCCATTACGACAAAAAATTTCTTTGTAATGGTTTCGGCGGAATTTCATCCCACAAAAGAAGTCTATACGTTCGAAGAAGTACTTAAGATTGTAAGAGAAAGTCTGAGAAATCAGATAAACCGGGAGCATTTGGAAGAGCTCTTTTCTTATAATGTTTCCAATGAGAAGCTGTTTATCGCAAGAGCGGTACCGCTTTTCTTAAAAAATATGGCGATGCGTTTTATCTATACACAGTCGGCTCTTGCAAACACAACGACTATTACAAACATCGGGAATGTTGAGGTGGAAGAGCACTATAAGCCGTATGTGGAACTGTTTCATGCATTTCTTGCCATGTCAAGGGGCCAGCATCTGAAGGGAACAATCTGTTCCTATGGAAATACACTTGTATTTTCTTTTAGTTACGATTTAAAAGATACGTCGGTACAGCGCGGTTTTTTCCGGAAAATTGCGTCGGACGGCGTAGAAGTGGAAATAGAAAGCAATGGTGTAAATTATGATTGAAAAACAATTTACGGAAACGGATTTGGAGGCTGCCGCTGATTTTGCATTCGCGGTCAATTCAGAACCGGCTTACGGTTCGACATTTTGTTCGAATTTGCGGAAGAATATTTATGAAGATTTTTCTGAAAGCGCGAAGAACGGATGCCTGGCGGTATACCGGGAAGGAGGCGCGATTTTTGGCGCCGCGAACTGTTTTCCTGACGAAGCTAAGAACCGTGCGGATGTAAATCTTCTGATTGCGCGGGAAGCGGAGGCGGATTATCGGAAGATCGCGGAAGAATTGCTTGCCGCGCTGCGGGAAAGAATGGGAGAAAAAGTAAAATTTGTATTTTATTTTCCAATTCAGAATCAAAATTTAGCGGCGTTTTTGAACTCGTGGTCGGCGAAAAAGGAAGAAAACGAATACGGATTGATTCTTATCCGGGGAGCGGAAAAAAATCTGGCAGAGTGTGACGGTGAGATTTCCGATCTGCAGCCGTCGGATTCTGAGGAATTTGCAGTTTTACATGATACGATATTTCCTGATATCTATGTTTCGGGAAACGATATTATACAAAATAAAGACAGCAACCGCCGTGTTTTTGTAATCAGGACGGACGGCGTATTGTCGGCCTATGGCGTTTTGTCAAAAAAGAGCGGAGCGCGGTGGAATATCGAAGTGATTGCCGTACGGGACGACTGCAGAAGAAAAGGGCTTGGAAGGCGGATGTTAAGCCATATGATTACACACGCGTTTGAAACGCCAGGAGTAGAAAAACTGGACTTGATTGTAGACTGCGGCAATGAAAGCGCCAAAAAACTGTACTTTGACGTCGGCTTTACTGTGGAATTTGAGAATTGCTGTTATATACTTTAATCGGCAGAAATTCGGGAGGTTTGAAATGAGCAGATGTATACAGTGCAATGTAGAGGTTTTGGATGAAACGGAGCGCTGCCCGCTTTGCAGTTCTGTTTTGGAGCCGACGGTAGAGGTAGAAAATATGTATCCGAACGTACGGATTATGGTACGCCGGATGATGCTTTTATCCAGAATCTATCTGTTTGCCGCAATTTTATTGGAAGCCCTGTTAGTGGGTATTAACTATTATACGTTGTCCGAAACCTGGTGGAGCCTGATTACGGGATTGATCCTGTTTTACGGTTATATGGTGATTCGGTTTGCCATTCTCGGAAAAACCGGTTATAAGGCCAAAACAATTATCCTTACGATTATAGCGGTTTTGATTTTGGTCGCAGTAGATTTTACGGTAGGCTACCACGGCTGGTCGGTCAATTATGTGCTTCCAGCCGGAATTATAATTGTAGACACTGGAATTTTAGTTCTGATGATTGTGAATATGAGAAACTGGCAGAGCTATTTAATGTGGCAGATTTTTATGATACTCTGCAGCGTGCTTCCGGTGATTTTTTATTTCGCAGGTATTATTACGGCGCCGCTTTTGACCGGGCTTGCGGCGGGTTACTCCGTATTTCTTTTTCTTGGTACGCTGATTATCGGCGACCGTAGAGCGCGGACAGAACTAATGAGAAGATTTCATATTCGATAAAAGACAAACGAAGAGGAGGGCATGACGGAAATGGAGAGCGAGGCAAGCGTCAGGGGGCGCGTGATTCGGGATATGATTGCCCATCTGGCAAACGACAATTTAATCGGAAGAAAGCTAAAAAACGGGGAAATCAGAAAAAATCTGGTAGAACCGCCCTGGAAATGTCCCGACTGTTTTGAACATACGATTATTGAGCTGGAACAGTTTAAAATGGAACTTCTTTCACTGAAAGAAAATCCGAATACGGATAAAATCATTTTACAGCTTCACGGCGGCGGTTATATCGGCGCAATGCGGAATGCTTATCGTATGTTTGCGGGACTTTACAACGAAGTAAGCAAGGGGATGAGCGTGCTTACGATTGATTACCGCGTGGCGCCGGAGCATCCCTATCCGGCGGCTCTGGAAGATGCGGTTGCGGCGTACCGGTGGCTGTTAGAACAGGGCTGGTTTTCGGATCAGATCATCCTGGCGGGCGATTCCGCGGGAGGCGGACTTGCTATGGCGCTCTGTCATTATATCAAAGACCACGGAATGCAGATGCCCTGCGGAATTGTTGCAATGTCGCCCTGGACCGATTTGACTGCGAGCGGCGAATCATACGATTCGAATTATGAAAGAGATCCGCTGTTTGGGAAGACAAGGGACAGTTTGATTTATAACAAAGATTACGTTGGGGATCACGATCCGATGGACGCCTATATTTCGCCGCTGTTTGGAGACTTTCGGGGATTTCCGCCAATGCTGATTCAGGTCGGTTCCTATGAAATGCTGCTAAGTGATTCTACGAGCGTAGCTGCAAAAGTGCGGGAACAGGGCGGAAAGGTTCGTATCAGCGTTTACGACGGGATGTTTCATATTTTTCAGATGGCGGCATTGATGCTGCCGGAGTCAAAAAGAGCATGGGTGGAAATCGGAAAATTTATTGATGTTTTAACGAGAATGGAACCATTCATTTAAAAGAACGCCAAAAACAGGCGTTCTTCCCATTAGGGGATATTACGCGTTGTCAGCGCCGCTGCAGACGGCGGATCTGGAAGTGGAAAAGAAGTTATGCAGAAAAAATGTTATTTGTGTCCGCGGGAATGCGGGGCGGATCGGAAAAACGGAGAAACAGGCGTTTGCGGACAGACCGGGCAGCTTAAAGCGGCGCGGGCTGCGCTGCATTTCTGGGAAGAGCCGTGTATTTCCGGGACAAAAGGATCGGGAGCCGTTTTTTTTTCCGGCTGTGCGCTGCATTGCGTGTACTGTCAGAATCGAAGCATCGCGGAAGGGAATGTTGGCAAACAAATCCGTATGGAAAGGCTGTCCGATATTTTTACCGAACTCATGGAACAGGGAGCCCATAATATCAACCTTGTCACGCCAGGACATTTTGTCCCGCAAATAAAAGAGGCGCTTATTCTGGCGAAGAAAAAGGGAATGAACCTTCCGATAATCTATAATACGGGCGGTTATGAAAAGACAGAGACGCTTGAGACGTTAAATGGTTTAATCGACGTCTATCTTCCCGATTTTAAGTATATGGATACAAGACTCGCCGCCCGGTATTCTCATGCGCCGGATTATCCGAAAATCGCGAAAGCGGCAATTGCAGAAATGGTGAGGCAGACAGGCCCCTGTATTTTTTCAAAAGAGGGGCTTATTTTACGTGGTACGATTGTACGTCATCTGCTGCTTCCGGGGTGTCTTTCGGATTCTAAGGAAATCATTCGATATCTGTACGAAACATTCGGGGATACCATTTACCTCAGTATTATGAATCAGTTTACACCTGTGGAAATACCGAAAGCGTATAGCGAATTGGCAAGGAAGACAACGGAAGAGGAATACGAAGAACTGGTGGATTACGCGATTTCCATCGGTGTGGAAAACGGTTATATTCAGGAGGGAGAAACTGCAAAAGAGAGCTTTATCCCCCAATTTGACAACAAAGGCATATGACGTCCGTTTTTGAGAAACGTATCTTCCGGTTGACGCTGTATGCGGAATCTCATATAATAGAAACAATCGGCAGATATGGCAGAAACAGCTATTATATTGCGATGCTTCAGATACATTTCAGATAAGACTGCTTTTGGAGGAATACATGAGAAAAAGCATAACGAAAGAGAACATGCGTTTACACTGGATGACGGCGGCCGTATGGATCGTGGTTTTTGCATGGTTGTTTTGCGCATTGACGCAGATGGGAGGATCAATTACCGCATTTGCTGAAAATGACGCTCCGCGCACGGGCCGCGTTGTAAATGCGTCAACCGGCGTCAATGTTCGTTCCGGCGCCGGAACGGGTTATTCCGTTTTGGTCAGCGTAAGCGTCGGGACACAGGTTGCGGTATTGGGCGAATCGTTAGCGCAGAATGATAAAATCTGGTATCAGATTTCTTTTACTTTACAGGATATTTCTTATACAGGCTGGATTTGCGGAGATTATCTGGAAATTGACGGCGCGGGGCAGGAACCGCCGGGAGAGGGAACAGACGCCGCGTATATGCAAGAGCTCATTGCCGCAGGGTTCCCGGAGAGTTATGCGAAACCGCTTGCCCTTCTGCATCAAAAATACCCGGATTGGAAGTTTATTCCGATTCCTACCGGACTTGACTGGTCGGATGCCGTGAAAAACGAAAGCGTCACGGGCAGAAATCTCGTTCAGAATACAGTAAATGATTCGAGAAAGTCAACGGATCCTACGGCGTATAACTGGAGTACGAATCAGTGGTACGGTTTTGACGGAGCTGACTGGGTATGCGCTTCGTCAGAATATATCGCTTACTGCATGGACCCTCGTAATTTTTTAAATGAAGATTATATTTTTCAGTTTGAAACTCTGGAATATGAAGAATATCAGACGGCGGAAGGGGTCTCCAATATCCTCGAAAATACCTTTATGGCGGGAAGTTTTGCCGATACGGACGGGATTATAAAAGGATATGCGGACACTTTTGCGGAGATTGGAAAATCCCTGGAAGTCAGTCCCTATCATCTTGCCTCACGCTGTAAACAGGAACAGGGCGACGGAAAAAGTCCTTTGATTTCCGGTACATATTCCGGCTATAACGGATATTTTAATCATTTTAACATTGGGGCGTATACGACGTCGACGGCTTCTTCCATAATAAACGGTTTGGAATACGCCAGAAAAATGGGCTGGGACAGCATCTATAAATCTCTGCGGGGAGGCTCCGAAGTAATTTCCGATCGTTATGTGAAAAAGGGGCAGAATACCGTATATTTTGAAAAATTTAATGTAGTAAATACTTCGAACCTGTATACGCACCAGTATATGACTAATGTGATGGCTGCATTTACGGAAGGGAACAGCATCGGCCGTGCCTATAAAAACAAAAATACGGGATTTGTGTTTCGGATTCCGGTCTATCTGAATATGCCGGAGGCGGCCGTTTCGTTTGTGGACAGAGGAAATCCGAATAACTGGCTTTCTGCTCTTTTGGTTTCCGGTCACAGCTTAACGCCGTCGTTTCAGCCTTCCATAACGGAGTATTCTTTAATTGTGGCGGAAGGAACCGATTCCGTCGCTATTGAAGCGACTTCCGTAGCGGGAAAGTCAGCCGTAACCGGTACGGGCAGCTACTCTTTGAATTACGGTGAAAACAGAATCAGCATTACCTGCATTTCACAGGCGGGAATGTCCAGAAGTTACAATATTAATATTGTCAGAGGACAAAAAACGCCGGGTCAACCGGAGACGCCGGGAGAAGGTTCGATTATCGTAGCGGACAACGCCTCGATTTCTACTCCTTATCATGTGGACGAAATTGTTACCGGAATTGCGCCGCAGACTTCAGTCGGCGCCGTGCTTTCCAATATTTCGGCGGTAAATTGCAGCGTTAAAATTTTAAAAGCGGACGGCGCGGAAAATACCGGAATTGCAGGAACCGGAGATAAGGTAACGGTTTATGTAAACGGAAACGTTGTAAAACAGTATGATATTGTTATTTATGGTGATATTAATGGTGACGGAAAAATATCGAACATTGACCTTGTTATGCTTCAAAAACAGATACTCGGAATCGTACAGCTTTCCGGCGCGTATGAAAAGGCGGCCGATATCGGAAGAGACGGCAGAGTGTCCAATTTAGATATTGTTCTGCTGCAGAAGCACATTCTTAATATTTCACAGATAATCAATGATTACGGGGGAAACATATGAAAAAAAGGATAGGAATTTTACTGGTTTTTCTCATGCTGATTGGTACGCTGGCCGGTTTTGGAGAAACGGCGTGGGCGGCAGCGGGAAAAACCTCAATTGCCGTATCGAAAGGTACTTTGAACATCGGAGATACGGTTACGGTTACAGTCAGGGCGACAACTGAATCAGGGGGCAGCGCTCTGGCGACAATGACATTAAGCTATGATGCCGGAATTTTAGAGTTTGTAAGCTGTTCCGCCTCCACTTACGGTGGCGGTGGCGGCAGCGTTACCGTGCCGACCGACAGTTTCAGCGTAACTTTGAAAGCAATTTCTGCCGGAACGTCGTCTCTTACGCTCTCGGCTTCGGATGGAGTGAACTTTGATACAAATGAAGAACTGGAGTCAATGGAGGGAAGCAGCGCCAGCGTTACGGTAAATAATGCGGCGTCCAATCCGGGCGAAAGTACCGGTGGAAATACAGGCGGAAATACAGGCGGAAGCGCCGGTGGGAACACGGCGGTTTTGTCAGCCGATAATTCTCTGAAAACGCTGAGTATTTCTCCGGGAACGCTTTCCCCTGCATTTAGCGGCAGTAATGTAAACTATACGGCAACGGTAGCAAACGATGTGACTTCGGTTGCCGTAAACGCAGTTCCGGTCAATCAGAAAGCGACGGTGGAATCCGTAAGCGGGAATACAAGTCTTTCTGTCGGAACGAATGATGTGAAAATAGTTGTAAAGGCGGAAAACGGTACAACGGCCACTTACACAATTAAAATAACCAGGCAGGCGGCAGGAACGACCGAACCGCCGGTTTCTCCGGGAGCAGAGGAACCGGGCGGAGCAAAAGAACCGGAGGAAGACTTACCGACGGAAGGAGAGATCGCGGTAAACGGCAGTGTCTATAAAATTGTGTCGGCCGTTCCCGAAGAGGTCATCCCGGCGGATTTTACGCCCGTAACCGTGAATTGCCGCGGCAACAGTTATCAGGGGCTTAGCTTTAATAAAGGAACGATGTCGCTTCTTTTTTTAAAAGGAGCAGGCGAAGAAGGACAGCTTTATATTTATGACGAAACCAGAGATACCATTTATGATTTCGCAAAGCTGGCCAGTCCGCAGAATTACGTAATTCCGCTGCTTGCGCCGGTTGATTTTACCGTACCGGAGCAGTATCTGCAGACATCGTTTCAGACTGCGGAAGGCAGGAGTGTAACTGCGTATCAGGGAGGAGACGCTTCCGGATTTTATCTGTTTTATGGTGTAAACCGGGACGGAACGGAAGGGTGGTATCAGTATGACGGTGAAGAAGGCACTTACCAGAGAGCGCTAAACGCTTTTGCCGATACTGCGTCCGAAACAGAATCGGAAAATGAACGGTACCTGCAGGAACAGTATAATAAACTTTCGGATAAATACAGGGACTTAAAGACTTCTTCCAGAAATACAATTGCGGTTCTCGGTATTGTGATTGCGCTGCTTTTCATTCTGATTCTCAATCTCGTAATTTTTGGCTGGCGCAAGATAAAAATGAGTACCGGAGACGACGATTGGGATTCGGACGAGGACGAGTTGGAAGAAGAGGAAACGCCGGAACCGAAAAAACAGCAGAAAAAAAGAACAAAGCGGGAGAAGATAAATTCGGATGACTTGGAAGAAGAGCCGGAGGAAGAGACGGAAGAGGAAGTCCGGGGAAAAGAGTTTTCCTACAAAGGCGCGTCGCATAAGGCGGTTTCGTATAAGGAGACTTTGCGCAGCGGCGCATTGCATAAAGAAAGCGGTCATAAAAAAGAAACATTGGAAAAGAGTAATGAGAAAAAAGATATCGATGTCATAGATTTTAACGATCTATAGGCATACAAAAAACGTCGGATTTTTCCGGGAGAGGGAGGCGTCATGCAGTTACCATATACAGCGAGGGCAAAAAAGGCAGTTGATTTTGCCGGAAAAATAGCGAAAATACTGCATCATAATTATATCGGAACCGAGCATCTTCTGGCGGGTCTTTTAAAAGAAGGAACAGGCGTTGCGGCAAGAATTTTAAATGATAACAATATCAGTTACGAAACAGTGGTTGAGCTGATTAAAGAATTGATTTCCCCGGCGTCGGAAACCGCGCTTATGGAGCGCGGCGGTTATTCGCCCAAAGCCGAACGGGTATTGGAAGGCGCATACAAAGAGGCGGTGCGGTTTCATTCGGATGTAATTGCAACCGAACACCTGCTTCTTGCAATCATAAAAGAAACGGATTGCGCAGCGTCAAGGCTCTTTCATACAATGGGCATGAATTTGTCAAAGGCCTATTCGGAAACATTGCAGGCGATGGGCGAAGACGTAAATCAGTACAGAGAGGAGCTGCCGAACGGCAGAAACGGGCGGCGCAAAAGCAGTGAAGGAACACCTGTACTGGATCAGTATTCAAGAGATATCACGAAGCTTGCGAGAGAGAACGCGCTTGATCCCGTAGTCGGAAGAGAAGAAGAAATCCGGCGCGTAATTCAGATTTTAAGCAGAAGAACCAAAAATAATCCCTGTCTGATCGGAGAGCCGGGCGTTGGAAAAACAGCAATTATTGAGGGAATTGCGGAGCGCATCGTTTCCGGTACGGTACCTGAAGCCGTACAGGATAAGAGAGTGGTATCGCTCGATCTGTCGGGAATTGTTGCAGGCTCAAAATACAGAGGAGAATTTGAAGAACGGATTAAAAAAGTAATTCGTGAAGTGACGGGGGCCGGGAATATCCTGCTCTTTGTTGACGAGCTTCATACGATAATCGGTGCAGGCGGAGCGGAAGGTGCCATCGACGCGTCGAATATATTAAAGCCGGCGCTTGCCCGCGGAGAGATCCAGATGATTGGCGCAACTACAATTGAAGAGTATCGTAAATACGTGGAAAAGGACGCCGCACTGGAACGACGTTTTCAGCCGGTAACGGTAGAAGAACCCAGCGAGGAACAATGTGTGGAAATCCTTCGGGGACTTAAGGGGCACTATGAAAGACATCATAAGGTACAGATTCTGGATGAAGCGATAGAGGCGGCGGTCCGGCTGTCGGCACGTTACATCAACGATCGTTTTCTTCCCGATAAGGCGATTGACCTTATGGATGAAGCGGCGGCAAAAGTGCGGCTCGGCAGTACAAAACATACGCTGGAGGAAGCGGAACTGAAAAAACAGGCGCAGGAATTTGAACTTTGCCTTGAAGAGGCGCTTGCCAAAGGCGATATGGAAGAGGCGAAACGCTGTAAACAGGAGAAAGAAGAGCTTGAAAAAAAGTCGGCAAAGCTTTCGGCAAAGGCCAGAAAGGAAATGCAGAAAAAAACATTAATCGTAGATGAGGACGCAGTAGCGGACGTTGTTTCCGGCTGGACGAAAATTCCCGTAAAAAAGCTGGCGGAAGCCGAGACGGAACGTTTAAAGAAGCTGGAAAAAACATTGCATTTGCGCGTCGTAGGGCAGGAAGAAGCGGTGTCGGCCGTTGCAAAGGCCGTCAGACGGGGGCGAGTCGGTTTAAAAGATCCAAAGCGTCCGATCGGATCGTTTTTGTTTCTCGGTCCCACAGGAGTAGGAAAAACGGAGATCTCCAAAGCACTGGCAGAGGCGGTTTTCGGGAACGAACAGTCCATGATCCGCGTCGATATGTCCGAATATATGGAAAAGCATAGTGTATCTAAAATGATCGGTTCTCCGCCCGGTTACGTCGGACACGGCGAGGGCGGCCAGCTCAGCGAAAAGGTAAGGCGCAATCCCTACTCGGTAATTCTGTTTGACGAAATTGAAAAGGCGCATCCGGATGTATTCAATATTTTGCTGCAGGTGTTGGACGACGGGCATATCACAGATTCCCAGGGAAGGAAAGTTGACTTTAAAAACACGATTATTATTATGACCTCAAACGCAGGAGCGCAGTCAATCGTAGAGCCGAAGAAGCTTGGATTTTCTTCTTCTGACGACGAGAAAGAGAATTATGAGCGCATGAAAAACAGTGTAATGGAGGAAGTGCGCCGCATTTTTAAGCCTGAATTTTTAAATCGAATCGACGAAACAATCGTATTTCGTTCTTTAAACAAAGCGGATATGAAGCAGATTGTGTCTTTGATGCTGAAAGATCTGACAAATCGCTGCAGCGAACAGATGGGAATTACGCTGACAGTCAGAGACTGTGTCAAAAGTTATATTGTGGATAAAGCCTATGAGCCTAAGTACGGCGCAAGGCCTCTCCGCCGGAAAATTCAAAATGAAATGGAAGATAAACTTGCCGAAGAAATTTTGGAAGGAAGAGCAAAACGAGGAGATACGGTTGTAGTTACATTGAGAAAAGATACGGTGGTATTCGAGTGTAAATCATTTGCAGGCAATCCATAAAAAGAGGTGGAAAAAAAAGAGGCTTTATTATATAATAGAGAAAACGCGAAAAAAGGATGCAGTGAGTTTTTTACATGCGGACGCGGAAAATATTATTACAAATTTTTACGTTTTCAGGAGGAAGAGATGGCTGCGATAAGTGAATTAATTCGATCGGAGGCAGACGGGACGGTAAGCTTTGGAGATTATTCTCTGGCTGCTAAGGCAAAGCTTGATAATTTCGGGCATAAGGGAGATATCTATAAGGTAAAAACCTATAAGGATATTACGAAGCTGGAGCGAAACGGTATGTTTGTATATGAGTCCGTTCCCGGAACAGCCGTAACAGGATTGAATCTTACCGATGCAGGCGTTCGTTTTCGGGTGGAAGGCCCGGAGGATGCACAGGTGACATTGGGACTTAAGGAAGAGACGGAATACGAGATTACCGTAGACGGAGTGAACGCGGGAAGGATGAAAACGAATCTCGGCGGAAAGCTCAGTATCAGCGTAGAGTTAGGCAATGAACCGGTAGAGGTATGGGTTGAAAAATGCTGATGTCACGTCTTTTAGCGGATTGACAATATCGGTTTGCTTATTTATGAATTGCCGCAAGGGTATGTTGCCTGGTTGCGGCAATTTTTTTCTTATCATATAGGAAACTGCGTCGTCAGACGCATGTATATAGAGTGCGAAGCGCTCTTTTTTACAGAATTCCGGAGTTAAAAAGATTTTCTGTTTCGATTCGGAATATGCGCAAAATCTTAAGCTACCAGGAAACGAACACATTAAGAGAAGAACGTCTTGGGATATACGGATAGAAAGCTTTGAATCCGGAGACATTTTTGCACGGGGGAATACATATGGCAAAGGGAAAAACCAGCATCTTTTTCTGTCAGTCATGCGGTTTTGAATCATCAAAGTGGATGGGACAGTGTCCCGGATGCAGAGAGTGGAATACGTTTGTAGAAGAAACGGTGGATAAAAAAAATATCTCCGGGACAGGAAAGCAGAAAAACAAAACGGCAGAACGTTCCGTAATGTCGCTTTCGTCGATTGAAGCCGCAGATGAAAAGCGGGTTACCACAGGAATGAAGGAGCTGGACCGGGTACTTGGCGGCGGTATTGTATCCGGTTCTCTGATTTTAGTCGGAGGAGATCCGGGGATTGGAAAATCTACATTGCTGCTTCAGGTCTGCAGAAATCTGGCCGCGCAGCAGAAAAAGGTACTATACATATCGGGTGAAGAGTCTCTGCAGCAGATTAAAATCAGAGCAGAGCGGATCGGAAATTTTGAAGACTGCCTGAAGCTTTTTTGTGAAACGGGTCTTGAAGTGATAAGAGAGGTGATTGACCGGGAAAAACCGGAATATGTCGTAATTGATTCGATACAGACGATGTACAGCGAAGATGTGTCCTCTGCGCCCGGAAGCGTTTCTCAGGTCAGAGAATCGACCGGGGCGCTGCTGCAGATTGCAAAGGGTATGGCAATTTCCGTATTTATTGTCGGACATGTGACAAAGGAGGGAGTGGTTGCAGGTCCGCGCGTATTAGAACATATGGTAGATACCGTACTCTATTTTGAAGGCGACAGACACGCGGCATATCGGATTTTGCGCGGCGTAAAAAACCGATTTGGTTCAACGAACGAAATCGGCGTGTTTGAAATGCGCCAGGAGGGGCTTGCAGAAGTGGAAAATCCGTCCGAATTTATGCTGAGCGGAAAGCCGGAGGGCGCATCCGGATCTGTTGTCGCATGTTCGGTGGAAGGCACAAGACCGATACTTTTGGAGGTTCAGGCGCTTGTCTGCCACAGCAATTTCGGAAATCCGAGGCGAACCGCTGCAGGAACCGATTTTAACCGGGTCAATTTGCTAATGGCGGTCTTGGAAAAACGACTCGGTTTAAAAATGGGCGAATGCGACGCATATGTCAATATCGCCGGAGGCGTAAAGATGAACGAGCCCGCAATCGATCTCGGAATCATACTTGCTTTAATATCCAGCTACAAGGAAAGACCGGTTGACGAAAAAATGATCTGTTTTGGCGAAGTCGGTTTAAGCGGCGAGGTGCGTGCGGTAAATATGGCAAAACAGCGGGTGCTTGAAGCAAAAAAACTGGGGTTTGAAGCATGTCTTCTTCCCGAAGTCTGTAAGACTTCCTTAAATGATATTACCGGGATAAAGTTAATCGGCGTTCGCACCGTAAAAGATGCGATGAACTATATTGGGTAACATGCGTTTAGAAATGCCGTTCCGAAGCGTTATTTTTATGGGCAGCGACCGGCAGGCAGGGGATTAAATGCGTCAGATATGAAAAAAAGATAGAAATAAGAAAATAATGCGAAAAAATGGAAAAAAGTTGTTGACAAACGTTTTATTTCTTGCTATTATAATCTAGCGTTTTGAAGGACGGCTTTCCAAATCAGAGCCGTCAGAACCTTGATAACTGAACAGTGAAATAACCTTGAAAGATTCAAACGGATTTC